>NZ_JAPDPI010000001.1 GCF_026013615.1 Plebeiibacterium marinum
TAGTCATTCCAACATAATAGGAACCATCCTTCTCACTCTGTAGTAAATAAACAAACCATATTTCTTCTCTTTCCTCCATAGTTTTTAATTCTATCAACCAAAAAAAGCGCCTGGAACCACAGCCCCAAGCGCTTTTAACACAATTGACATATTGTATCGTGTGACCCCTACGAGATTCGAACTCATATCACTGGAACCGGAATCCAGCATTCTATCCATTGAACTAAGGGGCCGTTAATGTGGTGGACACATTCCTTATTACTAAGGACGCGCAAATTTATAAAAACTTTTGAATTATTATTAAAAATATAGAAAGTTACTGTTCACAATCTCCCTTTACTCGCTATTTCAGCAGCAAAAACAAGTACCTGTGCCATAACTAAGCACTATAATCTTACTGTTTTTTTTTCATAGATATTTGTTTCCATGACCTATTTCACCCACATTTTCTAAAAGATTTTTTAATTTCGCACTTTCTATACGAACTCATTATTTTGAGTTCATTCATGCGAATTTTTGATACAATAACAATATGGAATACAACTTTAAAGCCATTGAAGAAAAATGGCAGAAGCAATGGGTAAAAGACAAGACTTACAAAGTGGACATTGATAAAAACCGTCCAAAGTTTTATGTGTTAGATATGTTTCCTTATCCTTCGGGAGCCGGCTTACACGTTGGTCACCCACTAGGTTATATTGCTTCTGACATTTACAGTCGTTACAAACGTTCAAATGGCTTTAATGTATTGCACCCCATGGGCTACGATGCATATGGACTTCCTGCGGAGCAATACGCTATTCAAACAGGACAACACCCGGCAATCACTACCGAAAAAAACCTGAACCGATACCGCGAACAGTTAGACAAAATTGGTTTCTGTTACGATTGGGACAGGGAAATAAGAACTTGTGAACCAGATTACTATCACTGGACACAGTGGGCTTTTATGAAAATGTTTGACAGCTATTATTGCAACCAGGCCAAACAAGCCCGACCTATCTGTGAACTCAAAGAGGCTTTTTGCTCGGTTGGAACAAATGGACTCGACTTGGCCGGCACCGAAGATTTAGAATTTACCGCCGGGGAGTGGAAAGCAAAATCGGCAAAAGAACAGGATGAAATATTATTAAACTACCGCTTGGCCTATTTAGCCGATACCATGGTAAACTGGTGTCCTGCACTAGGAACGGTTTTAGCGAACGATGAAGTTAAAGAAGGGATCTCAGTCAGGGGTGGTCACCCGGTTGAACAGAAAATAATGCGCCAATGGCTATTGCGTGTTTCTGCTTACTCCGAAAGATTGCTAGAAGGATTGGATAATGTTGACTGGACAGACTCCTTAAAAGAAATACAGCGCAACTGGATTGGCAAAAGCGAAGGAGCCGAGATGAAGTTTAAGGTAAAAGATTCTGATATCGAAATGGACATCTTTACCACCCGTGCCGATACTGTTTTCGGGGTAACTTTTATGGTACTGGCTCCCGAAAGCGAACTAGTACAGCAATTAACCACTCCTGAACAAAAGGAAGCCGTAGAGGCTTATCTTGAAGAAACTAAAAAGAGAACCGAAAGAGAGCGTCAATCTGAAGTTAAAAAGGTATCAGGTGTTTTCTCAGGTGCTTATGCCATCAATCCTTTATCAGGAGAAGAAATTCCAATCTGGGTTGGCGATTATGTGTTAGCCGGATATGGCACTGGTGCGATCATGGCCGTTCCTGGTCACGATTCGCGCGACTTTGCCTTTGCAAGACACTTTAACTTGCCAATTTTACAGGTAGTAATTCCCGAAGGCGAAGAGGCTACAGATCCTGCAACCTGGGAAGACTCAAAAGATTCCAAGGCAGGAACCATGATCAACTCCGGATTCTTAAACGGATTAAGTGTTCCCGAAGCTATTGCCCAAACAAAAGAATATATCCGCGAGAAAAAAGTAGGCGACGTAAAAGTCAATTACCGCTTACGCGATGCCATTTTCAGCCGTCAACGCTATTGGGGAGAGCCATTCCCTGTTTATTATAAGGATAACATGCCTCATATGGTTGATGAAGCAGATCTTCCTCTTCAATTGCCGGAGATTGACAAGTTTTTACCAACAGAAAGCGGCGAACCCCCATTGGGTCGTGCTAAAAACTGGGTATACAAAGATGCTTACCCATTGGAATTAAATACCATGCCAGGTTTTGCAGGTTCCTCGGCCTACTACTTACGCTATATGGACCCTAAAAACGACAAGGCTTTAGTTGGTAAAGAAGCCAATGAGTACTGGCAGGATGTTGACCTGTATATCGGAGGAACAGAGCACGCAACCGGTCACTTGATCTATTCACGCTTCTGGAATAAATTCCTGTTTGATTATGGATACATTGTTAAAGATGAACCATACAAAAAGCTGATTAACCAGGGTATGATCCAGGGACGTTCGAACTTTGTATACAGAATCAATGGAACCAACAAATTTGTTTCTCTAAACCTTAAAGGTGATTATGAAACAACTGCCATCCATGTTGATGTAAACATTGTAAGTAACGATGTGTTGGATATAGAAAAATTCCAAAACTGGAATCCCGAATATAAAGATGCCGAATTTATCCTTGAAGATGGTAAATATGTTTGCGGATGGGCTGTTGAAAAAATGTCGAAGTCGATGTTTAATGTGGTTAACCCGGATGACATTATCGAAGATTATGGTGCAGACACACTTCGTTTATATGAAATGTTCCTTGGACCACTAGAACAAAGCAAACCTTGGGATACCAATGGTATTGACGGGGTACACAAGTTCCTTCGTAAAACATGGCGTTTGTTCTTTAACAACAATGATGAGTTTGAAGTTTCTGATGATAAGGCAAGCAAAGATGAATTAAAAACGCTACATAAAGCCATCAGGAAGATCACTGACGATATTGAGAAATTTTCATTTAACACCTGTGTTAGTGCCTTTATGATATGTGTTAACGAACTGGGAGCCCTAAAATGCAACAAAAGGGAAATCCTTGAACCACTCACTGCCTTACTAGCTCCATTTGCACCTCACTTATCTGAAGAACTATGGAGCTTACTTGGAAAAACCGGCACTGTTTGCGATGCTGAATGGCCCGAATTTGTAGCCTCACATTTAGTAGAGTCTACCTTCTCCTACCCGGTATCATTTAATGGCAAAATGCGTTTCAAATTAGAAATGCCTGTTGATGCCCCAAATAGCGAGATTGAAGAGGCAGTAAAAAACCACGAATCAGCTCAAAAATGGATCGAAGGAAAAACTATTAGAAAAATCATCATCGTTCCTAAAAAAATCATCAACGTAGTGGTTGGATAAAACAAATCGTATTATACAAGGCCATCTCATTTGGGATGGCCTTTTTTTAACCTGCATCTTTCGCGGTCAAAATTACGAGAAGAGCAGTACTGATCTAACCAGTCTCTGCAAGAAAACTCCTGTTTAATAGTAACTCCCACCACTCACCCCTCGTCCCTGACTGGGGAAGCCTCTCGTACTGTGCGGGTTGGGATAAAATCAAAGTTATTGCTGAGCAAAGCATCATGTATGGGTAACTAAACCTTACATCCATAAAGTCGGCCTCCAACACAGAGAATAAAATCCCACCAAACTTTCCATGACAAAAATCAGCCTATATATTTTTAAAACATGACTTTATTATTGTTTTAAACAACTAACCTTCACTTTCTTTGCAAAAATTTATAACGCATTATACAAGAGGATTAAAAGCCTTATTTTTTATTATTTTTTATAGTCATGACTAAACAAGTCTTTATTCGTGAGGCAAAGTCATATTTAATGCTGACTTTTGCCCTTTGTGTGGCGACATTAGGTTGGGCTGCCTTTATCATCCCTGCTGGAATTGTTGGTGGAGGAATAACCGGCTTAGCCAGTACATTCCATTTTTTATGGGGATGGGATGTTGGTTTGGTTTCTATCTCAATCAATGCACTCCTTGTTCTCCTGGCCATTAAACTGCTTGGTTTTTCGTTTGGTGTAAAAAGTGTTTATTGTATTATCCTATTTGGTATCCTGCTGTCAGCATTTACCCACTCCTTCCCAAAACCACTTACCGACGACACGTTTATGGCAACCCTCATTGGCTCCACTCTGGCAGGAACCGGTGCTGGAATCATATTTGTAAGCGGCGGGAGCACTGGCGGTACTGACATAATCGCCATGATCATAAACAAATACAAAAACATCAGCCTGGGCAGACTATTATTACTATGTGATATTTTTATAATCTCCACCGGATATATTGTGTTTCACAACATTGAAATAGTAATGTATGGTTTTATCACCATGGCTATTTTTGGCTACGCTGTTGACATGGTAATTACAGGAAACAAACAAACCGTACAACTATTTATCATTAGCACCAAATACAAAGAGATTTCAGAGAATATCATTTCAAGAACAGAAAAGGGCTGTACCATCCTGGATGGCGTTGGGGCATATACCGGAGAGTCAAAAAAAGTATTGATGGTAATCTCAAAAAAAAGAACTTCTGCGGTACTGTTCAGGATCATTAAAGATATAGATCCTGAAGCATTTGTAACCATGGGAACCGTTTCCGGCGTATACGGTAAGGGGTTTGACCAGATTAAAGTGTAAGTTAAAACAAGTAAGGACAAAATGACTTTTAGTAAGATACTACAGGAAACAAAATCATATGCAACAATCACAATTGCAGTCTGCCTTTCAAGCTTAGGCTGGGCCGGCTTCCTAATCCCTTCCGGTATAATTGGGGGAGGGATAACCGGCTTGTCCAGCACATTTTACTTTTTATTTGGTTGGGATGTTGGTTTTACTTCATTAGCAATAAACATTGGCTTAATACTACTGGCCATAAAAATATTAGGCCTATCATATGGCATCAAAACAGTATATTGCACAGTTATCTTTTCATTGCTGCTTTCATATTTAACCAAACATTTTACCTCTCCAATCGTTAGCGACATATTTATTGCCACACTACTTGGAGCAGCGCTTGGAGGTACCGGTACAGGTTTATTGTTTATAAATGGCGGAAGCACAGGCGGCACTGAAATCATCGCCATGATCATCAATAAATTTAAAAACGTCAGCCTGGGCCGCTTATTGCTTACCTTTGATATAGTTATAATATCTACCAGCTATATTGTATTCCACGATATTGAGAAGATTGTTTATGGATTAATCACCATGGCTATATTTAGCTACTGTATCGACATGGTAATATCCGGAAACAAGCAAACTGTACAATTATTTATCATTAGTGATAAATACGAAGAACTGGTTGATAGAATTCTGACCGATGGAGATAAAGGCGTTACTATAATTGATGGGATAGGTGGATACACAAGAGAGCACAAAAAAATCCTTATGGTAATATCCAGAAAAAGGACTTCTTCCATCTTATTTAAAATCATCAAAGATATTGATCCCAAAGCTTTTATTACCATGGGAACTGTTTCCGGCGTATACGGGCAAGGCTTTGATAAAATTAAAGCTTAAAATATCTACCAAAATATCCTTGATTTCTAAACAGGTTATAATAACTTGCGGAAAATATTATACACAACACCGCAATAATAAAATTATATCATGTTAAAGTTTCTATTCAATTTTTCTGGTAGATTTATCTTACTAGCCATTATACTTTACGCAATAACAGGCTGCTCCACAAAAGAACAAAAAGACAAACAAACAATCACCAACCCGATAGATACGGTTGCTGTTGCCCCCCCTAACCTATTGTTTGGTTTACCCGTTGACTCTTTTGTAATTGAAAACAACAACGTAAAAAGGAATGAGTTTTTAGCCTCTATTTTGTTAAAATACGACATTCCTTATAACCAAATAGATAAACTGGCAAAACAAAGCAAGAACACCTTTGATGTTCGAAAAATAAAAGTAGGCAATCCTTACTTTGTTTTCCTCGATCACGACAGCCTGCATACGCCCCGCTATTTTGTATATGAAATAGACAAAGTAAACTATGTTGTCTATAACTTACAGGATTCAATCACTGTAACAACCGGGCAAAAAGAAATCAGGAAAGTAAAAAAAACTGCTTCCGGTATCATAACCTCCTCATTATGGAACGCTATGACAGAAAATGGCACCAGCCCTGTGTTAGCTTTGCAATTATCGGACATATACGCCTGGACAGTTGATTTCTTTGGAATTGAAAAAGGTGATTATTTTAAGGTTTTATACACCGAAGACTATGTAGATTCCACCTCTGTTGGAATCAGCTCAATTGAAGCAGCCCTATTTCACCACAGAGGAGATGATTATTATTCGTTTCACTTTCAGGAAGACAGTGCTACATACAATTACTTTGATGAAAAAGGGAAAAGCCTTCGAAAAGCTTTCTTAAAAGCCCCGCTAAAATTCTCTCGCATCAGCAGTCGGTTCTCCCATAGCAGGTACCATCCTGTTTTAAAAATCAGAAGACCACACCACGGAATAGATTATGCTGCACCTAAAGGAACACATGTTTTTTCAATCGGGGATGGACGTATTATTGCCAAAGGATTTCAGGCTCGAGGTGGAGGAAACTATCTAAAAATTAAACACAACAGCGTTTACACTACTGTTTATATGCATTTAAATGGCTTTGCCAAAGGACTCAATCAGGGCGACAAAGTAAAACAAGGGCAATTGATCGGATATGTAGGATCCACAGGCCTATCAACCGGACCACACCTTGATTACAGGGTGTTTAAAAATGGAAAACCAATAGATCCTTTAAAAGTAAAAGCACCTCCTGTAGAGCCAGTAAAGAAAGAAGACATGAAAAGATTTAAGGATTTTTATAAACCTTTAAAAACACAAGTGGACGAACTAATATTGCCACATAGCACTAAATAAAAAACAGAGGCTGTCTTCAATACAAGGACAGCCTTTTTTTATTTAAAATCAGATAACTGATTCGATCATTTTGTCGATTTCCTAAAATCCAATAAATCCTTCAAAAACGGCTTAGTTAAAAAGCTTTCATCATCCAGAGAGCATAATTTTTCAAACATAGCCGGGTTTACAGTAAAAGCCATAATATTTTTTGGCAAATATTTTCGCATAGCCAAATCTGTTGCCCCAATCAACGCCATAGGCTCTTCACTCTGGTTTACCAAGGTTAAAATCTGCATACACCCGGAGCCAAACGGAACACTAACAGTGCTTTTGACAGAATCACTAAAATAATTAGCTCCAATCACCAAAGCACTCAACTGGTCAGCATTTACAAAAAAAGTTACAGACTTAAGATACGCTGCCATCGAATTTTTAATGGTCCCTATATAAATACACTTATGCTTTGATTTATAAGGCAAGCACACATCCAACCAATTTTTAGTAACTTCATGCGAACATTTCAACCCCTCTTCATCACACAAAAATTCCACAAATTCATGAGGCTCTCTGGATTCCTTGCCAAATATCCAATATCCACAGCCTCCACATCCATAATTTGTAGAAGTAAGCTTTAATGTTTGTCCCCGCAACCAGGCATTATAATATGCAAACATACAAATCCGCTTAAAACTAACCGGTTCTATTACATTATCAAAGGGGGCATCATGAGGAGCATCATACACAGCAATTAATGGGATATCAATCCCAAGCTTATCCATCAAATAGTTTGCATCTAACAATGTAGCCATGCCAATTATTGTTTATAAAGGTTTATAGGGCAATTTATCAATTATAAATAAACTCAATATATATGTTATTTCCTAACCCAAACAATACAAAACCACCCTCTATATAAAAGAGCTAAAGCAAATCGTTCAATAACTTTTCTATCACAACCGGATAATATTTATATTCCAACGCATGCACCTTTTGTTCAACATCTTCGGCAGAATCACCTTTATCTACTTTACAGGCCTTCTGAAACAAAACTTTTCCTTCATCATACCTTTCATCCACCATATGGATGGTAATACCGGTTTCCGAATCACTATTAGCCACTACAGCCTCATGAACCTTTTTCCCATACATACCCTTTCCGCCATACTTAGGAAGTAAAGCAGGATGGATATTTACGATACGTCCCTTAAAGGCTTTAACCAAACCTTCGGGAATAAGCCATAAAAAGCCGGCCAATACAACAATATCATACTCCCCAACAATAAGTTCATTTAAGACTTTATCCGTATTATAAAACTCATTTTTATCAAAGACTGTAATATTTATTCCCAATTTCTTCGCCCTTTGGTTGACGAAGGCATCTTTTTTATTGGTAAAAAAGCGAAATTCGGTGTTAAATGACTTCCCTTTAAAAAAATTTACAATATTTTCTGCATTAGATCCCGACCCTGACGCAAAGATGGCAACCTTACTCATTTTCTGTGTTTTATACAATTAACTGAACTAATATTAAGAGTGTCAAAAATAGAAAAAAAAGCATCTATCATCATTTTATTTCAATTTAATTTGAATAATTATCCTGATTTTTTTTCCTTTGCAAAGTTATTTAAATCAATAAATTTTAATTATTAACTTAAAATTAAAAGCTATGTCTGACATTGCATCAAGAGTAAAGGCAATCATCGTAGACAAACTAGGAGTTGACGAAACTGAAGTTACACCTGAAGCAAGCTTCACAAATGATTTGGGTGCTGACTCTCTTGACACTGTTGAGTTGATCATGGAGTTTGAAAAGGAATTCAACATCGCTATTCCTGATGATCAAGCCGAAAACATTGGCACCGTAGGTGATGCCATCTCTTATATAGAGGAGAACGCTAAATAAGTAAATAAAAGTAGTATTATACTTTAAAAGAAGTTATGGAGTTAAAAAGAGTAGTAGTAACGGGATTAGGAGCAATCACTCCACTAGGTAATTCCATCGACGAACTTTGGAACAACCTTGTAAATGGAGTAAGTGGTGCTGCACCCATTACTCGATTTGACACCACCAATTTCAAGACAAAATTTGCTTGTGAAGTAAAAAATTACAACTCTAACGATTATTTTGATCGTAAAGAGGCAAGAAAACTTGATATGTTTGCTCAGTTTGCATTAATTGCATCTGAGCAAGCGGTTCAAGATTCCGGCATTGATACTGAAAGCATTGACCATGATCAGGTTGGTGTAATTTGGGGAGCCGGTATTGGTGGAATTCAAACATTTACAGAAGAAATCAAAGGGTTTGTTAATAACGATGGAAATCCACGTTTCAACCCATTTTTTATACCAAAAATGATTGGCGACATTGCCGCTGGTCATATTTCTATGAAGTACGGATTCAGAGGACCAAATTACAATACGGTTTCTGCATGTGCTTCATCAACAAATGCAATTGGTGATGCTTATAATCTAATAAGATTGGGTAAAGCAAAAGTATTTGTTACCGGAGGATCTGAAGCTGCAATTTGCGAAGCAGGTATGGGAGGTTTCAACTCCATGCAAGCTTTGTCAACCAGAAACGACGATCCTACAACAGCCTCTCGTCCATTCGATAAAGACCGTGACGGTTTTGTAATGGGTGAAGGTGGAGCTGCTTTAATTCTGGAAGAATATGAACATGCAGTAGCTCGCGGTGCTAAAATATACTGCGAAGTTATCGGTTCGGGAATGACAGCAGATGCCCATCACTTAACAGCTCCACATCCTGAAGGATTAGGCGCTAAAAATGTGATGCTAATGGCATTAAAGGATAATGACACAAAAGCTGAGGACATTGATTATATTAATGTTCATGGTACAGCTACGCCTCGTGGAGATATTGCTGAGACTTTAGCTATAAAAGAAGTATTTGGAGAACACGCTTATAAGCTAAACATCAGTTCCACAAAATCAATGACAGGTCACCTATTAGGGGCTGCGGGAGCAATTGAGTCTATTGCCTGTATTATGGCTATTAAAGAAGGAATTGTACCTCCTACTATCAACCACTTTACTGATGATCCTGAAATTGATCCAAAATTAAACATGACGTACCACAAAGCCGAGAAGCGCGAAGTAAAAGCTGCTTTATCAAATACATTTGGTTTTGGGGGTCATAATGCATCAGTTATATTTAAAGCGATTTAATTGATTGTGATTAAAATATTATCTCAAATAATAAAGCTTTCTCCAGACAGGAGAAAGCTTTATTTTTTACTAAAAAAAATTACAGGTAGCTTCCCCTCTGATATTGAGGTTTATGAATTATCTTTGGTTCACAAATCTGCTATGATCAAAAAACCTGACGGGGAAATTATCAACAATGAACGCCTAGAGTTTTTAGGCGATGCAATCCTTGGAGCTGTTGTTGCCCAGGAATTATACAACAAATATCCCAATGTAAACGAAGGTTTTTTAACCAAAACACGTTCAAAAATTGTTAACCGCGCATTCCTTAACGAAACTGCCTTAAAATTAGGGATAAAAAACATCATCAGCTCCCAATCAAAAATAGCCCTTGAAAAAACAAACATCATGGGTGATGCTCTGGAAGCATTGATCGGAGCAATATTCGTTGACAAAGGATACCAGGCATGCAGAACATTCATTACACGTAAAATTCTCATCCCTTATGTCAACCTCAATGAGATAACTAAACTTGATACTAATTTTAAATCAATGTTGATAGAATGGGGGCAAAAATTCAAGCATGACATTCAGTTTATCACCGATGAAATACCTGACAACTGCGAACACGCCCCTGTCTTCGTTTCTTCTGTAGAAATAGACAACAAAGTATTTGGCAGGGGTGAAGGAACTTCAAAAAAAGAGTCTCAGCAAAATGCTGCCATGGAAGCTTTACAAAATGTTTCCTTGCGAAAAGAAGACCTAACTTAAAACATTTTTACTATATTGTTGCTTTCTTAAAAACATGAAAGCGATAGCAATAAACAGCCACGTTTTACTTTCTTAAGAACCTTAATAAGAATGAACAAAAAATTCATATATCTTTTATCTATTATCATTGCCGCAAGTTTGGCAGGTATAATTTACATTCAAACACTTTGGATGCAAAGTGCCAGTGATCAAAAAGAAGCCGAATTTGACAAGCTGGTTAAACAGGCTATATTTGAAGTAATAGATAAACTGGAACGCATAGAGGGTAAAGAACAAGCCTCTCTTTTAACATCGCAATTAAAAAAACAAGGCTCAAAAAAACTACCGGAAAACCTTCAGAGAACCCCAAAATATTTTGACAGCAAAAGAAAGGATGAAAACCTTCTGGATAAAGAAAGCATTGACATTGAATTTAAATTCCAATTACAGGATCAGTTTATTAATACAACAATGCTAACCTTTAATGAAGATTCATTAATTTTTAGCTTAGACAAGCGTTCGCCTATATCAACAAGAACAAGTAAGTTTGGCCCCCTGACAAGTGCTTTACTAACTATTCAGGATGAACTTAAAACAAAGGTTGAAGACAAAAGCGAAATGCTCTTAAATGCATTATTCCCCAAAAGATCTATATCAGAAAGAATCGACAGGGAAAATGTAGATGTAATGCTGATGAACCATTTTGCAGAAAAAGGTATAACGTTGCAGTTTGAGTTTGCCATTTTTGACGAAAAAGGTAAGATGGCCATGGCAACACCCGGATACAAACATAATGGTTCTAAAACTGTTTATCAAAAATATCTTTTCCCCAACGACCTCCACCCCAAAGCCCATAATATAAATTTATATTTCCCCGACCGTCCAAATTTCATGATGCAGTCTATTGGCATGGTCATCCCTTCTGCTACTTTTACATTAATGATGATACTTACTTCAATCATCACTATCATAATCATTTTCAGACAGAAGAGATTAGATGAAATCAAAAACGACTTCATCAACAATATGACGCACGAATTTAAAACACCTATTTCAACAATATCACTTGCTTCGCAAATGTTAAAAGACCCCAGCGTTGCAAAAACACCAAAAACATTACAGCATATCTCGAGTGTAATACAGGATGAAAGCAAAAGATTAAGTTTTCAAGTTGAAAAAGTCCTACAAATGGCTATCTTTGAAAAGGGTAAAGCCGGATTAAAAATAAAAAAATTAGATATCAACCAGTTAATTCACAATGTTTCTACCAATTTTAAACTAAAAGTTGAAAATAAAAACGGAAAAATCATTGAGAGCCTGGATGCAAAAAACAACACAGTTTATGTTGACGAGGTACACTTTACCAATGTAATATACAACCTGTTTGATAACGCCTTTAAATACCGCAAAGGCACCCCTATTTTACAGGTTAAAACGTGGAATCAGGATAATGGAGTGATGATTTCAGTAAAAGACAATGGCATGGGTATCTCAAAAGAGAATTTAACTCGTATCTTTGAGAAGTTTTACCGCGTACCAACAGGAAATGTACATAACGTAAAAGGCTTTGGACTAGGACTTGCTTACGTTAAGAAAATTGTAGATGACCATGGAGGCACAATTACAGCGGAAAGCGAAGTTAATGTTGGAACAAAATTTAAAATTTTTCTACCTATAAAAAGTACTAAGGAATGGAAAAAGAATACAAACTGCTTTTAGCAGAAGATGACGAAAATCTTGGTATGCTTTTAAGAGAATATCTTGAAGCAAAAGGTTACGAAACAGATCTTTTCCCTGATGGTGAAGAGGCTTACAAAGCTTTTACAAGCAACACTTACGACCTATGCGTGCTGGATGTAATGATGCCAAAAAAAGATGGCTTTACACTTGCAAAAGACATCAGGTTAATCAACACTGAAATTCCAATTATCTTCTTAACGGCAAAGTCGATGAAGGAAGATGTTTTCCAGGGATTTAAAATTGGTGCTGATGATTACATTACCAAACCCTTTAGTATGGAAGAGTTGCTTTTCAGATTAGAAGCAATTATCAGAAGGACAAAAGGGTCAAGTGTTATTCAGGACGTATACCAACTTGGAAAATATAAATTTGATACACAAAAGCAGCAGCTAATAGATGGTGAAAATGTTGTAAAACTTACAACAAAAGAATCTGAATTATTAAAGCTTCTTTGTAACAATGCCAATAAAGTACTTGAACGTAATTTTGCTCTGAAAACAATTTGGGTAGACGACAATTACTTCAACGCCAGAAGTATGGATGTTTATATTACAAAACTAAGGAAACACCTAAAAGATGAAACTTCTGTTGAAATCATAAATGTTCACGGAAAAGGTTACAAATTAGTAATGTAAACTCCTCCTCAAGAGATTTTCTTTGAATCTTCATATAACAAAGCCCCAATAAAAACAATTTATTGGGGCTTTGTATTATATTTATCTTTAGCTTAATCCAACTTAAGTACAGCCAGAAAAGCCTTTTGAGGAACTTCAACGTTACCTACTTGCTTCATCCGCTTCTTACCTTTTTTCTGCTTCTCAAGAAGTTTTCGTTTACGGCTTATATCACCACCATAACATTTTGCTGTTACATCCTTACGAACCGCCTTTACTGTTTCTCTGGCAATAATTTTAGTTCCTATGGCAGCCTGTATTGCAATATCAAACTGCTGACGAGGAATTAACTCTTTCAGCTTTTCACACATCCTTCTTCCAAGAGTATATGCATTGTCAAAGTGTATCAACGTTGATAAGGCATCCACACTTTCACCGTTAAGAAGAATATCTAGCTTTATCAATTTTGCGGCCTTAAACCCCGTTGAATAATAATCAAACGAAGCATAACCTTTTGATATACTCTTTAACTTATCGTAAAAATCAAATACAATTTCGGCAAGGGGCATATTGTAATTCAATTCTACCCTATCTGCTGTTAAATAATGCTGCTTTATCAATTCTCCACGCTTACTCAGGCATAGTGTCATTATCTGACCGATAAATTCACTCTTTGTAATGATCTGGGCATGTATGTAAGGTTCATCTATCCGGTCTACAACAGTAGGCTCTGGCAAGCCTGAAGGGTTATGCACCTCTAACTCCTCTCCCTTTTTAGTATGTACTATGTAGGGAACATTAGGAACAGTTGTAATAACATTCATGTCAAATTCCCTATCCAGACGCTCCTGTATAATTTCCATATGTAACATCCCCAGGAATCCACAACGAAACCCAAACCCCAAAGCCGCTGATGATTCAGGTTCAAAAGTTAACGAAGCATCGTTGAGCTGCAATTTTTCCATAGAAGCTCTTAAATCCTCATAATCGTCACTTTCAATAGGATACACTCCGGCAAACACCATAGGTTTTACTTCCTCAAAACCTTCAATCCTTTGCTTACAACCTTCTTTAACATGAGTAATGGTGTCACCCACCTTAACTTCCTTGCTGGTTTTTATTCCCGAAATAATATAGCCTACATCACCTGTTTTTAAAACCTTCCTTGGTTCCATATCCAAACGAAGTACACCAATTTCATCAGCATAATATTCTTTGCCTGTAGCCATAAACTTCACATGGTCACCTTTGCGTATTTCACCGTTTACAACCTTGAAATATGCAATAATACCACGAAATGAATTAAATACGGAATCAAAAATAAGGCATTGCAATGGTTCTTCAGCCTCTCCCACCGGAGCCGGAACCTTCTCAATAATCGCTCTTAATATATCCTCAACTCCCTGACCTGTTTTACCGCTAGCCCGGATAATATCCTCCCGTTCTCCTCCTATCAGATCTAAAATCTGATCTTCAACCTCATCAGGCATGGCATTGGGCAGATCCATCTTATTCATTACAGGTATAATATGCAAATCATGTTCAATAGCCTGATACAAATTTGAAATGGTTTGAGCCTGGATACCCTGTGTAGAATCAACAATTAACAATGCCCCCTCACAAGCTGCTATCGACCGGGAAACCTCATACGAAAAATCAACGTGCCCGGGAGTATCAATCAAATTAAGAACATATTTTTCTCCATCCAATTCATAATCCATCTGTATAGCATGACTCTTAATGGTAATCCCTCTTTCCCTTTCGAGATCCATATTGTCCAGTACCTGCTCCTGAGCGTCTCTTTCTGAAACCGTAGATGTAAATTCCAGCAACCTGTCTGCCAAGGTACTTTTCCCGTGGTCAATGTGAGCTATAATACAAAAATTCCTTATATTTTTCATGCGCTAATAATATCCTGTTATCTTCATGATGCCGATATGTTCATTGCCATTACCTAAACAACAACTGAACGGAACATCTTTAACAAACACTCCCTATCGAATTTGCAAAGATATTCAAATCCTTTAAATTATAAGAATCAATATTAACTTCCTAAAAAGAAAATATTTAGATTTTATCACCGTTATTCTACCAGATATTTAATATGAATTTTAGAGTTGTTTTGCACAAACTTAATTCACGGGAAAAACTATATGTATATCTTTGCTTCAAAATAAACTATCGATGCAAAAAATTTTAGTCACAGGTTGTGCTGGTTTTATAGGGTCTCACCTTACCGAGAGATTGCTTAGTGAAAATTATATTGTTGTTGGTGTAGATAATTTTGATCCTTTTTATTGCCGGAAGACAAAAGAAAGAAACCTGGCCGGTTTTATAAATCACCCAAATTTTACCTTTCACGAAATAGACCTTTGCAATGAAGAGCTGGTAAACAACCTACTAAAAGACCACTATGATTGCATTGTACATTTAGCTGCAAAAGCAGGTGTCCGACCATCTATTGAAGATCCCCAGAGTTATATTGACACAAATATTTCTGCCACAAGAACTCTTTTAGACTTAATGAAGAATTCCGGTACCAACAAAATGGTATTTTCGAGTTCATCATCAATATATGGAAATTTGAAAGATACACCATGGAAAGAAACCCTGGATGTTTCGCAACCTATATCTCCATATGCTTTTTCGAAGAAAGCATGTGAACTCCTAAATCACACCTACCACCACCTATACAACCTTGATATAATCAACGTCAGATTTTTTACCGTATTCGGACCTAGGCAGAGACCTGATCTTGCCATTAATAAATTCACCCGATTACTGTATCAAAACAAACCCATTCCAATGTTTGGCGATGGCTCGACGGCAAGAGATTATACATTTATTCAAGACATTGTTTCCGGAATTATTAAATCTATTGAATACCTTAAGAAAAACAACAAGGTATTTGAAAATATAAACCTTGGAAATAAAACCCCGGTAAAACTACTTGACTTGATTCATGAGATAGCAAATATCACCGGAAAACAACTAAAAATTGATCAACTACCAATGCAACCCGGCGATGTCAGCAATACTTGTGCTGACATTTCAAAGGCTGAAAAACTAATTGGCTACCACCCTGAAACATCGTTAAAAGGCGGACTGGAAGCTTTTAACAACTGGTATCTACAAACTGAAAAAGAATAAAATTACAGACTCCGTATTGGCAAACGGAAATAAACTGGAAAACACTTTTACATTAAGGCAAAAAAAGAGGGACTTTATAATAAAATCCCTCTTGCTATCAATGTTATATACCAAAAATTATTTCCCAATCATTTCCTGCACTAAATCAGAAGCTTCTTTCAGTGTAACAGCAGAATACACTTCCAACCCTGATTCATCAATAATCTTTTTACCACCTTCTGCATTGGTTCCCTGAAGGCGAACAATAACAGGCACACGGATCTTTCCAATCTTTTTATAAGCTTCTACTACTCCACTTGCTACCCTGTCGCATCGCACTATCCCACCAAATATATTAATCAAGATAGCTTCCACATTGGAGTCTTCAAGGATAATCTTTAACCCAGCTTCAACAGTTAGAGCATTTGCCCCCCCTCCAACATCCAGAAAGTTTGCAGGATCTCCCCCTGAAAGTTTTATAATATCCATGGTTGCCATAGCCAACCCAGCACCATTCACCATACATCCCACATTGCCATCTAATTTTACAAAATTAAGATGGTGTTTTGAAGCCTCTATTTCAGCAGGATCTTCTTCTGACAGATCCCTCATAGCCATATAATCCGGATGCCTGTATAGTGCATTATCATCCAGGTTAAGTTTGGCATCTATAGCCATAATCAAATCATCAGAAGTCTTCAAAACAGGATTAATCTCAACCAAAGAAGCATCGGAACCTTCATATGCCATATACAACGCAGTAACAAACTTTACCATTTCCTTAAAAGCTTTACCGGAAAGACCTAAATTAAAGGCTATTCTCCTTGCCTGAAATGGCAGCACACCTGCTGAAGGGTCTACCTCTTCCTTAAATATCAAATGAGGCGTTTGAGCCGCTACAGTCTCAATGTCCATCCCCCCTTCGGTGGAGTACATTATAATATTTCGCCCAGTGGCCCTGTTTAACAGAACACTCATATAAAATTCCTTAGGCTCTGAATCGCCTGGATAAAATACATTTTGGGCAATCAAAACCTTATTAACCCTTTTTCCTTCCGGACCGGTTTGATGGGTAACCAATTGCATTCCCAATATTTGATCTGCCAACATTTTAACCTCATCAAGGGTTTGAGCAACCTTTACGCCTCCACCTTTACCCCTTCCTCCGGCATGAATCTGCGCTTTAACAACCCATTTATCTGTACCTGTTGTTTGCTGTAACTCTTTTGCAGCGTCAACAGCCTCGTCAGGAGTATTTGCAACGATGCCCTCCGAAACTCTAACTCCAAAACTCTTTAGTATTTGTTGTCCCTGGTATTCGTGTATGTTCATTGTAGAATTTTTATAGATGATTAACTCTGATATTAAACCCGATTTAAAACATAACCTTATATAGGTTCATAAATAGTATTTTTATTCAATTTTATTAATGTACTACTTTGATTTTAAAAATAAAAGATAGTTTTGCTTATTTTTGCAATCCTGAAAAATTAAAAACATCAAATGAGAAAATTACGTAACAAAGAATTAAACAGATTAACCATAAAAGAGTTCAAAGAGGTAAAAAAGAACAGCATTGTTACCATCCTCGATAATGTAAGAAGCCTCAATAATGTCGGATCAGTTTTCCGAACTTCCGATGCCCTTTGCCTGGAAGAAATAATCCTTTGCGGCATTACCCCAACCCCACCCCATAACGACATACACAAAACTGCCCTTGGAGCTGAGGATTCTATGAATTGGAGTTATCATGAAGACACGTTGAATGCAGTTATTAAACTTCAGGAAAAAGGTTACAAAGTATTTGCAGTGGAACAAGCAGAGGGCAGCACATCCCTCATAGACTTTAAGCCATCAGTTGACGAGAAAATAGCTCTTGTTTTTGGAAACGAAGTAAAAGGTGTTCAACAGACAGTAGTTAACCAATGTGACGGTTGCATAGAGATACCTCAATTTGGAACTAAGCACTCATTTAACATTAGTGTCAGTGCAGGAATTGTACTTTGGGAAGCCACAAAGAGCATCAAGGGCTTAGGTTAGCAAAGACCTGCCCTTACCTTTATAATCATTTCTATAATCAAAACAAGCAATCAAACCACAGAACAATTGCTTTTTCAAAAAGAGGGAAAGCCACCATTCCGGCAACTTCCCCTTGTATCTCTTAAAAACAATACTCTATTCATCGGCTTGAAACATAGGATCCCATGGAGGCAACACAATGGCTTCCGTATCGAATATTTTTAATATCGCCTCACTTACAAACCTTTTGTTTGGCACAATTCTAAACATATACTCACTAAACCAATCGTCGGTAAATGTTAGATAGCCATTATGACCGGAATTACTCCCCCAACTATTTTCGAACTGCCACATAACAGTATTTTCATTAGAATCAACATCCACTGCCACCAAAGCCATTCCATGAGAAGATCCACTTTCTCCTGTTAGAATTCGTTTACTCTTATCCATCCCAAACTCAACTCCCAATAAATCACCATACAAATAGTTATCTACAGCACAAAGTCCCTCTTTGGAATTAAGCTGTTTCCCTACATCACACGAAGCATATAGTGCCTCATTATTCTTTATGGACTCTTTTGCTATATTTTTCAATTCATTAGCAGGAAGATTAACGTATTTCCAGTTTTTTCCTTCCAATACATTCCTATCATACGATATTTCATATAATTTATAATAAGGGCGGGTTGGATCATTCATCAACATCACATATTCTTCAAGATTGACTCCGACAAACTCGTCATAGAATTCTTTTGGAGAATATTCTTTAAAGAGGCTTAGTTTATCTTCCTTATCTGTATAACGCCACTGGAATGTTTTTGGAGGCTGACCTAAGGTCAACACCAAAATACGGTAGATTTCCTTCAATGATTCCGTTTTTATTTCCCTTGCCACAGTCTCGCTTTTTGCCTCCCTTAATTTAAGACCTTCTTCTCGCAGTTTCCGACGCAAAAGCCGATTGAGCATACCTGTATTTTCACTATGATATGTTTCAGGCATAGCGCTTGCAGGAACAACGCCATATTTTTCAGCTAAATTCACAAAACTATTCCATACACCGCCATCTCCAATACAACTTTTAAATAACCATGATACTGTCTGCCCACTTTCTTTTTTACCTACTTTTGCAACCAGAGGACCCATATCTTCGTTCATACCAAGCTTTCTTGTTAAAATGACCTGCTCCAAAAACAAGTTTGATTTTTCAAGCAAATCATAAAAATACAGGTAATTCGTAGAAAAAGTAAAATTAGGCAAACTATACTTCTCCATCACCTTAGGCCTAAGTACATTTAAACTGGTAAACATCCAACACCGTCCCGAACTCTTTTGATCGGTAATACCACTAACATCAACCCTGTATTTAAACTTATGATCGTTGGTAGCAATATTTTCCCTATTAAGGGCTATACTTTTAAGATCATTACCTGAAATAGCACTTATTATAGCTTTTTCTGATGGGGAATTATCTATTCCGCTTTCACACTTTTCAATTATTTCCGGAGTTAATATCTGTGCCTGCACTCCTATTGATAACAAAAGCACTGAAAAACCAATTAATATTTTCATAATCAATTAATATTTTGCTCAATAAAAAAACATATTGAGAATATAAGTTACCTAAATAAAAAAAGGCCGGTCAACGACCGGCCTTACTTTTATCTTAATGCAGTATAATTACTGTACAATAGACTTAAATGTAGCATCTTCAAGGAATTTACCAAACTCCATATCTTTTGCAGCTACTTCTTTCAATGAACCGTCAAGCTCAACAGCTTTACGAAGACTTTCAAACATTAAATCGTTATCAGCAGTTCTTGCACCACAGATAGCTTTTAAGTAATATTTGAAACCTACTTCCATTGTGTTTGCATTTAAAGTAGATAAAGCTGCATCATACTTCTCAGCTAAAATTTTAGCTAATGCAGCGTTACAGCTAGTGCTGTTTCCAAAATAACGCATAGCAGCATCATAATCTCCTTTATGGATTGAAACAATTCCTAAGTTGTTATCTAACTCAGCACCAACTCCAGCAGCAGCACCGAAATACTCTTCTGCTTTTGCTAAATCACCTTTACGTAAAGCAATAACACCAAGGTTGTTGTTGATTACTGGGTTACCAGTGCTCAACTCAGCAGCTTTTTCTAATTTTGCTTTAGCATCGTCTAATTTATCTTGCTTAACTAAGATATAAGCTATATCGTTATAACCTCTCCAACATTTAGGATATACTTTAGTTACGCTTGTATAGATAGACAATTGTTTGCTCATATCATCTGTTAATGTAGCAGCATAAAGAAGCTCCTCTACATTTAATTCTGATGGATTAGAAGCAGCTAACTCAGCAATTTCTTCGTCAGACTTACCAATTAACTCAACATTAACAGCGATTTTAGAACGACGTAATTGAGGTAAGATATCATCAGCAATTACCTTGTAAGTCTCAGACATATTTTTGATTTCTTTCTCACGTACTTCAGGATCTGAATACATTGAAAGAACTCTTAAGATTAATTCTTTATCCTGGATGCTTGAAGCTTCCATTAAAGATTTAAAACCTTCCCAATCTTCAGGAGTATTTTTTAAGTCGAAGAAACCTTCAGCAGACTGATCAACTTTAGCTCTTTTTAATTCTTTTGCTAAATATTTTTCAGCAGCTTTTTGTCTTTTTTCTGATAAAGAAGTGTTCAAATCTGTTGGACCATCAGGAGATGCATAAGCCGAAATAGAAACACCTGTGAATTTTTTGTTCTCTGCAGCCTCAGCTTCTTTGATGTAATCTTTAAGTGCTTTTACTTCTTCTTTTCTCAATTCTGTTCCACGAAGGGCAGCTTGTTGGATTAAGAAGAAAATATCAGCTCCCTGGCTTTCAGGTACAATTCTTTGAAATTTATCTTTTCCTAATGCAGCCATAGCGCCTTTATCTTTAACAAGATCTGAAGTAGCTATAACACCATCAGCAATTTTATAATCATCAAAATCAATTGAAGAAGTTCCTTTTGTTGCTTTAATACGAACAACTAAATCAGAAACTTTCATATTTTCATTGTAAGGAACAGATCCTGTATAAGAATACTGACCACCATTTAGGTAAGAGATCACTTGGTTATTTCCTTCTACAGACTCCCCTTGAACTGTTTTAGAAGGGAAAGCTGTTTCTCCACCATCATACTTTAATACCGGAGTTAACTCTACAATGGCTTTTTTATCCATGTATTTCTCTGGTACTTTAACTTTTACAGTAACATCAACTTTACCTGCATGGGCTTCTAAAACCTCCGGGGTAACAGTATATGTTACATCTTGTGCTCCAGTTTTCATTTTATTTAACCCGGCACAGCTTGCTAATAATGCTGCAAGGGCTAATGAAGCAAAAACATTGATTCTTGATTTTTTCATAATATTAACCTAATTATGTGTTTTCAATTAACTTTCGATTAGCTTGTACAAATTTAAGAATGTTTTTAAAAAATAAAAGATCCTAGTACAATATTTGCAAATATAGATAATCTCTTGGGATTATATCAAGTACCTGACAATAATATGATATGTTTTTTAACAATGGGAACGAATAACGCTAGTGATTATTATTTTTTTTGATAAAAAAACACAAGACTTCATATAAAATCAACCTCTCTACAGCACTTAGAATAACAAATCAGACTTCCGTAATCGTTCCTCTTTATATTTCCCAAAAAACCAACCACCAAGAGTTCCCAACACCCATCCCAGAATAATTCCACCTTTCATTGGAAAAACAGGTATTAAAAACGAAACGACGATCCCAAAAACAACTCCCAAAGCCATACCCTTTAGTGCATTAACAGACAACACCAATCCTTTAGGCTTAATGGAATGCTGCACTTTCAAATGTTTCATTATCTTTTCAACCTGATTATCAAACTCTAAAGAATAGCTATTTCCATCCTCAAAAAATTGATCCAGATGGAGCGTTGCCTCTTGCAATTTACCCCAGTACATTAAACAATCCGGACATGCAGAAGACTTACTTTCCAACAACTTACCCAAACGGGGCAAAACCTGGAAATTTGATAACGCAGCCTGAACTTTTGGCAACCGTTCTGCCTTTTCTTCAAGAGATTGAATCCACTCCTCATACCCCATTACTTCAGCCATATTCATTTATTTTACATGAACCCCAATATACAAAAAAAGGCCCTGCCGGACCTTTCTTAAAATATAATAGAATAAAAAACTATTCTTTTTTAGGTTTGCGTTCCGGACGTGGCAACAAGGCTTTTCTAGATAATTTTAATTTACCTGATCTTTGATCAATTTCAATTAATTTCACCTCTACTTCATCACCTTCTTTCAACACATCCTCAACTTTTTCAAGTCGTTTCCATTCAATTTCTGAAATATGAAGTAAACCATCCTTACCTGGTAAAACTTCCACAAAAGCACCAAATGGAACAATGGATTTAACTTTACCTTGATATATCTCACCAATTTCCGGCACTGCAACAATTCCTTTAATCTTGGCCATTGCGGCATTAATTGATGCTGCATTGTCGGCAGAAACACATACTTTACCTACATTACCATCCTCTTCAATAGTAATAGTCGATTCAGTTGAAGCCTGGATTTCCTGGATAATTTTTCCTCCCGGTCCGATAACTGCACCAATCATATCTTTTGGAATAGTAATTGTTTCAATGCGTGGAGCGTGTGGTTTCAAGTCTTCACGTGGCTCAGACATAGTTTCCATAATCTTATCCATGATATGCAAACGACCATCACGAGCCTGCAACAATGCCTTTTCTAAAACTTCGTATGAAAGACCATCAACCTTGATATCCATTTGAGTAGCAGTGATACCATCTCTGGTTCCTGTTACTTTAAAGTCCATATCTCCTAAGTGATCTTCATCTCCTAAGATATCTGAAAGAACTGCAAAATTCTTATCCTCATCGGTAATCAATCCCATTGCAATACCTGTAACCGGCTTTTTAATAGGCACACCAGCATCCATCAAAGCCAATGTTCCAGCACATACAGTTGCCATTGACGAAGAACCATTTGATTCCAAAATATCAGACATAATACGTACTGTATAAGGATAATCTTTAGGCAACATCCTTTTCAACGCCCTGAAAGCAAGGTTACCATGCCCAATCTCACGACGGCTGGTTCCTCTTGAAGCCCTTGCATCTCCTGTTGAAAATGGAGGGAAATTATAATGCAATAAGAAACGCTCAATTGTTTTGTTTAAAACATCATCAACAATTTTCTCATCAAGCTTGGTTCCTAAGGTTACAGTTGATAACGACTGAGTTTCACCACGTGTAAAAATAGAAGAACCATGAGGACCCGGCAAGTAATCAACCTCACTCCAGATAGGTCTGATCTCATCAGTTTTACGACCATCTAAACGTACTCTCTCATCAAGCACACAACGACGTACCGCATCTTTTTCCACATCATGATAGTACTTACCAATCAATTCTGTTGGAATATCACCATCTTCAGCTTCTGCATAATTAGCTGCAACATACTCTTCTTTTATAGCAGCAAACCTATCAGCTCTTTCATGCTTTGGCAAACCTGCTTTGGCAACTTCATATACTTTATCGTAAGTAGCAGCTTTAATGTGAGCTCTCAACTCTTCATCATTCTCTTCGTGACAATAGGCACGTTTTTCTGTTGAGCCAACCATTTCAGCCAATTCAATCTGAGCCTGACACTGAACTTTGATAGCATCGTGAGCCACTTTCATAGCCTCAAGCATTTCCTGCTCCGACACTTCGTCCATCTCACCTTCAACCATAAGGATGTTTTCCATAGTTGCACCCACAACCAACTCCATGTCAGCATTCGCCATCTGAGTACGGGTAGGATTTACAACCAGCTCCCCATTTACACGGGCAACACGAACCTCAGAAATAGGTCCGTTAAATGGAATATCAGAAACAGCCAAAGCTGCTGATGCAGCCAAACCTGCCAAAGCATCTGGCAAATCCTCTTTATCACCTGAAATCAGGTTAATGGTAACAAACGTTTCTGCATGATAATCCTCTGGAAAAAGCGGACGTAAAGCCCTATCGACTAAACGACACACTAATATTTCATTATCCGAAGGACGAGCCTCCCTTTTCATAAATCCACCAGGGAAACGGCCAATAGCCGAAAATTTTTCTCTATACTCTACTGATAAGGGCATAAAGTCAGTACCCGGAACTGCATCTTTAGCAGATACAACGGTTGCCAATAAATAAGTGTTGTTCATTTTCACAACAACAGAACCGTCGGCTTGCTTAGCTAACTTTCCTGTTTCAATGGTAATGGACCTTCCATCACCTAAATCAATTGTTTTTTCAATTGGAGTAATCATATTATTTTCTTTATCTCTTTTGTCGCCCCAAATATATGTAATATCATGAGATTATATTATTATTCAGGCATTTATTTTCATGTGTTTAAATTTTCTTTGAGTTTCATTTGTTTTTGATATACTAATACAAAGCCAATCAACTCACAACTTTTTTTCTCAATATAAACATCCGGGTTAAACGAAAAAAGGCAACCCATATGGATTGCCTTTTTAATTTCCTTAGCAAGATTACTTACGAATCCCTAATTCTTTAATAATAGCACGGTATCGCTCAATATCTTTATTCTTGATGTAATCAAGTAAATTACGACGCTTACCTACTAATTTAACTAGGGCGTGTTCTGTACTATAATCCTTTTTATTAACCTTTAAGTGTTCGGTTAAATGCGAGATACGGTATGAAAATAATGCTATCTGGCCTTCAGCAGAACCAGTATCAGAATTCGACTTCCCGTACTTCTCGAAGATTTCTTGCTTTTTTTCTTTTGTCAAGTACATAAAGCTTATATTTAAAAAATTTGCGGTGCAAAGATAATCAATAAATTACAAGTTACAACCCGCATATCAAAAATATAATAAAAAAAGCCGACTTTTTGCCGGCTTCTTTACTCTAATATCTTAAAAAGAAGAATTAATAACCTTTTTCTTCGGCCATTTTTTCCATTTCTTCCCTAAAAATCTCTTCGTACTTCTTCTTATCATAGTCTATCTGAAGTTTTGAATTACTCGAAATTTTATTATTCATTGAGTTTAATAAATCTTCTTTTTCAACTTCAATAGCTACAAATGAACGGTATTTTTTATCAGGCAGCACACTCGATTTTTCACAAGCCACAACAATATTACTAATGGTTTCATCTGCAACTTCGCGAGTAAGGTTTTCAAATTTTTGCTCAAACTCTGCAGCCGATCCCATTTCCCTTTCATTAACATAACGGTCTGTTACCGACTTTGTATTTGATTTAATCAAGGTTACCAACCTTTGCTTTGCTAATAACAATGCTTTCTCTTTCGACAAACTTAAGTCACTACTTGTTGCCATAGAAAATGCTCTGAAATAATTTTTATCTGACTTTCCATTCTTTTCACATGGCAAGTCCTCTAATATCTGTCCTACTTCACTGTTTGAAGTTACAGCTTTTTTAGATTTACAGCTATAAGCACCAAATGTAAGGCATAAAGCCAAGGCACCAAGTCCAATAGTTTGTTTCAATTTCATAATGAATGTTTTTGGTTAATAAAACTATTTGCTTTTCAGTCAAAAAGCAAGCCAAAGTAAATATATAAAATTATTGTTTTAACTCTCCTTTAAAACTTCCTTAAACAAAGATATTTGCTCATCTGTACCTAAAACAAACAATTTATCTTCTTGTGATATTTTAATTTGAGGTGAGGGGTTAAATATATAGGTACCTTCCGGAGTTTTTAATCCCATTAAATTAGCGCCGGTCCTTTTGCGCAGATTTAATTCCTGGATGGTTTTCGAGGCACTTTGGTCACTCAAACAACTACATTCTATTTCCGTCAACTTCACTTCCCGACTACGCTGAAGCAGGATATTTTCGACAAACTCCACTACATCAGGTTGGGTAACCAGCTTTGCCATCCTTTGTCCCCCTATCCTGTCAGGCATTATTACATTTGTTGCCCCGGCATGTTTCAACTTAACATCCGACCGAAAGTCACTGGCCCTGCTGATAATCTTTAATTTGGGATTCATCTCCCGCGCGGTAAGCACCACAAAAATATTATCGGCATCATTTGGCAAGGCTGTAATCAATGCTTTGGCCTTACGGATCTGCGCCACGTCCAAAACCTCTTCAGAACTTGCATCACCCTGAACATACAACAATGTTGGATCTTCAAGGATGCGGCTAACCACATTATCCCGTTTTTCCAGGATAACAAATTTTTCACCATGCTCCTTCAGTTCCACACATGCCTGATAACCATTACGACCATATCCACAAACAATGATATGATCTTCCAGTTTAACAATCTTCTTTTTCACCTGATAAAGTTTATAGGATTGCTGCAAAGCACCTTCTACTACCAAACGGGTAATAGAGGTAATTACATAACCAAAAATTCCGAAGCTAAATATAATAAGAAGAACTGTAAATATCTTCCCTCCTTCCGACAACGGGTACACCTCCCTAAAACCTACCGTGGAAACGGTAATTGTAGTCATATAAAGAGCATCCACAAAGGAATAGCCTTCTATCAGGGCAAAACCTACCCCTCCTACCACAATAATAAAGAACAAAGCACCCACACCATATATAATGGTTCTGAAATTATCTAAATATGGCACTCTTTTTTTCACTCTATATCTTTAATGGATAACACCTTATGCCCAATATTACACAACAGGCATTTATTTTTTTTACAGTAATTCTTCGACAAATATATTAAAGCCTGAGAATCTCCGGCATTTTTCACCAACATTTCATTGTCTTTCCATTTATCAACGATGGCATTTCGCTCCGGTTTCATACGATTTAGCCACTCAAAAGCCCGCTCTTCAAACTCATGATTTTGAGTCACTTTACCATAGGCAAACAAAAATGGAATCAGGGTATTAATTATAATCAGATTTTTTGAGCTTTCGCCTAGTTTTCTACTACTTTTTTCACTTTTCTTATCCAACAGGTAATGCGTTTCCCAATATGGTGAAGTTTCTACACTGAGCTTATGAATAACGATATTCAGGTCTTTCTCGTTGATCAGTTCACCAAACAGACCCTTGATTTTAAACAACAAAGCCGCAAGCTGTGCAATACGTATGGTGGGAAAATTAGATGGCCGAAGTCGTAAAAATCGCCAGAGATGGTTATCAACACTTTTCAGACAATGTTTTCTGCTAATAAAATGATATTCATTTTGAAGATGAACCAAAACATCATCCGAAAATTCCTGATTTAAAAAACCTGCCTGTCCCAATAACAAGGCCTCTATTTTATTCAGGTCATCAGTATATTTCAACAGTACCGTAAGAGGGATAGAACTTGCCAGTAGCTCAAACGGATCGCTATTGACCCCAAAACCAAAACTACGAAACAGCAAACGATAAAAGGTTTCGTCCCAATTAGAGGTTGTTTGCTTTAACATAGCCTGTATCTGCAAAGCTCTTTGCTCCAGCCTTTCAATCAACATCCGTTGCATCCACATTGATTTTTCGAACAGACTTATCCCTGCAAGCTTCCCACAACAGGCAAGCCAGTCTGTTTTTTGGGTTAAGGACACATATTTTTGCCAGATAGTATCTGACCAACTAATCTTCAACACCGGGATATGTTCGCCATTTGTCCTTTTTGTTTCGCCAGTTCCATTTACCACTACATGCAATATCACGCTATCATAGGCTTTATCAACATCATGCTTATGTACATGCCAATCCATTAAATCGGTATGCACTTCCACATTCCCTGCCCAAAGCGTACCATTAATTTTTATTTTAGAGTTAAAAAAATCAGGGCCGGCATCTGCGTTAGATTCACCCGGACTAATAACTTCTATGCTTTGATTACATATAGTTGTGAGATTTTTCTGGTTGTACAGTTTATGTTTCCAGATATAGTGCAAGAATTCTTCTGTCATATTTTAAAAAGTTAAGTTCTCAACAGATTGTTACCCTGCTAATCAATATACGGACTATCAATTATAAGATCCAGGACATTGAGCCAGCTATTAATTTTTTAAAATACAAAAACTTATCCAAATTCGGGATGTTTTCGAATTTTTTCCCACACTTCTTCGGGTCGGCTTCGGGAAGTAGTCGGGATGTGTTCGGGAAGTGTTCGGGTCGGCTTCGGCTACGGCTCGTCATATACACCCGAACAGAAGGCGATTAGCAACCGATAAAAACCAGAAGTTGGTACGGAGTTGTCTTGGAACAGAACCGGACAGGCACAAACCCACGACCACACCTTTTACGCAAAGCTGACGAAACACTCAAAATAACCAATAAGACTTTACAATTGAAATCAGGAAATCACATATTTACCGGCAGCTTTATAAAAAAAAAGCCCCCGAATCCGGAGGCTTTTACTATAACGATAAAATATCTTAAATCAATCCTTTTTCTTTTAGCAACCCACTCATTTCCTGTTGAACTTCTTTGGCTGCAACTCCTGCTTTTTCTGCGAAATCCTTTTCTGAGCTTGAGTAAATAATTCCACGAGAAGAATTCACCAACAGGCCACATTTTTCGTTTAAGCCATTTTCAGCCACTTCTTTTAAGCTACCACCCTGAGCTCCTACTCCAGGAACCAACAAGAAATGGTTTGGAATAATATCCCTGATTTCTTTTAACTTCTCAGCTTTTGTGGCACCAACCACATACATCAGGTTTTCTTCAGTACCCCATTCCTTCGATGTTTTAATCACTTTTTCGAATAGTTTTTCATCATTTTCGGTTACATACTGAAAATCTGCAGCACCCTTATTAGATGTCAACGCCAGAAGAATCACCCATTTATCTACATGTGTCATAAAAGGCTTCACGGAATCTTCACCCATATATGGCGCTACTGTTACCGAGTCAAAATCCATGGTATCGAAAAATGCTTTGGCATACATATTTGATGTATTCCCGATATCACCACGCTTTGCATCAGCAATAATAAAAACATCAGGATAATTGTAGCGGATATAGTTTACTGTCTTCTCTAAACTATTCCATCCTGCAACACCCATACTCTCATAAAATGCCAGATTTGGCTTATATGCCACAGTAAATTCTTGCGTTGCATCAATAATTTCTTTGTTGAATGCAAAAATAGGATCCGTAGTCTCCAATAAAAAACGAGGAATTTTATTGATGTCCGTATCTAAACCAACACACAAAAAGCTCTCTTTTTTCTTTATGTTTTCAAATAGTTCCTGAGAAGTCATGCTATTTATAGTTTATAAAGTTTATAAAGTTTATAAAGTTTAAAGTTTATAAAGTTTTAAAGATTGTAAAGTTTAAAGTTTATAAAGTTTTAAAGATTGTAAAGCAATTTAAAGCTTTTTAATAAAACCCGATAACATTTTTGAAATCTCAATTGATTTTAATAATAATTGATCCGATTTATCTGATTGAATAATCTTTAGCTCTGAAGCCAGATGCAACATTGAACGCACCTCTGCACAGGATCCTTTAGCTACAAATAAGAAATATTTAAATTCTTTATTGCTTTTTCGCTCAAAACCCTCTGCTATATTATTCATAATGGATACAGAAGCCCTTTGCAACTGATCCTTAAAAGAATGATCATTTATACCTTTAATCTCTTGGTAGATTTCAACTGTTAAACATTTAGCTTTCTGCCATGCCAAAATATCTTCAAACTTATCGATCTTCATACAATATTTGGCATTAATAACTAAACTACATTTTACTTAATATACTTTCTACTTTATAAACTTTAAGAACTTTCTACTCCCTACAATTCACTCTCTTTTAGTCTTTCGGCGTTTTCTTCTACAATTAAACGGTCAATTACTCCTTGCAGATCACCATCCATTACTGCCGGAAGGTTGTATATAGTAAAATTAACACGGTGGTCGGTTACCCTACCTTGCGGGTAGTTATATGTACGGATTTTTGCCGAACGGTCGCCGGTTGACACCATTGTTTTTCTTTTTGAGGATATTTCATCCAAATACTTTTGGTACTCCAGGTTATAAAGCCTTGTTCTCAATTCGGCCATTGCCTTATCAAGGTTTTTAAGCTTCGACTTTTGATCCTGACACTGCACCACAATACCTGATGGGATGTGGGTTAAACGGATGGCAGAATAGGTGGTATTTACCGACTGTCCTCCCGGTCCTGATGAACAGAACTCATCCCTTCGGATGTCTTCGTTCCTTAATTCAATATCAAACTCTTCAGCTTCGGGCAACACAGCCACCGAAGCAGCAGAGGTATGCACACGACCCTGAGTTTCTGTTTGAGGGACACGTTGCACACGGTGCACCCCTGATTCATACTTCAGGATTCCATAAACCCCTTCGCCGGTTACATTGAAAACAACTTCTTTGTAACCTCCTGAGGTACCTTCGCTCACACTGGTCACATCTACTTTCCAACCGTGTTTTTCACAGTATTTGGTATACATACGGAACAAGTCTCCGGCAAAGATACTGGCTTCATCGCCACCGGTACCCGCACGAACTTCAACTACCGCGTTTTTTCCATCTTCAGGATCGGCAGGAATCAGAAGGAGCTTAATTTCTTCTTCCATAGCAGGAAGCTTATCTTCCAACTCATCCATCTCCATTTTTGCCATTTCCCTCATTTCAGCATCATCCTCTTCTTTAAGGATCATTTTTGCTTCGGCAATGGTTTCAAGGGCTGACTTATATTCATTATGAGCTTTAACAACTCTCTCAAGTTCTTTATACTCTTTATTCAGCTTGATATATTTCTTTGTGTCGGCAATCACTCCAGGATCTGTAATTTGATCAGAAATTTCCTGAAACTTGATTACAACGCCACCCAGCATTTCTAATAATTTATTTTCGGCCATTTGTTTTTATTTATATTTTTAGATAAGAGATTAGAGATATAAGACGACAACAAACCGTCTTAAAAAAACCAAACAACTTATATAAAACCAGATTGTGACATTCTATCTCTTATGCAAATAAACTCTATATTCTAAAACTTAAACTTTACACATATAAACACTTAGCTCTACTCCCTAACCCGGATAAACCTAACGAGTATCATGACTTACTTCTTATACTCCCTAATATTTTGCCATAAATTCACGAAAATTACAGCTCCGGAACTAAGAATTAGTACCTAAATGTACCGAACTCACTTTCGATTGTCAACTCTTTTTTATCACTCGCCTCGCATCTGCCCACAATCTGAGCATCAATATTGAAAGATTTACTAATTTCGATCAGGTCGGCTGCTATTTCTTCAGGAACATACAACTCCATCCTGTGCCCCATATTAAATACTTTATACATCTCATCCCATTCTGTACCTGACTGCTCCTGGATGGTTTTAAACAATGGAGGTACTGGAAACAAGTTATCCTTGATTACATGAAGGTTATCTACGAAATGCAATATTTTTGTCTGAGCTCCACCCGAACAGTGAACCATACCATGAATTTGTGAACGGTATTTATCTAACATGGCTTTTATTACCGGAGCATAAGTACGTGTTGCGGAAAGAACCAGTTTCCCGGCATCAATTTCTACTCCCTCAACAGCATCTGTCAACTTAAGTCCTCCGGAGTAAACCAAATCCAATGGAACTGATGGATCAAAACTCTCCGGATACTTCCCGGCAAGGTATTTTGCAAACACATCATGGCGGGCTGAAGTCAACCCATTACTACCCATTCCTCCGTTATACTCTTTTTCGTAGCTTGCTTTTCCTGACGAAGACAAGCCTACGATTACATCACCTGGTTGTATATTTTTGTTATCGATAACATCAGAACGCTTCATTCGGCAGGTAACTGTTGAATCAACAATGATGGTACGGACCAGATCACCCACATCAGCAGTTTCACCACCTGTTGAATAGATCATAACGCCCATCTCCCTTAACTCGGCAAGCAGTTCTTCAGTACCATTGATAATTGCAGAGATTACTTCGCCCGGAACCAGGTTTTTATTACGCCCAATGGTTGACGAAAGCAAAATATTATCGGTAGCTCCAACGCAAAGCAAATCATCCAGGTTCATAATCAAAGCATCTTGTGCTATTCCCTTCCACACAGAAACATCGCCTGTTTCTTTCCAGTACATATAGGCTAATGATGACTTTGTTCCGGCACCATCGGCATGCATGATGTTACAATACTCTTCATCTCCACAAAGAATATCAGGGATAATTTTACAAAAAGCCTTGGGATAAAGTCCTTTATCGATGTTTTTAATGGCATTATGTACATCTTCTTTAGATGCTGAAACACCTCTTTGATTATACCTTGAATCTGAGCTCACAAGAATTACTTTTACAATTTTCGGAGGACAAAAGTAATACTTTTTTGTCAGTTAACAATTATCAAAACTGGTCATTGGTCATTGGTTAATAGTCAGCAGTTATTTATTTGTGATTGAAAATAGTACGATAAGCTCCTCTGACAGAATCTGAGCATACATATTTAGTGTTGGCAAGAAAACTGCATTTATCAGAATCTTCACATAACCTCAACAGCAAACAATTATTGACCAGTAAAGCCAGATCCAATCACTGATCACTGATCTTCTGCATCGGTTTTTCAAGTACAATATCGTACTCAAAATCCTTATCATCTATCTCGCCCGACGTTGAGAATTTAACTTTTTGGTTTAAGTAACCTTCTGCAGCCACTAAAAACACATAATCAGTATCTGGTTTTAATTTTACCTTAAAGGTTCCATCGGCAGGGGCATTAATTTTCAATGTAGTTCCATCGCTGCCTATCAACCGGAGATAAGCACCCAAAACAACCTCTTCATTATTGTTCATAATGCTACCCGACAGCTCAAATTTTAATTTTGGCAGAATAAAGCTATACAAGTTATCAACACCTTTGGCGCTACCCCTCGACGAAGAAAATATTCCTTCCTCACTTTTCCCTTTAAAGGCAATGCCAAAATCATCAGACTCACTGTTTATGGGAGCACCCATATTAGTAACTTGCCATAATCCCTCTTCATCTATCTCCCCTTTAAAAATATCCTGGCCTCCAAAACCCACATGGGTATCCGAACTAAAATACAGCGATCCATCTTCCCTGACATACGGGAACATTTCATCTCCAGGAGTATTAATAGCAGACCCCAGGTTTTCGGGCTCACCCCATCCTTCTCCCGATTTATTGGTTTTCCAAATATCTTTTCCTCCGTAACCACCTTCCCTGTCACTCACAAAATACAAAGTATTGCCATCTGGTGAAATGGCCGGGTGGGCCACCACAAGGCTATCCAACCCAATTTGAATGGCTACGGGTTCTCCCCAGCGCCCTCCACTACGGGAACACACCACAATTTCAGCCCCCATTGGCTTTGTATTATCATATTTACACCTGGTATAATACAGCTCCTTGCCATCAGAACTCACATTAGGAGCCCCATCGTCAACCTGTGGCAGGTTTATCGGATCTTCAAACGCCTCTGGTTCGGACCACTCATCCTTGGCATCTATTTTTGAAAAATACAGCGAAGAAACGCCCTGTCCGGTAATTCTGTTTTTCCTTTTCTTTTTGCTTTCGGTTCGCATGGATGAAAAAACCACATAATCATAAGAATCACCAACAAAGGCAGGTGAAAAATCACTAAACTTACTGTTAAGCCTTTTAATTTTCTCTATCTGATAGCGTCCTTCCTTTGGTTGTTTCTGAAGCATCATACACGACGCCAGTCCTTTTTGTGCCCTGACATCTGCAGGAACCTCTTCCAGGTAGGTTTCATACTCCGGGATGGCTTTTTCAAGTTTCCCTGCCTTCCTGTAACTTTCTGCCATATAGAAACGGGCCTGACGCTCCGGATATTTATAGCGTATGGCCTTTGAATAGGCAGATGCGGCTTTGGTTGGTTTATTGGTAATACGATAACACTCCCCCATATAATAAGAGTACTCTCCTTTTATGTATTTATTCTTCTCGCCGGAGTAGGCCCTTTTAAACAATTCTGCAGCCCTGGTGTACTCACCTATTTCGTATGACTTTAAAGCTAATGACACTTTCTTTTTTCCTGAACATGCAGATAAAATTATAAGCAACAACAGCAGTAATATTTTTGTATCAAACAATCTTCTCATGGTTATTTATATAATCGAGCTGTAAAAGTAATATTTATTCAACTGCTAAAAAAACGCAGTATTGTGCAGTTTATTTTATTTTGCCATCAATAACAACGGTTGCTTTAGTGAACGAACATTACTTACACCCACCAATTTGATTTATAATTGGTATAATATATATTTGTACCTCTAATAGAGGGGAAAGGCATGGAGTATATTTTTATTATTTGCTTAGCTTTAATCATATTTTTTTCATTTTCACTGATTACTAAGGCTCACAAAACTTTATCAGAAAAGATTTTTGTGGCCTGGATTTATCTGCTTGCCATTACCGAACTCTCCTTCTTCTTAAACTCCATTGGGCTATTCAGGGACTACACACTGCTTTTTGCATTTATCTGCGACACCCACGTTGTACACGGAACCTTATTTTATTTTTATGCTAAAAGCTTTACCCATGCGGATTTTAAGTTTAAATACCGGCATACAATAAACTTATTGCCCTTTATTCTGATTTTTGGGCTCAAACTTTATTTTAATAAGGTATTGGGCGTGATGGATTGCTACGGAGCCGGATGCCTCCATGAGGGCAATGAATATGTTGATTTACTTTCGTTTTTAAAATTCGGTTTTATCGGGATATACTTATTCCTTGGGTGGCATGCAGTTCATGACAAAACAGTGCACAAAAAAGGGAAAGATACCCTGGAAAAAATCAGGGCTAACTGGATTAAAAATGTATCCATTGGGGTAATGATTATTTTCTTTTTCTCGTCTGGCTACAAAGTGCTGCACAGGTTAGGGTTTGATATTTTAGGCAATGATGTAACCGTTATCAACCTGATGGTTTCTTTCTTTATTCTGGTATTTTTATATATGGGCAATTCATATGCTTATATTTTTGTTGCCCCATACCAAGGCAAAGGCGTTGACCTTGACAAGGGCAAGAAATCAATTGAAACACTTAGCTCTCAAACCGGCGATGACTTAAACATTGACAATATTGACCAAAAATTTAAACTCATTGAGAAGTACCTGATCCAGGAAAAACCATACCTAAAAGGACAATTTACCGTAAGAGAACTTTCTGACAGCATACAGATTCCTCAAATCGAAATTTCCCAGATCATTCAAACCAAGAGCAATAAATACTACGCCGACTACATCAATGAGTTCAGGGTTCAGGCTTTAAAAGAAAAACTGGACAACCCTGCCAATGACAGCTTCACAATCCTGTCCATTGCTCTGGATTGCGGTTTTGCATCCAAATCGAGCTTAAACCGGATTTTTAAACACCACACAGGAATTACCCCTACTGAATATCGAAACATCAAACAGGGAATGGGGTGACTGTTATCAGTGAACAATGAGCAATGAACAATGAGACAATAAACAGTTGAAAACATCTTCCTTTTCAAACACCCCCTACAAAACACAATCGCCGCTTTAAAATACCCATTTAAAAACACCAACACCACCCTTAATCACACCTCCAACACCATCAAACACCTCTTTTATTTACAACCTCATATTTTTCATGTTCTTTTCGGCGTTTTTATATTCTATCTTTTCATTTTGCTCTCATTCAAAAAAAATTTCTTGATTTTTATCAACAAAACCATTTTATCCTATCCTCCTCTTTTTCAAACCATAGGACGTCCCATAATTTTTGGGTCTTTACAAAAAGGTACCATATTTTAATTATGGGGCGACGCACATTGCTTAATTCCACACCTTTACATTCGAACGATGAAGAAAGCATATTTATGAAGAAGTTTTTTAATAAAAATGGCGTAAGGACATTAATACAATTAGGTATTTTAGGAACAGCCATTTTTTGGTTAATAAGGGTTTTATTAGATCCTAATTTATATGTAGATTTTGAAGCCTATTGTCCAATGGGCGGGATACAATCATTATTTACATTTTTAGAAAACGGGGCTCTTGCCTGTTCCATGGCCGGAATGCAATTGGTTTTGGGCATTGTTTTAATGATTTGCGTATTGCTTTTCAGCAAACTATTCTGTAGCTACATTTGTCCGCTGGGAACCCTTTCTGAATGGTTTGGCAAAATAGGTCGCAAATATAAACTACAATTAAGCATACCTCCAACAGCCGATAAAGTATTGCGCTTATTTAAATACATATTATTAGCTGTTACCTTTTATTTTACATTATCCAGTAACGAATTGTTCTGTAAATCGTATGATCCATTTTTTGCCATTGTATCACGATTTGGTCATGATGTAATACCCTGGATGGCTATTGTTACCATTGCCATTTTGGCCATTGGTTCCACCATCATCCCAATGTTTTGGTGTAGATATGCCTGTCCGCTGGGAGCCATGTCTACTTTGTTCAAACATATTTATGTGGTAATTGGTTTAGTAATTGTGTATTTTGTTATACACATTTTTGAAATAGAAATAAGCTGGATTTATCCACTGATTGCACTATTTGTTACCGGCTACTTTTTTGAAGCCATATTGCCGGAGAAGAGTAAGAGTTTACAAATGTTGAAGATTACCAGAAATACACACTCCTGTATTGATTGCGGCCTTTGTTCTCAAAAATGCCCACAGGGTATTGATGTGGCTTCGCTTGAAGTGGTAAACCATGCAGACTGTAACCTTTGCGGCGACTGTGTCAGCAACTGTCCGGTAAGCAACACCCTGCTCATCAACAACAAAAACAGCTTTAGGTGGATGCCAATAATTGCCCTTGCAATATTTGTGCTTGGTGGGTTATACCTGGGCAGCAAACTCGAAATACCCACCGTTAACATCAACTGGGGAACCGAAGAGCAACAAGAACGAAGCAATGTAGTTGAATATTCCGGATTAAAAAACGTAAAATGCTACGGTAGCAGCATGTCGTTTGTAGGACAAATGAAAAGCGTTCCCGGAGTGATTGGAGCTGCAACCTATGTCAACTCACATAGCGTAAAAGTTTGGTACGACACTACTGCAACCACCTCGGCTGCTGTAAAAAAAGCATTATTCAGTCCGGTTCGTGTACATGTCAGAGATGCTGTAAGCGACTCATTAAAAGTGGCCATCATTGATGCCAGGGTATACAATTTCTTTGATCAGATGGATGTATTTTACCTGGATCATATTGTAAGAGCCGATGGCAACATACTTGCCTTTGAATCTTCGTTCGGTGAACCTGTAAAAATCCGTTTCTATGCCGATTACAACATCAACACCGACTCGCTAAAGAACAGCATTGAACGCAAATACATCACATTAAACAGCGGAGGCAAGGAATACCAGCAAAGTTTAAACTTTGAGGTTGAGAAAATAACAAAAACAAAGGAATACACCTCTGGCATTGACCTGAAGAAAGGCATGTTCCTAAGCTATAAACGCACATGTAACAACTACAAGAGTTATCCAAAAGATCAGATCTCATACTTTGAAATGACTTTTGATACATACCCGCGCAACGAACAAATGATGCAATACATGATTAACCATGTGGCAAAAAAAGACACTGCTGTTGTAGGTATGGTAACTTTCTTTAAGGATGCACCAACATTACGGGTGTTTTATGTAAAAGACAAAACTGCACCCCAGGAAATTGCAGACCTGATCACTGCAGAAAAATTTACCATTACATACGACAATGGCGTAATGGATCAAATGGACAATCCTTACACTTTTAAATAAGATTTTTCAAGCTGGTTTATATCAAACCACTATCCTTTCCCCACTTTTAGTGATTGTAGGTGGTTCGATATAAATCTAGCTTTGCTCCCTGAAGGGAAATAATTCTCAATATTATTTATTATAACCTTTTAATTTTTTAAAGATGAAAAAATTTTACTCTTTAATGGTAGCATTGATGATAGCTACAGCAGGATTTGCACAGATTACTTTGGTAAAAGACATTGAACATGGAACCGCAGGATCTGGCCCAACTGAACTAACCGTTTTTGATGGCAATATTTATTTTAAAGCAGATTACGCATTCGATGCAAATGGCAATGATGTAATAGATACCGAAGAAGATTTTGGGATTGAAGTAGTAAAGTCGGACGGAACAAAAGACGGAACGGTGTTATTAAAAGACCTAAAGGAACTAAGCGGCAATTCTTCTCCAAATGGCTTTTTTGTATATGGCGACTATTTATATTTCAATGCCAATCCAGGAACTTATGGAGCACTTAAAACAGATGGTTCTACTGTAAGCGAAGCCACCACAACCAATGGATTTGGCATTGTAGGTCCAACATTATTAAATGACCTGTGCTATTACAGGCATACTTATACTGCTGACGGTATTAAAAATGAACTTTTCCAATACGACGGAACCAATAACTCAGCAGTAGCTTTAGCAGCAGGTACTCCAGAAGAATACATATATTCATCAATTGGATTCAACAACAAAATATACGCTTATATGTATTGGGGCGATGATTTAAATGTTATAGGAAAAGAACTATATGCCTATGATCTGGAAAATGACTCATGGGAACTAATAAAAAATATTGGAGAAGATGATTCAACAAGTGACCCTGCTGTTGTGGCACATGGTGATATATCCAACTTCACAATTCTTGGAGAAAAACTCTATTTTGAAGCTTTAGGTTTTGTATGGGAATCTGATGGTACAACTGAAGGCACTACACAGGTAAATGACATTTCTGCTATTGCTGGTACAGGAAGCTTTTATGTTTGGAATGAAGTATTATACTTTGAAGGTGACAACGGAACTGATGGCGACCAACTATACTCATATGACCCATCGATGGGAACATTAACCCAATTAAGCAATATCACCGGCGATCACGACCCGATTCATTACGCAGCCCCAGGTGACGGATACCTGTATTACACCGGAAAAAATGCGGCAGGAACAGTTTTGTTATACAGAACTGACGGAACTTTGGTTCAGGAACTTTATGGTTCAGAACCTTTTAACAGCTTTGATGACGTAGTGGCTATGAATGGCGTATTATACTTTGAAGCAACCGATGGTTCTGTTGGTAAGGAACTTTACAAACTAGACCCTGCTACAATCACTGTTAACGACATAGTTACCGGCATTGAAGAAGAGCTATACGCTAAAAGCTTAAGCATCTACCCTAACCCAACAGATGGTGTTATCAACATTGCAGGCTTAGAAACCGTAGAGGCTGAGTATACTTTATACGATATTGCAGGAAGAACTGTACAAACAGGCATTACTACAAGCCAAATCACTTTGGATGTAGCAACAGGCATCTATATACTTGAAGTTAAAGACGGTAATTATACAACCACACATAAAGTTCAGGTTAAATAATAATTGTGTATATTAAGCTAGTGTCAAGTCAGGTATGAACTTCCGGATCATGCATGATTTGACACTAATAGGCATCTATAACAAAAAAGTTCTATAATAAAAGGGATAACCCTGATTGGTTACCCAGGATGCCTTCCGTTTCCTTTCCTACCTTATTATCTTCAATCCTTCCCAAAGTACCAAAAGCCTTTGTGCTTTGCTCTAGTATAAACAAACTTTATGATTGGCCGTTGATGAACACACCATTCATCCGGTAGTCAATTAAAGAAAACTAATAATTCATGAAGATATTCATAAGCATACTATTTACAGCACTACTTCTTGCCTCTAACCTTATGGCACAAGAAGGAAGAATTATCAAAGGGAGGATACTGGACTCTTCCGATAACACTCCCCTGCCTGGTGCCAATGTTGTAATACTCCCATCATACAAAGGAACTATTTCAGACATGAATGGAGAATTTGTTCTGGTTATTAAAAATCCCGAAGCTCAAAAACATGAACTGATGGCTACCTTTATTGGTTTCAACACAGTAAAAGTACCTATCACTTCAGAAAACTATTATGAGATCAAACTGAAATCTTCAGTTAACGAGCTGCAACAGGTAATTGTTACCTCATCATATGGAACAAAAAAACTGAAAGAAGATGTGGTAGGAAGTATTACTAACATACAGGCCAAAGACATACAGGTAGAACAAGCTTTTGAGAGCGTTGACAAAATGCTGGAAGGACAAATTGCCGGGGTAAACATTGAAGTAGGTACCTCACCCCTCGATCCTGTTAAAATAGATATCCGGGGACAGGGAACTCTAACCCCTACCAGCAACGCCGTATTGACCACTTCATCTCAGCCCCTTATCATTGTTGATGGCGTTATCTTAACTGAACAAAAAGGTATCGACAACACCATGTTTGATGGCAGCGGAACCTATTCAGAAGATTACCAGAACCCCATTGCCAACATTGCGCCTGAGGATATTGCATCTATTAATGTACTCAAAGATGCTGCTGCAGTTAGTATTTATGGTGCCGACGGTGCCAACGGGGTAATCCTTATCGAAACCAAGAAAGGGAAAACCGGAAAAGTTAGTTTCCAGGCATCAACACAGCACGGTGTTTCTGAAGCCGTAAACCGGATTAAATATCTTAGCGGAGAACAATATACCGAGGTTAGAAATGCCTACCTTTCAAACACAGGAGCCGATCCCATAGCATACAACGGAATTGATACAGACTGGTATGATTTGCTGAACAGAAACGGGTCTTTCCACAAGTATTACGTTTCTGCTTCCGGAGGGTCTGACCACCTTACATTTAGAATTGGCGTTAACTACCTAAAGAACAACGAACCTCAGGATGGAAACTATTCGAACCAGTACCGCATAAGTTCTGCGTTTAATTACAAAAACAATAAACTACGGGTGGGACTTAGCTTTAACCCGAGCATTACCGAAAAAATTAATCCAAACATATATTATTCGTATGCTTTTGCTCCCAACCTCCCTGCATACAACCAGGATGGCTCTTTTGCTCCCGTTGGAGTTACCGGAATGGCAAACCCTTTGGCAGCTCTTGAACAAAACAGGAACAAAACGCACACAAAGGGCATCCTTTCAAACCTGAATGCAGAATTTGATATTACACCCCACTGGAAAGCCCAAACAAGTTTTGGACTGGATTACACCGACAAAGAGCAAGACCGCTATTACTCAGGAGAAAACGAAAGCGGACAACTAAACGGGACTTTTGATCTTAATGGAATAACTTACCCTAAATGGGGACGCCGCCTTATTAATTACAGGGAGTCATTGGGATGGAACTGGACCGGAACCACCTCATTCACCAAACAACTTACCGAATTCCATTATTTTGATCTGACAGTTGGCATGGAATTAAGGGAAGAAACCATAGATGTAGCGCGCCATATGGGTACCGGGTTTATCAATCCAAACACAGTTAATCCGGTGTCGGCCGCCTTACAGGATGATGACCCGGATACTGCAGAAGATGACACTTACAGTAACCAAAGTTACAATTCTGACAAAGACAGCAAATCCCGGGTTTCGTTTTTGGCCCAGTTCAATTACAATTTTAAAAAGAAATATTTCTTACTGGCCAATTTCAGACGAGATGAGAGTTCAGTTTTTGGAGACGATTCTGACGTTGCCTACAATGGGGGTGTCGGGATAGGCTGGGTTATATCTAAGGAAAACATGCTAAAAGATATTAGCTGGATTGATTTCCTGAAGCTGAAAGCAAGTCTGGGATCAACAGGAAACTCCCGCATTGGTTCCTACCGTTCTAAAGGCCTGTACTCTTTTAACGAAGACCCGGAAGGTTACAACCAATTACCATATGCAAACCCTGGCACAGCCCCCAATAGCAAGCTAAGCTGGGAAACTAATATTAAGTACAACCTTGGCATCGACTTTAACTTTTTATCGAGGTTTACCTTAACAGCCGAATATTTTTATGATGACATAAAAGATATGATCTCAAATCGCGATGTACCTTCGGGAACGGGCTTTACTTCTGTTCAGATCAATGGTACAAACATGGTAAACAAAGGCGTTGAAATTGCATTAACAGCAAGGGTTATAGACACAAACCCTTTTAAATGGAACCTGAATTTTAATATCGCCACCCTTACAAACGAAATTACATCGGTAAAGAATTTTGGCGACGATTTTTCAGCAGCAAGCAGGGCTACTGCCATAAAACAAGGCTACAGCACCTCAACCATCTGGGGAGTTAATTGGGTAGGAATCGATCCTGCAACAGGTCGCGATCTGGTTTTAAAGAACGGACAAATAATGGATGCAAGAACCTATTATGAAAACTATGAAACATCAGAAGCCGAACCCATTGGCAATACCCAATCTGATTTTTATGGCGGTTTTGGATCTACTTTTTCGTATAAAAACAAACTACGTCTTAGCATCAGGGGATCGTATAAATATGGCGCCGACAAAATGGTTAACCGCGATTTGATTTCAAACTACCGCATTACAACCAACAGAAACCTTAGTGTTAACGCATATGATTACTGGAGAGGTCCGGGCGACATTGCCACACAACAGGCTCCTACCAACAACGAACAGATATTATTCAATTCGAGTAAATACCTGTACGATACATCACATATTAAAATCAGCAATGTCAGCCTATCGTACAATGTGCCGGTTCAAAATTTCAATATAGGATTTAAAAGCCTAAGCGTAAACTGCAACGTTACAAACCCTGCAGTATTTTATAAGGTAAAAAGTCCCAAAGGGAAAAACGGCATTAAAGAATTTATGTACACCTACCCACAGGCCAGAACCTGGACTTTGGGTTTAAAGGCTTCATTTTAATAAAATTTCAGAACGATGAGAAGGATTATCATATATTTTATCACATTAATGATCACCTGTCCGGCATGTGATAACTTTTTGGAACAGGAACCCGGTACACAAACGTCCACCGATGAAATTTTTTCCTCGTACACTGGGTATAAGATGGCGTTAAACGGCTGCTATTACAGTTTGGAAGAGCTGCTCACCGGCGTGCGCAACGCTGTTTATGCCGACGCCCTTGGAGGGAATATAGCATTTACACCATCAAAAACCAACTATGGCATTTCTGTACCTACATTTATTGAAAACATATATTCGTTTGCCGATTTGGCCGATGACAGCGATATGGATTTGGTTTATGATGATTTTTATGGCATCATTAATGCCGCCAATATTATTCTGGACAGAATCCCGGGCCTTACGGATGCAACAGACGATCAGGTATCACAACTAAAGGCAGAGGTTTTATGCATCAGGGCAATATGTCACTTTTACCTGGCTCGCTATTATGCCCAAAACTATTCATATACCGCAGATGCTTCCCACCCCGGAATTATATGCAACACAAAAGTACAACAGGCCGGAAAAGATTATCCAGCAAGAAAAACAGTAAAAGAAACTTACGACATTATCATTACAGACCTGCAAACTGCATTGAACAGCTTTACCCCGGAAAACATATTAGCCGGGCCTGTGTATTCCTATTTTAACAACAACTCATGCAAAGCTTTGCTGGCCAGAGTGGCACTGTATGCACAAAACTACCAGCTGGCACTTGATTATGCCAGCGATGTTATTGAAAACAGTGGCATTGCCCTGCTGGGAAAAGACGATTATATTCAGGAATGGGAAAAACCCAACACCCCGGTTTCTGAAATCATTTTTGAACTATCGGCAAAAAAAGATAACCAAGGCAGTGTAAAAACAACGAATACCCTTGCCGCCCATTTTGGGGTATTGCCTGATAACGATGAATTTAAAGACTATTGCGCAAGCCCCGACCTGTTAAACCTGTTTGACGAAAACGACATCAGGGGCAAAGGAATGTACACTGAAGCTTCCATAGAAACCATTGTGGAAGGAGAAACTGAAACAGCGTTTCCATCTTATTTTTTCACCAATAAATTTCAGGACAATCCGGGAAACCCTGTATTAAGGATGAGTGAGATGTACTTGATACGGGCAGAAGCATATGCCCGTTTAAACGAAACTGAGAGTGCATTAACTGTGTTAAATACATTAAGGGCAGAAAGAGGTGCATTGCCTGCCACAAACACAGACAACATTTTAGATGAAATATTTACAGAGCGAAGAAAAGAACTTTGTTTCGAAGGTCATTTATTCTTTGATATTGCCAGGTTCCATAAAAATGCAGAAAGGTATTCTGGTTGCATAGCCACTACATGCAACCTCAACTATCCATCATATTATTTCATCCTCCCGATCCCTAAAAGCAACACTGATTTAAACTCAAATTTAGAACAAAATGAAGGCTATAACTAAAATAACAACCCCGCTGTTTTTGCTCATTGCTATAATTTGGGGATGCGAAGACTCTGACAAGATTATTGGGGAAACCATTTATAACGGTCCCCCATTCCTGCGCTTTTACCTGATCACCAACAGCAATGGTGAACCTATTGGAGAGGGCGACAGGCAAATAGGCAAAGAGCCCAGCGAAGAATTGGTGTATCACTCACTAAAACCATTAAAAATACCGGTATCACTTACATATCCGGGTTTAAACAAAGATATCAGCGCTGATTATACATACAAAACAGCCGGCGATTTCAGCGATTTTACCATTGAGCCCACAAGCAAACTGAATTTTAGTGCCAGTAACCTGTACGACACCATTACAGTGTACTTTAACCAAAGGTGGGAAGCCGGAACAGAAACTACTATAAATTTTGAATTGGCAACATGCAGCGACAACACAGTTTCAATAGGGCACTTAAATAACTTAACCCAAAACAAAACGCTTGCTGTATCGTTAGGCGATGTATATACAACGGCTACCTTCTCCTCCAATCGTATAGAAATTACTGGCAAGGCAGGTGAGCAGGTTGAGTTTGAAGTGTTGTTAGACAACGGCTTTCTCCCTGAAGAAATTGAAGGACTGAATTTATTTAATGAAGCCAAAGGCTTTGAATATACACTGGAAAAAGTTATTGAAGATGGCAATTACGAAAGCATCAAATACATAATGACCCTGACCGAGGATATACAAAACGATGATGTTGAGTATATTTCCACTTTAAAAATCAACGAAGAAACACCATATCACCCAACAGGCAACAGCACCATACAGATAGTTAAGCCTTTAAACATACCAAGAGACAATGCAGTTTTTACGGCCTCTAACTTTTACAACCTAAACGATCCTTATTACAGGATATATGGCGAAAACTGGATGTGGCATTCCGCAGACCAGATTTGCAAATGGGTAGCATGGAATGCCTTTGCATATCCTGTAGTTGTTGACAAAAGCCATCCTAATGCTGTATTATACAGCAACAATGGCACTCCTGAAGAAGATGATGATATTTACCACCATGCCTTCCAGGTTGGGTTCAACAGCAGGGAGCCTGAACGAACCATTATAAATTCATTTAATTTAAGAAGATGGTTTAATAACGAATCAAGTAATCCAGGGAACTCACCTGGCTTTAACATCACAAAAGCCATGGAATTTTATCCCAAAGACGGGGTAAGCGAAACAGAAGGAACAGTGCTGGTTATTTCGCAAAATATAATCATAAGAAACCTGGATGGTAAAAAATATGAAATCGCTATCTCCGGCAATGGCACATACAGCGAGATTTCTTCAGGCTTATTTGAGATCATATTAACCTTTAAAGCCTACAATGAGGAGCTATTTGGCGGAACCCAGATCTCGTATTACCGTATGTATAACAACAGTAGCTACGGAGGCGATCCTGAACCGTTGAACGAAGGCTGTATTGACGTGATTGACCTGTAGAAACACATGATTTTACCCGGGGTGCCACTTTAAAAGAGCTCCGGGTTTCTATTTAAAATAAAAAGAAACAATGAAAATATTCTATCTATTGATGAGCCTGTTGATTTTAGGCTCTATTTCAACCAAAGCCGAGGACGAAAAAAAAACTAACGGCAACGGCAAAATTAAGCCCTACGAAAAGGTAATTACCAATGACTTTACCACACAATCGGGCATGTTTACCGTACATAAAAGCGAAGACAAACTATATTTTGAGATTCCGGATTCTATTTTCATGCGTGAGTTTTTAATGGCCTCACGTATAGCTAAAGTAAGCAACCCCTCAAAAGGGAAAGGATACGCCGGCGAACTCAGGCGAAGCCCTACCGTTTTCCAATTTTCACACGACGATAAAAACGTTTACTTGTTAGTACCCAATGTAAAAGACGAACTGGGAGATAAAAGCAAGAATATTAAAAATGCATTTGACAGAAACTACCTGACCCCTGTATTGCAAACATTCCCGATTAAAACTATTGGAAAAGACAGTGCTTTGGTTATTGATGTCACCGATTTTTTTGCCAAAGAACTCCCCATTATTACTCCTTTTGCCAGCAAAGGGAAACCCGGAAAACTAGACAAGGAAGCTTCGTTTTTGGCAAAAGTTCAGATATTTGAAAACAACATAGAGTTGCAATCCTATTTTAACTGGAGCACCAACTCAACACCTTACCTTACCATGGTAAACCGTTCATTGGTTTTGCTCCCCAAAAAACCCATGATACCGCGACTAAGCGACAGGAGGATCAACTATTTTAATAGCGGCAAAACCTATTACGAAGACAACGGCTCAACCTCAAGAAAAGAATCGTACATACACAGGTATAGGTTAGAACCTAAAAAAGAAGATATACAAGATTACCTGGCAGGAAAATTAGTAGAACCCCAAAAACCAATTGTTGTTTATATTGACAACGGTTTACCCCAGCGGTGGTTCAAATATGTAAAGCAGGGAATTGAAGACTGGCAGCTTGCCTTTGAAGCCATCGGTTTTAAAAATGCCATTATGGCCAAACCATTCCCCAACGATCCGGATTTTAATCCCGATAACCTGATGAACACTACCTTTAGGTATGTACCCAATACCACCATCAACGCTCAGGGAACAAGATGGACTGATCCGCGATCAGGAGAAATTATAAAAGGGGATATAATCTGGTATGGTGATGTGATTCAGAAGCTGCACGACTGGCGTCTGGTTCAATGTGGCCAGGTTGAAGAAGAAGCCCGCCAAAAAATGTTTTCAGATGAATTGATGGGACGATTGATCCGATATGCTGCAGCCCATGAAATGGGCCACACCTTAGGATTTGAACACAACATGAGGGCATCCTATGCCTACCCGGTTGATTCGTTGCGCTCAGTTACCTTTACAAAAAAATACGGCACTACCCCATCAATTATGGATTATGCACGTTACAACTATATAGCCCAGCCCGAAGATAAAGGAGTTGAACTAACCCCGCCCCCCTTGGGTGTTTTTGATATTTTCGCAATCCAATACGGTTACAAATGGCTGCCCAATATCAAAAAACCTGCTGATGAGTACGAAACACTAAACAACTGGTTCCTTGAAAAAGCTGATGACCCAATGTACCGTTTTACACCACAGTTTGCCATGGGCATTTCCGGCGACCCTGCTGCCCAGGCAGAGGCTTTGGGCGATGATGCGGTAAAGGCAGGTGCTTATGGCATGAAAAACCTGAAGTTTATTATGCACCATTTAATTGAATGGTGCACAGAACCCAATCAGGAGTACGATTATCTTCGCCAGATATACAAGGAAGTAACCAAACAACATTCCCGTTATCTGGAACATTGCATGTCGTACATTGGAGGTGCTTATCAGTATTTTGGTGTAGAGAGAGAAGGTGTGCCTTTATTTACTCCTGTCCCCAAGGCCAAACAACAAGAAGCCATTGCATGGGTTGTAAATGAATTGGCAAACAGCCAATGGCTTGCAAACAAAGATATTGAGGACCGCCTGGGTTCTTTACGTAACGATTACTACAAACAAATAGCAGAGTCGTTCGACAGAATGATGAGTGGCTTTTTCTTTCAGCGCATTGAAACTTATCGCCCGGAGTATTCCTCTGAAGAATATTTATCGGATATGAGCGAACTGATCTGGGGCCTTAACAATGACGGTAAACTAACCAATACCGAAATGATCCTTCAACAAGCTTATGTGCATAACCTGATTAGCATGACCTATTCGTCGAAACACCACCTGACACAACCCGGCTCAGACAATTTGTTTGGTGATAATTTTGATGGATCAGATGCGCTTACCTCGGGTAATGCAGCCAAAATTAATTACGTAGATCATTTTATTGTGATGGCTTCATTAACAGAACTAAACAAGGCTGAGAAGTTTGTTAAAAGCAAAATGAAAGGAACCAACAAAGCGCATTATGCATTGCTTTATAAAGCCATAATGGTTAATAAATAATACTTATTCACACAAATATTTGGCGTGACAAAAGCGTGACATATCACATTTACGCATTTTACATACTTTTTATTTTCATTTTTAACATACTGATACTATTCCCATAGGACGACCCATATATTTTTTGGGTCTTACTTATAAGATATGGGTCTTTGAAACCCACACCAATAACTACATTTGCCTTAACGGTTTTCTCTTACCCGGGTAAAAAACCAAAATTTTAAACTTTTTATAAATGATGACCAAAAAAGGGAAGGATATTGTCTATTGTGTGTTTCTTATCCATGCTCAGATGTAGTAATCTTAACAGATTTAGAGTGTTACCTTTATTAAAAAAAGAATATGTATAAAATTTTCACATTAATTTTTATTGCGCTACCATTTTGCCTGTATAGCCAAAACCAAATTGGCCAAATTGAATTAGCTAAATATGATATGAGAATTGACAGTTTAAAAAAACTTGATTTTCTAAGTATGGATTACAAATTCTTAAACAATGAGTTTAAAATACAAATTGACTCAACGACTTTTTCATCGGGAGTAGAAAAATATCATTTCTATCCAGAAAAGATCCTGACTTATAAAGATTCATTAATTGTAGTACTAATGATACAATTTGACGATTGGCCTAAAGCAAAAATTGCAAAAAGGGATATCTCATATTCATGGTTGCGTCTGGGGTATCACACATGGCAAACTCCTGATGAGGCAAGAAATTTTGCTCAGGAATTTGGAATCTCACATCCTTGGAGAATGAAGCTACTATTAATGGATGATAATAATGATGATCAAAAGATTATTAATTTCTATGTTGATCTAAAGAATAAATTAATAAAAAATAATCTATCTGGTTTTGAAAAACTTAACCGGAAAGATTTATTAACATTTGCTATGCAAAAAAACCCTCAACACATTGCCGATTACGAAAAAATGGTAGCCGGGCGCAAAAGACAACGCGAAGCTTACCTAAAAGAACATGGCGAAGTTGATCCTCGAAAATAGGTGTGGGCTGCGGTAAAGAAAACTGTTGCCAGAAGAAAAGCAAGTAGTTATTATACTCACCAGGTGACTATGTGCATGATGCTCATAGTCACCTGGTGAGTATATAGTCATCTGGTGAGTGATGAGCTAGTCATCTGGTGAGTATATAAACACTTTTAACTATTTAATCATAATCCTACCCTTATGGATTGTATCCTGGGTTTCGAACTGATACAAGTACAAACCTTTTGGCAGATTCAATAATGAAACAATTTCGCCAGAAGATATACTTGGTTTTTCATACACCAACTTACCTGAAACACTAAATATTTTCAGATCCCCATCCTGTCCTGCTGTATTAATGCAAAACTCTCCATTATTTGGGTTGGGATAAACAAAAACTTCATCATCAGCCTCTGGGCCAAAAACAGGAGTCGGAGCCCCTTTTATTTCAGCTGTATATTCAACCGCTGCTGTTTTTCCCTCTTCATCCGAAGCAACAATCAACAAATCAAGAGCAGTAACCATGCTACTCACTTTAAGTGAATTCTGCGTTACTAAAGCTGCCTGTGCTGCACTATCGTCAATAGTAAAAGTCAGGGTCTCCGGATCAAAAGTAATCCATTCAGGAAGCGGGCTTCCATCAGCAAGAGTTGCAGTATAAGTCACCCCTGCACCAAGGTCAGAGTTATTAAATACCTCAGCAGAAATAACAAAAGAAGTAGTTTTTTCTTCGGTTTCTGATACTGTAACACTTGTTTCTGCTACCGGTTCTGCTGCAACAATGTTAACATGTATGGTTTCCTGTACCGGGAATATGCCACAATAATCTTTAAGGGTAACTGTAGCTTCGCCTGCCTGGCCTGAACCATAACTAAGAACAATAACCGAATCCTCTACCGAAGCAGAAAGCAAATCACTATTGCTATAACCTGTAACTATAGGCGAACCACAAAAGGCATTCATAATATCAAGTACCGATTCAGAAACATTCACTGAAACCGTTAGCTCACGATAAGGATTTTCCACAGAAACGCAATCAAAATATCCGTAACCCGGATTCTGCATAGCATTAGCATTGGTGTACAATACATGCGATGGTATAGGGAATACCACATGAATATCTGACATAAAATTTGAAGCCCCTTCAACACCACTGTCAATCAAAGTCTGTCTCATATCTATCCCCAGGTCATTATACCTTTGCAAATCAAAAAAGCGCTGTCCCTCCATTGCAAACTCAACTCTTCTTTCATGACGAATTGCAGCCAATGCCGAAGCTGCATCACCTGCAAGCATAGAAGCAGCAAGACCAGCCCTGGCTCTAACCATATCAATATATTGAGTAGCCATAGCCATATCGCCTATATTGCAACTAGCCTCTGCTGCCATCAACAACACATCCGCATAGCGAAAAACCTTTATATTATTAGGTATAAACGCATCACCATTATGCCCTGATGCAGCCACAAAATATTTTTTTGCATAAAAACCAGTTGAACTTCTAATACTATCAATCGTTAATGAATCACCCAATGAGTCTCCATTTTGAAATATCGTAGCTTCTAACCTTATATCCCCAGATTCGAACTCGTTCTTCAAATTCAATGTAGGACAATTAAGCTTAGATCCTTTAGGACTTTGCAAGAAGTTATGGTAGTTTAATCCATCATGTGCATAGATAGAACTGCTTGTTGATACATCGAACTGTTCTATTTCAAATATAGATTCAACACCATGTTTATTGGTAACTGAAAAGTTATCTGCAAAATCAGCTTCTAAACTATATACACCTGAATTGATTATCTGGTCGCAATAACTTTTAACCTGTGCCCAATTTTGGTTTATCAGGGCTACCTTTGCCAATAAGGTTAACGCAGCGCCTTTGGTTGCCCGGTACTTTTCGCCGGTCACATATTGATCAGGAAGGTCGCTCAATGCCAACTGAAGATCATTATCAATTGAAGCCAACACCTCTGTCTTACTTGAAAACGCACCCTGATTCAATTCCGGATCAAATTCGTCGGTAAAAACAGGCACATTATTGAAAATATTTGCCAGGTAATAATATTCCAACGACCTGATAAAACGGGCTTCTGCCTTACGCTGTGGAGAAATGGTATCAGTTGAAATTATTTGATTACATAAATTGATGGCTTTGTATGAGGTAAGCCAAAAACTATACAAATAATCATCACAACTGTTGTGTGTAAATGTGGTCCAGTTCTGCAATGCCGTTTCTGATGCACCAATTTCGCTATCATCTGAGCAGGCATCCCCAATGGCCCAAATTACTTTCCCAAACTGGTCGGACCTACCAAGGTGTTGATACAAAGCATCCATCTCCTGAAAGCTCTGTGCTTTTAAAAATGCGGTTATAAAAACCGTAATCAATAGTAAATGTACTTTTCGCATAATTTAATTTTAGTCTGTTATACTCTTTTTATTTTGCGTTCAAATATAAGTAGTTTTATACTCTTCTAACTTTTTGTACAATTATTAACACACTCATATTTGACAAACCTAAAAATATCATTGATCAAATCAACTTTACCTTCTTTTAACTTCAACCAACTTTTTTCTTTGTTTAACCAACAAAAAAAGGGTTTAACCCTGTATATAAATACAAGGCTAAACCCTAACCCTAACCCAAACATCAGAAATAAAGTAAACAATTAACTTTGAGGCAATTCTATATCCATACAAAACATCTCTTTTGATCCATTTTGCTTTTTAATCATCACATGATTAGAAAATACATTTATATAACTACCGCTTTTGGTTATTAGCCTAAGCGGCCCATGTGGTATAGGCTCATTATTCTCATGCCAGTTATCAATACCTGCAACTACGCCTTCACGCATCTCTTCCGGGATGATCAAATCCTCTAATTTACGACCAACAGCTTCTTCCGATGAAAAACCATATAGTTTTTCGCTGGCCTTATTCCAATATGTTACTTTTCGGTTCTTATCGTACCCTTGAACCGCAACATTTTCAATATCATTTAACATTTGGCAAAACCTGTTTTCCGTTTCTTTTAAATTTTTATCTGCTTCCAGGTTTTCTGTAATATCTTTCACAAAAATCAACAATTCCCCATCATTCAAATTCACAGCCTTCACTTTCCAAAAACGGGTATCATTTTTACTTGTAACAAAAGGTAAGTCTGCGCTCCCCCTCCCTTTATTTTTTATTGAAGCCAACAGGTCTGCCCCAATTTTTTTTGCATAACCAGGTATAAAATCAAGAAAAGCCATCTCAGCCAATTCATCTTTTGAATAAAAGGTAAGATTGCCCAGCTCGGCATTCGCCTCTATGATCTTGCCTCCATCACCAATGGCCATTATACCATATGGGGCATTCTCTAAATAACTTTGAAACCTTTTACTGTTGGACAATAGTATATTATTTGTACTCAACATTTGTTTCTCTTTTTCTTTGAGGTCGCTGTTCACTGCTTTAAGTTCATCACTCTTGTATTTTAATTTTAATACAGCCCATCCATGCATTATTACATAAAGCACCATAAAAAAAACAATGACCAGTCGATGGTAGATATCAATATTTGAAACATCAAATATTAAAACATCCCCAAAACTCTTTTCATAAAAAAACACATAATCAATCGCGGAATCAACTACCCAAATCAGAATTGCAAAAATGATTGCTTGAATTATATAACGAACTTTAATAAATGTAGTATCCCTCATAACTTAAATTAGGTATATATTAAACCAAAATATGAATTATCAAATCAATCCCTATTCTAATCCGAACTCTATATCAAGTTATAAAAAAATATCCTAGAAGTAAATATGCAATTTAATTTTTTGGTGTCCAGGTTGAATTCATAACCATATTACTATAGGTATTGCCATAAAAAAAACGGGTAACATTAAATGCACCCGTTTTTTTTCAAAGTCTCTCTTCACTTAGAATATAAGCATAAACCACTCTAACCTATCATTTCCAATCAACTACACTTATATCCTTTTACAACACCCAAAATTTCATAACTTTACTTTTTAAATCAACCATTCACTATCTACCTCACAAATGTGTTCTAAATATAATACAAGTGATTTTGTTTTATTTTGACGAACACATATTCTGATACGACAAATGCCCTGTTTTGTTTGGTCAAAATCACCACATCAACCACCTCTCTTCAATTATCAATTGACTACCTGTACTTTACGAGATTGTTAAAAAACATTAAAGAACAAAAACCAGCTCATTTGTTATCTTGTCTTGAAAAACGAGATCACCCTATTCAATTTTTCAACCTCTTCAGAGAATGCCTTTGTAAGTTCAGAAATATGGTCAGCCGCCGAAGCATTTCCCTGCGAAACAGAATCCAATTCAAGAATTGCCTTATTAACCTGCCCTGCTCCGGCATTTTGTTCTTCTGAGGCTGCAGAAATTTCAGTCACCAAATTAAATGCCTTCTGAATATCAGGCACCAGTTTAGTAAAAATATCACCAGCCCTTTCAGCCACATTAACCGTTTTCTGCGCCTGTTCACTAATTTCGTTTGCCGAAACGCGGCTCCGCTCTGCTAGCTTACGAACTTCAGCTGCCACTACAGCAAATCCTTTCCCTTCCTCTCCTGCCCTGGCAGCTTCTACAGCGGCATTTAAAGCCAAAATGTTGGTTTGAAAAGCAATATCCTCAATAATCCGAACCTGCTCAGAAATTGTTTTGATGGCCTCCACAGCCTCTGCCACGATCTCTCCTCCTTCGTAAGTATCCTGATAGGCCTGCTTCATTATAGCCTCTGATTGCTTTGAGTTTTGTGCATTCTGACTAATATTTGCCCCCATCTCTTCCATAGATGCAGAAACCTCTTCAGTTGAACTGGCCTGCTGCATAGACCTTGAAGACAACTCATTGGCAGATTCATTCAACTGCACACCACCATTTAATATTTCATTACCTGTTTGCTTCACCTGCTGTATCACTTCCGAGATCCGTTTTTTCATATACTCAAAAGTAGCAGCAAATTGCCCCACTTCATCTTCCCTACTTATTAAATCTGGCGAAATTTCAACACCCAAATGCCCCATCGACAATTGAGTTGCCACTTTATTTAAACCCACCAAAGGATTAGCCAGACTGCGAGAAAGAAAATACGACAATATAAGCGACACAACCAAAATCAAAGTTCCAATTAAAAATGTTACATAGCGTATTGGACTCAACAAACTAACCAACTCACCGGTTGGAACTGCCATAATAATTTTATGTTTTGTTTTTCCAATATCCATATAGGCCACTTCATAACCCTCACCATCAATCTCTACATTACTTAGCAACCCTTTACTATCTGCCATTACGTGCTTTGCCACATATTCTGGAAATACGTCTTTTAAATGAGCGGTAATATCCTCCTCTTTTTGAGAGATTTTAATCGTTTCACTATTATCCACGATACACATATAGCTGTTTTCACTATACTTCTTCTCGCTCAAGCTCTTCACCAAATCATCAGGCCTCAACCCTACACCGGCAACACCTACAGGATTATTTACTTCACCCATTAACACATTAACAAACAAAGCCGTTTGCTTTAACGACTGATTATAATCAAAGTTGGTTTGCACTTTAACACCGGATTTGATTGAACCAAAATACCAACTATCATCAGGATCGCTCTCCGACACAACATCAACCAGCTTATGCTCATGAGCCCAGTAGTTTTTTGTTACATCGTTTACGGCAAAAATAGTGAAATACCCAAATTCTTTCACAATCATATCAAGCTTATCTAACGCCAGCTGCGTAAGAGTCTCTTCTTCCCCACTCACAAACCACTTTATCAAAGTTGGATCTGACGCCAAACTTACAGAAGTTTCAATGGCATTTTCAAATTCATTCCTTAAATCACTCTGCGATGATTCAATAAAGGCAAAAAGTTGCTTTTCCCTTATATCCCTTTTAAGTGTTGAGCTCACAGAATAAAAAATGGTAACACTAAGTACAGCGATACCAACAATAATTAAAATCCCAAAAGCCCCAAGCAATTTGAGTCGAATACTTTTAATTTTCATTGCAGTTTTGTTTTTACTATTTCCCAATCTATAGAACAAAAAATCACCTATCAAAATTATTTTACTTTATTTTGACAGATGATACAGCTACTACGATGAAAATCACTTTTTGTTTGATATAATTCAAATAAAAACTACTAAACCTTCATCAATCAAAAACAATACTCATTTTTACACCTTACAGAGAATCAATTTACTCCCCCAATTAAATTACTTCTTTGGATCAACACTTCAACCAGGCGAATATCTTCATCGTCCCACGAAATATTTTTTATATCATCGATATAGTAAACCGATACACCATCATACTCCCCGGCATCGTTATAAACCATAAGCTGAAATTCTTCGTCAGATACGTCCTGCACATAACCAAACATTCCTATTTTTTTATAAAGACTAATATGGATTAGTTGCTCTTCATCCTTTGCCATTTCCAGGAAAGCTTTCACATCGGTTTCTTCATTACTGAAAAACACAGGTACTTCAACGGGCTCATAAATCTGATCCGCAAATTCCATTTTGTCCTGAAGCCTATTGATGTATTTGTCGTCCATATCCAAACCAAAGATATCATCTGTTTTAATTGTAAAAATTCCATCAACCAAACCTTTGGGATTTATCGCCTTAATACTCACAACCACATCGGTACACATTAAAATATACCCAACACTATAACGACCAGACCCTTTATCCCCGGATCTTATGGCAACCAGTTCATTATTTTCTTTTGCTGCCATCAACTGTTTTAATATAAGTGCACCCATTTTTAAACTAAATTATATTGTTAGTACTTTGCTGAGATTCTTTATTCAAGAATATTAAACATCACCCAATGATGATTTAATAAATATAAACATCTCTCAAATCAATTCCTTACCTATTTTCCATTATCTAACAATTTTATCTAAATATATGTACTCAACACATCAATGGCGTTTACCTACAATTTTATTACATTTAGAATGGTTTAAAAGCATACCCTATGCTCGACTCTGACATTATAAAGCTAATTATCAACGGAAATACTGATAAATACCGTGTACTTGTACAGAAATATCAAGACCGGGTTTTTCATGTTTGCATGGGATATGTTCACAATGAGGATGATGCCAATGACTTAACTCAGGAGACTTTTATTAAAGCCTACCTGAGTTTAAACACATTTAAATTCAAATCGTCCTTTGCAACATGGATTTACCGTATTGCTGTTAATATTTGCCTAAATTATATCAGAAAGAAAAAAGGGAATATCATTGACCGGATTGAAAATGCAATAGATTCTGTCACCTCTAACCACAAATTACAGATTCCAGATTACTCAAATCCGGAAGAAATTTTAATTACCGAAGAACATAAGAAGGTTATTTTTATTGAAATTGACAGGCTTTCACCAAAGCAAAAAACTGCTTTTATTTTAAGTAAGTATGATGAACTACCTCAAAAGGAGATTGCTGAAATTATGCAAATTACCGAAGGTGCAGTGGAATCATTAATACAGCGGGCAAAAACTAATTTACAAAAGCGGTTAAAAAACAAAATAAACCAAAGTAACGATACCACCCTACAGATGATTTTAATGTGTTTTTAATTTATTAACACACAACACCCTTCCATTATCTCCTATCTTTCAACCAACTACAGCCACACTACTTTTTTTTAAAAAAAAACATCACCCTACCCGTAGGAAATCTTTCCAACTAGTGTCTAACTTATAAAATCAATTGGTTTTAAACTATATCTATTCAATATAGTCTAATAAAAAAACGCTTAAAAATGAATTGTGCATCATGTCAAAAAAAATTGGATTTATACATCTCAGGAAATTTGCCAGGGGATGTAAAAAAAAGTGTCAGGACTCATCTTAAAGAGTGCCATCAATGCCACAAAACATATGCTACTATACTTATGGCGGAAAAAATTATCAACCAGGAGAAAGTTTTACAATCCAATCCATTTCTTGCAACAAGAGTAATGAATCAGATTGAATTGAAGGATGAAGGTTTTTATGCCACTCCCGGATATAGCATTTTTCGCCTATTGCAACCTGCGGCATTAACCGCATCAATTGTTTTGGCTTTGTTTATTGGGATATATGCCGGCAATAGTTTACCAACAACAACAGCCCAAAACAGAGTTCCTGAAGAACTTATGCTAATGGATGATGCATCCATGGAGTCTTTAAATTTAATATTATCAGTTGAAGAAATAAGAGACAATAGATAAAGCGCTTATTTATTCTTAATATACAATTATGAACAAAAACTCTTCAAGAATATTGATATATGCAGTCATCTTTCTGGCTGTTTTGAACGTGACTACTTTTATATCTATTGGTATCAATGTTCGTAACACAAAAAAAGAACTGCCTTATGCTTCAAATAATGAAATTAAAACTGCCCAAAACTTTAATGGCAGGTATTTCAGGGATAAATTAAAATTAATCCCTACTCAAATGGATAGCTTCAGGATAGTTAACAATCAGTTCAGATCTCAAGCGCGCAGGATTAACGACGATCTCAACTTACTTCGTTCAAATATGATGAACGAAATGAAAAGAGCTTATCCTGACACCATAAAACTCATGGTTCAATCAGACTCTGTTGGAATGATGCATGCCGGACTAAAAAAACTGACATACAAATATTACCTGGGAATAAAAAGCATTTGCTCAGAAGAGCAAGCTTCTGAACTCAATAATATTTTTGAACAGTTCTTTAATGCCGACAAACATCATCGCAAACATAACCAGGGCTCCAACCGCAGAGGGTCAGGAAAAGGCTTTGGAAAATACAACAATAGAAAGAACAATGATTCTATTAATTAAACTTTAAAAATTAAAACAATGAAAACAAGATTAATATTTTCAGCAATAGCATTATTTGCAATAGTATCATTAAGCAATGCTCAAACCAACACAGAACCAACCGAAAAAAAGAACACTACACAACAATTTATTGATAAAGATAATGATGGCGTATGTGATCACTATGAAAGCAGGCAGGAGAATGGTCAGGGAATGGCATATCGCAGAGGCAATGGCAATAACAATACAGGCACGAACGGACAATACTGCAGACATAGAAACCGCAACGGAAACAATAATTACTGTAAAAAAGGCTATGGATACGGCAAAAATTCTATGAAGCATAACAAAGATATGAACAGACCAAAACTTGGTCAAGGGCAATTTGTTGACGCCAACAATAACGGAGTTTGCGATAATAGAGAATAGAAAATAGCAGCAAGTATCAAGTAACAAGAGCTCTCAATACATACAATCTTGCTACTTGATACTTAATTTATTACTAAACTAAAACAAGATGAAAGTCTCGAATAATATATCAATCAGCAAATCAGGGTTTGTATTTGACTCTAAAACTGGAGAATCATACTCATTGAATGGTATTGCAAAAGAAATTATGGAACTTTTGGTAGAGGGGCGCTCTGAAGAAGAGATTATAGAATATATCACTACAAAATATGATGTATCACCAGAATTATTCGCCCGTCATTTAGACGATTATATACAAATGCTCTCTCATTTCAACTTAACGGAAAACGAATAATCCATGGACAAGTTAAAAATAACAGTAGCCATAACAGGGTTAAACAACACCGATAATCCCGGTCCTGGCATCCCCGTAATCCGTGGGCTAAAGGATTCCGAATTACTGGATGTAAAAGTTATTGGTTTAGCGTACGAGAACCTGGAACCCGGTATTCATATGCACGACCATGTAGATGTTAGCTATATGATCCCCTACCCATCTTCGGGTACAGAAGCTTACTTAAACCGCATTTTAGAAATCCACCAGGAGGAGCACATTGATTTGATTATTCCAAACCTGGATGCTGAACTATATACTTTTATAAAACTTGAAAGCATACTACAAAAGCACAATATAAAAACTTATTTACCAAGTTTTCAGCAGCTTGATGAAAGAAACAAAGGAAACCTGGAAAACTATGGTAAGAAATACAACATTAATGTGCCCAAAGGAACTACTATAACATCATACCATGAAATAAACCATCTTAAAGAGGAATTTGATTATCCCATATTGGTTAAGGGTAAGTTTTATGACGCATATGTTGCTTATAGTAAGGAGGAAGTAATCTCTCATTTTAATAAAATCAGTGCCAAATGGGGGCTTCCTGTCATTATCCAGGAGTATGTAAAGGGAACTGAGGTTAACGTGGTAGCCCTTGGCGATGGAAAGGGCAATACTATTGCCGCCATTCCAATGCGAAAGCAATATATAACCGACAAAGGTAAAGCCTGGGGAGGAGTGACATTAAATGACGATAAACTATTAACCATCACCCGCAACCTGATCAAAGACTCTGCCTGGAAAGGAGGCATGGAACTAGAAATGATCAGAACCAACGATGACAAATACTACCTGATAGAAATCAACCCCAGGATTCCGGCTTGGGTTTACCTGGCCGTTGGAGCAGGCCAAAATATCCCCGAAGCCCTTGCCTTACTAGCCATGGGAAAAGAAGTAAAACCCATGTTTAACTATGAAATAGGGAAAATATTTATACGGTATTCTTACGATTTAATTGGAGATATGGCCGACCTGGAAAAAATTTCAATTCAGGGGAAGATATAGATTGGAGAACAAAATTCTTTGGACTATTAATAGTACAAAGCATCATGTAAATCAAAATCAAAAAAACAATGCAAAAAATACCATACGAAAAACCGGTTATCAACAGGATCAATGCCGGTGTGCCAGATAAATTCGGGATGAAATCGAGAATTCAACCGATTACCCAAATTGATGATGTTACAGTTAGAGACCTGGTTCAACAATATGGATCACCTTTATATGTACTATCCGAAAAAACCATCAGAAACACCTATAAAAAGGCTGTTGATGCATTCAAAACCAGGTATCCCAAAGTTCAGTTTGCCTGGTCGTACAAAACCAACTATTTAAATGCTGTTTGCCAGGTTTTCCACCAGGAAGGATCCTGGGCTGAGGTGGTTTCCGGGTTCGAATACGAAAAAGCGATTGCCAATGGTGTTCCGGGAGAAAAAATCATTTTCAACGGCCCCGATAAAACACGTAAAGACCTGACTGTAGCAATTGATAATGGCTCACTGATACACATTGATCATCTGGATGAGTTTTATGAAATAGCATCCATTGTAAAAAACTCTGACAAGAAGGCTAAAGTTGCCATCAGGATCAATTTAGATGCCGGCATTTATCCACAATGGTTCCGCTTTGGATTCAACTTTGAAAACGGCGAAGCCTGGAATGCCATCAACAAAATTATGCAAACCCCCGGATTTGAATTACAGGGACTACACACCCATATCGGAACCTATATAATTTCACCCCAGGCCTATGGTATTGCTACAACCAAATTAGCACAGCTAACGGTAAGAATTCACCATAAATACAATCATCACATTCAGTATATTGATATGGGTGGTGGTTTTGCCTCTAAAAACACGCTAAAAGGAGCTTACTTACCAGGAACTGACACTTGCCCTGGCTTTGATGATTATGCAGAACATATAACAGAAGCCCTTCATAATTCAGATATTCCTTATGACCATATGCCAACCTTATTTCTGGAAACAGGAAGAGCTTTAATTGATGATGCAGGTTTTTTATTAGGTTCTGTAATTGCCAATAAAAGACTGCCTGATGGAAGGAAGGCTTTGATCATTGATATAGGCATCAACCTGCTGTTTACTTCATTCTGGTATGAACACAATATTGTTCCGGCCCAACACACACAGCTCGACATGGAGAACACTACTATTTACGGTCCGCTTTGTATGAATATTGATATTATCCGTGAAGCCATCAATTTCCCGGTAATGGAAAAAGGCGAACATGTTGTCATCAACAGAATAGGAGCATATAACATGACACAATGGTTGCAGTTTATTAATTATCGACCCAAGGTGGTAATGATTGACACAAAAGGCAATACCCATATTGTCAGAGAGGAGGAAACCTCCGAAACCATGAATCAGTTAGACAGGGTGCCGGAACACCTAAAATCAGTTAACAATGATCATTGATCAATTAACAGGACAACAAAACAAAGAACTTACATTAAAAAAGAGGTAAGGCGTAAGGCGTGAGCAATGAGAGGAAAGATGGAATTAGATGCTTTGCGACTTACTTACAATAATTAAACAAAAAAATCATGAACAACAATAAATTTAACTGGAGGAGTTTTATAAGTTTTGGACTAGCCATTGCGTTTATTGCCATTTTTGTAACCGGAATTGTGCTTTACATTGCTCCCCCCGGAAGAATAGCGCATTGGACAAACTGGAAAATATGGGCATTAACAAAAGAAGAATGGCAAGCCATACACATCACATTCTCCTTAATGTTTGTCATCCTTTCTATTTTCCACCTATTCTCAATAAACTGGAAAGTTTTTATATCATACATCAAATCAAAAACTTCTGCAGGAATAAACAAAAAGAAAGAGTTGGCTACATCAACTATAGTTTCGCTAATCGTTTTAACGGGAACCATATATGCCGTTCCACCTTTTAGTTCCGTGATTGAATTAAGCGAATATTTTAAAGAAACCTGGGAAACAACAGATTCTGAACCTCCTGCCCCACACACTGAACTGCTCTCTCTTGAACAGCTCGCTATAAAACTTGAACATATTAGCCTTGAACAAATTGAAAACAAACTAAAGCATAGCAATATAAAATACAACAGTACTACAGAAAGCCTAACCGAAATTGGTAAGCATAACGACATGCCTCCTATGGATATTTACAATAAAATAGTAAACGGTAATAGCAATTTAAAACAGGGAACTAACATAAGTGGCAAAGCTGGTGCCGGCATGGGCAGGAAGACTCTGGAACAATTGGCTGTTGATTACAACAAAGACATTCAGGACCTGATCAATATTTTAGAAAGTCATCATATCAATGCTACTAAAGATCAAACATTAAGATCTATTGCCGAAGAACACGATATGGCGACCAGGGATCTGGTGGAGATGCTAAAGTAGCTTGTAGCAAATAACGATTAGTAATTAGGACGCTACATTTTAGGATTTACAAGATTTAAGCAATCTTGATACATGATACTTATACCTTGTAACTTCTTCTTTTTACTAAAGACTAACAGCTAAAAGCCAATTATATACAAAAATGAATCAAATAATAATAAATATCAGAGAAAACAGGGTGCACTTTTGGGATAGCATACTAAACAGCTACTCCCAGATATTTTTCTCTACTCATAAATCATTTGCTATTTTAATTATGCTGGTGTCATTTATTGATATCTACACTGGTTTAATGGGCGCTTTAGCTGTTATCACCACTTCTTTAGCAGCATTTTCACTAAACCTCAACAAGCCCACTATTGCCAAGGGATTATTTGGTTTTAATGGTTTGTTGGTGGGACTGGGCTTGGGCATTTATTATACTCTAAGCTGGCACCTGGTATTTATTATTATTCTATCTGCTATTTTCACTTTATTGGTTTCGGTTTCTTTACAAGGTGTAATAGGAAAATATCACCTCCCCTATCTAAGTGTACCTTTTTTATTAGGGATGTGGACTTTTACAATTGCAGCAAAACATTTTGAGGCACTGGGTATCAGTGAAAGGGGAATTTATTATATGAATGAACTGTATGTGGTTGGAGGGCACTCTCTGGTTAAAGTATATGAATTCTTTAACCAGGCAGAAATCCCTTCCATAATCAAATCATATTTTATTTCACTAAGCGCCATATTGTTTCAATATAATGTATTGTCTGGTTTCATTATCGCTGTAGGACTATTGTTATTTAGCCGTATTGCTTTTGTGTTATCTATTTTGGGTTTTTCAATTGCTTTTGGGTTTTACAATATGATTGATGCCAATATTACTATGATAGAATATAGTTACATTGGTTTTAATTATATACTGACATCCATAGCCATTGGCGGATTTTTCCTTATTCCTTCAGCGCGATCCTTTATCAGTGTTGTTTTATTGGTTCCTTTAGTGGCAATACTTTCCATAAGCCTGAGTACCATTTTCTACTATTACCACCTGGCCATATATTCACTTCCCTTTAACGCTGTTGTTTTGCTGTTTTTATACGTACTTAAATTCAGGATGACTTATTCCGAAAAGCTCACAGAGGTATATTTTCAATACAATTCTCCTGAAAAAAACCTGTACACCTTTGTCAACAACAAGCAGCGTTACAAACATTTGGATTACATTCCCCTAAAACTTCCTTTCATGGGAAAATGGACTGTTTCGCAAGGACATGACGGGGATTATACACACCAAAACCAATGGCGTCATGCATGGGATTTTGTAATAACCAACATAGAAGGGAAACAATTTAGAGGTGAAGGCAATTATGTTGAAGACTATTATTGTTTTAACAAACCGATAACTGCTCCGGCTGATGGTACAATTGAGGAGGTGGTAAACTATGTAGATGACAACATTATAGGCAATATTAACCTGGAACACAACTGGGGAAACACCATCATTATCAAACACGATGATGAAACTTATTCAAAATTGAGCCACTTAAAAAAGGATTCTATTAAAGTAAAAAAAGGTGATAATGTAAGTACTGGACAGATTTTGGCAAAGTGTGGTAATTCAGGCCGCTCACCATATCCCCACTTGCACTTCCAAGTGCAGGCCACGCCTTATATTGGTTCTGGCACTTTGCTCATGCCGTTTAGCAACTATATGGTTGGCGAAGGCGAAAACGCCTCATTAAAATCATTACAAGTGCCCCAGCATGGCGAAACTATCGCCAATAGCGAAACCAATCACTTATTAGCCTCTGCCTTCAATTTTATTCCGGGACAAACACTCGAATTTGAGACCATAAACAACAATAAAAAAATCGATTTGGTTTGGAATGTAAAAATAAACTCTATCAACCTCACCTATTTAGAGTGCAGAAAAACAAAAGCAAAAGCCTATTTCGATTGCAAGGGTGATCTGTTTTATTTTACGCATTTTGAAGGCAAAAAAAATAATTTACTTCATGATTTTTTTATAGGCTGTTTTAAGGTGCAGAAATGTTTTTACCCTGATTACATCCTTAAAGATTATATCCCCTTGCACCAAATATTCCCACGAAAAATTTTGTGGCTCCACGATTTCACAAGTCCCTTTATACAATGGGCTACATCATCATTCCGCGTAAATTATTCATCAAGCAACGATTTGTTAAACCCGACAGAAATTGAATTAAACTCTTCATATCAAAACTACATATTCAAAAAGAAAATAAACCAGACCAATTACTCAATCAAGATCGATACTTTGGGAATAAAGAAATTTTCAATTATGTCAGGAGAACAATTAAGAGTCATCATTAGAAAAGAAAACCATGAAGCTTAAAAATATTGTTTCGGTATTATTTGCAGCTCTGTTTTGCACATCCCTTTTTTCTCAGGCGAAAATGACCGCTGCAGAAGTGGATTCACTAACGTATGCCCAATACTTAAAAGGAGATTGGGACAACCTAATTAAATCAGGAACCAAAGCCCTGGAACATGGTATTGACTTTTATTATTTACGGATGAGAATAGGATATGCCAACTACATGAAGCAAAATTATCGCAAAGCGATCCCCCATTACCAAAAAGCCTTTAAGGAAAATCCCCAGGATGCCTATGCTCTTGCATACCTACTATACTCCTATCAGTTTTCGGGACGAAAGTATGATGCATTGGCCTTGTCGAATCAAATTGATTCTTTAAATAACCCGCAGCTCTACAGCAAATTTTCACCGGGCATTAAATCTTTTGGATTTTTCTTTACATACAATAATGCTACTGCCAGCAACACACAACAAAAAGTTGGAAACGGGATTCAGGTAAGTACTGATGGAATTCAGAAAACTACCAACAATTACAATATCTCATCGATGTATTTATCACATTCTCTGGGACGACATATCACGGTTTACCACAACATATCATACCTGCAAAAAAATGAACACAACTTTTCTATTCTCGACAACCAGGTATACGAATCAGAAAACCAGGATTTAAATCAATGGGACTATAACTTACAATTTCAAATTAACCCGGCGAAAGGGATTACAATTACACCGATTTATAATTATGTAAGTATTAAAATTCCCTTATCAGATGTGGGCTTAGATGATTTTAAAGATTCTTACTCCATGTATGGAGCAATACTTAGTGGTGACATTGGTAACTTTAAACTTGGAACATCTTATGTACTGGGCAAGATTAACAAAATAAATCAAAAACAACTGGGAATTCATGCCACCTATTACCCATTCGGAAACCTCAATTTGTATTATAACCTGAATACTTTTTTTAAAAATCAGGAATACGAAAACCAGAACGAATCCGATTTTATTCACCAGCATACCCTGGGATTCAAAATTTCAAATTATTGGTGGGCTGAGCTTTCTGGAATATTTCCAAGATTTACCAACTTTTACAATCCTATTAGCGGAGGCATGTGGAATGGACTTGAAGGTGCCGGAAATGTTATAAATATTAACAACATTTTCTTTATAAAGAATTCAAAGTTATCCTTAATTTTAAATACCGGTTTATATCAGTCTGTTTCCGAATTTGAGCCCATCGATACACCGATGAATCGCAGCAACAAACAAACATACTCTAACTTTAACATTACTGGAGGTTTATTATGGAACTTTTAAAAAACACATTATTAGCAATAACCATATGTTTATCAAGCATGCAAACATATGCCCAGGATGCCAATTATACCAAACAGAGCAAAGCTTTTGGTATTAGTTATGAAAAAGAAACAGCTAAGGAATACGGAGCTGCCATCTATGCTCTAAAAGAAGTGTATGACAAAGAATCATACGAAATCAACCTACGTTTAGGATGGCTTTATTACCTATCAGGCAACCAACAGGAATCTATAATCCATTACAATATTGCCATAACCCTAAAGCCTTTTGCAATTGAGCCCAAATTCGGGTTAACTTATCCCCTTTTTGCTTTAAAAAATACGGAAAAATTAATTGAAGCATATAACGACATACTCACTATTGCCCCAGGAAACACTATTGCCTTATACAAACTGGGAAGTGTATATTTTTACCAAGAACAATATGAAAAAGCAGAGAAATATTTTAGCAAAGTAGTAGACCTGTTTCCTTTTGATTACGATGGATTAATTATGTTGGCGCACACTAGCTTTCATTTAAAAAAAGTACGCGAAGCTAAAGTGTTATATCACAAGGTACTATTATTCAACCCTGGCGATGATGCAGCTTTAGAAGCATTAAAGCTATTGTAGTTTCAGGAAGCAATGGCCATAGTCGCTGATGATACAACCATCAGCCATTAAACATTGCCTATTTAAGGCAATAAAAAACCCCACTTACCTTGTAAGCAGGGTTTAATATCTTTTGCAGCTGCAACTTATGCAGGATGGATAGCCTCTGTAGGACAAACATCAGCACAAGTACCACAGTCAGTACAAGCTTCTGGATCAATTTTATAGATATCTCCTTCTGCAATAGCATCTACAGGACATTCGTCAATGCATGTTCCACATGCAATACAATCTTCGTTTATAACGTAAGCCATTTTTTTATTGTTTTTATTAGTATTACGAAAGCAAAATTATTTTCTTTTTTTTTATATGGAAATAAAAAATAGCGTTTTACCTTTATTTGAATTGTTTTTAAATAACTGCTTTAGAGCAGTTTTATAATGCCTTAAACAAGTTAATGTGCAAGTATATCAAGTGCAATATATGCCATTGCCCCTACGGAAGTTTCTAAAGATGATTCATTTAGATTAAACGACGGGGTATGTAACCCTCCTGTTGGCGTATTGTTCACTTGCTTCACTCCAAAGCGATAAAATGTGCAAGGATACTCCTGTGTATAGTAACCAAAATCTTCAGCAGTCATACGTATATCCATTTTATGCACTTTATCGTGTCCCAGATAGTTACATGCTGCATTATGGGCAATTTCTGTAACTAACTCCGAGTTTGTAACAACCGGATAACCGTCGTTAATTTTCACTTCACAACTAACACCCATACTTTCGGCCATTCCTGTAGCAATTTTACGGATATGCTTCTTTATTTTTGCACGCCACTCTTCGTTCATGGTACGCAGTGTACCGGCAATTTCAACCTTTTCGGGAATGATATTGGTAGCCCCCTCGGCAATAAAACGGCCAAATGATAACACGGTAGGTATATTTGCAGGAACCATCCGGGCAACAACCTGCTGCAACGAAACAATAATATTTGCTGCGATCAGTACATTGTCGTTAAGGGTATGCGGCATGGCTGCATGCCCCCCTTTTCCTTTTACCGTAAGGTAAATCTCATCACCGGATGCCATATACATTCCTTCTTTAAAACCAACATGACCTGTTTCCATATCAGGCAAAACATGCGCTCCTATAATGATTTCCGGTTTAGGGTTATCCAGTGCCCCTTCTTCCATCATAAGTTTAGCCCCTCCGGGGAATTTCTCTTCTCCCGGTTGAAATATCAACAAAATAGTTCCTTCCCATTGATCTTTAAGCTCGTTTAATATTTTTGCAGTCCCTAACAACGAAGCAGAATGAGCATCATGGCCACAGGCATGCATCACTCCTGTATTACATGATTTAAAAGGATTTGCATCACTTTCTATAATCGGTAAAGCATCCATGTCAGCACGCAACGCAATTACTTTTTTATCCGGATTTTTGCCTTTTATGGTCCCAATAATTCCTGTTTTTACAAAACCAGCTTTGTATGGAATCCCCATCTCATCAAGCTTTGAACAGATATATTTTGATGTATTATATTCTTCAAATGACAATTCAGGGTTTTCATGCAGGTGTCGTCTGATTTCAACAATCTCAGGGTAATATTTTTGAGTTAAGTCTTTTATTTGCTGCTTAAAATCCATATTGGTATGTTTTGTTCGGTGCAAAGATAGTTTTTTTACGTAAGTGAATTCCTGTAGTGTAATAGAGTTATTACCGATTACTTATCAATCCTTTCTTTATGATCCCCTCATCACTTCAATCAAATCTTGCGCCTCCCTGTGGATATCCATCAGAACCTGCTGATCTATCTTTATTCGCGAACCGGAGAGATGGTGATGCAGCACATTTAAATCATGCCAGTTTCCAAGTATACTTCCGGTTTCTTTTTTGAAAATTTTAAGTTGCTCCTCAATCTTATCATTAAATACTTCTTCCAATAATACCAACAGGTAGTATTGTTCTTTCACCCACCTCCTGATTTTGTGGTAGTCGCAGGTTTCTGAATTAAATTCTTGTTGTATCAGATTTTCATTAGAGGCAACATAATCCTTGATTTTAAAGATAACATATTCCGGTCGCAACAGATCAATAGCCCTGAATACAATAATAACTTCTCTCTTTATATTTTTTACGGAATAGTTTGCGAGGTAGCTTGTCAGTTCAGAATAAGCATGGTTGATTTCTGTATTACATGTTCTCCTAAAACTATAATATTGCTTTTGAGGAAGCCTTTCCTTTGACGCACCTATCATCAACTGGCAATCCCTGATTCTTCCTGAAATCTTAAAAACAAACCTTAAATCTTCAAAACGGGGAGCAAAGGATAATTTGTAATCTCTAACCAAAAATTTAAGAATCTTTTTAACAGCAAACACTTTTTTCAAAGCAACCCGTAAATCATGTATCGCTTCTTCATTTTTGTTTATTAGGGTAACATTAAGGTTGCTCTCAAAATCATTTAATCTTCTTAGTATGTAGGTACTTAATTTCATAAAGGGGTATTTCCCTTAAAGGTAACGATTTTGGCTTTAGTGCCTAAACTGTAATTTTCATGTTTTTTTGGCAGAATATCAGAAACTGCAAAAAGTAAAAAATCTTGATTCTTGGGTATTGAAACTCTTCTGGTTTATCCAAGATAGAGTTAAAAAGAGTTCCCACTTCCTTCTTCACTCAAAAACCTCTGCACTCATCTCATTCCTCAAGCCTGCCACATCTACAAAAACGGCTTTCACGGAACCAATAAGAACTTTAGCCTCTACAACAATGGGTATCCGGCATTGGTCATCGGTTACCCAAACCGTCATGTCCTCGCCCGATTCAAAGATGGTACCAGGCACCAGAAGGGGAGAAAACTTCAGGCACCGGAACCTTCTTCCGTCCCTATTTTTTACTGTTTCTTTACCCAGATACCTGATGTATAAATCATGTATTTTCCCATCCACAATCATTCTGATTGGAATCTTATCTCCTGATTCATACTGCGAAAAATTAAGATTCCTGGCTTTATAAACCATGGTAAGCAAGTCGTTGGTACAATCCTGTAGTTGCAGGGTACTGTCTTTAAAAGATGACTCTTCGCCTCGTTTGATTTGTGTTTGAATCTGATTTGTATTGTGGTTAAAGTAATACTTGTGGTGCGATTCGGTACTGCCCTCTTTGGTTACTCTGTTAAAAAACAAAGGATTAAAATCTTGCTTGTCCACATAAACCTCAAATGTATCACGTACTTTCATAAAGTGATCGTAACCACTATACGTTCTTCCATAAGCCGAAAAAAACCAGGAATCCTTATCATCATAAGTTTTGTTTTCCACCTTAAAGTGAACAATACCTGCATTTAACCATAAAAAATGCCAGTTATAATATGCATGGTAAGTAACAGTTTCGCCAGACTGAAAAGAAAAATTATTGATATTACATTGGGAGTAGGCACGATTACTGCACAACCAAATTAAAAGGAAAACAAATAGGTGTTTCATTGTTTTCCTTGCGTATTTATTTTTTACAAATATCATTAACATCAGATGGTACCCTGCATTGATTGAAAACAGCTGCTTAGTTAAGAATTTACTTTGCCAATCTTTTTTTCTACCGATTCAATCTTGCTTGACATCCTTCCCATATCTCCTTTTCTGGCATCAATTGTAATGGTGGAGTAAACCCTTTCGTGATATGGTTCCAGAATTTTATAGGCACCGTTAATAATTTCCATGGCCTGCTCCATATTTTCTGCTTCAAAGGTAGTGGCCATAGGACTCAATTTATAGCTAAGACCTGAGTTTCTTACGAACTCAATTACCTTGCTCACCGATTCACTTTTACTTGTTCCTTTATCTGTAGGAAACATTGCAAAATTTACAAGTACTGACATATCTTTAATAGTTACAAAGTTAAAAGTTGAAAGTTAAAAGTTGAAAGTTAAAAGTTGAAAGTTAAAAGTTGAAAGTTAAAAGTTGAAAGTTGAAAGTTGAAAGTTTATCAAAACCATCTTAACTATTATTACCAATCACATACAAAAATCATTCAATAATTGTCATTGATCACTGATAATTGTTACCTGTTCTCTATTCCCTCTTTTTAGCTTTCCTGTTTTTTGATACATAATCATAAATATCAAAATCCCTTAAATCCCATTCCACCTGCTTTTCCCAGTTTTCCCTTAGGTCAATTTTACCCGGATAAAAATAAACTTGCTCAGGTTGTTGCTTGGTAGAATACTCTCCGGTATCCCATTTTCCATTCCTGTTTCGGTCAATGATCAGTTTCAGTTCATAAGAACCTGCATTTATATATTGAAAACCAAACTTACCTGATTCAGGAACATATTTTTGAGCGATAGGTTCATCACCTTTTCCCCATAACTGAACTAACCAATTTTTTCCGGGATTAATCATGTTAATTAACATGGTACCATAGCTATCCAGTGATTTTACTGAAAATTGCTTCCCTATGGAATCACAATACAGGTTATAAACATCATTTATGGCAGCAGAATCTACTGTTAATAAATATTGCCCTCCCGGAGTCCATTTTGTTTTTGTATTGATACTATATCTTCTTATATGAATGGAATCCTGATAATGTTTATATTCTATTTCATTCATTAATGTATCTACCATTTCAAAGAGTTTAACCCTGCTCCAGTCAATTTGTTTTACAGGTGTTGGCATTACAAAGTTAAAGCTTTCATAAACATCTACATTAGAAGATGACTTTTCCATTTTAAGCGTTTTGGCAGCAACAGGTTCCCCTTTCTTTTTCTTTCTTTTACTCTCCTTTTGGGGAGGGGCAAAATAATATAGAGTCAGTGTATCCTGGATTTGTATTGGATTTTGCAAAGTATCCAATCCCAGATACGAAAAAGCCATATCCAGGGTATCATTCTTATATAAAACACTATCGGTTAGCCAAATTTTAACCGTATCATTATTTATCGAAGGTTCAAATATTGCCCAGTTATCTTTATAATTTGTATTTATGGGCTCCACCGAAAAATTTTCTACCGGCAGGTTAAACATAAATGAAACGATGTTGGAATCTTTCCTTTCTTCGCTAATAAAGTATTGCTGTTTAGATTTTTCTTCAAACATGAATAATTTAAGGTCGTTAGGTGTATGAACCAATTCATCCTTAAATACAACCGAATCATTTTCTAAAGTATCTGGCATTGCAACATACTTCATAGATGGAGAAACAATCGTATCAAACCAGGCAATAGCCTCACCGGGCTGGTCAAACATATAGTTTCTGTTAGCGTCTTCAATGGCATAAATCCTGTATTCACCGGGGCTCAGGTTTCTGATGGCAAAATGCCCCTCCTCATCGGATTTGCCAAGGCGAACAGGCACATCATGCGTGAATGCTGTATCATTCAGGTTTTTGTGCGCTAAAATCAGTGCCCCATGGATTGGAGAAAGGTCAAAGCTATCCCAAAGATTTCCCATAATGGCAAACGAATCAACAACCTCCCCCGTGGAAAAAGAAAACACAAAGGACTCTATAGGGTTTCCTTCATTATTATCTTCGATGGCATCGGCAAAATCAAGCGTATAGGTGGTATTTTCCTGTAGCTCTTCCTCAAAATTGATAAATAGTTTCTGGGCTCTGGATTCTATTTTAGGGCGCTCTTTTAATGGTGGAGAAACAACCAACTTTTGGTTTACCTCATTAAGTTTGATGATCTCATCAAATTCAATCATCACCTCTTTTTTCTTATAGTTCATCTGACCATTAACCGGAACCGACTTTTTAATTACCGGAGGAGTTTCATCTTTGGGCCCGCCAGTTGGATAACCAGGGTTTGCACATGAGTATACTATCAAAATCAATACGAAAGCTCCTAGAATATATTTTTGCATCTATAAAAATTTCAGTTTTTAATTGATGGCAAATTTAAATCAATTATCTAAAAAACAATTTAAAAATCGCCTTATAAAATTTAAATCCACCCCATGTTATTACATGAAGAATGCCAAAAAATGATAAATTTGTCGCTGATTAGAAAAATTATTGAAAAATTATGAGTAATCAAGACAACATACATCCACAAAAATCACATAAAACAGCCATAATTGTCGGGAGTATATCGGCCGTTTTGCTTATCATTCTTGGGTTTTTATATTTTAAAAATAAAAGTGAGATGCAAATGCTGGTAGATGAAATGGTTGAGGAAAAGGATATGCTCACCATGGAGTTTGAAACACTGGCATTGGATTATGACTCATTAAAAACCAGTAGTGACACGTTGAATTTGATGTTGGAAAAGGAGCGCGAAAAAATTTCCCAGCTCATTGAAGAGATTCATACCATAAAAGCAACTAATTCATCTAAAATAAGGGAATATAAAAAAGAGCTGACTTCGCTTCGTAAAGTGCTCAAAAACTATGTTGTTCAAATCGATTCCTTAAACCAGACCAACAAAGCACTGGAGCAGGAAAATCAGCAATTTCGTAGAAAAGTAACTACCATACAGTCCTCCTACAAAGAACTGGAAAAAGAAAAAGAAAACCTGGAAGAGAAAGTAGACATTGCCTCTAAACTCGAAACATACAATATGGAGGCATCAGGATTAAATTCAAAAGACAGAAGTACGACCAGGGCTTCAAGGGTTTCTAAAATCAGGATTTGCTTCACTATTCAAAAAAACATAACAGCCGAAGTTGGCGAAAAATTAGTTTACCTGCGTTTGCTCCGTCCTGACGGGGCTCTTTTATACCATTCAAAGCAAGACTTGTTTAAACATGAAAATAAGGAAATTAACTTTTCTGCAAGCAGGATTGTAGAATATGGTGGCGATGAATTGGATGTATGTTTATATTACAAAGTTGATGCAGGTGAACTTACCTCGGGTGATTATGTAGCTGATCTTTTTGCCGATGGTCATCACATTGGAAACATGACGTTTAATTTGAGGTAACTATGCCCATGCTTAATCCTAAAATATTATTACTTGCTATTTTGCTTTTATGTGGTATAAGTGGTTATGCCCAGGAAAAATCCATCCCTCAGTTTCCGGAGTGGATGGTTAAAAAACGTATTGAAGCCTTAAATTACCAAACGCCTATCCAGCTTGATTATAACGAATCGGTACAGGCATATATCGATGTATACACTGTAAAACGCAGGGAACACCTGGCCAATATCATCAGCCGATCAAAATTATATTTCCCTCTTTTTGAGGAATATCTTGACAAATACAACCTTCCAATGGAACTTAAGTACCTGGCAGTAATTGAATCAGCCCTGGATCCAAGGGCAAAATCAAGCTCAGGAGCCAAAGGCCTTTGGCAGTTTTTATACCATGCAGGAACCATGTTCGATTTAAATGTATCAACCTATGTAGATGAAAGGTGTGATCCCATACAATCAACGGAGGCTGCATGTAAATATCTGGAGTACCTGTTCCGAAATTTTAACGACTGGCAATTAGCGCTGGCTGCATATAATGGGGGTGTTGGGATGGTTAAAAATGCTATTGAACGTTCCGGCGGCAAAAGAAACTACTGGGATTTAAGACCTTATTTACCAAACCAGGTAAAAGGATATGTTCCTGCTTTTATTGGAGCCATGTATTCAATGGTTTATTCCGAAAATTACGACATTGAAGAATTGCCTGCCAAATATAGTTTTCATGAAACAGACACAGTAGTAATTCACCAAACATTGTCTTTCCAACAAATTGCAAATGCCTCTGGTACCACAATTGAAGAAGTGAGCTTTCTGAATCCTACATATACAAAGGGGGTTATTGCTGTTAAATCAAAACCTGTAAGTATATTTCTTCCTAAAAAAAGCATAGAACAGTTTGTTAAAAACGAGCCTGCAATTTATGGCAGGGAGCAGGTTCAAAATAATGTCAATGAACCTTCTAATCTAGAAAAGGTTTATCATTATGTTGAGAAAGGTGAGTACTTTCATAAAATAGCCATTAATTATGAATGTACTATTGAAGATATTATGAAATGGAATAGTTTGAAAACAAAAAATCTGCATCCGGGACAAAAACTTGTAATATGGAAATCTAAAGATTATAACAGGTTTTTCTTTGTTCGGGATGAAGTGGACTACCTGGTTGAAAAGTAATCCTTATATAATTAAACTAACCATTTGAAAAATTGAAAAATATTAAAACCATGAAGAAATCTATAGTACTGATATTAATTATTGCCTATGTAATTTCCGGATGCAAAACAACTCCTGACTCAAACAAACCCACTCCATCAGGTGCGGCCGGCGTTATGGTGATTGTAATGAACGACAAAGTAAAAAATACTGAGGCCGGAAAAAAATTATGGGACATGATGGTTCAGCCAATGATTGGATTACCACAAGAAGAACCCATGTTTGATGTTTCAGTAATCCCCTTCAGAGCTCTATCTGATTTTATGAAAACCTATCGAAACCTGATCACAGTTGAAGTTGGAGAAGGAGTTACCGAAGAAGGCATTAAGTTTTACAGGGGCACATGGGCAAAACAACAGGCTTTGGTTAGGATCTATGCCAAAACAATTGAAAGCTTTGAGCAAATGGTTGTGGAGAATGAACTTAAACTTGTGGGCTTTTTTACAAAGGCCGAAAGGGAACGTTTATCTAAATATTACAGTAAGGCATTTAATCAAAAACTTACCGATAAAGTAAAAAATGATTGGGGCTTCTATATGACAGTGCCACGCGATTTTGACTTACGAAAAGAATCTGATGATTTTTTATGGATGTCGCATGAAACAGCAAAGTCAAGCCTGGGTTTGCTGGTTTATCAGTTTGATTATGTTGGAGAAGGATCCTTTTCTAAAGAATATCTATTGAATAAAAGAGATGAGATATTAAAGGAGCAGGTTCCCGGTGAACACGAAGGTTCCTATATGACAACAGAACACATCTTTCCTGTTAACTACCAGGTTATTAAAACTCCCCATGACACCAACACTGTTGTATTGCGAGGTTTGTGGAAAGTGCAGGGTGATATGATGGGAGGACCATTTATTAGCATGTCACATCTGGACAGAGAAAAGAATAAGGTAATTGTAACCGAAGGATATTCTTACAATCCTGAAAAACCAAAAAAACGCAATATGGTTCGTCAGCTTGAGGCCATCCTCCAGTCCTACAACCCTGAATACGACTTGAAAAAGAAAGACAAAAAGAAATAAACATCTGTTTCAAACAGTAGTTTTACGTTAATACAAACAAGCCTGGCTTGCGATCTTAAAAGTATGATCTAATTAGAAAACATATGAATTTTCCAGCAACCTCAAGAAAAGATCTTCAAAAAGCCTCGCGAAAAAATGAGCTGATTGTTGAAACTGGCTTCCAGATTCAAAAAGATTTTGCGGAGTTTGGTCTGGAGATTCAATTTTCAGGTAAAGCAACTGTGTTTTATGACGAATTGTTCGGACAAATGAAACATCACGTCGAAAACCTGATGACTGAAAGCATGGAGCGTTTTATGCATTTTTTATATCGGATTGATATCAGCCAAAAAGATATAAACCATTATCAACATGAAATGAAGGATGTTGAATTTGGCGAGATATTAACAGAGCTGATTATTCATCGGGAACTTAAAAAAGTGATTACCCGTGATTTTTTCAGGCAACAGAACAAGGGAACGCTAAACAAAGAACTGGAATAGGAGTTTATATTTTAACAAATCATTTAATCGTAATTGCTCTGTAATTATGATGTTTTTCTTTATGAAACAGGTCTGTTTGTGACACCCAAATTTTAACAACAGCCAATACTTAAGCACATAAAAAGATAGGCAAACTGCTAAATATTATCATTATGCAACCAACTATAAAAAAAGAAATAGAGATAAAACAGGAAAACAACCTTGTTTTTCTTGTTAACAACATTGCCTTATTAAAGGATTTTAATTTTAGCAACGAAGAAATAAAATATATCAACAAAAAAACAGACAAAAGCAAATCGCTTGTTCACTTTAACCGCTTATCGCAGCAAGTGTTTGTCCGTTTCTCATCAGATTCTGGAAATGATGAAAATGAAAAAATCAGGATGGATGGAAATGTGATTCTAAAAGAACTAAAAAAAGAAGAGGCTACTAATGTTTCCATTGTTGATTTGATAGGTTGTAAAGAAAGAACTATCGCTTTATGTGAAGGCATTGCCTTGAGTGCATATTCTTTCCTTTATTATAAAAGCAAAAAAGAAGATCAGAAAACTGAGGAACTAAAAGAAATTTGTGTATCGAGCCCTGCTGTTACGGGGTGTGAAATAAACGAACTAAACAATCTGCTTGAAGCCGTGTACATTACACGCAACCTCGTAAACGAACCTGTAGACAGGCTTAATGCAGTGCAATTAAGTGAATTTGTTGTAGAACAATCAAAAACGGACGGGTTTCATGTAGAGGTTTTTAACAAGAACAAGATAGAGTCTCTAAAATTCGGAGGCCTGTTAGGCGTAAATAAAGGAAGTATTGATCCACCAACCTTTACGGTTATTGAATGGAAGCCGGCAAATGCAGTTAATGAAAAGCCTTATGTTTTAGTTGGAAAGGGAGTTGTATTTGACACAGGAGGAATCAACCTGAAAACACCTCCAGGAAGCCTGGACACGATGAAAAGTGATATGGGAGGGGCTGCCTCTGTAATTGGAACATTAAGTGCTGTGGCTAAAAACAACTTGCCTGTTCATGTAATTGGTTTGGTTCCGGCCACCGACAACCGCCCGGGTGAAAACGCCATAGTTCCGGGAGATATATTAACCATGCATAACGGCATGACAGTTGAAGTGCTGAATACAGATGCCGAAGGCCGCTTGATTTTAGCCGATGCATTAAGTTACGCCAATAAATACAAACCAGAACTAGTAATTGACCTGGCAACCTTAACAGGCTCTGCTGTAATGGCAATTGGTGAATATGGTACAGTTGGAATGGGAACTGCTGATGATAAAGTTTTTGATGAGCTGGAACAACAGGGATATAAAACACATGAACGGGTTGTTAAGTTTCCGTTTTGGAATGATTACGATGAACTGATAAAATCGGATATCGCAGACATTAAAAACCTGGGAGGCAGAGAAGCCGGGGCTATAACAGCCGGTAAATTCCTGTCAAACTTTGTGGATTTCCCATGGATACACCTGGACATAGCCGGACCTTCATTTCACATGAAAGAAAGCAGCTACCGAGGAAAAGGAGGTTCCGGAGTTGGCGTTAGGCTATTGTACCATTTCTTCAAGTCTGTTGTTGAAAAAACGCTCCAACCTGTTTAATTCATGAATTAGCAAGCCAGAGTGAAAAAGTATGCTAAACAGGGTAATTCTTTGGTAAAAATTTCGATATTTACGCATTAATTAGTGATTTAAGCAACAAGAACTAAAGGTTCTGGTATAATAAGAGCGTTTGGGCTAAAGGCCAAAGTTGATAGCTTAAGTAATTTTACTTCATGCTTCAGACTTCATGCTTCAAACTTATAGAATATGAAAACGGATAAAATAAGATTGGGAATTTCCCATGGTGATATTAATGGAATCGGATACGAAGTGATTTTTAAAGCTTTGGGCGACGCAAGGATGTTTGATATATGTACACCTATAATATATGGCTCATCAAAAGTGGCTGCATATCATCGCAAGACACTAAATATCACCAACTTTAGCCTAAACAATGTTAAAAGTGCAGCAGAGGCCCATCCCAAAAGGGTTAACATTATTAACTGTGTTGATGACAATGTTAGGGTTGAACTGGGAAAAGAAACCAAAATGGGTGGAGAGGCTGCCTATGCAGCATTAAGTTCAGCTGTGGCCGACTTAAAAGAAGGTAAAATTGATGTATTGGTAACAGCTCCTATACACAAAAAAAATATCCAGTCCGACAGCTTTAATTTCCCCGGACACACCGAGTATCTCCAAACAGAGTTCAAGTCGAGGGAATCGCTAATGTTATTAGTAAGTGATGTATTAAAGGTTGGTGTGGTTACCGGGCATATACCCATTGCTGAAGTTCCACAGGCGGTAACAAAAGAGAAAATATTGTCAAAACTAAAAATCCTGAACAAAACACTGAAGGAGGATTTTACCATTCGAAAACCTAAGATTGCAGTTTTAGGATTAAATCCTCATGCCGGTGATAACGGATTGATTGGAAAAGAAGAGCTCGAAACTATCATCCCGGCAATTGAAGAAGCAAAGCAAAAGGACATCGTTGCCTTAGGGCCATATCCTGCTGATGGCTTCTTTGGTTCCAATAACCTGTCAAAATTTGATGCAGTACTGGCCATGTATCACGACCAGGGATTAATCCCCTTTAAAACCATATCGTTTTCATCGGGAGTTAATTTTACGGCCGGGCTACCTATTGTCAGAACGTCACCGGATCACGGAACGGCCTTTGAAATTGCGGGACAAGGTCTGGCTGATGAGGAATCTTTCCGCCAGTCGGTATATTTGGCTGTTGATGTATTTAAGAACCGCTCTTCCTATAAAGACTTATCAAAAAACCCATTGAAATCATACGACATTAGTAAAATGGATGATAAACTGGACGAAACACTGCCGCAAGAATCAGAAGAAGAACAAATATAAGAAGACATTTAATATTATTTCAAGATCCCATATTGCCTGGCGATATGGGATTTTTATTGCGACAAAGGGAGCCCATAAAATGTTTTTTTTAAAATAAATGCATTTTTACCCATTATCTGCAAAACAAAATTTGATATAAAGCGTATTTCTATTAGCAACACAACTTGCAGTTTTTAATCAAAAAGAATATTTTAGCGAGTCTTTTACCAATACAGGGTATTTTTACCCTTTGAGATGGATATGTAGTGTAAATTTGAGATTTTTTAATGTGGGGAAAATGAACGAAAACAATAACAAAACCAGTATATATATCAAAATACTAACCTTATCAACCAGTATTATAGCTGTATTTTTAGTCATTAATTTATTTGTATATTCCGGAGATCCGGCAACTAACAATACAGAAACAATGCTGCCTACCTTTAAAGATAGTTACTCCATATTTTCATTAAAAATACCGGATGACCTATCATTTGCCGGAGAACCGGTTCCCGTTGACAAACATTGGGTAAAAGAAAGTTTTGACCGTGAATTATTAATCAATACTTACTGGCAATCGCAAACTGTGTTGTTTGTTAAAAGAAGTAATCGTTATTTCCCGATAATTGAACCCATATTAAAAGAACAGGGTGTACCCGATGATTTTAAATACCTTGCTGTCATTGAAAGTGGATTGATGCCCCGATCTGTTTCTCCGGCAGGAGCTTCCGGAATCTGGCAGTTTATGTCTGCAACTGCAAAAGAATATGGTTTGGAGGTGAACAGCGAAGTTGATGAAAGATATCACCTCGAAAAAGCCACCGTGGCAGCTTGTAAATATCTAAAAAAGGCTTATGCGAAATATAACAACTGGACCCTGGTTGCTGCATCTTACAATGCCGGCAAAAGGGGAATAAGCAACCAATTGGACCGACAAAAAGCGGACAGCTATTACAATTTACTTCTGGGTGAAGAAACCGGACGTTATGTATATCGCATCCTTGCCATTAAAGAAATCCTTTCACACCCTGTGGAATATGGATTTCATGTGGATGACAATGATAAATATCCAACCATTGCTACCCAAACAATACAAATAGATAGCACACTGGCTAACATTGCCAACTTTGCAGCCAACTATGGAATTTCTTATAAGGAATTTAAAGATTTAAACCCATGGCTACGCGAAAACAACCTGACCAACAGGTATAAGAAAACGTACCAAATAGCTTTGCCCAAAGGTCTTATTAAAGAAGAAAAAACTTTAGCACAGGACAATGAGGCTGCAAAACCTATCTCTATAGAAAACAAGGAGATGAAAATGGAAAAACAATCGCTTATCATTAAGCAATAATTTTTTAGTAACCGGCTTTTATTGGAGTATTGCTTCGTGAAGCACCCATGCATTATTTAATATCTATTTTCTATTGTATATTTGTTTTCTCAATTTAACGGGCAAGTTATAATATGGAAAACAACAAGGTAACATCAAGGACCGAATCGGAGGAGTTTGTGGAAGAAGGTGCTGTAACCGTCATGGGTGCACGGGTACATAACCTGCAAAATATAGATGTTGAATTCCCAAGGAATAAATTAGTTGTAGTTACAGGCCTGAGTGGTAGCGGAAAGTCCTCGTTGGCTTTTGATACCATCTATGCAGAAGGACAAAGAAGGTATATTGAAACATTTTCAGCCTATGCCCGGCAGTTCCTGGGCAATATGGAAAGGCCGGAGGTTGATAAAATTACCGGATTAAGCCCTGTTATTTCCATTGAGCAAAAAACAACCAATAAAAATCCCCGCTCAACCGTTGGTACTATTACCGAAATATATGATTTTTTAAGACTCCTTTTTGCCAGGGCCTCTGATGCCTTTTCATACAACACCGGCGAAAAGATGGTAAAATATACTACCGAAAAAATATTATCGCTCATACAGGAAAATTTCAAAGGAAAGAAAGTGATGATCTTAGCTCCATTGGTTCACAATAGGAAAGGTCATTACAAAGAGCTTTTTGAACAAATAAGGAAGAAAGGGTATTTGCATGCCAGGGTAGATGGAGAAGTAATTGAGTTAAGCCATGGTTACAAACTGGATAGATATAAAAACCATAGCATTGAAATGGTGGTGGACCGAATAAAGGTCTCCGAAAAAGACACCAAGCGTTTATCCGACTCTGTTGATCTGGCCATGAAAAACGGGAAAGGAATCATGATGATTCTGGATACTCAAACCGATGAGGCCAAGTTCTACTCCCAAAAACTGATGTGCCCTACAACCGGGATTTCATATAACGAGCCCGCCCCCCACTCCTTCTCTTTTAATTCGCCGCAAGGAGCATGTAATAAGTGTAAAGGGCTTGGGGTAATCGACAATGTTGACATTGAAAAAGTAATCCCTGATGACTTAATAACCATTCATGCAGGAGGGATTGCGCCTTTAGGAAAATATAAGAATACCCTTATCTTTTGGCAAATGGAAGCCATTGCCGAAAAGCATGGCTTTACCTTAAAAACACCTATTAGGGATATTCCAGAGGAAGCACTGGACACTATTCTTCATGGCTCAAGCGAACCTATTACCCTAAAAAACACCCCACTTGGAACCAATTCTAATTATTTTATAAGTTTTGAAGGGGTTATAAAATATATTCTTCAACAGCAGGCTAACGACACTTCTAAAAAAGCAAAAAAATGGGCCATGCAGTTTGTTACCAACTCTAAATGCCCTGAATGCAATGGCCAAAGACTTAACAAAGAAGCACTACATTTTAAGCTGAATGACAAAAATATTGCAGACCTCTCCGGGCTGGATTTAAGTCAGCTGACAGAATGGTTTGAGGATGTAGAGATGCATATGAGCCAAAAGCAAAAAGCCATAGCGGTTGAAATACTAAAAGAAATCCGGAGCAGACTAGGCTTTTTGCTTGATGTAGGGCTGGGCTACCTATCGTTAAACAGGAGTGCCATGACCCTTTCGGGTGGTGAAAGCCAACGGATCAGACTGGCTACACAAATTGGATCACAGCTGGTAAATGTACTGTACATCCTGGATGAACCAAGTATTGGTTTACATCAGCGCGATAACCATAAGCTGATCCATTCTCTCCAACAGTTAAGAGACACTGGCAATACGATTCTGGTTGTGGAGCATGATAAAGACATGATGCTCCAGGCCGACTATTTAATTGACATGGGACCTTATGCCGGTAGACATGGGGGTGAAATTGTTGCCCAGGGAACTCCTTTAGAAGTGATTCAAAACAACACCTTAACTGCAGATTACCTCAACAATAAAAGAAAAATAGTAATCCCAGAAAAAAGACGGAAAGGAAATGGTAAAAACCTGGTTCTGCATAAAGCCTCAGGAAATAATTTAAAAGGGATAACCGCTACTTTCCCTTTAGGTACATTAATTTGTGTTTCAGGCGTTTCCGGTAGTGGAAAGTCCACATTGATTAATGAAACATTATATCCAATCTTAAATCAACATGTATACAATGCCGTAAAAGACCCCCTCCCCTATAAAAAGATTGATGGACTAGAAAATATTGATAAAGTGGTTGATGTTGACCAGTCACCTATTGGAAGAACACCAAGGTCGAACCCGGCTACATACACCAAGATATTTGATGAAATAAGGAAGCTATTTACCGGACTACCTGAATCTAAAATCAGAAACTACAAACCGGGTAGGTTCTCTTTTAACATGGCTGGCGGAAGATGTGAAACATGTAAAGGTGGCGGGGTTCAGATAATAGAAATGAATTTTCTGCCGGATGTAATGGTTGAGTGCCCTGAATGCCACGGCAAACGCTATAACCGGGAAACCCTGGAAGTTAGGTATAAAGGTAAATCAATAAGCGACATACTAAACTTGACTATTAACCAGGCGGTTGATTTTTTTGAGAACATCCCACAAATAGCCAGAAAACTAAAAGTACTGCAAGAGGTTGGCTTGGGCTACATAACATTAGGACAACCCTCAACCACTCTCTCCGGAGGTGAATCGCAGCGGGTAAAACTGGCAAGCGAACTCGCCAAGAAAGATACCGGAAAAACCATTTACATACTGGATGAACCTACAACAGGATTGCACTTTGAAGACATCCGGGTTTTGCTGGAAGTATTAAACAGGCTGGTTGACAAAGGCAACACTGTGATTGTAATTGAGCACAACCTTGATGTAATTAAAGTGGCAGATTATATTATTGATATTGGCAAGGAAGGTGGCAGATTTGGTGGAGAAATACTTTGCGAAGGCACACCAGAACAAGTTGCTAAAAACAAAAAGAGCTATACAGCAAAGTACCTTAAAGAAGAACTAAAAGGATAGCGGTAGGAAAGCGATATCAAAGAAATATAGAAAGCTGAATATTGCTATCTATTGCAGAATTACATCATGCAAAAAAAATGCTTACTTTAGTTCTTATTAATACAATCAGAAAATATGGGACAAAAAGTAAAAATAAGGTGTATCAATAACAACACATATAAAAAATACAATAGGGGAATTACACTAGAAGACATTGCCAAAGACCAGGGAGTATCCTTACGAGGTAAAGTTTTAGGCGCCTTGGTAAACAACAAACTGGAGCAACTATCATTCGAAGTTTTCAACCCGCTTACTATCGAGTTTATCGACATTACCCATCCGGATGGGATGCGCATGTATATCCGCAGCCTTTCTTATTTACTTTATTATGCCATTGAAGAAGTATTGCCCGGAGTCAAACTAAGGGTAGAACATTCTGTATCAAAAGGAGTGTATTGCGAACTTCAGGGATGTGATGAAGTAACGGTGGATAATGTAAATTCCATAGTTGAATACATGCGCAGCCTGATAGAAAAAGATCTTCCGTTTCTATATCATGAAAAAGAAACCCCCAATGTTATAAAACGCTTTAAACAGTATGGTTTTGAAGATAAAATAGGACTATTGGAAAGCAGGGGACAGTCTTATTCATCATATTACTCCTTAAACGGTAGTATTGCTTCATTTTATGGCTATTTGGTTCCTTCAACTGGTTACCTTGAAGTATTTGATGTTAACAAATATTACAATGGGATATTGCTACAGATCCCCAAGAGGTTTATGCCCGAAGAGGTGGAGGGGTTAATTATCCAAAAGAAGATGTTCGAGATTTTCCAGGAATACAGCAACTGGAATAGGGTATTGAAAGTAACCAATATAAACGATTTAAATGTTCAACAGCAAATTGGGGGTACAGAACAACTCATAAAGGTATCGGAGGCTTTACATGAAAAAAAAATAGCACAGATTGCAGATATGATAGCCGACAGAAAGGACAAAGTCAAGATTATTCTGATAAGTGGTCCATCTTCAAGCGGCAAAACCACCTTTAGCAAACGCTTAGCCATACAGCTGATGGTAGCAGGCTTGAGACCACAAACCCTTTCTTTGGATGATTATTTTGTTGACCGGGACCAAACCCCGCTTGATGAAAACGGAGAATTGGATTTTGAGGCACTGGAAGCGCTGGATGTAGAGCAGTTTAACGAAGACCTAAGCAGGCTTTTAAAAGGTGAAGAGGTTGAGATACCCAGGTTTTCATTTGAAACAGGTTCACGCTTTTACGATGGAACAAAAGTACAGCTTGAGGATGATCAAATTTTGGTGATCGAGGGAATTCATGGTCTGAACCCTAAATTAACCCACTCAATATCTGATTCATTTAAGTTTAAGATTTATGCTTCGGCATTAACCTCAATAAATATTGATGACCACAACAGAATCCCAACTACCGACAACAGACTGATCAGGAGGATTGTTCGGGATTACCGTTACCGAAATTATTCAGCTGCCGAAACCATTTCGAGATGGCAAAGCGTACGAAGGGGGGAAGAAAAACATATTTTCCCATACCAGGAAGAAGCTGATGTGATGTTTAACACTGCTTTACTATACGAATTTGCCGTTCTAAAACATTATGCAGAACCAATTTTACTTGAAGTGGAAAACATCAAACCGGAATATGCAGAAGCAAACAGGCTGCTGTATTTTTTCAGTTATTTTAAGCATATTAACGATGCAAACATCCCTCCTACTTCTATAATCCGCGAATTTTTAGGAGGCAGTAGCTTTAAATATTAATTCAGGTTGTGTTAAAAACAGTATAACAAAGAACCTTGCAATAGCAAATTCATGTACCAGGCAGGAATATTATCCCAATTTACCAGATCCTATTCCTGCCTGGTCTATAAGTTTTTTCTTTTTTCTAATTGATAATCTGTAATCATTTAATATATGACACATTGTATTTTGAACTTTTCAGATACTAGACATAGCCATATTTTTTTGCTATATTGATTAAAAAAGCGGTGTAAAATATGAAAGTCTCATTCAGCCATCCTTTGTTTCTCTTTTTGTTGTTTTGGAGCTTTATTGAACTAAAGGCCAGCAACAACCAAAGAAATGTATTGGTAATTAACTCTTACCACATGGGATATTCATGGACCGACGAAGTGGTGGAAGGAATAAGATCCAAATTAGACTCAGCCGGGAACATTAATTATTTCCTTGAGTTTATGGATACCAAAAGGTTTTTAGACGAAACCACGTTTATAAATTTCCACAACTACCTCACCACAAAATATCAAACCGTTAATTTTGATGTTATTGTAGTATCCGACAATAATGCGATGGATTTCTACCTTACTTATAGAGATTCTTCCCTTTTTCGAAACAAACCCTTTGTTTTTTCCGGCCTAGCCAATGTTGATAATTATCCAGTCGAAAAACTGGGTGCTTATGGTGTTGCCGAGCTTAGGGGTTTACCTCTGATTTTTTATACAATGCATCGTTTTTTCCCGGATAGGGATACAATTACAGTATATTTAGACAGTACTGTAACAAGTAAAACATATGCCGAGTTAACCAGGACTTACCAAGAGGAGCATGAGGAGCCTGTTTTTAATTTAGTTTATGATGTTCCATCAGATTCAATTAAATACCACCTATCTACATTGTCGGATAACAATATGGTTTTTCTTTTTAACCTCAATTATTTCTCAAAGCGTGGCTATATTCCCTTTGAAGAATATTTGCGTTTACTGGGCGACTCCTGTAATATCCCGATATTTTCCAGTCAGTTTAAAAACATTAAAGGAATTGTGGGCGGTGAAAAAAACATGGGCCGGGAACATGGTGAAGTTGCAGCCCAATTGGTTATCAAAATTCTTAATGGAGAATTTATAGATCAGCGAATTATTTACCCAACACCTAAATTGTATTTTAATGATATTGAGCTTCGCAAATTTGGAATCAAGGAGCCATTATTACCAAGAAATTCAACTATTGTCAATACCAAAAAATCATGGATTGTCCTGTATGGCAAGCTATTCTTTGTAAACTCAATGATTGTTTTGGCTGTAGTGCTGATAATAATAGCCCTCATTGTCAGCAACAGAAAGTTAAAACGTTTTAAACTGATTCTTGAAGAAGCCAGGGACAAGGCCATCCAATCAGAATCTGTGAAAACAGCACTTATTGCAAATATTTCCCACGAGCTCCGTACTCCTTTAAATTCCATCATAGGTTTCTCTGATATTCTGGCAGCGGAATTCGAAAATAAAGATAACGCAGAAGCTGAATATATCAGATGTATAAGCGATAGCTCAAAAATATTAGAAAGTCTTGTGAATGAACTACTTGATTTATCCTTAATTGACTCCAATGAAGTAAAATTAAACTACAGCGAAGTTAATATACCTGAGTTTTTAGAAAGCCTTGCCCAGCAAAACACAATCCAAATTGACCACCAGCGAAAACCAAAACTTGGAATACGTGTAAGCAATTACGAAAACGAGCCCCAGATTATATATACAGATAAGATGAGGCTAAACCAGATATTACAGAACCTGGTAAGCAATGCAATCAAATATTCTTTTTCAGGCACTATTACTATTGGATACCATTTGATTACTAAAAACGAGGTTGCTGAAAAACTAGGTGATGATAGTAATTTGAGCCACGATTACTATTTTTTGTTTTTTGTTAAAGATTACGGTATTGGTATACCCCAGGAACTAAGGAGTTTCGTTTTTGAAAGATTCCGTAGGATTGACCAACTGTATGATGGCCAACACGGAGGCGTTGGATTGGGACTTAGTATTTCCAAATCCCTGGTACAAATTATGGGTGGTGATATGTGGTTTAAAAGTGTAGAAAAGAAAGGATCAACTTTTTACTTTGTAATTCCTCATGTCAACAGGGTTTGAAAAGTATAAAATTATGGTAAGGCAATGGTATACTTCCCTTTCCTAAATAAACAGAAAAGGGAAGTAATATCTTATACGGTATTATATATGAATCACTTCATCATAAGCAGCTGCAGCAGCCTCCATAATCGCCTCTGACATGGTTGGGTGGGGATGGATAGCTTTAATTAACTCATGCCCCGTGGTTTCAAGCTTCTTGGCAACCACAAGCTCTGCAATCATTTCAGTTACATTGGCACCAATAAGGTGGGCACCCAACAACTCACCATATTTGGCATCGAAAATCAATTTGACAAATCCATCTTTATGACCGGCAGCACTTGCCTTCCCTGAAGCAGTAAATGGGAACTTACCTATTTTCAATTCATATCCTGCTTCTTTTGCAGCAACTTCCGTCATCCCAACTGAAGCCACTTCCGGAGAGGTATAGGTACACCCAGGAATATTGCCATAGTTTATTGGCTCAGGTGTGTGACCTGCAATCTTTTCCACACAAGTAATGGCTTCAGCAGAAGCTACATGTGCCAAGGCCTGACCAGGCACTATATCGCCAATGGCATAGATTCCATCAACAGAAGTCCGATAGAATTCATCAACCTTGATCTTTCCGTTTTCCATCTCAACCCCTACTTCTTCCAATCCGACTCCTTCAATATTGGGAGTTATCCCAACAGCCGACAGTACAACATCTGCCTCATAGGTTTCTTCTCCCTTTTTTGACTTAATAATAGCTTTTACAGCATCTCCAGTAGTATCAACACTCAAAACTTCAGAAGATGTCATTACTTTGATACCTGCCTTTTTAAAGGAGCGACCTAATTGTTTGGAAACCTCTTCATCTTCCAAAGGTACAATATTAGGAAGGTATTCAACCAAGGTAACTTTGGTTCCAATGGCATTGTAAAAATAGGCAAATTCACTACCTATTGCCCCCGATCCAACTACTATCATTGATTTTGGTTGTTTTTCCAGAGTAAGAGCCTTTCTGTACCCTATAACCTTAACTCCATCCTGAGGCAGGTTTGGCAACTCTTTGCTACGGGCTCCTGTAGCCAACAAAATATGCTTTGCAGAAACGGTTTCACTTGTGCCATCTTCTTTCTTTACTTCAACAGTTTTGTTGTCGATCAATTTTCCAAAACCATTGATAACCTCAATTTTGTTTTTCTTTAAAAGAAACTGGATTCCTTTACTCATCCCATCAGCAACTCCCCTGCTGCGTTGAACCATGGCTTCAAAATCAGCTTTGGTTTCCCCTTCTATTTTAACGCCATACGATTCAGCTTCTTTTAGATATTCAAATACTGATGCACTTTTTAACAGCGATTTTGTAGGAATACAACCCCAGTTCAGGCATATTCCACCAAGTTCTGATTTTTCAACAACAGCCACATTTAAACCCAATTGCGAAGCCCTGATAGCTCCTACATATCCTCCGGGACCACTCCCTATAACAACTAAATCGTATTGCATATTATAAAGTTTAATATTTTACACTTTTTTTCATTATTTCGCATATAACTAACAAAGTTAAGGTTAAAAGGTTGGGTTGGATCACAAATCAAAATAATTATATATTGTAACTAATTACAATGACATCGGTTAGCCTTGCCTCAAAAGCCTGGTTTCATTAGAAAATACATACATCCAACTTTGAGCATTACCATGTAAACAATTTGATTACGGAAGTCAACAATCAGTATGCACTCTTTTGGTGTTAACAACTTGTTAATGTTCCAAAATTTTGTACTATAACTCATCTGTTTTATTAGATTTGTATGACTTTTACTCATAAAACCAAACAAAACCATACTGAACCCGTAATAAAAAAGCGATTAAAACAAATATTGAATAAGCAAAATAATTCTGAAAATGAAGAAGTTAATTTTAGGTTTTGTTGCATGTATATGCATAATGGCTGTTAATGCCCAACATAACAAACCAACCTTTTCTTTCGATACTACGCTCCATAATTTTGGAGAAATCAAAGAAGAAAAAGGAAAAGTATCCCATCAATTTTCTTTCACCAACACAGGAGGCCAACCTTTGGTAATACATAATGTAAGGGCCAGTTGCGGATGTACCTCACCAGAATGGACTCAAAAGCCAATTCCTCCCGGAGGCACCGGCTTTGTAAAGGCTACTTTTGATCCTTCTAACCGTCCTGGAAATTTTAACAAAACCATTACTATTACAGCAAACACAGAACCTCAAAACACCTTATTGAGGATTACAGGAAAGGTAGAAGCCCGTCCCAAAACCATTGAAGATATATATCCCCGACAAATTGGGGAATTAAGGATGAAAACATCACATATCAGCTTTACCAGGATTGAACCCAAGGGTAGTAAAACTGAAGAGGTGGATATCGTAAATCCATCGGATAAAGATCTGACTATCGGATTTACAAGGGTTCCGGATCACATTATTATAAAGGCAGAACCTGAAGTCCTTAAACCAGGCGAAAAAGGAAAATTAGTTGCCACTTATGATGCATCAAAGAAAAATGATTGGGGCTTTGTTTATGATCAGATCTTTATCACTTTTAATGGAGAGGTAAACTACAAAAACAGGATTAGTGTAAATGCCAATATCCAGGAAGATTTCAATAAATGGAGTGCTGACCAAAAAGCAAATGCCGCCAAGATTAATGTTGACAACAAAATATTTGATTTTGGCACCATCAAGCAAGGAGAAAAAGCATCTCACACTTTTTACATTACCAATACGGGCAAATCTGATTTAATTATCAGAAAAGTAAAAGCCTCATGTGGCTGTACTGCTATCAAGCCTGACAAAACAGTAATTGCTCCTGGTGAGAAGACAGCAATTAAAGCCGAGTTTAACTCACGTGGTAAAACAGGCAGACAAAACAAATCGGTAACAGTAATAACAAACGACCCATTGGCAAGCAATATCTTGTTAAGAATACAAGGAACTGTAGAAGTTCCTGCATCAGAGGTTAAGTAGAATATTAAAACACCGCAATACTAAAAACGGAGTGCCAGCAAAGGCACTCCGTTTTTTTATAAAATTTAATTAATTCAGGGTTTATCATTTATAAAATGTAAATTCGCATCAAATAAACAGAAAGGATTTAGTATGCAGCATGATGATCATATAGAAAACCATGACGATTTTAAAAATCTTGTTGTAAATAAAGGAGTAGAGCAGGTTCAAACGGTAAATTCAGCGGCAGCAAAACGTTTTCTTGCAAAAAAAAGAAAGCTGCCAACTGTAGACCAGTTTTTTGAAGGGATTAGAGAAGGAGATATTACATTGTTAAGCCAGGCTGTAACCTTGGTTGAAAGTGCCAGGCCTGATCACCAGAAAATTGCCCAACAGATTATAGAAAAATGCCTGCCCTTTGCAGGAAATTCACTACGATTAGGTATCACAGGAGTTCCCGGAGCAGGTAAAAGCACTACTATTGAAGCACTGGGTATGCATGTTATTAACAAAGGGGGAAAGCTGGCCGTATTGGCTATTGACCCCAGCAGCGAACGCTCAAAGGGAAGTATTTTGGGAGATAAAACCAGGATGGAAGAACTATCAGCGCATCCCAAAGCTTATATACGCCCTTCCCCCTCTGCAGGATCACTAGGTGGTGTAGCCAGAAAAACAAGAGAAACCATTATTCTTTGTGAGGCAGCAGGGTTCGATACTATTTTTATTGAAACAGTTGGAGTTGGCCAATCTGAAACTGCCGTCCACTCAATGGTGGATTTCTTTTTGTTGATTATGCTGGCCGGAGCTGGTGACGAACTACAAGGAATAAAGCGCGGAATTATGGAAATGGCCGATGCCATTGCCATCAATAAAGCCGATGGAAACAATGTAAGAAGAGCAAGCATGGCAAAAGCGGAGTATACAAGTGCTTTACATTTGTTTCCTCCAACAAAATCAGGTTGGACACCTATAGTGAAGACCTGTTCTGCATTAGAAAATACTGGTATTGCAGAATTGTGGGATATGGTATTGGAGTATGCTGACAAAACAAATAAAAATGGTTATTTTGCACAGCGCCGTAGCGAGCAATCAAAATACTGGATGTTAGAATCCATAAACGAAGCGCTGCAGTCCAGCTTTTATCACAATAGTGAAATAAAAAAAGCAATAAATACGTTTGAACAGAAAGTAACAGATAATGAGGTAAGTTCATTTGCTGCGGCACAAGAACTTTTAAATATGTATTTTAACAAGATCAATAAATAGAAATCACTTAAATAATCAAATAATGAAACAATTACTTTTAGTGGCTATCCTAGCCATTTCTTTTGTTGCTTGTCAGCAAAAAACTTATACCATAGAGGGTACTATTGAAGGAGTAACCGAAGGACAGGCTGTACTTCAAAAGCTTGAAAACGGAAGACCTGCTCCAATTGATACAGCCCAGATAGTTGAAGGAAAATTTACTTTTACGGGTAGCGAAGAGGTACCTCAGGTTTATTTAATATTTGTTGATGATAACAAAGCGCCTATCATGTTCTTTGGCGAAAATGCCAATATCAACATAAAAGTTGCTGATATCAATAAAATGAGCGAAGCTGAAATTACCGGAACAGAGGCCAATGAACTAATGGCTGGTTTTATGAAAGAGCTACCGGGAAGAGCAAGGCTGGAAGAATTGCAAGCGGATTTCCAAAAAGCAATGATGGCCAATGACAAGGATAAAATGGGAGCTTTAAGAACTGAAGCTAACGAATTAATGGAAGAGCAAAAAGCTTTCTTTTTACAGTTTATCAAAAATAACACCGGAAGCATCGTAAGTGCTTACCTTGCCAATCAGGCTGCACGCGACATGGAGTTTGACGAGCTTAAAAGTTTAGTGGCTGATTTTGAAGCCAACCTGGGCGACCATATGTATGTAACTAACTTAAAAGAATCTTTAGAAGCCGTAGAGAAGGCAGAAGCTGCAAAAAAAGCAACCGAAGTTGGTGCAATTGCTCCTGACTTTACACTAGAAAGCATTAATGGGGCAGCTATTTCACTATCTTCTTTAAAAGGAAAATATGTATTAGTTGATTTTTGGGCTTCATGGTGTAAGCCTTGTAGAGGCGAAAACCCTAATGTTGTTAAGGCTTTTAATGCTTACGCAAGCAAAGGATTTGATGTATTAAGCGTATCTCTTGACCGTGATTCTGCAGCATGGAAAAAAGCAGTTGAAGAAGATGGATTGGTTTGGAACCAGGTTATTGACGCAAAAGGTGACATTGCCCAAACTTACGGAGTTCAAGGCATTCCTTTTACTGTACTTTTAGATAAAGAGGGAAAAATTATTGCTAAAAACCTACGTGGAGAAGCTTTGGATGAAAAGCTTGCTGAGTTATTGAATTAATAAAACTCTGTTTTCATAAAGACTTAAAAGGGCGCCCTCAAAAGGGCGCCTTTTTTTTTATATCTGTTCTTCTTTTCTAATCACAATGCTTTGATTGAGCTTTTCTGTAAGGTTTTTATAGAATATCTTCAAATCGCGATAAGCCTCTGCCGGATAAATAGCTTTTTTAATTAAATAATTGCCAGATATTACAATAGTATTACTGTTTTGTTTTATGGCCTTAAATTCAAAGGATGCATTTTTGGTAACTTTTGAAAATAAATCAGGCATCTTTTCAATTTCATATCCCTCCGGTACATTTATATGGGCCTGGTATAACTTGAAGGACGGATAAACAAAATCAATACTATAGTCCCTTTTGTTCTGTTTAAAAGGATTTTCTTTTATCGGAAACTTAATAAAAGGACTAAAAATATATTGGTCTTCAATCTGGTCAACATGGCTGGTAAAATCAAATTCAAAATTAAAATTTTGGTCAGTTTCATTTGAAGTTATAGCAATTTCACCTTCCAAATCCAGTCCTTCAGCTTTTATGCTATTTACAAATTTCTCTTCATCTTTAGTAAAGCTTTTTCTTTTATCTATAGCAATATGGCCAGTAGCATTAACAGTTGCTTTTCCTTCTAAAATAGCTTGTTCCGGATTAAAATTATAAACAAGAATAGTACTGTTTTTTGAGGGTGACGTATTATAAATGTTTACCCACTGTTCTTTTTCTTCATCAACTACAAAACCTTTACCATTACAGCAGTTAGCTGGAATTATATTGGTAGGACAATAAGGATCTGTTGCATCAATAAGCATAGTTTCATTGTCAACCGTTGCCAATATCAGTACATCATTAAAAACATCGGCAAAGGGAAAGTCGTTGTATACTTTTCCGTGATCACGTGTACTTATGATTACAGGCCTACAATTAACCCCCTGACTTTTGAGAATTCCCAATGCCATCAGGTTTATATTTGCACTGTTTCCCGTTTTTTGAGAAGTAAATTCTTTAATACTCTTTAAAGCCCATTTATCATTTCTACCATTGTGTTTATAGTTTAATTTCATATGCTGTACTACGGCTTCTATTTTTTCCATATCAGTTTTACCTGCAAGACTTGAAAAATTCTTGCTCCCCAGTTTTTCTGATTTTTTGATATACTTCCCAAACCATTCATGATCCATAAAATCTTTTGCCAGAGCAGGCCATGTGGTTAATACTTTTTGAGAGTAGCCTGAAGGATAATTTATTTCAGATAGCTGGAAATCAATTTTCTTCACATAGTCTGATCGAGAGGATATAAAACTTTCGTCAGTAAATGAAGGAATATTTTTCATTCCAAAAGTGTATTCCAAATCTTTAAAAGAAAGGTTCATAAACTGCCTTTCCATACCTTTGGATTCCTGGCTTTCATAAACATCAAAGGAAGAAAATCCTTGCGCCCTGTAGGTATAGGAATAAAAAGGAATCATATAAGTTTTATATTCGCTGTAAATAGTGGGCAAGTCATTTTGAAATTCCCAATCCGGCAGATTAAATAAAAATGGTGAATACACGGTATAACTATAATCAATGATACAGCCTTCTTTTAAGTCGGGCATTGCAAACTTTTTCATATACCAATGTTTATTGACCGGCTCTTTAAAAATTTGCTCCTGATCAAGTTGCGTTTGTTCCAGAGTACTCCCGTTAAAATAATATGTAGTGGCAGAAATATCCTTAACAGTTTCCATTTCACTTTCGCCTATATATAATGGAATCTCAACTTCCCCCTGGTCAAAAGCTGATTCTTTAAAGATCTTAACTCGTTTGTGCCTTGTGTATTTAATATCAAAACCAGCGTCGTTTCTTACAAAACTAACCTTCCCTTTGTCGAATATGACAACGGCAGGTGCTTTGGGTTCAAAAGAACACTGTGTTAACCGCATTCCTGAATCATGGTTTTCTTCAGGAGGCGTTTGAGCATTAGTAATAAAAATTGCTGTTAAAATGATTAGAGTTAAAAATAGTTTTCGCATATAACTTAATGGTTTATAATAAATACTAAAAAAACGATGTAGGTATTACTACATTTTAATCAGTATTTTTTTGTTATCTTCTTTTATTGATGTTTGTATGAATTGATAAAATTCTTTATAATCACTTTTGGGGTAGTTTCCCTGAAAAACCTCGAACGTACGAAAAACATATAGTTTATCTTCTTCTGTTTTGAACGATCTGATATACCTGCCAAAATTTGTTTCTATATTGTTTTCTGTTAAACCTTTTACTTCAGTAATATTATGACTAAACTGATATATAACCGTGTCACACTTATTTATTGGGTAATAAACAAGAATGTCGTTTTTTCTGTCCTCTGGTTTATTAAGGTTATACCTGATCGGTTTAAAGGGCTTTAATAGTGTTTGTTGCGATAATTTTTCAGTTAAATCGTGCACAGCCCCGTCAAGGTGCAACCTGATATATGCAGAGTCTCTGTTAGCTCTGCTGATATCAAATTGCACAATATCGGTTTTGTCCATAATGCCCAACTCATCTATATATTGCTCTTTGTCTTTACTCGAAAGCTGGGTATCAAAAGATTTCAACCTGTCAAATCCAAGACCATATACAATAGCATCACTGGTAAATCTTGCATCGCCTGCTTCTGTAAAAGAAATATGAGTAACATAGCTTTCCAGGGCATTTGAAATATCATGTTGCGGGGTTTTTACCAGCTTGCTGTCATTTTCCCTTACTACCAACGACAACCGGTTTTGAGTATATCCTCCAAGGTAATTAAAGGGTGCTGTTTTATCTGTACATTCAAGCCATATGGTATCCTGATCTAAAGGGACGCAAAGAATAATATGGTTTGACTGATGCGATGGGAAGTCCCTGTTCACTTTATCAGGTTTAATACCAGAGTAAATGGTTGTATAATAAGCATCAATATTGATCTCTTTTAGTAAAGCCTTCATATAGTTTGACAAAGCCTTACAATCGCCAAAACGGTTTTCACAGACATATGTTGCAGGATAAGGTACAAGTCCCCCATTATCAAGCGACACTAAAATATAACGTGTGTTATCTTGCAAATAATGATATAGTATTTTAACCTTTTCCTTTGTTGATGAAACTGAATCAGTAAGTTGATGTACCTTATTTACCTCATCCTGCGAAAGGTCATCAAGCCCCTCGATTAGTTTATACTTCCATTTTCCAAATTCCTTCCACGATGTACTATTGCCAGCTATTCCATACCTAAACTCTTTGGGCATAACTTCTACATAAGGCGATACATCTTGTTGATGAGGAGAAAACGACTCTGGTTTATCTGGTACATAATCAACAATATCCCATGTATAGGAATCCACATCATTCAAACTTACTATTTGAGCAGAGTCCACTTTGTGCTGATTTATACTAATAGGTGTTCCTAACGGTATATTTAATGTCAACCTGGATTTCCTTGTGCTGAGCCTGGTATCTCCACTTGGTTTCCAATCTGCCAGGGAAATAAAATCATTAAATATTGTTGAATAACTATATTTTATAATGTAAGGAAACCGGTTATGTATCAAGTCAAATTTCAGCAAGCGGTAATCTGTATGAAACTCTATTCCACTTTGTGCTGTAGTATTAATTATTTCTTTCTTTTTTAAGGTGCGGATTTTGTTACCGGACATATCATAAATTTCGGCAACCAGGTTATTTGGATTATTCCCCTGCTGATAAAAGATTTCAATTTCAGCGTATTTTGTTCCGGCACCATTGTTTATCTGTATTTCATATTCATAAGTTTCTTTTATATTCCTGCCGTTGTAATTTATGATAGTGTTGAAATTGACAATTTCCGCATCGTATTTTTGAGCCAATAAGCTAGTTGAAATAAATAGTAAGAGTAGGGGTATTTTTTTCCACATATTAAAATAAGGTTGTTTTCTTTCTTTGCTAAACCAAGATACTAAAAAAACAAACAATATGTGTCGAATATTTTACGAAGGTATACATTCGAACTATAAACATTAAATATACTCAGGTTAGTTGTTGATTAATGGCACAAATAAACATTGAATTGGCACTCAAATGCAGTTTGACCAAGCTCTATAAACGTTGCGAGGATACAACAAAATTCAAAAATATTGTATCCTCGCATAACAAACTGGAATATTTTTACCCCTGTCATTATTCTTTCAGTACCATATCAATACACATAACAGCAGCCAAAATCATTAATCGGATAGGACTTCCGGAAGGTACCCTTTCATCTATCTGAAGCATGTAATTATCAGCTGTAGTGAACATTTCTTTTCCTAATCCTGCCCACTTTTTGCTAACATGAGCAAATTCCACTTCATCTTTTATAAATTTAAAGTCCCAACTAGTCCATTTTCCTTTCAAGGCGCAAAGCATATTATCGTTTGCATCAAATAAATTAAACTTGCCTCCTATCGAAAAAAAGCGTTGCTTAAACCTTCCTACAAGGGCATCGTTTTCATCAAACACCTCCACTGTAGAAACAAAAAAAGCAATGCCCCTTTTAACAGTTAACACTTTTTCTCCAGCCTCCGTCCTTATCTCCACACAAAATGGAGTCATTCTTTTATAATCTGTAAAACGCAGTAATTTGGTAAAAAATCCAAGGTTGTTTTCCCTGCAAGTCATTATCATTTCCTGAGTGTCGGGATTATAGATATCATAGTTATTGGCCGCTTTAAACATGCCAACATGTTCTTTTACAAAGAATAGATTTTTGTTTAATATGGAATTCATGTTTTTGTGATTTATAAAATTTCTTTTTGAAATTATTTAATGAGTAATCGTGCCAAAATAACGAAAGTTTTTTAAGTCGGCTATTTTTATTTGTAACTTGTAGCGTATATTTAAATTTACAACCTGAATAACAATAGTTATTATGAGAATCTTCTTTACAACCATAATTTTTCTTTTTGCATTAGCGCTTAATGTGCCTGGGCAAGAAATCAATACTGTTTACGCATCGGATTCAAAACCAATATACTTTGGTTTTGGTATTGGATTTGGTTTTTTTTATCCGGATGATGTTAACGATTATATAAGCGAACAGTTACAGGGGTATGATATATATTCGGGAACAAAGGAAATATATATGAATTTTAGTGGAAGGGCATCATTGTATTTTAAAATGACTCAAAATATTGATCTGGGTATTTTTTTAGAAGCAGCCTGGGCTCCTAAATGGATATATGATGAGGCAGACTATTATTTTTCTTTCTCCAGGGTTTCGCCGGGAATTGCTCCCAAAATTTATTTCCCTGTTGGTTCTGGGAAAAATGCTTTCTTTATTTCGCCCGGAGTGATGTACAACAATATGAAATTTGAAGGTTATCAAGCTTCAAATATTGGAGGAAAACTACAGGCCGGAGCTAGTTTAAAACTCGGCAGCATAAAACTTCAACCGTATGGAGCAATAAATATTGCCAATGCTTCAGATAAAACTGCGATGGGAGATTTTGATTTGAATTATACCGATTTTCATATTGGAGTGGAAGTATTGCTGTGAAGTCTTTAATAAAAATTGTTCTATAATGCGATCAATCTCTTTTAACGGCAAATTGCCCCCTATTGGTTTCAACAAGATTCGTAAAAATTAATACAGTGAACTAATTCATTAAATGAAGGAGCTCGGATTGTACAATACGATTAGCCTCTCATTATTTTCATAAATTTAATCATTGTCAGCCACTACCAAATCCAGTTTAACATCATGCTCCTCAACAGGCAACATGTCAACAAGCTGACATGAATACCCAATACCTACCTTGAAAGCATTTGGCAAACAAGGCAACAACTTATCGTAATAACCGCCCCCTCTGCCCATTCTATAGCCATCCCTTGTAAATGCCATTCCAGGGATCAGGGCGAAAGTAATATCTGACAAATCAGAAATTGCCTCACCTAAAGGTTCCAGAATCCCGTAAGCTCCCTTTTGCATAAAATCCATCCCTTTGTATGGAATAATCTCAACCTCATGCCCCACTACACGAGGCAAATAAAAAAGTTTATGCTTAAACCACCGCTCTACAAACACATGGGTATCAAGCTCATCAGCCAACGACCAATAACACAGAACATGTTGAGTATTTTTAAACTCAGGCAAACTCTCTATAGCATAAAAAACATTGGCAGACTCAGTTGCCCTTTGCTCTTGAGCCATTGTTTTCTTTTCGCTCTTTATGCGATCACGGAGCATTTTTTTTTGCGCAACAATATTCATGGGCGATAATGTGAAGCTGCTAAAATTTTTCTACCATCCCTATCCTCCATTAAGGCCTTCAAGGTCACCTCTTCATTCTTTTCCATGTATGATTTCACAATCTTATACCCCAGGTACTCCCCTGCCCTGGGGGCTGAATTTGCACCAAAATTTGCAGTAAAAGGTGCATCGCCAGTATATTTCTGAATCAACATTCGGTCGTTACTAAAGAGGTGCTTCCACTCTACTATTGACGCCCACATATCGGCTTCGTGATTTTTACACCATTTCATTTGGTATGCAGAGTAGTCAAACAACAAGGTATCCTGTAAATCCGGGAACATATGCTCTACAAAGTACCTTACTTTTCCGTTGAAGATCATATGATTTATCACATCATCTTTGGTCTCGTCATATCCAAAATTGGTTAAAGCCATAGCTCTTAAAACATCCGGAGCCATTTTTTCTTTGGTCATGCCTTTTCTTAGGTATTTTGAGATACCCAGCCACTCATAAAATTCACAATCCTCACCCAAATATTTCTCAACACTTACTCCTATCCAGGCCGAATCCACAGCAATACTCTGGCTAAAGCCTGAAATCATTAAATAGATATCCGGTATCGTTTCTTCGGGAAAATAATATTTATAATGTTGAAAGCCTTTATTCAATTCTTCGGTAAACGCATTATAATCCGGAAAAACTACTGCTGCTTTTTTTATAATATCTTTATTGGCATCATAATTTACAAAACCCATCAGGCGCTGGGGGTAATCGGCTCTATCATAACCTCCCACTCCAATAATTTTCTTGTTATAAGCTTCCACAAACCGGGGATACTTCTGCCGGATAGGTTCCATTGATGCCCTTACATTTAAAGAATCTACATTATTGAGTTCCTTATAAAAAGGGATCACATCAAAATCTACCTGAATACTACTAACATCAGGATGACTGGTCTTTTCTCCACACGATGAAAAAATTACTGTCATAAAAGACAATACTACATACAAATAACGATTTCTCATGATGACTAAATTTTGAAAAGCAAACTTAAAAAAAATTCATCTGACTTCTAAAGTACTATCTTTGCATCTTTATAAAATGTGACTACAAATCAAATAATGACAAAGATTGCAATACTAAAAAAAATTGACGGATTTATTGCGGGCCTTTTATGCATGATTGCACTCGCCTATTGGTTCCCTGGAATTGGTGGCACAAACAGCACCATTAAGCTCGAAACCATCTCCGGAATAGGCATATCACTCATTTTCTTTTTCTATGGATTAAAGCTGAGTCCCCATGAAATGAAAAAAGGATTAAGCAACTACAGACTACATATTTTAGTACAAACAGCCACGTTTCTCATTTTCCCGATACTCGTATTAATACTTAAACCACTTATTCGTTCCGAAGAACAAAACACACTATGGCTTGCACTGTTTTTTATGGCCGCATTACCATCCACTGTTTCATCTTCGGTAGTAATGGTTTCAATTGCCAGGGGCAACATACCCGGAGCTATATTTAATGCCAGCATTTCCGGGTTAATCGGCATCATTATTACACCTGTTTGGATAGGGCTTTTTATGGACACTACAAATGGGGATTTTAACTTTTGGGATAGTATTTTAAGCCTGGTAATTAAAATACTTTTACCCGTATTTATTGGTTTATTATTAAACAAACACCTTGGCAAATATGCCCGCAAGCACAGCAAATTTTTAACCTTGTTTGACAAAAGCATCATCCTTTCCATTGTATACAACAGTTTTAGTAAATCGTTTTCAGCCAATTTATTTCAATCAATCAATTTGAGCTACTTAACAATTACAGCTTTAGTTATTATAATACTTTTCATTCTGGTTTATGGCATTATTTTTGGCATAACCCGGTGGCTTAAATTTTCGCGGGAAGACAGCATTACTGCTATTTTTTGCGGATCAAAAAAATCGTTGGTACACGGAACTGTGATGACAAACGTACTTTTTAAAAACATGGCCACACAAGGGATATTTATTGTTCCCATTATGGTATACCACTCGTTGCAGCTTATTGCCATTAGCTTTATTGCTCAACGCATGGGAAAGAATAAATAATAGGAACCAACAATAAAGACATGAGTATTTAGTTATTCATAAACAGCTTTTTATTTAATTTGCACAATCAATAAAACTATTATAACATGAGAAAAACAACCTCACTTTTTTTACTGCTACTTGTATTATCAGGTTCTGTATTTGCACAAAACACAAGAGAAACTGATTTTAGATTTGCTTTTGTATTAAGCCCGCAAATAAGTTGGTTAAAATCAGATAACAGCACAGTAGATGGCAACGGTAGCCTGTTTGGCTATAACTTTGGCATTGAAATGGATAAATTCTTTGCAAAAAACTATGCTATTTCTTCAGGGCTAACCATTAACACCACTGGGGGCAAACTAAAATATGATAACACAAACACTACAGAAGAATACAGGTTAAAGTATATAGAAGTTCCCTTTAGGTTAAAACTTCAAACAAGCGATTTTCAACGAAGCAGTTTTTACGGTGTATTTGGCTTATCTTCAATGTTTAACATCAAAACCAACGATGGTTCGGGAAATAATATCAACGACGATATTAACTTTTTCAATGTGGGATATCAATTTGGTGGAGGAATGCAGTACTCCATTGGAGGTGATGCCTACTTAAAATTTGGTTTAACCTATAACCAGGGTCTAACGGATGTAACGGATGATAGTTCGGTGAATGTAAACGACAAAGCAACTTTAAACAGGCTGGTATTTAATTTTGGCATTATCTTTTAACAAGAGAAAGTTCGAAAAAATAAAATGATATTGATATCAAGAGCTACAATCATAAAAAAGTTGTAGCTCTTTTTTTATGAAATATACGATCTATTACTTTATAAGCGAATTGTTAAATTCACCCCCTTTAGTCCTTTGCAAGTTCAATACTTTTGATGTTTCTTTGTGTTTTTAAAAATAGAGTCAGATAACAGTAAGAATCATTTGACAATTAGTTCTTATTTAGTGTCTCTCTTCTTAACACCCAGAAGGTATGAAAATAGCTCTTGCTCAGTTAAATTATCACGTTGGCAATTTTCAGTCCAACACCGAAAAAATAATAAAAGCCATTAACAACGCCCAAAACGACGGTTGCGACCTGATTGTTTTTAGCGAATTGGCCGTTTGCGGGTATCCCCCTCTTGATTTACTGGAAAGGGAAGAGTTTATTGAACAATGCTTACTGCAGGTTGATATTATTGCTACAGAATGCAAAAGCATCATGGCCATAGTTGGGTGTCCAAGCATCAACCCGGAACCAATGGGCAAAAAGCTTTTCAACTCGGCTTTTGTTTTGGCAGAAGGTAAAGTTCAATCGGTTCACCACAAAACACTCCTCCCCAATTATGATGTGTTTGATGAATACCGATATTTTCAGCCCAATAGTGAATTTTCATTGGTTGAATTAAAGGGAAAGAAACTGGCCATAACGATATGCGAAGACTTATGGGACGAGCAACCCGTTTTTAATTCATTTGCAAAAAGCAAGCTGTATAAAAAATCGCCAATGAAGGAGTTAAAACAATTAAATCCTGATTTGGTTATTAATATTGCAGCCTCACCATTTTCATACAACCAAGGTCAAATCCGCCAGCAGATCATATCACAAAAGGCGGCAAAAAACAACATCCCGTTTTTCTATGTAAACCAGATTGGTGCCAATACCGAGCTGGTCTTTGACGGAAGCTCTTTAGCTGTTAACTGCAAAGGGGAAATTATAAAGCAACTAAACTCTTTTAAAGAAGACATCCAATATTGCGAATTAAGCCATATGGATTCTTCACCAACAATCCATGCGAAACCCCGCGAAAAGCTTTCTCTTATACATGACGCGTTGGTTTTGGGTGTTAAGGATTACTTTAACAAAATGGGCTTTACCAAAGCCACATTAGGTTTATCGGGAGGCATTGACTCGGCCGTAACCGTGGTTGTTGCAGCAAGGGCACTGGGTCCTGAAAACGTAAGGGTACTGCTGCTCCCATCCAAGTACTCTTCTGATCATTCCATTAAAGACGCAGAGGATTTGGCCAATAATTTGGGAATTCAATACGATATTGTACCTATCAAAGGCATTGTAGATGGATTTGACAACACGCTTGCTCCCTTATTCAAAGGACTGGATGCTGATGTTACCGAAGAAAACATCCAGGCCCGCATACGCGGCACATTACTAATGGCTCTTTCCAATAAATTTGGACATATCTTATTGAACACCTCAAATAAAAGTGAAGCCGCCGTAGGATATGGAACACTTTACGGTGATATGAATGGTGGACTGTCGGTTTTAGGTGATGTTTACAAAACCGACGTTTTTGCTTTGGCAAGATATATCAACAAGGATGAAGAGATTATTCCTGTAAATACCATTGTTAAACCGCCATCTGCAGAGCTTCGTCCCGACCAGAAAGACAGTGACTCTTTACCTGATTACGATTTGTTGGACCAGGTTTTATTTAACTACATTGAAAAAAATGAGCACCCTCAAAAAATTATTGATGCAGGGTTTGATGCCGCTGTAGTTAATAAAGCAGTCCGCCTTGTTAACATGAACGAATATAAACGTTTTCAGACAGCACCAATTATCAGGGTGTCATCAAAAGCCTTTGGCTTAGGCCGGAGGATACCTTTGGTTTCGAAATTTTAATGGCAAAAATTTAAAATAGGATAAAAAAGTCTGCATTATATCCCTTTTTGTTGGTAGAATGTAGGCTTTTTTCTATTTTTGGACGGAAATATGTGTTATAAAACATAATCAGCGAAAGCTAATTTTATAAACAATGCCACAAAGAACAGATAAAAGCTTAAATTCAGAACCAACCATAAAAGACATAAAACAGATTTATGATGTTCTTACTGATGAAGAAAAACTGAAACTAGAGAACAATCATAAGGTAAAGCATTTTAAAAAAAATGAAGTTATTTATGAAGAAGGTGAAGTTCCGGATAGTTTGTTGTGCCTTGGCTCAGGAAAAGTAAAAGTTTACAAAGTTGGATTTGGGGGGAGAGACCAGATTGTTCGTATGGCTAACCCAACGAGCTTCATAGGGTATCGTGCTTTTTTTGCCGAAGGTCCGCACGTTGCTTCTGCTGTTGTTATTGAACCCTGCACCATATTCTACATTCCCAAAACTATTGTGTTTGAATTATTGGAATGCAACCACCAGTTTAGCTTAAATATCATTCGTTCATTAGCTCAGGAATTAGGTTTTTCGAGGTACAGAACAGTAACGCTTACCCAAAAACACATTAGGGGCAGGTTGGCAGAAAGCCTTTTGGTTTTAAAAGAAATCTATGGTTTTGAGGACGACGGAATGACTCTTAACGTATATTTATCAAGAGAAGACCTGGCTAATTTTTCAAATATGACTACTTCAAATGCCATTAGAACCTTATCTACTTTTGTAAACGAAAAAGTAATTACTGTAGATGGCAGAATCATTAAAATCCTGGATATAGAAACCCTGGAAAGAATATCTAAACTGGGCTAACAACCCAGATAAATTGATCATTATCGGTTATTAAAGTCAGGCTGTACATCATTCAGCCCAACTTACTGATTGTTTGCCTTTTCAAAAACAAAAACCCCGCAAATACCCTGTTCATCTTCACTTGAACCAACAATCTGTCCCTTAGCATTAATAATCCCTTCACGTATTTCAGGAAAATACTCAATTGGTTCAACAGAAATAACCTCAATATCTACCATTTCCATTTTCACTTTATCACCAATAACACTCCCCTCTATTTTGCACTTCACCTGAAATGGAGTTTCTTCATCAATATATTCAGTAAAATCGAGCATGCCATAAACCCGCTCTCCCGCATGTGCCAATATTGCAATACCTTCATCTTTTCCTGAATCAAACTCTTCTTTAAAATTCCATCTACCTGTTAAGTCCATATATCCAATTGTTTTAGGTAAGTTAATGTAATAGCTCTATATAAATTTAATAAAACTAAAGATAAAAAATATAGTAATCTTTTTCCAGGCACACATATAACATATCTAGTGTGCCTGGTAAAAATCCATTCACTTATACATCTTTCATTGATAACTGAATTCTTTTACGAACCTTGTCAACCTCCATCACCTTAACTTTCACATGCTCATGCAGGGTAACAATTTCATTTGGATCACTTATAAACCGGTCTGCCATCTGAGATATATGAACCAGGCCATCCTGCTTCACACCCACATCTACAAATACACCAAAATTTGTAATATTGGTAACTATACCCGGCAATACCATCCCCACATGCAAATCTTCTATTGAAAAGATATTTTTATCAAACTCAAATACCTTGATGACCTGACGAGGATCGCGCCCCGGTTTTTCAAGCTCGCCCATAATATCTTTCAAGGTTGGCAATCCTACTGAGTCTGTAATATAATTTTCTAGTTTTATGCTCTTTCTGGCTTCGGCCTTTTCAATCAGATCCTGCACTTTACATCCCTGGTCTTCAGCCATTTTTTCTACAATACTGTATACTTCCGGGTGTACTGCCGAGTTATCCAGCGGATTCTTAGAATCAGAAATACGCAAAAAACCTGCTGCCTGTTCAAATGCCTTGGCACCAAGCCTGGGTACTTTTTTAAGCTGGTTCCTCGAAGTAAAAGCTCCATTCTCTTTTCTGTAGGCCACAATATTTTTTGCCAGTTGAGGCCCCAATCCGGAAACATAAGTCAACAAGTGCATACTGGAAGTATTCAAATCAACCCCCACTTTATTTACACAAGACTCCACTACCTGATCCAATGAAGACTTTAAACTATTCTGGTCTACATCATGTTGGTATTGCCCCACACCAATAGACTTAGGGTCAATCTTTACCAATTCTGCCAGTGGGTCAATCAACCGGCGACCTATAGAAACAGCCCCTCTAACCGTAACATCATACTCCGGAAACTCTTCACGAGCCACTTTACTAGCCGAATAAACAGACGCACCATCCTCACTCACCACAAAGACCTGTACATCACGGCTATACTTTAAATTTCTGACAAACGACTCGGTTTCCCTTGAGGCTGTTCCGTTTCCTATCGCTATAGCTTCAATACGATAGGCATCAACCAATGAACTTATCTTTTTTGCAGATTGCTTTGTTTCCCTTTGAGGCGGATGGGGATAAATATTTTCGTTATGCAACAAGTTACCCTGAGCATCCAAACAAACCACCTTACAACCAGTTCTATAGCCCGGATCAATTGCCAGCACCCGTTTTTGTCCCAAAGGCGACGAAAGCAACAACTGGCGAAGGTTTGTTGCAAACACCTTAATTGCCTCATCATCTGCCTTTGTTTTTGAACTGTTGGCAAATTCAGTTTCAATGGAGGGCTTCAAAAGTCTTTTACCTGCATCCTTTAGGGCTTTTTCTACTTGCTCCGACGCTTCTGTATTTCCCTTTACAAAATATCTTCCCAAACGATGCACTACTTCCTCCTCTTCAGGAGAGATCGTCACTTTTAAAAAACCTTCCTTTTCCCCTCTCCTTATGGCAAGCAACCTATGACTGGGACACCTTTTTAGTGGCTCACTAAACTCAAAGTAATCCTTATACTTTGCACCCTCCTCTTCTTTACCCTTAACCAGGGTTGAAGTAATCACAGCCCCTCTTTCAAATACAGTACGAACAATATCTCGGGCCACACTGTTCTCGTTTATCCATTCAGCAACAATATCCCTTGCTCCCTGCAATGCTTCATCAACATCTGCAACCTCTTCATTTACAAACCCGGAAGCCTTGGATTCCACATCCCTTTCATATTGCTTCATTAATATCCTGGCCAAAGGCTCCAATCCTTTTTCTTTTGCTTTAACAGCCCTGGTCTTTCGCTTTGGTTTATATGGAAGGTAAATATCTTCGAGCTCCGTCAGGTTATAGGATTCATTGATTTTCTTTTTCAAATCGGGAGTCAGCACTCCTTGATCATCCATAGACTTCAGTATGGTTTCTTTCCGCTTTTCTATTTCCAAAAGCTTTTCGTAACGTTCCTTTACGGCAGCTACATTCACCTCATCCATACTACCAGTCCTTTCTTTCCGGTAACGGCTTATAAACGGAACTGTAGCACCCCCATCCAACAACTCGATGGTATTGTCGATGTGAATGAGCTGCAACTGCAACTCAGCTGCTATTATCTTATTGATTTGATTTAACATTGGGTAATATTATTATAAAATAAAAAACCGCTCTTTAATAGATAAAAAACGGCTTGTACTTATTTTTTATTTGACATTTCCTTTTTTAAATGGCTTTTTCCCTTTATACTTTTTGCCATTATTTTTTTTCCCATTGGGCTTTCTTCCCCATCCTTTGCCTTTTTTCTTCATTTTAGACTCAGGATTATATTCCGGACCTTCATCATACTCTGGCGGAAGGGGAATTTTATAAATAGTACTTTCTATTAATTGTTCTATCTTATAAAAATCAACCTGATCATCTTCATTAATAAAAGTAATACCAACACCTTTTGTCTTTGCCCTGGCTGTACGCCCTATTCTATGTACATAATCTTCTGCATCATTAGGAACATCAAAATTAATGACCAGGTCAATTTTCTCAATATCAATTCCCCTGGCTACAATATCCGTAGCAACCAAAATCTGTACATTTCGGTTTTTAAATTCCCTTAAAACCTCAATCCTTTCATTTTGATCCAAATCTGAATGTATTGCAGCTGCATTAAACTCATTACGCTTTAATGCCCTCACAATTTCATTAACCATGGCTTTTCGGGAAACAAAAACAATGATACTTTGAAGATCTTTACCTTTAAGCAGGTCTACAATTAAGTTTACCTTTTGGTAATCATAAACAACATAGGCAGCCTGCAAAATACCTTCGGCTGGTTTTGATATGGCAATATTTATTTCTTCCGGATTGTTTAAAAGTGCCTTGGCCAGCTCCCTGATTTTAGGGGGCATAGTAGCTGAAAACAACAAATTTTGCCGGCTTTCTTTGGGTAGGAAACTTTCAATCTGCATAATATCCTCATGAAAACCCATATCAAGCATACGGTCTGCCTCGTCTAAAATAAAGTGCTTAACCGCACTAAAATCAACATAACCCATATTTAAATGCTGAATCATCCTACCAGGTGTAGCCACAATGATATCAGCACCTTGAGTCAAGGCTCGCTTTTGCTGATCCCACAAATCCTTGTCATTACCTCCAAAAACAGCTAGCGATGTAACCGACAAAAAGTAACTAAACCCTTCGATTTGCTGATCAATTTGCAAGGCCAGCTCGCGTGTTGGAACAAGGATAACAGTTGTAGTCCCTTTATGATCACCATTCACCAGGCGGTCCAAAACCGGAAGCAAATAGGCTGCCGTTTTTCCAGTGCCTGTTTGAGCACAAGCAATCAAGTCAACACCTTTTCGAATAACAGGTATCGTTTGGGCTTGTACTGGTGTGGCAGTCACAAAACGCATGGCATCAAGGCCATCCATCACATCTGCTGTAAAACCAAAATCTTTAAACTTCATAAATTCTTTTTTAGATAAGAGATAAGAGACAACAGATAAGAGACATTACTTCATGAATAAAACAACCAATTCTCCAATGCCAATCATCTCATATCTAACCATACTATTCTACATATAAAACCAACCCTTTCAGGTACTCACCTTCCGGATGATAAATATTTACCGGATGATCTGCCGGCTGGGTTAACTGGTTTAATATCCTTACATTTCTACCTGATTTAGCTGCTGCAGAAAAAATTGTTTTTCTGAAAGCATCTTTACTAACAACCTGTGAACATGAAAAAGTAAACAGGATACCCCCGGGCTTTATTTGCTCAAAAGCTTTAGCATTTAATCGCTTATATCCCTGAAGGGCATTATTCAACACATTGTTGTGCTTGGCAAATGCAGGAGGGTCCAGGATGATTAAATCATATTTATCTTTTATATCATCTAAATATTTAAAGGCATCAACGGCAAAGGCATCATGGCGGGAATCACCCGGGAAATTCAACTCCACGTTTTCTTTGGTAAGCTCAATGGCCCGCTCCGAACTATCCACTGAGTGTACCAGTTCTGCACCTCCGCGCATAGCATAAAAGGAAAAACCACCAGTGTAACAGAACATATTTAACACTGATTTACCCTTGCTATAATGTTCTAACAACGCTCTATTATCACGCTGGTCTACAAAGAAACCTGTTTTCTGCCCTTTTTCCCAATCCACTCTGAACTTCAAACCATTTTCAAGGGCGATACGGGTTTCTGATTTGCCGTAGGTATAACCATTTTCAGGGTTTACTTTGGCTTTATAAGGGATGGTTCCTTCCGACTTATTATAGATGGCTTTTAATCCATCTCCAAATATTTTCTTTAATATCTCGTCAATGGTGTCTTTAATGAGAAACATTCCAACCGAGTGCATCTGCACAACCGCAGTGTCGTCATACATATCGATAATTAATCCCGGCATATTGTCGCCCTCTGCATGAACCAATCGATATGCATTGGTGGTTTCATCTCCAACCAAACCCTGATCGATCCTCAACTGATAAGCTGTCCTGATTTTATCTTCCCAAAACTGCTCGTTAACTTCGATATCCTCAAAAGAAACAATACGAATGGCAATTGAGCCGATTTGATAATGCCCTAATCCCAAAAATTCGTCTTTATTGTCATAAACTGTAACAATATCACCTTCGGCAGGTTCTCCATATATTTTTTTTATTGCTCCACTAAAAACCCAGGGATGAAATCTGCGTAAGGATTGGTCTTTACCAGATTTTAAAACAACTTTTATGTACGACATGTATAATATTTGAATTATTTTCTTTGAATATTAATTTAACCTCTATGCATCAGCATCCACTACCCGGCTGGAATCAAGCGTTACCAGCTTTTTATAAATTTCAAGAGCTACCCATGAATCTGTTGCTGCATAAATCATTTGCGCGTTTGTAAGGGTTGGCGCTTCCCAGTTTGATAATCTTTGACGTTTTGACACTCTGAATTTCAATAGTATCCCTGCCAGTTTTTTAAGAGAAAAGTCTTTCAATCCCTTTTCTGTAGCCATTGTTTGTAACTCTACAAACCCCTTTGGCTTTAACGGGGTCAGTTTCTGAAGCCCTCTTAAATCGTCCCGTATCCCCACTCCTACTTTTAACACAGATTCATTTTCAAGCAAGAGTTTCAATTCGCTTGTTACCCCGGTTTTATTTAGCCGGATCAGGTATGTTGCTTTATGGGTAGTTAACTGAAACAGGGCTATAGAGTTTGTAACTCCTTTTTTAAATGACGGGCGGGTTTCGGTATCAAACCCTACAATGCTCTCTCCATTGATTTCTTCCATCATCTTTACAATCCCAACTTCATCCTCAATCAGTACTATTTCACCATCAAAATATTGTAAAGGCAATTCGTTTAAAACCTCGTTACTTATTGTGTTTTTTATCAAAACTCTAAAATTTAATTATTCTCATCATTCCACTGCTCCTGAAAACGGTTAAACCAATCATTATCATCACTTTGATTATCGTTTTCAGCTCCTCCATATAACTCCCCATCAATATCTTTACCGCTATACAACACGCTATGACAAGCCCTTAACACATTCACCAGCTTCTGCCCCCAATACATTTCAAAGGAATTTACCAGCTCTACCAAGGCATCATTCATAATATCTGTTACACCAATACGATAGGCAAACAAAAAGTCTTTTACATCCTGGTAAATATCGGTTAAATTTTCTGAAATACTGCTTGCCACTTCTTCCTGTTCCATATCATTATCTGGTACAAAAACTTCAAGATAATCATCAAATTCACCAAACTTATTTAACAAAGTATGTTGTACGCGAATATAATCTTCCTCTCTTACAGTTTTCTCTATATTCTCATCTAAAACAAACTCTGTTTTGGGCAATACTAAGGCTTTTACATAAAGAAGCGGAAGTATCCTAACCACAACTGTAAAGAGTTCTTTTGCAGACCTGTCATAAGCATTTTCCAACTGATTACAATACTCATTTCCCACAGTTACAAACTCTAAAACTGTTTTAGAATAAACCAAATGATCTAACTCACCTTCCATTTATCAGGATAACTTTTAAAATTAATTTGCAAAACTAATAATTTTAAAAGCGAAATACTAATGACTAGGCTATAAACCTAATGCAATAATAATATTAGAATCAAGCCTAACCCATCTGAGACCCAGTCAAAACGCAACACATTTAGCAATTATGTTAAATCAATCATTAACTCCGTCATTTTTCAATTCAACACGCATCGGTCAGCTTTTTAGCTCTATCTTACCAATGACCAATGACCAATGACCAATCTATTCAAACAAGCTAAATATCACCATCCCTGTTTTGCCACTTATCATCTTCCGTTTGATAGATGGCTTGATTATCTGCCAACCAATTAAAAACACCAATCCATTTCTGATAACTTTCATCCAGTTGGTCTTCTAGCTCTGATAAACTACATGGCTGTTCTAATGCTTTCCTGATTTTTTCCTGGTACAAATCAGCATCTTTTGACTCAACCCCTCTTTTTTTCTTATCCAAACAAACATCGCAACAACCACAATCCTTCGTATCTTTTTGTCCGAAGTAATTCAATAAAAACCGGCTTCGGCACACATGAGTATACTCAGCATAATCAACCATTGCAGTTACCCTTGTTTCCATATCCTTTTTGCGATGTTTATACACCTCATCCGGTAATTTCATATACCGCTCCTCCTCCCTTGGTAACATATACCTGATCAATGGAGTTTTTTTTGCCGGTATATAATGAATAATTTTGAGATGGTTTAACTTATTAAGATATTGATATACCAGCTGAATACTAACATTAGCGCGGGTTGCCAGCACTTTTTCGTTTATAACAACATATTCGGTAAAGAAACCTGTATAGGATCTCAGCAGCAGTTTTATAAAACCATCAAACTTTTCGTTTTTAACCTGAAAACGGTACAAATCGGTTTTCTGAACCAAAAAATGCACCCTCGATGGGTTATTGCTTTCTTCTTCATATTCGAGATACCCTGCCCGTTGAAGTATTTTAAGGCTATTGAAAACCGATAGCAGGTTAAAATGATAAGCTCCACAAAACGATACCATATCAAAATCAAAAACCAAATCTTCACCGTGCCCTGAGGCAATCTGAAAAAAGTTTCCTAAAGCATTATAGATCCTATAAATCACCTCCTTTTCGGGAAATGAAACAGTTACATTTTTTTTTAACCTTGTTTTATCAGCTCCGGACCATAGCAAAACGGCATAAGCCTTTTTACCATCCCTCCCGGCACGACCTGCCTCCTGAAAATAAGCCTCTATAGAATCCGGTGCATCCATATGCACAACCAAACGCACATCGGGCTTGTCAATACCCATTCCAAATGCATTGGTACACACAATAACCTGCACTTTATCTTCCATCCATTCTTTTTGGCGCAAATCTTTTGACTCCTGGGTTAATCCAGCATGATAATTATGGGCTGTAATAGCGTGTTCCCTCAACCATAGGGTATATTCCTTGGTCTTTTTGCGGTTGCGTACAAAAACCACGGTACAACCATTAACAGATTTAACAATCTTAACCAACTGGTTTAACTTATCATCCGTTTCACGAACAATATACGCCAGGTTATCACGCTCAAAACCTTTTTGAACAACATTCTTCTTTTCAAAAAGCAGTTTCTCCTGAATATCATCCACTGTTTTGGGAGTGGCCGTTGCAGTTAGGGCCAACACAGGAACTTCAGGCAGCTCCCCCCTAAACTCAGCTATTTTAAGGTAGGAGGGACGAAAATCATACCCCCACTGGCTAATACAATGCGCCTCATCAACAACTATCATGCTCACCTTAAAATAGGTCAGTTTCTCCCTGAACAATTCTGTTGAAAGACGTTCCGGGGATAAGTACAGGAACTTATAATCTCCAAAAATACAATTGTCGTAAGCAATATTTATCTCTTCACGGGAAAGCCCCGAATAAACAGCTACAGCTTTTATATTTCTCTTTTTCAGATTAGCTACCTGATCCTTCATTAAAGCAACCAACGGAGTAACCACGATACAAACACCTTCTTTTGCCAATGCCGGCACTTGAAAAGTGATAGACTTCCCTCCTCCTGTCGGCAACAGTCCCAAAGTATCTTTCCCGTCACCAATTGATTGCACTATTTGGTCTTGCATCGCCCTAAAGCCATCAAACCCCCAGTACTGCTTTAATATTTTCAGGTATTTATCCATATGAAAAATAAAAACGTGAAGATAATTTTTTTAACGCAAACTTTTTAACCAGTCCAGCCCATTGCCCTCATTTCACCTTGATGTATTAACAATTATTCCTTAAATTAGGTAAACTCACTTTATATCTTAAAACAATGCCACAGCGCCATAACTCAGAAAACAAATTCATTGAGAACCTCACTTCAATTGTTGAGGAGAATTTATCTGATGAAAATTTTGGAGTAAAGAAATTGGCGGAGAAGGCATGTATGAGTCGAGAACAGATATATCGCAAATTAAAAGCCTACAACAACTATTCTGCAAGTCAGTTTATCAGAGAAATACGCCTCAATAAGGCAAAAGAAATGCTTTTAAAGAGCGAGAAAAACATCTCAGAAATCGCATATTTAGTTGGCTTTAGCAGTCCTTCATATTTTATAAAATGCTTTCATGAACACTTTGGTCACACGCCTGGTGAATACATCAACCACCTGGAAGAAATTAAAACACAGGACATCCCCAAACCAACCACTTACAATCCTTTAAAAGAAATCAATAAAAAACCGATACGGGCAATTTCATTACTTATGGCCTGCAGTATAGCAATCATCACTATATTTTTCTGGCCAAAGAAGAATGGCACCCCATCTGATATAAGCGAAAAATCGATTATTGTCCTTCCCTTTAAGAACTACAGCAACAATGCATCAAACCAATATTTAGCAGATGGAATAATGGAGGATTTACTAAATTTTCTGTTCTGGATAAGTGATTTAAAAGTTGTAAGCAGAACTACCTCTGAACAATTCCGAGACACCAATCTTTCAACAAAAGAAATCTGTAAAAACATGAATGTAAACTACATATTAGAAGGCAGCATACGCAAGCAAGATTCAGCACTTAAAATATGTACCCAATTAATTGACGGAAAAAAGGACAAACATATATGGTCTAAAGTTTTTGAAAGAGAAACAACAGATATCTTGGGCATTCAAAATGAAATAGCCATACAAGTTGCTAAAGAACTGAAGTCTGTTATTTCAAATCAGGAGATGAAACAAATCAAGAAGTTACCCACCAAAAACTCCGAAGCATACGATGCCTATTTAAAAGGACAGTTTCTTCTCAACAAAACCAATAGCTCTTTACGGATTGATGTTGATGCTGATGCCATGTTTACAAGTATCAAATACTTTGAAAAAGCCATCGCCATGGATTCTGATTTTGTTCAGGCGTATATTGGGCTCGCCAATGCACACAGCGGACTCTCGGGCTGGGGCTATACTCCGGGCATCAATGACTGGATGATTGCAGATAGCATTATTGAAAAAGTATTAATTATTGATCCCCTACTTGGTGAAGCGCATGCCATGAAAGGTGCAATTCACTTTTGGGGAGGCAAAAGAAACTTTGATGGCGCGTTAATTGAGTTCGAAAAAGCCCTTAAATTAAACCCAAACTACCCTCCTCTTTACCAGTGGTATGCCCAGCTTTTAATGATAACAGGACCAATGGAAGATGCCCGTAAATATGTAAACAAAGCACTTGAAATAGAGCCTTACTATTGGGTAACCCATAATTTAAGCGCATATATCCATTATTTTGAAGAAAAATACACTGAGGCCCTTAAAGATTGTCAAACAGCCCAGGATTTATACAAAGATTACATATTTAACAACTGGCTGTTTTTTTTAAACTACATCAAGTTAGGAGAAGATGAAAAAGCCATAAAAGAATTACAGACTATACTGGAAAGCAACCCAAAAACGACTGAATATTCAAAACAAATTCCTGCCATATACAAATTGGGTGGCATCAAAGGAATAATCAAGTGGATTGCAGAAGCCCAGGCCCAAAGCACCAGTCCGGTAGCCGGGATCGGACGCTCCCCGTATATCATTTCCTGGTGGTACGCCATGCTAGGTGATAAGGACAATTGCATCAAATGGCTTAATAAATGTACCGAACGCAAATCCATTGGTTACATGACCAGCTTAGCCGTATCAAACCCTGATTTCGACTTTCTCAGAGATGACCCACGCTTTTTAAAGTTTCTGGAGAAAATAGGCGTGTTAAAATATCATGTCAAAAATTCTGAAAAACAAAAAACTTAGCGGTATAAAAAAATATTTACACCCATAACAACATAATTGATAAGCACCCGCTCCTGGTGGGCTGTAACTTTGTTAACACTTAAGAAATTAGTATTAACAAAAACAGTACAGTCATGAAAAATCTTTTGAAACTATTGTTTTTTACTGCTTGTATTGGCTTATTTACGGGCTGTGAAAAACAAGATGAAATTGTGGCACCAGATGCCCTGTTAAAAAAAACGACAATCGTAAACCATGAAGCCCCGGGTCTTGACCACGAACGGTTTGTTACAATGAAAGAAACCGGACTGAACATACACTACCGCATTATTGGCAAAGGCCCCATTGACATGGTGTTTATTCCCGGCTGGACTAATCCCCATACTGTTTATTCAAAACAATTTGACTATTTCAGGGACAAAGCAAGATGTATCTATATTGACTTACCTGGAACCGGGTGGAGCGATGCGCCATCTCCTGCAACTCCCATCAAACCGGATGCTACAGGCCCCCAATACACCATGGAATTAATGGCTGAAGCAATGTATACCGTCATTAAAAAAGAAGGCATCCACAAATTTGTAGGTGTTGGATTTAGCATGGGACCAAAAGTGTTGGCCATGTTTGAACGCCAAAACCCGGGAATGATGTACAAACTTATTGTGATTGATGGATGGCTTAACCCATGGCCAACAGATCCTGAAGAAAGAACTGCTTTAATACAAAACAATAACGACACATATAATTTCATGCTGACATGGGATTCAAATATTAAATCCGTTTTAGTAAAAAACCTGATTCCTGATTTTTTATCCGGCCCGGATGCAGAAGAATTAAAGGAATGGGGATCCTACTTCGCCGACTTCCCAACGGACATCATGGCCAACACAGGCTATTACGTGAGAGACGAATACGTAAACTCTATTGTAAACTGGGACTACCCAAAACTATGTTTTTTCTCTTCTCCATTAAATGAAGAAAAAACCAACCTGGCAGACCTGGTTTTTCCAAACAATACAATTATCATTTATGAGGGAGGAGGACATGTTATTCAATGGATGTTCCACGATGACATGAATATGGAGATATGGAATTTTGTTAAAGATCGCCCTGGCAAAAAATACTAACTATAGTATGATCCATAATTTTATATATAAAAGTCCGTTCTACAGATGCAGAACGGACTTCAATATTCTAATCAGGCTCTATGCCAACAGCACTTTGCCCTACACTCTACTTATACTCGGCCAGGATATCTTTAACATCCTCCGGAGCAACCCTACCGTAAACCTTTTCGCCTACCGTAACAACCGGTGCCAGACCACAAGCACCCACACAACGCAAGCTACTTACAGAGAATTTACCATCGGGAGTTGTTTCACCAACCTTAACATCCAACAGGCGTTTAAATTCATCCAATACTTTCTCAGCTCCTCGAACATAACAAGCAGTACCCATACAAATAGAAATAGGGTGCTTCCCTTTAGGAGTCATGGTAAAGAAAGAATAGAAAGTAACTACACCATATACATGAGCAATATTCACATTTAATTGATCGGCTACTACCTCCTGAACTTCAGCAGGCAAATATCCGAAGATCCCCTGTGCTGCATGAAGTACATTTATTAATTCGCCTTTATCGTAATTAAACTTTTTGCAAACCTCTTTTAGTTCCTGAACTTTGCTTTCAGCTAATTTTATTTCTGCCATAACTGTTAGTCGTTATTAATTTCAACTTTCTTTTTCTTATCAAAATAGTGAGTATGAAGCAATTTATGCGACAGCTCTCCACAAGGTTCCCCTAAAAATTCTTCGTATAATTTTACGATGAATGGATTTTCGTGCGACTTACGGATTTCTTTCCCTTCATCTTCACGATAGATAGCCTCTGCCCTTTTCTTTAAAATAGTTGTATCGCCATGGTGATAAGGTTGACCAGCACCACCAATACATCCTCCAGGACAAGCCATAATTTCAATGGCATGGAATTCTGACTTCCCGGCCTGAACATCTTCTAATAACTTGCGGGCATTACCCAATCCATGCGCAATACCAATCTTAATCGGAAGACCATCAAAATCTACAGTTGCCGAACGAATTCCTTCAAACCCACGAAGTTCTTCAAAATCAACTTTTTCGAGTTTCTTTTTCGTTTGAACTTCATAGGCAGTACGCACTGCAGCTTCGATAACCCCTCCGGTGTTAGCAAAAATAACAGCTGCTCCGGTTGATTCTCCCATAGGATTATCGAACTCCTCGTCTGTTAAGTCGTCAAAATTAATATTTGCTCCTTTAATCATTTGAGCCAACTCTCGTGTTGTAATTGAAAAATCAACATCAGGATTACCATCCACTGCAAACTCAGGACGACCTGACTCATATTTCTTAGCAACACAAGGCATCACTGAAACCACAATCATGTCTTCTCGCTTGATACCCATTTGATCGGCCAAATACGTTTTTGCTACAGCACCAAACATTTGCTGCGGCGATTTAGCCGTTGATGGCACGTCTAGCATATCAGGGAAATTACTTTCAAAGAAATTTACCCATCCCGGGCAACAAGATGTCAGTATAGGAAGCTTAACATCCTTATCTCCGGCCAAATGCTTTTGCAAACGTCCCAATAACTCCGTACCCTCTTCCATAATGGTAAGGTCGGCAGCAAAATCGGTATCAAATACCTTATCAAAGCCTAACTTTTTAAGTGCCGAAGTCATCTTACCAGTCACCAAAGTACCCGGCTCCATATCAAACTCTTCACCTAGAGCAGCACGAACTGCAGGAGCCGTTTGTACAATAACTGTTTTAGAAGGATCAACCAATGAAGCAATCACTTTTCTGGTATTATCTACCTCAGAAAGTGCTCCTGTTGGACAAACCGCCACACACTGACCGCAATAAGTACAGGTTGACTTCTCAAGATCCATTTCAAAAGCAGGAGCCACAACCGATTCAAACCCTCGGTTTATAGCAGAAAGACATCCTACAGTTTGAACCTCATTACACACCATTTCACATCTGCGACACATGATACATTTGTCCATATCGCGAATAATAGATGGCGACTTATCTTCTTTATAGTGCGATTGCTCACCTTCAAAAGGAATCTCACGTATTCCTAAATCCTGAGCCATTGTTTGCAAATCACACTTTCCGTTTTTTACACATGTTAAACACTCTGCCGGGTGGTCTGAAAGAATTAACTCCATCACTGTACGACGGGCATTGATAACCCTTAAAGAATGGGTATTAATATCCATTCCCTCTGTACATTCCGTTTTACATGCAGGAGCCAGGTTTCTTCTTCCTTCAACCTCTACCACACAAATACGACAACCTCCGGGATTATTCTCGTAGCCAACATCGTGAAGTTTCATATGGCACAAGGTAGGCACATTAACACCTACAGACTTTGCCGCTTCCAAAATTGTAGTACCTTTTTCAACTACTACAGGTTTGTTATCTATATTTAATTTTACAATATCCATTGTTATACGATCTTTTTGAATTACTGGATGCTGATTGCATTGAACTTACATTTCTCCATACAAGCACCACACTTAATACAAACAGTTGTATCAATCTCATGAGGTTGCTTTTTATCTCCTGAAATAGCATCAACCGGACAAACTCTTGAACACAATGTACAACCCACACAGGTTTCCGGATTAATAACATACTCCATTAAGTCTTTACACTGACCTGCAGGGCATTTAGCATCCTTAACGTGAGCAAGATATTCATCTGCAAAGTTATCCATTGTTGAAAGAACCGGATTAGGAGAGGTTTGTCCCAAACCACAAAGAGACGTATCTTTAATTACATTCGCCAGGTTGCGAAGAATTCCCAGATCATCTTCAGTAGCATTTCCTTTGGTAATTTTATCCAGCATTTCGTACAAACGCTTATTACCAATTCTACAAGGCGCACATTTACCACATGACTCCTCTACTGTAAAATCAAGATAAAACTTAGCTACAGACACCATACAGTCATCCTCATCCATAACAATCATACCTCCGGATCCCATCATCGATCCCGAGGCTATCAGGTTATCGTAATCAATAGGAATATCAAGATGTTTTTCGGTTAAGCAACCACCAGAAGGGCCTCCGGTTTGAACTGCTTTAAACTTTTTACCATCTTTGATTCCTCCTCCAATATCAAAAATCACTTCACGAAGAGTAATTCCCATTGGCACCTCAATTAAACCAACATTATTGATTTTACCAGCAAGGGCAAACACTTTGGTTCCCTTACTCTTTTCCGTTCCAATTGAGCTAAACCATTTAGCACCATTGTTTATTATTACAGGAATATTGGCAAATGTTTCAACATTGTTTACGTTAGTTGGCTTACCCTTATACCCACTCACTGACGGGAATGGTGGTTTTACCGTAGGCTCCCCTCGCAAACCTTCCATTGAGTGGATTAACGATGTTTCCTCACCACATACAAAAGCACCAGCACCATAACGTAACTCTACATCAAAATCGAATCCTGTTCCAAAAATATCTTTACCTATAACACCTAATTCACGTGCTTGCTCAATAGCTATTTTCAAACGCTCAATCGCCAATGGATACTCGGCACGGATATAAATTAAACCATTACTTCCGCCTATACAATATCCACAAATAGCCATTGCCTCAAGTACTGAATGCGGATCTCCCTCAAGAATTGAGCGATCCATAAATGCACCCGGGTCTCCCTCATCTGCATTACAAACTACATATTTCTCATCTCCTTCAACATTGTGCGTGATTTCCCACTTTAAACCTGTTGGAAATCCACCGCCCCCACGTCCGCGAAGACCAGAATCCTTTATTTCTTTAATAGCTTCTTCCGGAGTCATTTCAGACAACACCTTTCCCAGGGCAGCATATCCATCCCGAGCTATATATTCATCAATATTTTCAGGATTAATAAAACCACAGTTACGTAAAGCAATACGTATCTGTTTTTTATAGAATCCCATATGCTTAGAGTCTGCAATATGCTCATTGTTTTCAGGATCCGTAAAGAGCAAACGTTCCACTTTACGACCTTTCACAATATGTTCAGAAATAATTTCTCCGGCATCTTCCGGGGTTACCTGAACGTAAAAAGTGTTATCAGGGATCATTTTAACAATAGGTCCTTTTTCACAGAACCCAAAACATCCTGTTCGAACTACCTGGATTTCATTCTCAAGGCTATTGTCAGAAACTGCCTGTTTTAAGTTTTCGACAATTTCTTCACTTTGCGAGGCACGGCATCCCGTTCCCCCACAAACTAATATGTGATTATTATACTTGGCCATGATTCAAATTTACTTTTCGTTTTCATCTTCATTAGGAGTTGTGTAGCTGACCGGAATAACACCATCAACAAGCTCACCACCAATAATATGCTTAGTGATGATCTCTTCAGCTTTTTTGGTATCTACATGACCGTAAACCACAGGTTCTGTGCCCGGCACATGCACTTCAATGGTTGGTTCGGAATGACAATATCCCATACAACCAGTCTGTGTAACAACCGCATCAACCGCACGGTTATCCAACTCTTCAATCAGATAATTCATTGTTTCCTTAGCTCCTGATGCAATACCACAAGTTGCCATTGAAACCTTAATCTGAACCATTTTTTCCGGATGATCACTTTTTTCACGAAGAGTAAGCTTCGATTGAAGCTCATTCCTCATTTTTTTTAGATCGTCTAAGGTTTTAACTTTCGTCATTTTGCATTTATTATAGTTTGTAAATAGTTTCTCTTATTCAGTTTGTATAGTTTATAAAGTTGAAAGTTCTTAAAGTTCTTAAAGTTTATAAAGTTCTTAAGGTTTGCACTGTAAAGCCACCCACTATATGAACTTTCTACTCTTCGCTTTCTACTCACAGCTCAACCCCAATATCAATCAAATTCTCTTCTATCATCTGCTTTAAAAACTTAACCACCCCCGGCTCTGTAATTTCCACACCTTCCAATATGCTTTTCACCTCTCTGGTATCAAAAACATACTCCTCTTTATCAAGCACATGTTTATAAATAAATTCCACTGCAGGATTTCCTGATGCCATCAAGCTGATAGTACCAGGCAAATCTCCAAGTGGAGGCCTGTCAATGTGGGATCTCACAAAAACAGCCTCAAGCTCCGTTCCCTGGCCTGGCTCCGACTTAATTATCAACCGGCCATCAGAAAGCTGGGCATTTTGCTGTAGCAAAGGAATTCCCAATCCTACTTTTCTGGTTTTGCGCGATGTAAAAAACGGATCCAAAGCATTTTTTATGGTAGCTTCATCCATACCACAGCCATCATCCTTTACTTTTAACACCAGAGTATCCTCTTTTGTCTTTTCAACAACAGACACCTCAACCAATGAAGCCTTAGCCCTCACCGAGTTTCCTGAAATATCGAGGATATGCATTGAAATATCACGCATGGTTATCTTTTTAAACTGACATTTATAATTCTTCGCCCATCTTCATTATTCAAGGCCTTTTTTATTTCATTAATACTAGGTTCCTCCAGCAAATAGGTTGTATATGCCACTCCTATATCTTCTGGTGTATGCGCATCTGAATTGGTAATTATTGAATAATTACAAACCCAGGGATACCGGATTACCACATCCTGATAATTTGCCACCCTGCTTATTTCTATACCAGATACTTTTAAATCCGGTGATAAAAAACCAAGCTGACTATTGATACTATTCCTGGGACGATCAATGTGCGCAGGGATAAAAATCCCGTTCATACTATCCACCTTTTCTGCCACTTCATCTATTGATTGATCTAAGCCAACAATCAACAAACGCTCTTCTTCTCCTAAAATATTCCCTTTATCATCCACCCACACCTGATCTCCGAACAATTCTGCTTTATTGTGCACTACTGGCAAATGCTCATCAAGGTAATTCTGAAATTCCTTTAATTGCCCGGGACTCTCAAAAAATGCCAAACAATGAACGTCTTCTCTGGTATTCACCTCTGCCCCACACAAAACCACAATACCAAACTTTTCTCCCAACTTTCTGATAACCTCACTTTGCCTGGTACTGTTATGGTCGGCGATTCCTATTATGTCTAATTTCTTGCTTAGTGCCTCCTCTATAATAACTTCAGGACTCATTTCCAGGCTCCCACAGGGTGAGAGCACTGTATGAATATGTAAATCAGCCCTGAATTCTTTCATAACCAAAAGAAAATTATTACAATTTTATCTTATCTTAAAAAGCACCATACTTTCCTTTCTCTTCATTTAGGAGTGTGAACAAAACCCCGGAAGCCTCAAAGGTTTCCATGTCCGTTCCTAATATCGGAATGCCTTCCTCATTGCTTTGATCAATGGCTGCCTGTTCAGGCTTATATCCCTTAACCAAAATAATAGCCGCAACTTCCTTTAAAGAGGCAATAGCCATAATATTTCTGTGTGTTTGCAAGGTAATCCAAACCTGTCCCTCGTCCACATTACCCATAACATCACTTAACAAATCTGATGTATAGGCACCTTCCACCTCGTTGTTTATACCTTGTTCACCACAAAAAACTGTTAAATTGAGTTTTTCAACTAAATCACATACCTTCATTTTTTGCTCCTTTTTTACTGCAATCCTTATCCAGTCGCTGATTTCCCCAGGTTTTTTCGATAATACGGGTAGCATGCTCCCCGCTTAACTTCCTGTTTTTCTCCATCATACGTTGCATAAACACGCAATTAGACAAGTTTGCTTTACGTTGAACAATATCTTCAGCCAACGATTGGCAATTTGGCGACCCACATGCTCCACAATCTATCCCAGGCAAATAGCACATTAAGTTACGAATTCGCTCCATTTTTTTCAATGCTTCATTAAAATCCTGATCCAATGACATTGCCGGAAGCGGGTCTATTTTTGTAATAAATAAATCTTTATCCTGTAGAATATCTTTATATTCCTGTAAATCATCATTCTGCTCATCATCATTCTCTAACTGATTAGCCCTAATTTTTAAACGCTCTACAGTTAAAAACCGGTTCCCTTGCAACAGGGCACCTCCGGCACACCCCTGGTCACACGCCCTGAGTTCCAGAAAATCCAGTTCGGGTATTTCTTCATCCTCTAACCGGCCTAAAAACTCTATCACATTATGAATTTCATCCACGGCCAGAGAACGACCATTCATATGGTCAGACTCCCCGTGCGTAAGGCTCCACTGAACAGCTTTACTCGACAAGTGGGGAAGAACCGGTAAATCCTTTAATGAGTCTTTTCTGTTTTTTATTTTATGATATAGCTTATTGGAGATATAGCTCATATTGATCACTCCATCAATAACTTCATTGGTATTCTGACCAAAGCCTTTTATTGCAGCAATTTTTGCGGCACATGGCGTAATGTAGAAAATTCCGATTTGACTCTCTGGGATACCCTGCTTGCAAAGCATCTTTTTGTAGAAAGCAGCAGAGGCATCGACTGGAGGTTTTACTGCGGCTATATTATCAATAAGTGCCGGAAATTTAACTTGAATTAATCGAACGATGGCAGGACAAAAAGTTGAGATCAATGGCTTTTCATCATTTTGGGCAATCTGTTCATTCATCAGATTGTTGATCATATCCACCATAAATTCAGCCTGAAACACATGGGTAAACCCAAGTTCTTTCATTTCGCTAAAAATCTCTTCCTCGGTAATAGCTGTTGGAAACTGTCCTGTAAAAACGGCTGGCACAAGGGCTACCCTGCACTCATAATCAAAAATCTTTTCAAGGTCATCCTGTTCTACATAGATAGCATCTACCGGACAAACCTTTAAGCACTCACCACAGTCTACACAACGTTTTTTCAGGATACGTGCTTTTCCTTCATTGATGCGAATAGCTTCGGTAGGACACACGTTCATACAATGTGTACAACCATAACAAATATCCTGGTCAACCTTTAAGGCATGATATATTTGTTGTTTTGCCATTCAGCTTTTTTTATAAATAAGTTTTCATCTCTACTTTAGTTCCTTTATCAACCTCACTGGATACCTTTAAATCATCAACATTTTTTTTAATGTTTGGCAACCCCATTCCTGCCCCAAAACCCATTTCCCTAACTTTAGAAGATGCCGTGGAATATCCTTCCTGCATAGCCAGGTCAATATCCGGGATTCCAGGCCCAACATCATCCAACACTATATGGATCTGATCCTGATTGATATTTACACTGATAGTCCCTTTATAGGCATGTGCTACAATATTCACTTCTGCTTCATAAAGAGCAACAACTATTCGCTTTACAATTTTAGGACTGACATTAAGCTGCTTCAGTGTTTTTTTTACAGCACTTGAAGCATTACCTGCCTTTGTAAAATCACCGCCTTCAACTTCGTATACAAATTCCATATATAAACCCTAATAAACTGGTTTCAACCCGGCTTCGTAAAGCATACCTACCGCATTAAACATTGAGTATTTACATTGTAGCAAAATCATGTCGTGTTCCTTTGCCAGCTCTAACATATCGGCACTAATTTGTTTATTCCTAACAAACAGCACACACTGAACATCAGCCATCTCAACCGTTCTTATCGTTTGCATATTAGCAAGTCCGGTTATTAAAACCATCTTATCTGTATCCAATGTAAGGACATCACTCATAAGATCGCTTGCAAAACCACGCTCTATATCCATATCAACATGTGCTTGACCACATGCAACCTTAGCATTCAGGATTCTGACAATCTCACTAATTTTCATTCAATAAAGGACTTAATTCTTTTAAAATAAACTTGATAACTTCAATTAAAGAAATTTTTCAAGAATTGACTTGCAAAATACGCGGTATCCTGTGAAAAAAAAAAGAGGATTTTGTTCATTAACGTAATAAATAACCAATCTAAATAACTTAACAATTGTTAAAACTTACATCATTATGTTTTTGCATATTTATGCACTTTTACACACCTCCCAAAACACACACACACACCTGAAAACCTGAACATTACACACACCACCCAAAGCATTCCATTTTAAAACCAATATATACCTGCCCTTATACCCATATAATTTTGATTGATTATAAATTATACATATTCAATGGAGACTTCCTTTAAAAACTTTTCTTCGAGCAACCTGGCAATTCTTTTCACCACAGTACGACGTATTTCTAGTTCTACCGGAAGGTTTGGATCCTGATGTGCAACATTAATCCTGGTACCATTAATGATATGAATCTTATCACTTTCCAAAAACATCTTAACAATTTGAAAAGCAGGCCCTTTACCCAAAACATCATCTTTATAAAAGTTTTCGAGGATACGCACTACTTTCCCTAAGGTCAATATGCCTTCTGTTACCAGATCAACCCCTTCCATTTGGGCAGTCGGTGGTAAATCCGGATCCAGCATTTCCAGGCTGGCCGAAAACTTCAACCCCAACTCTCTGGCAACAATTTCGGCTGTGGTTCCTCCACTAACAATTTTCTTCCCACCAAACCTTTGAACTTTAATCGAAAAATCTGCATCTTTTTCTTCTTCATATGGCGGACCAGTTACAAACAAAAGTTTCCGAGGTTCCCTGAAATAGATAATTCCGCAAGAAGAATCATCCAGGGGACTTCCCCCATCATTTAATGATGCCATATTAATTATTTTTTTTGACAGCTTTGACGAGGAAATAAAAGGCGTATTTTTCACACTCTTTACAACATAGTTTTCAACTTCGTCCCTTCCCCAACCAAATGGCAAGGTTTTACTCCCCATACCTGACTGAATAATACCATCCGACCAGAAGAAAATCCTATCTTCTTTTCGCGCCTTAAAGTGGCAGGTATATAGCTTTTTACCTTTATTCCTCTGGCTATTAAGGGTAACCTCTTCCCAGCCCGGGTCATAGGGGCGGTGGGTTCTCATAATTAAGCAACGAGGATTATCATACTCTACAATGGTAGTACTTCCGTCATCTTCCACATCAATTATGGTGAAGGTTGAATAACTTACTTTCCTTACACTACAAACGGGTAAGGTATTCATGATAATTTCGGCTGTTTTTTGAACCTCTTTATGCTCTATGGTAAAATTAATACCCATAGAAGCGGTTAAGGTTGCCAAAACATTGGCCTTTACGCCACTCCCCATCCCATCAGACAGCACTGCAATTGTCCGACCATCTTCCTTAATACGGCGAGAAATAAACACATCCCCACATATAAATTCCCCATGGTGATTGTTCTGACTACAATTAATATCCAAATAAAAATCAGCCTCTTTAACTTCCATGACTATCGCCTATTTTTTGAGCTTCAATAATAGAATTCAACACTTTTTCTGTTTTTGAGGCACTTTCGCCAAGCAAAAAGGCAATTTGCTGCACTGTTTGAAGGTTGTCCCTGATAACAATACGTGCCCGATTAATAATCTCCTCTTTCCTAACTTCCGGAGCGGTTAAATCCCTGATAATCCCTCCCACTATCTGGTGCTTTTTGATAGCAAAAACCGACACATTCAAGATATTATCACCTACTGTTATATCCCTATTTTTCACCTCTTGTCCCGTTTGCATTACTGATGCAAACAACTTCCCGAATGGCAACAGACTATTAATATCTGCGCCTTTTAGCCCGGGTATTACTTCGTTTAACTGCTGGGCATCCTCACCCATCATATCAACAAAGCTTTGGTTAGATTCAATAATATTCATCTGAGCATCAACCATCACAACCCCTGCCCTTAACTTATTTAACATAGCAGTCATGGTATCTGCTGCTTCACGGGCTGATTTCCCTTCCTTTAAAGCCAATTCTTCACTTTCCCGAAGTGCCTCCTTGGTATTTTTAAGCTTTTCATTGGCAGCATGAACTTTATTAATATAAGTATGTAAACTCTTAATTGAATAAGAATAACACATTTCAAAATTTGTAAGTCCCTGACAATATGCCACGGCAAACTCCTTGCATGATGGATAGCCACAAGCCCCACACCCTAACTGGTCTCTCAAATCGCCCTTGCCCATATCGTGCAAAACCCTTTGCACGTCTTCTTCTGATGGTTTAGGCAATCTGCGGTCGGTAATTTTAAATGAACGTGAAAGATCCAGATCCCTGAACTCTACCATATCAGCACGCCACTGGTCGCAATCAATTTCATTTAATCTTTTTTCAACGTACCTGATAATATTTGACTGCCGGGTAAACTTCTTTGCACCAGAAGACATTCCCGGCCCCATAGCACATCCTTCACAATAATACAGATCCAAATGCTGGTTGAGGTTTGTATCTTCTGAAAACTCAGATAATGACTGAATAAAATTATTTCTTCCTTCTGTTGAGATGATACTGCTATTTAACATATCCTGAGACAGATCTACTGCTTGCCACAATCCGTGAGGAATAGAATAAAGAGCCCCTTTCCGACCTACAGGCGCATCAAAATCGCTAAACTCTACTGAAGACTCATTTATACCGTGTTGTGCAAATAGCTCCCTGAGTTCGGTGAAAGATATTACCGCATTAACTTTTCCATCTGTGGCAGAAAAACTCCTTGCATCATCTTTAGCAGAAACACAAGCCGTTAAATAAACCACCTTTATATCCTCACCATATCTTTTCCGCATCACTTTTGCCATCGCAACATACGGAGGTACAATCGGAGCGAGGTTTTCAACCATATTTGGCCTGTACTTTTCAACAAATGAACGAACCGAAGGGCAGTGTGTTGTCAGATAGTATTTCCCCTGAAAATTCTCCAACAAGTCTTTATACCGTGATGCAACCAAATCCACACCAAATGCCACTTCTCCCACATAATCAAAGCCTAAAGCCCTTATCATACCAACAAACTTGCGGTAATCAGAAATATCAGTAAATTCGCCAGACAGTGCAGGATCACATATCGCGGCAACTTTTACAGGACTATTAATAAATTCAGAAACAGAATCCTCTTCTTTCCTGTAAACGATGGCATTTTGGGCACACACAACTACGCAATTGCCACAACCAATACATTTATCATGAATGATATTTGCATGATTATCTGCTATTTTTATTGCTTTAGCAGGACATGCCCTGATACAGGTAAAGCTTAAATTACATTTATCCTTGTCAACTTCAATTAATGGAGCCATTGAAAATTACTTTTAAACATTAAAATATTTAGCCAGGATATCATACACTTTATCCGGATTAACTGAATTAAACTCCTCATCATCCACTTTTAACACCGGGCCTTTTTCACAATTGCCGGTACACAACTCACCTTTAAAAAAAACTGATTTTTCTAAGTCATGCTCAGCTAAAAATTTTTTAACTATAGCCAACACCTCTTTATTACCTCTCGAAAAGCATGAGCTTCCCATACATATTGTGATAGAATGTTCGTTTTGCATATGCTTATTATTATTTGACCTTAATGTATAAACAGGGTTATACAAAGCTTTCAAAATACAAAAAAAGACTGTCCGAACAATATCAGACAGTCAATTAATATTTCACGACTAATACCAGCGGGCATCAGCCCACTTTATCAATACCTATTTCTTTCTGTATAAGAAGTATGTAACAATTCGTGTGATTTATGCCCCAGCGGTTTAACCAAAAACTCATCATAAATCTTGATTACCTCAGGATTTTCATGAGATTTCCGTATAGGTTTTCCGGCATCTTCCTCGTATATGGCCCGGGTTCTCTTTTCCCTGATTTCTTTATTTGTAGGAATAGGCTGCCCTCCACCACCCAGGCATCCTCCAGGGCAGGCCATTATCTCAATAAAATGATAATTTGCCTCTCCTTTTACAACACGATCCATCACCTTTTTGGCATTCGCTAAACCATGTGCCACACACGTTTTCAACTCTACCCCATCCAAAAAAGCCCATGCCGGCAATGGATTTTCAATCTTTATTGAAGCCTCTTTTACTTCTTCCATTCCTCTTACCGGTAAAATATTCAAACCATCAAAGGGCACATCTCTTCCCGTTACAACCTCATAGGCGGTGCGCAATGCGGCCTCCATCACCCCACCGGTTGCTCCGAATATTACAGCAGCTCCGGTCGACATTCCCATAATTGAATCGTATTCCTCATTTTCGAGAGCAAGAAAATCAATACCAGCCTGCTGAATCATCCTGGCCAACTCCCGTGTAGTCAATACCAAATCAACATCTTTATACCCACTCGAATGCATCTCCGGGCGATTGGCTTCATATTTTTTTGCGGTACAAGGCATCACTGATACCGAAACCATATTTTCAGGTTCCACATTGATTTTGTTTGCGTAATAGGTCTTTGCTAAGGCCCCAAACATTTGCTGAGGTGATTTTGCAGTAGACACATTGCCCAATAACTGTGGATACATATGCTCAATATATTTTATCCATCCAGGAGAACATGAGGTAGTCATTGGAAGCTTTACATTAGGATCCTTATCCACTAAAGCACCTTTCAGCCGCTGAAGCAATTCATTTCCCTCTTCAATAATGGTTAAATCTGCCGAAAAGTCCGTATCCAACACCGAATCAAATCCTAATCGACGAAGTGCAGCTACCATCTTGCCGGTCACTATTTTACCAGGCTCCATTCCCAATGCCTCACCTAAAGCAATCCTAACAGCAGGAGCTGTTTGTACAACCAAATGTTTTTGGGGATCATTTATTGCTGACCAAACTTCATCTATATAATTGCGTTCTATCAGTGCCCCTGTCGGACAACGATTCACACACTGACCGCAGTTGGTACAAACCACTTCATACATAGGCTTCTCAAAAAAGGAAGCAATCTTCATCTTCTGCCCTTTATAGGCAACAGACAAAGCTCCTATATTCTGTAATTGATCGCAGGAACGAACACAACGCTGGCAACGTATACATTTTGAATCATCCTTAATAATTGAAGGAGAAAAATAATCAATAGTAAACTCCTTTAATGGCACCAGGTCAATTAAACTATCTTCACCTATCAGATATTCAGATGAAAGGTGCTGCAACTCACAGGTGCCATTTTTATAACACCGGGTACACTCTGCCCTGTGCTCAGAAACCAACAACTCAATCACACTCTTCCTTGCATTCCTCACTTTTAAACTGTTTGTTAAGATTTCCATACCCTCTGCAGCCGGTGTTGCACATGAGGGCAATAGCCTGTCACTTCCCACTTGCTCTACCATGCAAACACGGCAGTTACCTGCCACACACAGATCCTCATGATGGCACAAGGTAGGGATTTTGATATTCATTTTCTTAGCAGCTTCTAAAATAGTAGAACCTGACTCAACGCTAACCTGTATATGATCTATAACTAAATTTATTTTACTCATAACCGATACATTAAATGATTAATAAATCATTTCTTCTTTAAAATTTTCTACAATAGAAGAAAAGGAGTTTGCAACCGACTGACCAAGACCACACTTTGCAGTTACTCTCATGTTTTCTGCCAGTTTAAGTAACTTGTCCAGATACTCCGATGGACGCTCTCCCCTCTTTACCGCTTCAATTCCCAACAAAAGCTGCTGAGTTCCAACGCGACATGGAGTACACTGCCCACAACTTTCCTCTACAAAAAACTCAAGGTAATTGTGCAGTACATTATACATACTCCTTGAAGAATTGAAAATCATCATAGACCCCCCTGTCGGTAAAGATTCCCCGGTGAGTTTCCCCTGATAACCAATTACTGTTCTGCCAAACTTTTTACGGGGCACACAAAAACCCGAAGCACCACCTACTTGCACCGCTTTAGCATCCCCATCTCCAAAATCTTCTACAAACTTTTGAAGAGACATTCCAAACTCCAATTCATAAATCCCGGGGGTAGGGGTATCTCCTGAAACAGAGAACACTTTCGAACCCCTTGAATCCTGAACTCCCAAATCCTTAAACTTATCAGGTCCATATTTAAATATTGAATATGTATGAGCCAGGGTTTCCACATTATTGATTACTGTGGGCATTTTTCTATATCCTGATTGAGTAGGGTATGGAGGTTTATTCCTGGGCTCTCCCCTATGCCCCTCCATACTCTCAAACAAAGCGCTCTCTTCACCACAGATATAAGCACCACTCCCTAAAAACACTTTTACCCGAAAATCGAATCCTATTTTATTTAATAACACATGAAAATCATCAATAACTTCATTTAAATTATCAAGCAGAAACTTATACTCTCCTCTTAAATATATAAATCCTTGATGGGCACCAATCACTTTTGCACAAACAGCCATCCCAATTAAAACTTTCATAGGAACCTGGGTTAATATTTCCCTATCCTTAAATGTGCCGGGCTCTCCTTCATCCGCATTACAGATAACATATTTCATATCCCCTTCTGATTCACCTGCCAGCTTCCACTTTAATCCAGTAGGGTATCCTGCTCCCCCTCGTCCTTTCAACCCTGAAATAATAAGATCATTAATAATGTCCTGTTTTGATCTCTTGATTGTTTTCTCAAGTATTTGCTCTCCATCAAGCTCATTCTTGAAAATCAGATCCAGTCTTTTGAGGTTTTTCTTTGGCATATCTTTCTAATTTAAATCCGGGTTCGACAATTTAGAAGCTTCATTCATTTTTAATGACTGTATAATGTCTCTTACCTTTTCCGGGGTTAACTGCGTATATGGCTCATCATTAACCAGCATTGCCGGCCCTTTATGGCACTGCCCCAAACAATTTGTTTCCAGCAAAGTAAACTTGCCATCTAACGTAGTTTCCCCTAGTTTAATTTTCAGGCATTTCTCAAGCTCCTGAATGATCTGGTTTTTTCCATGCATCATACAAGTAATTGTTCGGCATACCCTAATTACGTATTGCCCAAGGGGCCTTGTATTCAAAAAAGAGTAGAAGGATGCTGTTCCAAAGACTCGTGCCGCAGAAATATCCAGCTCTCGAGCAATCTCCACCATAGCCTCCTCTGAAAGAAATTTTTGTTGCTCTATTACCCCTTGTAGTATGGGTAACAGACTCTCTTGATATCGTCCATGCTTTTCAGCTAACGATTTTACCAGGTTAGTAATTTCAGACATATTAAGTGATTTTGGTAATAAAAAGCTTTATTAAAGAATAATTTCTTTAATAAATTAAGAATTATTAACATCCTTTAAGCTGATGATTGTCATGTTTTATTATTTAGACACATTATAAGATAAGCAGTTACACTCACATTTTACTATTAGCAGATTAATTGTGAGTAAAAGTGAAATCTTATATTTTTGTAACAAATACCTTTATTAATGAGAAACAAAAAACTTCAAGAGAAGATTGATCAGGGAGAACACTTGCATCAGGATTTCAAATATGCCATAAACGATTCAAAAAAAATTGCCAGATCATTAGCTGCTTTTGCTAATACTGAAGGAGGAAGCTTATTGGTTGGGGTAAAAGACAATGGAAAAATTGCAGGCGTTTCTTCTGAAGAAGAGTTTTACATGATTGAGGCTGCAGCTCAGATGTATTGCAGGCCTCCTGTTAATTTTCAAGTTTTCGAATGGCAATCTGAAGGAAAAACTGTAATGGAAATTATTATACCTCCAAGTATAGAAAAACCACACAAAGCACCCAATAAAGAAAACAAATACCTGGTATATGTCAGGGTAAAGGACCAGAATTTACTGGCAAACAAAATACTTTTGGAATACTGGAAAGCTAAAAAGAAAAATAAAGAAAACCTCTTTCAGATAAACCACGCTGAAAAATTCCTGCTGGATTTTTTAAGCAAAAATGAATCTATTACATTTTCACAGTTCTACAAAAAAGCCAAAATATCAAGATATAAAGCGGAAAGAATTATGGTTAGTTTATTATGCATGAATATTATCAAAATTCATATATCTGAAAAACAAATTACTTATTCATTAGTATCAACAGAAGGTAGTTCACTCCCATCTTCCTTTGAATAAAGAAGATACTTATCCCTTAACTTGCCATAATGATCCAAATCTTCTTGCCATAATAAAGCAACCTCGGTCAAAGACACCCCTTGCTTAATCTCTTTAAGAATTATATCATTACCTGCCAGCAGATTAAACCACCTTTCGTTAAGTTCAAAGCCGGGTTCTTTTCCTAGCTTCTCATACATATCTACAAAATAACTGAAAGTAAAATTGGGAATATTCCCTGTATCCCTTAAATCTATTCCATAACATGTAACATTTTGTTGCTTTGGACTCTTTGACATACCTTCAATACTTTTGGGAGTAAAAGAAAAATTACCCAAAGTCGGGTTGGGATATCCAATAACTTGAAATGGGAAAAACGTTCCCCTTCCTATGCTAACATTAGTTGCCTCAAAAAAACACAGAGAGGGATATAATCTAACAGATAAATGATTCGGCAAATTGGGAGAGGGTTTAACCGGTAATTCATAAGGTATATTATGATCCCAGTTCTTGGCCTTTATCACTCTTAAATCACACTTTAAGCCACCTTTTAACCAACCTTCCCCATTAATCATTCCTGCCAGTTCTCCCACAGTTAATCCATGCACTACTGGAATGGGATGCATTCCAACAAATGAAGAAAATTCAGGATTCAAAACCGGTCCGGCATAATAATCCCCATTAGGATTAGGCCTGTCCAAAACAACAAAGCTCACCCCTGCTTCAGCACAGGCTTCCATCATATAATGCATGGTACTGATGTAGGTATAAAAACGTACACCCACATCCTGCAAATCGAACAACACAACGTCAATTCCTTCAAGCTGATTAAGCGTAGGCTTTTTATTTCTGCCAAATAATGAAACAATAGGTATCCCCGTTTTGGCATCTACTTCATTTGAAACATGCTCCCCAGCATCATTAACTCCTCTAAAACCATGTTCAGGTGCAAACACTTTGGAAATATTGACATCTAAACTGATCAATGTATCCAATAAATGCACATTACCTACCAAAGAAGAATGATTAACAAGCAAACCAACCTTTTTACCCATTATTAGAGGCAGATATTCACCCATACTATAAGCTCCTGGTGCTATAACCGGATTTGATTGGGATTTACATGAACTCAGATTGGTAAGTACAATTAACAATACAACGACTAGATTTCGCATAAGGTATTCCGTAAAAAAAGGGTATAAAAACGCTTGTTTTACACCCCTGAAAATAAATATGTATTATGCCTGAGGAGTGGTTCCTCCAAAATTCATAGGAATCGATCCCCCTCCTCCCGGATGCCCATCTTCTATATTTTTAATAGGCCCGTGCATAGATTCATACCTTTGGATATTATCCTTCAAGGCCAACATCAACCTTTTAGCATGTTCCGGGGTTACTACAATTCGTGATTTTACCTGAGCCTTAGGTACACCAGGCATCACTCTTATAAAATCTAATACAAATTCAGAGGGCGAATGTGTTATAACTGCGAGGTTTGAATATACACCCTGAGCAACTTCCTCATTAAGCTCAATATTTAGTTGGTTCTTATTTTTCTTCTCTTCCATAACGTTTTTATTTGTAAAAATATAAATCCACAATCAATAAAAAAAGGGAAGTATCATGATACTTCCCTTTTATAATATTTAGCAGAATAAATTATTCTTGTTCTTCTTCTACTTCTGACTCCTTAGCTACCAGACTATCAAATTCTTCCTGTGAACCAACCACTAAGTTAGATAGTGCTCTTTGACCTGTACCAGCAGGAATTAAGTGTCCACAAATTACATTTTCTTTTAGTCCTTCTAACCTGTCAATCTTACCTGAGATAGCTGCTTCATTAAGTACTTTAGTAGTTTCCTGGAAGGAAGCTGCTGACATAAAGCTCTTAGTTTGAAGTGCTGCTCTTGTAATACCTTGAAGAACCTGACTTGATGTTGCAGGAACGGCATCCCTTGCTTCAACAATCTTAAGGTCTTTACGTTTTAATTGAGAATTTTCATCTCTTAATCTACGCATCGTAATAATCTGACCTGCTCTCAAGTTCTCAGAGTCTCCTGCATCAACAACCACTTTCTTACTAAAGATATGGTCATTTTCATGCATAAACTCAAGTTTGTCAACGATTTGTTTTTCAAGGAACTTAGTATCACCCGGATCTACAATTTCTACTTTACGCATCATCTGACGAACGATAATCTCAAAGTGTTTATCGTTAATCTTCACACCCTGTAAACGGTATACATCCTGTACCTCATTAACGATATACTCCTGAACCGCTGTTGGCCCCATGATATGAAGAATATCTGAAGGTGTAGTAGCTCCATCGGACAATGGAATACCCGCACGAACATAATCATTCTCCTGTACAAGAATTTGTTTAGACAGAGGAACCAAATATTTCTTAACCTGTCCGTTTTTAGATGTCACGATAATTTCACGGTTACCCCTCTTGATCTTACCAAACGATACTTCACCATCAATTTCAGAAACAACAGCAGGGTTAGATGGGTTACGAGCCTCAAACAGCTCGGTAACTCGAGGAAGACCCCCTGTAATATCACCTGCTTTACCAACAGCTCTAGGAATCTTAGCTACAATTTCACCAACTGCAGCTTTGGCACCTTCTTCAACAGCAACGTGTGCACCTACCGGTAAGTTGAAAGTTTTCAGAATTTCACCAGAATCGTCAACAATTCTTAATGCCGGGTTCTTAGTTTTATCTCTTGTCTCAATGATTACTTTTTCACGGAAACCAGTCTGTTCATCAGACTCTTCCTTATAAGTAATACCTTCAAGCATATTATCAAAACTAACAGAACCTGCTTTTTCAGAAATAATTACGGCATTATATGGATCCCATTCACAGATCAAATCGCCTGACTTAACCTCTGCCCCATTCTTAATATACAACTTAGAACCATAAGAAATAGGATGGTTAGCTAATGCTATACCTGTATTTTTATCGATAATACGTAACTCTGCCAAACGGCCGATCACAATATCAATTTCTTTATCTGTATCATCTTTAATTGGTACAGTTCTTAATTCTTCAATTTCAACAATACCATCATATTTAGCAACAATACTGTTTTCTGAAGAAATATTACCTGCAGTACCCCCTACGTGGAACGTACGAAGAGTAAGCTGTGTACCCGGTTCACCAATTGACTGCGCTGCGATAACACCAACTGCTTCTCCGATATGCACAAAGCCTCCTGTCGCAAGGTTACGTCCGTAACACTTGGCACAAACCCCTTGTTTCGACTCACAGGTAAGTACAGAACGGATCTCTACTCTTTCAAGAGGTGAATCTTCAATGATTCTAGCTTTTACTTCGTCAATTTCCTCTCCCGACTTCACAATCATTTTACCGGTTGATGGATGGTATACATCGTGTACAGAAACACGACCAAGTATACGCTCATACAAAGTAGCAACTACATCTTCGTTATTTTTAATAGCCGTAGCTGTCAATCCTCTTAAAGTACCACAATCATCTTCAGTGATAATAACATCCTGCGATACATCAACCAAACGACGTGTCAAATAACCCGCATCGGCTGTTTTAAGAGCGGTATCCGCAAGACCCTTACGAGCACCGTGAGTAGAAATAAAGTACTCAAGTACCGAAAGTCCCTCTTTAAAGTTAGAAAGAATCGGGTTTTCAATAATCTGACCACCCTCAGCACCAGACTTCTGTGGTTTTGCCATCAGACCCCTCATACCTGATAACTGACGAATCTGCTCCTTAGATCCCCTCGCTCCTGAATCAAGCATCATATAAACAGAGTTAAACCCTTGTCTGTCTGAACTCAACTGAGTCATCAAAGTATTTGTCAAACGAGCATTTACGTGTGTCCAGATATCAATAATCTGATTATAACGTTCGTTGTTAGTAATGAATCCCATGTTATAGTTATTCAATACTTCTTCAACTTCAGCATATCCCTCTTCCACCATTTTATTTTTGGCTTCAGGAATAATAACATCACCCAGGTTAAACGAAAGCCCCCCTTCGAATGCCATTCGGTAACCAAGGTTCTTAATATCGTCAAGGAAGGCTGCTGTACGTGGAGTACCACACACTTTTTGCACCCTACCAATAATATCCCTTAGTGCTTTTTTAGTCAATACATCATTAATAAATCCGGCTTCTCTTGGAGCAAATTCATTAAATAAAATACGACCTACTGTTGACTCAATAATCTGTAATTCAGGTACACCTTCAGAATTTAGGTCATACCCTTTTACTTTAACAATTGCATGCAAGTCAACCTGACCTTCATTAAATGCAATTTTCACTTCTTCAAGTGAATAGAAAGTTAATCCTTCACCTTTAGCCCCTTCACGAGCTTTGGTCATATAATACAGACCCAAAACCATATCCTGAGATGGAACCGTAATAGGTGCACCATTCGCAGGGTTTAGAATATTTTGAGAGGCCAGCATTAACATTTGAGCTTCCAAGATAGCAGCATGTCCTAATGGAAGATGGACAGCCATCTGGTCACCATCAAAGTCAGCATTAAATGCAGCACACGAAAGAGGGTGTAGCTGAATTGCTTTTCCTTCGATCAATTTTGGCTGGAATGCCTGAATACCTAAACGGTGAAGAGTAGGAGCACGGTTAAGCAGTACCGGGTGTCCTTTAAGCACGTTTTCAAGAATATCCCATACTACAGGATCTTTTCTGTCAACAATTTTCTTTGCAGACTTTACTGTCTTAACAATTCCCCTTTCAATTAATTTCCTAATTACAAAAGGTTTATATAACTCTGCAGCCATTCCTTTGGGAAGACCACATTCGTGCATCTTCAACTCAGGACCTACAACAATTACAGAACGAGCAGAATAGTCAACCCTCTTACCAAGTAAGTTTTGACGGAAACGTCCTTGCTTACCCTTCAAGCTATCACTTAATGATTTTAAAGGACGATTGGCATCTGTTTTAACTGCATTTGCTTTACGCGAGTTATCAAATAATGAATCCACAGATTCCTGAAGCATACGTTTCTCATTACGTAAAATAACTTCAGGAGCTTTGATTTCAATAAGTCTCTTCAAACGGTTATTTCTGATAATAACCCTTCTATATAAGTCATTAAGATCTGAGGTTGCAAACCTACCACCATCCAATGGTACTAAAGGACGCAATTCTGGTGGAATAACAGGAACAACTTTAACAACCATCCATTCAGGACGGTTTCTCCCTGCAGATTCTCTAAAAGATTCAACAACCTGCAAACGTTTAAGAGCTTCATTCTTTCTTTGCTGAGAAGTCTCTGTGTTTGCTTTGTGTCTTAAATCATACGATAACCCATCTAAATCTAGACGACCTAAAATCATGTGCAATGCTTCAGCACCCATTTTAGCGATAAACTTGTTTGGATCATCATCTTCTAAATACTGGTTTTCCTTTGGCAGGGTATCTAAAATATCCAAATACTCTTCTTCAGTAAGGAAATCCATATACTGGATACCATCCTCTGCCTTAATACCAGCTTGAATTACTACGTATCTTTCGTAGTAAATAATGGAATCTAATTTCTTTGTAGGTAAACCTAATAAATATCCAATTTTATTAGGTAATGATTTAAAGTACCAAATATGCGCAACGGGAACCACTAAAGAAATGTGTCCCATTCTTTCACGACGTACCTTCTTTTCTGTAACCTCAACTCCACATCGGTCACAAACGATACCTCTATATCTAATTCTTTTATATTTACCACAGTGACACTCATAATCCTTAACCGGACCAAAAATTCTTTCACAGAATAATCCGTCACGTTCTGGTTTATAAGTTCTATAGTTAATGGTCTCAGGTTTTAAAACCTCACCGCTCGATCTTTCAAGGATCTCTTCCGGCGAAGCTAACCCGATAGAGATTTTTGTAAAATTACTCTTTACTTTCTGATCTCTTCTGAATGCCATATGTCGACGTCTATTAAATTTAAAACAAATAAGGCAATCATTGAATAATGACCAGCATTATTCAATGACAATAAGGTTTTTAATCAAGGTTTACACTTAAACCAAGACCTCTAAGTTCATGTAACAATACATTAAGTGATTCCGGAATGCCAGGCGTTGGAAGTGAATCTCCCTTCACAATAGCTTCATAAGCTTTTGCACGTCCCATAACGTCATCCGACTTCACAGTAAGGATTTCCTGAAGGATATTAGCTGCACCAAATGCCTCCAATGCCCAAACTTCCATCTCTCCAAAACGCTGACCACCAAACTGAGCTTTACCTCCAAGTGGTTGCTGCGTAATAAGCGAGTAAGGTCCGATTGAACGGGCGTGCATTTTATCTTCAACCATGTGACCTAACTTAAGCATATAAATAACACCTACTGTTGCAGGCTGGTGGAATCTGTTACCAGTACCCCCATCATATAAATAACTCTTACCATAGTTAGGAACACCAGCTTTAGATGTCCATTCATCCATATCACTAAACTTAGCTCCATCAAAAATTGGAGTAGCAAACTTAACTCCCAATTCTTTACCAGCCCAACCTAGTACAGTTTCATAAATCTGTCCAAGGTTCATCCTTGATGGTACACCAAGAGGGTTAAGAACTATATCAACCGGAGTTCCGTCTTCAAGGAAAGGCATATCTTCCACACGAACAATACGTGACACAATACCCTTATTACCGTGACGACCTGCCATTTTATCACCAACAGTAATCTTACGTTTTTTAGCAATATAAACTTTTGCTAGCTGAACGATACCTGCTGGAAGTTCATCTCCAATAGTAATATTATATTTTTGACGCTTTTCTTTCGCTTCGTATTCCTGGAACTTAAGCAGATAATTATGAATAACCTTTTGAATCATTTCATTTTTATCCACGTCTGTAGTCCACTTATTAGGATCAATATTGTGATAATCAATATCCATCAATATTTTTTGAGTAAACTTGGTTCCCTTAGAAACCACATCAACTCCAAAATAATCCTGAACACCTTGAGAAGTTTTACCGTTAACCAACACAAATAATTTGTCAACCAAACGGTTTCTTAATTCAGCAACAGAGCGGTCAAATTCCTCATCAATTTTAGCTATCAAAGGTTTATCTGTTGATCTCGCTTTTCTATCTTTAATGATACGAGAGAACAACTTTTTATCAATTACTACTCCCGATAACGACGGAGAAGCTTTTAATGATGCATCTTTAACATCACCTGCCTTTTCACCAAAAATTGCCCTAAGTAATTTTTCCTCTGGAGTAGGATCACTTTCTCCTTTAGGAGTGATCTTACCAATCAAAATATCACCTGGCTTAACATGAGCTCCAACCCTGATTAAACCATTCTCGTCAAGGTCTTTTGTTGCTTCTTCACTTACATTAGGAATATCAGAAGTCAATTCTTCCAAACCTCGTTTTGTATCCCTTACTTCAAGCGAATATTCATCAATATGTAAAGAAGTAAATATATCTTCTCTAACTACCCTTTCTGAAATCACAATTGCATCCTCAAAGTTATAACCTTTCCAAGGCATAAATGCCACTTTAAGGTTACGTCCTAAGGCCAATTCCCCTTTCTCAGTCGAATATCCTTGAGTAAGAATTTGCCCTGTAGTCACTCTTTGACCAGTAACAACCAAAGGCTTAAGATCAATACAAGTACTTTGGTTGGTTTTTTGATACTTTGTGATTTTATATCTTTTAGTTTCGGAATCAAAACTTACAAATTTCTCATCCTCACTCAAATCGTATTTTATTACAATTTCTTCAGCATCTACATACTCAATTACCCCATCTTTCTCTGCAACGATGTTAGTTCTTGAGTCACGTATTAACTTACCTTCCAATCCTGTACCTACAATTGGAGCTTCAGGCCTTAACAATGGTACAGCCTGACGCATCATGTTAGATCCCATCAATGCACGGTTCGCATCATCGTGCTCAAGGAAAGGAATTAACGATGCAGCTACAGAAGCAATCTGGTTAGGTGCCACATCCATTAAGTGAATCTCTTCTGGTGCCGCAACTGGATAATCAGCTTCCAGACGGGCTTTAACACGACTGTTTACGAAATTACCTTGTTCATCTAACGGCGCATTAGCCTGAGCAATGATTAATTCTTCCTCTTCTTCTGCACTAAGATACTCCACACCATTTTCTGAAAGATCTACAGTACCTTCAGCAACCTTACGATAAGGTGTTTCAATGAAACCTAGCGGGTTAATTTTTGCAAAAACACAAAGTGAAGAAATCAAACCGATATTTGGTCCCTCAGGTGTTTCAATCGGACACAAACGACCATAATGCGTATAGTGTACATCTCGAACCTCAAAACCAGCTCTTTCCCTCGAAAGACCACCAGGTCCTAAGGCAGACATCCTACGTTTATGAGTAATCTCGGCCAATGGATTTGTTTGATCCATAAACTGAGATAAAGCATTAGTTCCAAAGAAACTGTTAATAACTGAAGACAATGTTTTACTATTGATCAATTCAATAGGTGTAAAAACCTCATTGTCGCGAACATTCATTCTTTCACGAATGGTACGGGCCATACGTGCCAAACCAACTCCAAACTGGTTTCCTAATTGCTCACCTACAGTACGAACACGTCTGTTACTTAAGTGGTCAATATCATCAACCTCAGTTTTAGAATTGATCAACTCAATCAAATACTTAATAATTTGAATAATATCAGATTTAGTCAATACTTTCGTATCCATTTCTGTTTCTAAACCTAATTTCTTATTCAAACGATAACGTCCTACCTCTCCTAAGTCGTAACGCTTGTCAGAGAAGAACAATTTATCAATTACATCACGAGCTGTAGCCTCATCTGGTGGCTCAGCATTACGCAACTGACGATATATATGTAATACAGCTTCTTTTTCGGAGTTACAAGGATCCTTTTGAAGTGTATTATAAATAATAGCAAAATCTGAAAGATTCTGGTTCTCTTTATGAACTAAAATAGTTTTTGCACCAGAATCAACTATTTCATCTATGTGTTCAGGTTCAATTATTGTTTCACGATCAATGATTACTTCATTTCTTTCAATTGAAACAACTTCACCGGTATCTTCATCCACAAAATCCTCAATCCAAGTTTTAAGGACACGGGCAGCTAATTTTCTACCAACAACTTTCTTTAAGCCTGACTTCGAAACTTTGATTTCATCAGCCAAATCAAAGATTTCAAGAATTTCTTTATCACTTTCATAGCCAATAGCACGTAAAAGTGTAGTTACAGGTAATTTTTTCTTCCTATCAATATAGGCATACATCACACTGTTTATATCGGTAGCAAACTCTATCCAGGAACCTTTAAATGGGATAATCCTGGCAGAATACAATTTGGTACCATTGGCATGAGTACTTTGACCAAAGAATACACCAGGTGAACGGTGAAGTTGGGAAACTACAACTCTTTCTGCACCATTAATGATGAAACTACCTTTATCGGTCATATAAGGTACAGTTCCAAGATATACGTCTTGAACTACTGTATCAAAATCTTCGTGTTCAGGATCGGTACAATATAACTTTAACTTAGCTTTTAATGGTACACTAAAAGTAAGTCCACGTTCGATACATTCCTGAATGGTGTATCGAGGAGGGTCAATACCGAAGTCAAGAAACTCAAGTACAAAGTTGTTTCTGGTATCCGTGATTGGAAAGTTTTCTTGAAAAACCTGATACAACTTCTCTTCTCTTCGTTCCTCAAGAGTAGTACCAAGTTGGAAAAAATCACGGAATGATTTTAATTGCACTTCTAAAAAATCAGGGTAATCTAACTGATTTTTGATTGAAGCAAAGCTAATCCTTTCGCTTGTGGTATTTGGAGTCATTTATCAGCAAATTTATTGAACTTAATAACATAAATGCATAAAAAGGCTTAGGAACTTATCTCCGATAAGTCCCTAAACCGTTCCCTATATTAGGTAGTAGTAATTACTTAAGTTCAACTTCTGCTCCAGCCTCAGTTAATTGAGTTTTTAATGCTTCAGCTTCTTCTTTAGAAACTTTTTCTTTTAATGGTGCAGGAGCTTTGTCAACTAATTCTTTAGCTTCTTTTAGACCAACGCCAGTCATTTCTTTAACAAGCTTAACGATAGCTAGTTTAGAAGAACCAGCTGATTTAAGAATTACGTCGAATTCTGTTTGCTCTTCAGCAGCAGCAGCCTCACCACCAGCTGCAGGTCCAGCAACAGCAACAGCCGCAGCAGCAGGTTCAATACCATATTCTTCTTTAAGGATCTCAGCAAGTTCGTTAACGTCTTTTACTGTTAAGTTAACTAATTCTTCAGCAAGCTTCTTTAAATCTGCCATTTTTTTATTTATTAAATATTAATTTTTTACTTTTTTTTATTCTCTTTCTGCCAATGTTTTCAATACGCCATGTATTGTGTTGCCACCTGATTGAAGTGCAGAAATAACATTCTTCGCTGGTGACTGTAATAGAGCAATAATATCTCCAATAAGTTCGTCTTTCGACTTAATGTTAACAAGAGCCTCTAAATTCTCTTCTCCAACATATAAGCACTCTTCAACGTAAGCACCTTTTAAAACCGGCTTTTTGTTAGCCTTTGCAAATTCCTTAATAAGTTTTGCTGGTACATTACCCACGTTTGAAAAGAAAATAGCTGTAGAACCTACTAAAGCATCATATAATGGTGCAAAATCTCCTTCTGTCGCTTCAAGAGCTTTTTCAAAAAGGGTATTTTTAACTACCATCATTTTGATTTCTTTCTTGAAACACTCTCTACGAAGATCACTAGTTTTACCCGAATTCATATCCCCTGCATCAACCACATAAAAATGGCTATAATCAGCAATATTTTGGGTAAGTTCTTTTACAAGTAAGCTTTTATCTTCCTTATTCATGATTCCTTTTTTCTGTTAGTTAAACATTAGGCTTCAGCCGCTTTGGTTTCGACACGAATACCGGGACTCATGGTACTTGAAAGACTAATGCTTTTAATGTAAGTACCTTTTGCTGCAGAAGGCTTAAGTTTCAAAATTACATTTAAAAACTCTTTAGCATTCTCAACAATTTTAGTTTCATCAAAGGATACTTTACCAATAGAAGCATGAATTATACCGAATTTATCAACTTTAAAGTCGATTTTACCAGCTTTAACTTCATTAACAGCTTTCCCGATTTCCATTGTTACTGTACCACTTTTAGGGTTTGGCATAAGACCACGAGGACCTAAAACACGTCCTAATTGTCCTACTTTAGCCATCACACTAGGCATAGTAATAATAACATCTACATCAGTCCAGCCACCTTTGATTTTTTCCACGTATTCATCCAATCCAACATAATCCGCACCTGCAGCTTTTGCTTCCTCCTCTTTATCGGGAGTACACAACACTAAAACACGAATTTGTTTACCAGTTCCATGAGGTAAGGCACAAACACCCCTTACCATTTGGTTGGCTTTTCTTGGATCAACACCTAACCGTACATCAACATCTACCGAAGCATCAAATTTTGTAGTGGTAATTTCTTTTACCAATTTGGCTGCCTCCTCAAGCGAATATTGCTTTCCGGCTTCGATTTTATCTAACGCTAACTTCTTATTTTTTGTTAGTTTTGTCATAACTCCAAAATGGTATTAATTAATTATCACCAGGGAACTCACCTTCAACGGTGATACCCATACTTCTGGCAGTTCCAGCAACCATCTTCATACCAGAGCTAACTGTAAAACAATTCAAATCTGCCATCTTATCCTCAGCAATAGCTTTAACCTGGTCCCAAGTTACTGAACCAACCTTTTTACGGTTTGGCTCAGGAGAACCTCCTTTAAGCTTAGCAGCATCTAAAAGTTGAACAGCTGCTGGTGGTGTTTTAATAACAAAGTCAAAAGACTTATCTGTATACACCGAAATAACAACTGGTAAAACTTTACCTGCTTTTTCCTGAGTTCTGGCATTGAATTGCTTACAAAACTCCATAATATTAACACCTTTTGCACCTAAAGCAGGTCCAACCGGTGGTGAAGGGTTTGCTGCTCCACCTTTTATCTGCAATTTGATAAAAGTTTCTACTTGTTTAGCCATGTAGCAATTCTAATTAGTTATTTATATATATAAAGACTAAATTTTATTTTTCCTGCTTGTAGTGATAAAAGAATATTTTCTTTTATGGAAGCTTAAACATACAAGCCAAAACAAAATTTATGATTCTTTCTCTACTTGTAAAAAGCTTAACTCCAATGGTGTTTTTCTTCCGAAGATTTTTACCATTACTTTAAGCTTTCTCTTTTCTTCATTCACTTCTTCAATGATACCATTAAAACCATTAAACGGACCATCAGTTACTTTTACTGTTTCTCCAACATAGTATGGCACATCTAATTCTGCGTTTTCAGTATCAGCCAATTCATCCACCTTACCAAGCATCCTATTCACTTCAGAAGCTCTCAACGGAACCGCACTATTATCTCTGTCACCAAGAAATCCAATAACATTTGGAATGCTTTTTAAGATATGAGGAATTTCTCCTACCAATGCAGCTTCAATCATAACATAACCGGGAAAGAAATTACGCTCTTTCGCAATCTTTTTTCCATTACGAATCTGAAAAACTTTTTCTGTAGGAATCAGCACTTGTGAAATATAATCTTGCAAATTAAGGCGATCGATTTCATTCTCTACACTTTCCTTAACTTTCTTTTCCTTACCCCCTATGGCTCTTAAAACATACCATTTCTTATCAACATTACCCATCTCTACAATATATTAGTAAAGTTGTTTATATACCATATTCAGAACCTTTTCAAAAGAAATGTCCATTCCAAAAACAATAGCAGCAATAATAGCAGACGCAGCCATTACAACTAAAGCACTACTTTGCAACTCCGACCAGGTTGGCCATGAAGTTTTGTTCACTAATTCGTTTTGAACGTCCTTAAGGTAATTTACTATTTTGCTCACAAGATTTCTCTTTAATTTGTTATCTAAATTGAATGAAAAACAAATATCATCATTCCTATTCATGAACTTGCCGGATAACCACCTTTATAAGTTTTTATCCGGCTTAGCACGAGAGGAGAGACTCGAACTCCCGACACCTGGTTTTGGAGACCAGTGCTCTACCAACTGAACTACTCTCGTGTATGAAAATGGAAGGCTTAACCTTCCATTTCATTCATATATTGATTACTCAATAATTTCAGTTACCTGACCAGCACCTACTGTTCTACCACCCTCACGGATAGCGAAACGAAGACCTTGATCGATAGCAACAGGGTAGATAAGCTCTACTGTGATAGTTACGTTATCACCAGGCATTACCATTTCTGTTCCTTCTGGTAAAGAAATTTCACCAGTTACATCAAGAGTACGTAGGTAGAATTGAGGACGATACTTGTTGTGGAAAGGAGTGTGACGACCACCTTCTTCTTTCTTCAAGATATAAACCTCAGCTTTGAATTTAGTATGAGGAGTGATTAACCCTGGAGCTCCAAGAACCATACCTCTTTTAATTTCATTCTTATCGATACCACGAAGCAATAGACCTACGTTATCACCAGCTTGTCCTTCGTCAAGAATCTTACGGAACATCTCAACACCAGTACAAACAGTCTTTTTACCTTCTGCACCTAAACCGATAATCTGCATTTCATCACCTGTGTGGATGATACCTGACTCAATACGACCAGTAGCAACAGTACCACGACCAGTAATAGAGAATACATCCTCAATAGGCATCAAGAAAGGCTTGTCAATATCACGTGGAGGAAGTGGAATCCACTCATCTACAGCAGCCATTAACTCCATGATTTTACCAACCCATTTCTCATCTCCGTTTAATCCACCAAGAGCAGAACCTTGGATAACTGGAGTATTATCACCATCAAACTCATAGAAGTCTAATAGTTCACGGATTTCCATTTCTACAAGTTCCAATAACTCCTCATCGTCAACCATGTCAACTTTGTTCATGAACACTACTAGTCTAGGAACGTTTACCTGACGAGCTAATAGGATGTGTTCACGAGTTTGAGGCATAGGACCGTCAGTAGCAGCAACTACGATGATAGCACCGTCCATCTGAGCAGCACCAGTTACCATGTTCTTTACATAATCGGCGTGACCTGGACAGTCAACGTGTGCATAGTGACGATTTTCTGTTTGATACTCAACGTGAGCAGTGTTAATTGTAATACCCCTTTCTTTCTCTTCAGGAGCATTATCAATCTGATCAAAATCCTTTGCTTCAGACAATCCAGCATCTGCCAACACTTTTGTAATAGCAGCTGTTAAGGTTGTTTTACCATGGTCTACGTGACCAATTGTACCGATGTTCACGTGAGGCTTTGACCTGTCAAAATGTTCTTTAGCCATAACTCGAATAATTAGACAATTAGATATTAACTTATTTATATTTTTACTCCGAACCAGAATAGAGCCAATGATGGGATTTGAACCCATGACCTCTTCCTTACCAAGGAAACGCTCTACCCCTGAGCTACATCGGCGGATTGAGCGGGAGACGGGATTCAAACCCGCGACCCTTAGCTTGGAAGGCTAATGCTCTATCAGCTGAGCTACTCCCGCTTTTGATTCGGGCTACAAAGGTAATGAATATTTCATCAAAAACTCTGATTTCCCGATAACTATTTCAATATTTTGTTCTGGTTCTTGTGGGGAGAGCAGGATTCGAACCTACGAAGACGAAAGTCAGCGGAGTTACAGTCCGCCCCAGTTGGCCACTTTGGTATCTCCCCCAAAACACCTTTTCTTTAAAAGGCTTTTCATTCAATAGGCTGATTACTTTTTCAACAACCAGCCTATCTTATTATTTTATTTTAGTGTATCAAAAATATCACTTTCCTAAAACGGTGTGCAAATGTATAATATTTTTTTAATACAACAAAAATATATCACTTTTTTTAAATTATTTTGCTTTTACCTTTTCTTTCTTCTTAATCAATTGCTTACGAAGCGCTTCACAAGAAAGATCTACAGATTCTTCAAATGTTTTTGATTGTTTTTTGGCAAACATTTCAGATCCAGGTACATTCAAACTAATCTCTGCCACCTTATTTTCAGTTGTTTCCGACTTATCCAACTTAAGAATTACTTCGGCATCAATAATTCCATCGAAAAAAACATCCAATTTACTCACTTTTTGCTCGATAAACTCTTGTAGATGATCGGCAGCATCAAACTTTACTGATTGAATTGTAATATTCATATTAAATCCTCCATTTATTTAAGACCGCGGATGGGCCTGATTGTATATATTGGTAATTTTCTCAACACTACTATGCGTATACACCTGGGTGGCATTCAAATTAGAATGACCCAAAAGCTCCTTTATCGCATTTAAATCCGCCCCTGCATTCAACAATGAGGTTGCAAACGAATGCCGCAACACATGAGGGCTTTTTTTATGCAAGGTAGTAACCATTGCCAGATATTTATTCACAACCCTATACACAAGCTTGTGATACACAGCCTCACCTTTTTTAGTAAGAAAGAAAGCTACTACATTTTCCTTCCCAAAAACATCATCCCGGAATCTCCGATAATCATTAATCATATTAACCAAAGATGGATACATAGGAATCAGTCTTTCTTTATTAAACTTACCGATTACCCTAACCACCCCTTGTTTCAAATCAAAATTCTGATCTCTTAATCCCACAAGTTCGGACAAACGCATACCTGAACCATAAAAAAGCTCAAGAATCAATTTATCCCGAACCCCTTCATAACTATTTGGAAACGGAATTCTATCCAACAAAAGATCCATTTCTGAATCCCTAACAAAAACTGGTATTTTCTTTGGCAACCGAGGAACCGGCACGCCATCAACTGGATTTACCTCAACTATTCCTTCTCTCATCTGGAATTTGAAGTATGACTTTAGCGAAGTAACTTTTCGGCTAACACTTTTAGGAGCTAAACCTTTTCCCACCAAATCTACAATCCAATTACGAACATGCTTCCTGGTGACAAGCGCAACCTCATCTATTTCTTTTTCTTCCGAAAAAGAAATAAATTGTTCGAGATCGCAGCGATATGAAACCAATGTATATTGAGAACTGCGCTTCTCGAACTCTAAATATCTTAAAAACGATTGAATTGAAATCATCCAGGACTTATTCTTACTGTTCTTATTAACGAATATAATAATTTTCCAGCAAAAGCCCTCAAATATTTTTCTATTCCTCGTTTTGTTGCAATTGTTGAATATAAATTGCCTTTTTAACTTCCTCTCTTCTTACTACAGAAGGTTTTGTAAAAGCCTGACGTGAACGTAATTCACGCATTGCACCTGTCTTTTCAAATTTTCTTTTGAATTTCTTCAATGCTCTTTCAATGTTTTCGCCTTCTTTAATCGGAATAACAATCATAATCTTCTCCTTTGATTTTATATTTTCTGTAATATTTTAACTACTAACACCCAAATAATCAGCAGTTTTAACTATCGAAACAGCTTATCCCCTGAATATTTGCGGGTACAAAGAAACTAAAGTTTATTCATTGCAGCAAATTTTTTGAAAAATATTTTTTGTAACCCACTCTGAAACATATATAAAGAGCCCTTCAATTTTGCACCTCCAATATTAATCAAAAATAAGATACTGCTTCATTTTTACCCACTGCGCTTCTGAAATTGAATTAAACCCACTTACCTTATGGTCTGTTTTCAATTTATTTTTGCGTGAAAGATTAACTAACTCCACCACTTGTTCATACTTAAAATATGGATGCCTGCTAATTTCACTAATCTTGTCTTTATGCAAGTTAAAACGCCTTACATTTCCATCTGAAACAGAAAAATCATCTTTGACTCTCCCATACAATTCCGGAGATATTCCATACACTTCCTTTAATTGTTCTTTTGAAACATACCCCCCTAATAAGTTTCGGTATTTAATGATTCTTTTTGATAATACGCTACCAATCCCTCTGATCCTCTTTAACTGAACTGTATCTGCCATATTTAAGTCTATCTTTTCCACAAGCAACTCTTGTTTTTTCAAACACGAGTTTTTCTTAATCCACCGAAACAATTGCCCGTCACTATACTGCTTAACCTTACGCAAGGGAAGAGATTTTAGACATTTGTATTTTTCCAAAAACACATTAATGCTATCCCTAAAAAAGTCGTCATTAATATTTAAATTCCAAAACGAAGAGTCCACAGAATTTAAGTTAATCCATACTAATGGTGTATCTGCGACTTCTTTCTCCAAATTATTTTCAGGGACTACACCATTTAAAATAGCGACACTATTAGATTTTGTTTTACACTTAGAGATACTATCATTTATAGCTTTACCTTTTATCAAAAACGCTTTTTGCTCCTCCGACAACACAGGAGAGTCAAACATAAAAGGAAGTGCAATACGCACCCCAATCACCAAAACAAGGACAACAACCAGGACGACAATCCCCCGCTGTTCACTGCGCGAGTAATAAAAGAAATCTTTCCACATAATTTGATTAGGTTTGTTGATAAAGAAATAATTACATCATTATATAATACCCAGATTATTTAAAAACACAAATGTAATAGCAATCGGCGCAAACACTTTCAGGATAATCACCAACAGGCCAACAAACCGAACACTTTTGCCATGGGCCTCCAGCTCTTCCTGCACCTTTTTTCGCCCTAACACCCATCCTGCAAAAACTGAAATCAAGACACCTCCCAGCGGTAGCAAATAGTCTGAAGAAATCGTGTTAAACTGACTAAATACAGAAGGAACAAGCACACAAACAGCACCGAGCACAGTAATCAAGGCTGCACCCAACAAGGCAGCCCCTCTTCTTGACATTTTTAATTCCTCCGAAAAATAAGAAACCACTACCTCCAACATAGATACAGATGAAGTTAATGCAGCAATAAAAAGCAACACAAAAAATGCCACTGAAAAAAAATAGCCTCCCACCATCTGATTAAAAACATTAGGTAATGTAACAAACACCAACCCCGGTCCCACATCTGGTTTAATACCGAAAGCAAATACTGCAGGAAATATTGCCACCCCTGCCAAAACAGCAATCAAAGTATCTGCAAACGAAACAGAAATCGCAGTATTTAAAAGATTCTCTTTTTTCCGTACATAGGAACCGTAAGTGGCAATCGCTCCCATTCCAATACTCAATGAAAAAAACGCCTGACCTAGCGCTTCAAAAACAACATCTGCAGTAATTTTGGAAAAATCAGGCTTAAACAAAAAACTCAAGCCACCGCCAGCTCCTTTTAACGTAATTGATTTTACACAAAGGATAGCTATTATAAACAGCAACACCGGCATCAATATTTTTGTATACTTCTCAATTCCCTTTTTTACCCCGCCTGCAACTATCAAGGCCGTTAAAACCATAAACACTATCATATAAACCATAGGTCTCCAAACTGCTCCGGAAAAATCCTCAAACAACACAGATAGTTGATCAGGGCTTTTATCAGACAGTTGTCCTCCTAAAGCCAATAAAGTATAATTAACCGTCCAACCTGCAACAACAGAATAAAAAGAAAGAATAAGAAAGGCAGCCAACACTCCCATCACCCCTACTAAACGAAAAAACTTTGCATCAGGAGCCAAAACCTTAAATGCTCCAAATACACTCCTTTGCGATTTTCTCCCTATAACTAATTCGGAGAGCATAACAGGAACTCCTATCAGAAAAATAAAAACAAGATAAATCAGTAAAAATGCACCTCCTCCATTTTCACCTAAAACATATGGGAAACGCCAAATATTTCCTAAACCGATTGCAGAACCAGCTGCGGCTGCAATTATCCCAAATTTGCTACTAAAACTATCCCTGCTTTCCATTTATTTTTGATATTAGACAACCTAAATAAGCCCTATTTTATTTAAAAACACAAACGCAATAGCAATCGGTGCAAACACTTTTAATATGATCATCAACACCTTCATCAGCCTAAACTTGCCTCCATGTGATTCTAATTCTTCCCGCACTTGATTTTTACTTAAAAACCATCCAACAAACACAGAAATAAGAATCCCGCTCAATGGCAACAGGATATTTGATGTGGTTTTATCAAAAGAACTAAACAACACAGGATAAACTACGCAAAACACACCAAGTACAGTAACCAAAACAGCACCTAAAACGGTTGCTTTTTTCCTTTTTAGATGAAGTTCTTCAGTAATATAGGCAACAACAACCTCCAATAGGGAAACCGAAGAGGTAAGTGCTGCTATGAGAAGCAATACAAAAAAGGCAATCGCAAAGAAATATCCCCCTGCCATTTGATTAAATATATTAGGTAAAGTTTCAAATACCAATCCTGGCCCTGCATCTGGCTTTATACCAAATGCAAATACAGCAGGAAAAATAGCCACACCTGCCAAAACCGCAATCAATGTATCTGCAAATGAAACCGACACAGCAGTATTTAAAAGATTTTCTTTTTTCTGAATATACGAACCATAAGTTGCAATAATACCCATTCCTATACTTAATGAAAAGAAAGCCTGACCAAGTGCTTCGAGAATCACGTTACTGTTAATTTTTGAAAAATCGGGATGAAACAAAAAACCAATACCTTCCATTGCACCCTCAAGTAACAAGGAGTTTATACACAACACCACTATTATTACAAGCAAAACCGGCATTAACACCTTAGTATACTTCTCTATACCATTTTTCACCCCCCCCATAACAATTCCGGCTGTCATGGCCATAAAAACAATAAGATAAAATATTGGTCGCCATATTGATGTTGAGAAATCTTCAAAAATAACTGATAACTGATCCGGCGTTTTATCAGCTAGCTGATTTCCAGCTGCAAGAACTGTATACTCCACTGTCCACCCGGCTACAACTGCATAAAATGACAATATTAAAAAAGCAGCGGCCACCCCCATAACACCAACTATCCTAAAAAAAGGCAATTGCGGTGCCAAAGCCTGAAAAGCACCAAACACACTTTTTTGAGCCCGACGCCCTATCAGTAATTCCGAAACCATAACAGGTATCCCGATCGCAAGAATAAAAAACAGGTAGATAAGCAAGAATGCCCCGCCGCCATTTTCACCTAAGACATATGGGAAACGCCAAATATTTCCTAAACCAATTGCAGATCCGGCTGCTGCAGCAATAACACCAAATTTATTACTAAAACTATCTCTATTTTGAGCCATGAAAATATATAATTAGATAAGAGACATGATACACTTAGACAAAACTACAAAGATAACCACTTCTGAATTCCAGTTGGGTTGATACTATTATAGAAACATCTAAATATTCTCTCTTTGAGTAATTAAAACTTAGGCCGGTAAAAAAACTAAAAAACTATATAAAAACAAAGCCCCCATCTAAACGATGAAGGCTTTTCTAATAAAAAGGTCTATTTTTCCTTACAATACATCCACACATTTAAGATCCTCAAATGCCACTTTCAGTCTTTCAACCAAAGATACCTGACCTTTACGCAACCACACGCGTGGATCGTAGTATTTCTTATTCGGCTTATCATCACCATCAGGGTTACCAATCTGTCCTTGAAGATAATCATGATTTTCAGCCTCAAACTTACGGATACCATCCCAGGTGGCCCATTGTGTATCTGTATCAATATTCATTTTTACCACACCATAGCCTATAGCCTCACGTATTTCTTCTAAAGTAGAGCCTGATCCTCCATGAAACACAAAGTTTACAGGATTAGCCCCAAGACCATGTTTCTCTTCAATGTATTTTTGAGAGTTATCAAGGATTTTGGGAGTAAGCACCACGTTACCTGGCTTATAAACCCCATGCACATTACCAAACGAAGCTGCAATTGTAAAGTTAGAACCCACCTGGCTCAATACTTCAAAAGCTTGATTTACTTCTTCTGGTTGAGTATAAAGAAGTGCATTATCAACATCCGAGTTATCCACTCCATCTTCTTCTCCACCTGTAATACCCAGCTCTATCTCGATAGTCATTCCAATTTTGTTCATTCTTTCAAAATACTTCTTGCAAGTAGCTAAGTTTTCAGCAAGAGGCTCTTCTGAAAGATCAAGCATATGAGAACTAAATAAAGGTTTTCCGGTTTCAGCAAAGTGCTTTTCTCCAGCATCCAACAAACCATCAATCCAAGGAAGCAGTTTTTTAGCAGCATGATCTGTATGAAGAATTACTGGTATCTCGTAGGCCTCAGCCAGCAAGTGAACATGCTTAGCGGCTGATACCGCACCCAAGACTTGTCCCTGTTGACCCTCCAAACCAATCCCTTTACCAGCATAAAAAGCAGCACCTCCATTGGAGAGCTGAATTATTACGGGAGAATTTACCACTTTTGCAGCCTCCATTACACCATTAATTGAATCTGTACCTACAACATTTACAGCCGGTAACGCAAAACCATTTTCTTTGGCAACCTGAAACAATTTTGCTACATCATCACCAGTTACAACCCCTGGTTTTATAACATCAAATACTTTTCCCATGATTTCTTTCTTAATAAATTAAACAGAAGGTAAATTTCTACCATTCTTTTCTTATTGTCAACAATAAATAACCTCAAAAGTTCAGTGCCCCGGAGAACGATTAATTTTCTCCCTAATTAGATGCAATAAAAATATGACTTTAATCACGTTAATTTATTGGATAACAAGTCAGGAATATTTACATTTGCGACTTGAAATTCAAAAACTACGAAAACAGGCAATTCTTTGAATAATTACAACTACTTGAAAGCAAAAAGAATTAAAATATAAAAGCAAATTAATCAAATAAACAATTTAAAATGGCAGTAAATTACAAAGATCTAGGACTTTCGTCTCCAAAGGATCTGTTCCAAAAAGCTGTAGAAGGTGGATATGCTATTCCAGCTTACAACTTCAACAACTTAGAGCAAATGCAAGCAATTCTTCAAGCTTGTGTTGAAACAAAATCACCTGTAATTCTTCAAGTATCGGCTGGTGCAAGAAAGTATGCTAACGCTACTCTTTTAAGAAACATGGCCAAAGGTGCTGTTGAATATGTAAAAGAACTAGGATATGAAATTCCTGTTGTATTACACCTTGACCATGGTGACACATTTGAAATTTGTAAAGAGTGTATCGACAATGGATTTTCATCTGTTATGATTGATGGTTCGCACCACTCATTTGAAGAAAACATTGAATTGACAAAAAAAGTAGTTGAGTATGCTCATGCACATGGTGTAACTGTAGAAGGCGAGCTTGGTGTACTAGCTGGAGTTGAAGATGACGTTGTTGCTGAAGAGTCAACTTACACAAAACCTGAAGAGGTTGAAGAATTTGTTAAGAAAACTGGTGTTGATTCATTAGCTATCTCAATTGGTACTTCTCACGGAGCTCACAAATTTACTCCAGAGCAATGTACTAAAAATGAAGACGGAGTATTAGTTCCTCCTCCATTGAAATTTGATATCCTTGAAGAAATCGAAAAACGTATCCCTGGATTCCCAATTGTTCTTCACGGTTCATCTTCAGTACCTCAAGAACACGTTGCTACAATCAACCAATATGGTGGTGCTCTTAAAGCGGCTATTGGTATTCCTGAAGATCAGTTACGCAAAGCTGCTAAATCTGCTGTATGTAAGATCAACATCGACTCTGATGGTCGTTTGGCTATGACAGCTGCAGTTCGTAAAGTTTTCTCTGAAAACCCAGGTGAGTTTGACCCAAGAAAATATTTAGGTCCTGCTCGCGACACTTTAAAAGAGCTTTACATGCACAAAAATATTAACGTATTAGGATCTGCTGACAAAGCGTAATTTTAATACATTAGCATATAAAATTAAAAGGCAACCCCAACAGGGTTGCCTTTTTTTATTTTATTTTTGAAAAACACTTTATTTATGATTATACCAGTACATTTGATATACCGATACTAAAACGGATATCCAATAGCAAAATTAAATGCAAAATCATCCCAAACATATTTTCTGCTTCCCGGAATCCATCTTTCACCCTTTATTTCAACCGGATCACGCAGCTTCATCCCAGTATCAAGTCGGAAAATGAAGTATTTAAAATCAAACCGCATACCCATTCCTGTTCCCACAGCAAGTTTTTCTGTAAAATCATTAAACCTGAACAAGCCTCCCTCAGGACTAATATCACTTCGGATAGTATAAATATTACCAACATCTAAAAACAAAGCTCCTTCCAAAATCCAAAACAACTTAAATCGATATTCTGCATTCACTTCCAGCTTAATATCCCCGGTTTGATTAAAATAATCTGCATCATCAGCACTGTAAGAACCAGGACCAACACCACGCACAGGCCATGCTCTTAAACTATTGGCACCTCCAGCAAAATACCTTTTCTCAAACGGAAGCACTTTATAATTCCCATAAGGGTATCCAACACCCAGATGAAATCGATAGGCCAGACTATTGATCTTGTTTAAATAATGATGGTATCTAATATCAATATCACTTTGAACATATTGTGCATACCGAATACCCAGAACAGTATAATAATCTTCAGCTGGTTTTTCAGAGAATACACTTGACCACATATTCAAAAAATTCCCGGCTTCTTCCAGGTTCCAGTTAACATACCAAAAATCCTTTCTTTTATCAACCTCCTGCTGATTATAAACAATAGAGTATGTTGTATTGGTCACAAGGTGATCCTGATATGAGTACCATAGGTAATTTCCTTCAATATCGTCTAAAAAATCAGAGTCGATAGTCGGAATCAACACAAAGTTTACACCAATTGGAGTAACCTGATGCGAAACCCTTTTACTGGAATTCCACAAATAACTAATTTTACCATTAGCAATAGTCCTGGTATAATCAGGACGATGCTGGTAATTATATGCAGCCGACAAGGAAGTTTTTGGATTAAACCGCTGTCGGAACCTTTTAATTTTAAATGGCATCCAAAACTTAGGAAACACTATACTGGTTTCCACCCCAAACTCTGTTGTATTAAACTGTTCTTTCTGCCTTGTGAGTTGCTTTTGCATAGATCCCCCTATATTAAAAGTAAACTCTTCTGCCCCTTTAAATAAGTTTTTATGCTTATACTCCAAATTACCTCCTGCCCCAAGGTTTCCTGAAGAATTTAACCCCTCAATGTCTATGGAATATGACTGAAACTTGGCCGGCATTAGTTGTATATAACAATTAAGCAACTTATTACCATCTTCCTCATCCTCTTCTGTTAGCTCCTCAAATCGTATATTAATAAAACGATACAGTTTTAATCCAGATAGTAGTGCCTTTGTTTTATCAACCCTGTCAGCCTGATACAACTGCCCTGGTGATATAAAGGTTGAATTCACCAATACCTCTGGCTTCACCTTGAGATTATCAATGTATAGAAAATTAAAATCTCCATATACCAAGGTATCAAACCGGGAGTAATAGTCCTCCTTTTCGTTTAAAGCCCTATGGGAGTCAAAATTCATTCGAAAGAAAACATCGTTAATTTTATAAAGAGGATGTTCATACAAGAAGTCTTTCCCTCCTGCGTTCTGTTTTCGTATACTTTTAATCAACACTGAATCATTAACCATGTAATTGCCCACGGTTGTATCCACCTTGAAATACACAAACTCCTTTGAAAAGCCATAATAGCCTTTATCCTTCAAGATGCGCATAATCCTCTCCCTTTCCGCATCATGAATAGACACATCAAATGGCTTTCCTTTTTTTAGCAGGCTATTTCCAACCTCCTCCTGAATCAAACTATCTATAACTGCATCCTCAGCTCTAAAACCAATTTCATTGATTTCAAACTGCCTTCCTGAGTTAATTTTATATTCTACCTTAGCTTTCTTCCTCTTCTTTTTTATGATAGTATCAACATCGGAATGATAATATCCTTTATTATACATAAAGAGCTTTAGTTGCGATGCTGTTTGAGCAGATAGAAAATCATCAAATAAAACAGGCTCCTCCCCAATTCTTTTTAACCACTTATTAATACCCTTTGTTGAATCTTTACCCGCCAGGTTATAGAGCCACAAATGAAATTTAAACATCCCAAGAATTCGCACATTCTGATTTTGTTTAATATATGGTTTAAACTTTTCCTTTGGTATATTACGGGCACTACTATGAACCTCTACCTTATCCAACAAATAATGATTATCGGGCACATGCTTAACCGTGCTACATCCTGTGACCAATAAAAAAAGGACTATATAAAAAAAAATATTTTTCAAGGTATGCGCTAACTTTTATTTTGCTAATGTATCAGATAAAAATAAAATGATGCTGTTTTTTTTGACACCCGCACTCAAATTTTATGCAAAAGTATCTAATTCCAATGGAATAAATTAATTTTGCCTACATCTAATAAAAGAAAAAATGATTAGCCAGAGCAAAATAAAACTCATTAATTCGTTATCGAAAAAAAAATACCGCGACTTAAACCAACTTTTTATTGCTGAAGGTGAAAAATTGGTTGGAGACATTGTTAACTCTTCTATAAATATAAAATGGATTTTTGCCACAAAGAACTGGATTGATGCCCACAAGGAAATAAAAGCAGATGAGATTCAGGAATGCGACCTGATTCAGCTAAAAAAAATAAGTCAGCTAAAAAATCCCTCGCCGGTTGTGGCTATTTGCAAAATTCCTTCAGCAAAGCATTGTGACTCCTTATTTGGAGAAAACCTAACAATTGCTTTGGATGATATTCAGGATCCAGGAAACCTGGGCACTATCATCAGGCTTGCTGACTGGTTTGGAGTTGACTATATTGTTTGCTCCAACAATACCGCCGATGCATTTAACCCTAAAGTGGTTCAGGCTACTATGGGAGCTATTTCCCGGGTAAAAGTGATTTATACTAACCTGGAAGAATTTATCAAGGAAGCCAAATCCCAAAACATCGCCGTATATGGTACCTTCTTAGATGGCACAAGTATTTATGAAAAAAGACTTTCCGGCCATGGAATTATTGTAATGGGTAACGAAGGAAAAGGCATCTCTCCGAAAATAGAGAATTTGATTTCTGATAAACTATTAATCCCTTCTTTTTCATTGAACCAGGAGTTCTCTGAATCATTAAATGTATCTACAGCAACAGCCATAACCCTAAGCGAATTCAGAAGAAGGATTTAAACAGCCAGACTTAAAGGGGGGAGCAATAATAAAGATGAATATAATATTGTAATTTGATGCAGTTTATTGCCCGCCTATCATCCTAGCCACAGCCTCTGCACATCTTTCACCATCAATGGCAGATGATGCAATACCCCCTGCGTAACCGGCCCCTTCACCACAAGGAAACAAACCCTTAATCTGTTTATGCTGCATTGATACAGGGTCACGTGGGATTCTGACTGGAGATGACGTACGGGACTCAGTTCCCATAACAATAGCCTCCGGATCTATAAAACCTTTAGCCCATTTTCCAAACTGCTTAAACCCACCTTGCAATCTTTTCGAAATTCCTTCAGGCAAAACAAAATGCAAAGGAGAGGCAATAGCCCCCGGAACGTAGGATGTTTCAGGCAAATCAAAAGACAACTTTGAATCCACAAAATCGGTTAGGCGCTGAGCTGGTGCCACCAAGTTGTTCCCTCCATTAATAAAGCACAACCGCTCCACTTCTTTCTGATATTCCAACCCTGCCAACACTCCATATTTTTTAAACTCAGCAGGTATGTCCTCCGGCCTAATTTCAACCACCATGCCTGAATTGGCAAAGGGGGAGTTCCTTTTTGAAGGCGACATCCCATTGACTACCATTTCATTTTCGCCTGTCATGGCAGGAACAATAAACCCTCCGGGACACATACAAAACGAATACACGCCCCTGTCTTCAATCTGACATGAAAAACTATAGGAAGCTGCAGGCAAATACGGCCCTCTTCCTTCAGGATTATGATATTGAATTTGATCAATCAATTCTTGCGGATGCTCCACACGAACACCCATAGCCCATGTTTTTGCTTCAACCTCGATAGACTTTTGATGGAGCATTTCATAAACGTCGCGTGCTGAATGGCCAGTTGCCAACACTACAGCCACTCCATAAATTTTAGCACAATCCTTTAGCACCACCCCTTTTACTTGTGCATCTTCGATTAGTAAATCAGACACACATGAATTAAACAATACTTCTCCTCCTGAATTGATAATGGATTCCCGCATACTTTTTATGACTCCTGGAAGTTTATCTGTACCAATATGCGGATGCGAGTCAATTAAAATATCATCCTGGGCACCATGAAAATGAAGCACATTTAAGATCTTTTTAAAATCGCCACGCTTTGTACTACGGGTATATAACTTTCCATCCGAAAAGGTTCCGGCACCACCTTCTCCAAAGGCATAATTAGATTCAGGATTTACCGGATGGTTTCTATTTAAAAGGGCGATATCTTTTTTACGGTCGCTAATACTTTTACCACGCTCCAATACAATAGGCTTATACCCAAGCTCTATTAATCGCAAAGCAGTAAACAATCCACCGGGACCAGCCCCAATAACAATCACTTCTGGTTTAGATGAAACATCCTGATATTCAAAAACAGTCTTTTCCGGATCAGGAGCCGGAGAATTTACATATACATCAAGATACAACTGCACCATAACCTGACGTTGGCGTGCATCGATGGAACGCTTTCGCACCCTAATGGCAGTAATTTTATCAGGGCTAACCTTCATCTTTTTGGCCACTAATGGCTTATAAAACTTTTCATCTGAGGCTTCCTGTGGTGTTAATCTTAATGCAATATCCTTCTTCATCCGTATTTAAAAATTGTGCGGCAAAGATAGTAATAATTTTAGCGGATAGCCAATAGATTATAGCAGATAGCAGGTAGCGGATAGCCAATAGCGAGCGGGTAGCAGTTAGGACGGGGCGTTACTAAAACCTATGCCCGAATAGTGATTTTCACATACAGAGACTTTGCTATTGTTTCAAAATAAGGAACCGATCTTATTACAAGGTGCTTATAAAGATCGGATCCTATTGGCTATCAGCTATAGGCTACCGGCTATAAGCTATCAGCTCTCTGCCACAACCTTTCCCCTATTCAAAAAAAAACGATAGCACAAAAATACGCGATGTTAGTTTATCTATGGACTGGGTATAACGATAATCCACTGCATCCCCTGTTCCATCATGATTTAAAACATCAGCCATCCCTATAGATATTTTTAATTCTGTAGAAAGACGGAAAAAATTCAGATATGAATCAAAACCAACACCAAACTCATAATACAAATCCATATTTCGCAACAGCATCCTATCCTGCTTATTTTTTGCCAGGTCGAAACGAGGGTTAATCCCCGCCACCACATAAGGCTTTATATTATGCATTCTGTCCGAACCATATTTCAACAGAATTGGCATTTCTATGAAAGTAGATTTAATTTTTAGTGGCTCATTGATATCCCTGTTACTAGTTGCATTGACTATAGGGTTATCAATTTCTGTATTTCGGTTTCCATCATTATATGTATAAGTAAGATTCCTTTGTCCGAAAGAGATTCCTGGCAAAATTCTTAAATTCAGATTTTTCCTTAACCTGAAACTGGATACTATCCCTAAATTAATCCCGGGAGTCAGATCCAGAACTTCTGTATACATAGGGACATCATCTCCCACATCAGGCGTAGCTGCATCTGCATCATAGTACCCAGAATGATGGATGGTAAAATTCATAGTATTAAAACCAATGATAAATCCAAAGTGGACTGGTTTCTCATCGAAAGTTGTTAGGTTAGGAACTTTTTTTGAAGTAGAGGATTGTGCCACCAGATTTGAATATTGAATTATCAAAAACAAAACCACACATATATATTTAGCACTTTTAATCATCCTTTTATTATTAAACTATTATAATTCCGTCCAAACAAAGGCTACAATATTTAATTTTAACCTACAATTTCAATCGAACTCTACTTATTAAACAAACTCACTCTTTTAATAATTATTGTGCTTTTTTCCGGGCAAAATATATGGTTGCTATCCCAAATGTTTGCCGCCACACTCTCAAACTTTCAAAACCGGCTTTATTCAACTCGGCCACAAAGGCTTCGCCTTCAGGGAAAGCTGCAACTGATTTGGGCAAATAGGTGTAAGCAGCCTTGTCTTTTGACAACAAACCTCCCCACCACGGTAATATCTTAGTAGAATAAAACCCATAAATCTGCTTAAAGGGAAAACCGGAAGGATTTGAAAACTCCAACACCATAAACTTCCCCCCTTTTTTGAGCACCCGATTAATCTCCACCAATCCCTTGTTCAGGTTTTCAAAATTACGTACACCAAAAGCTACCGTTGCTGCATCAAACTCTTCATCTTTAAAAGGCATATTTTCTGAATCTCCCTCTACCATCGAAATAACTTCCTGCAGGTTCCTTTTCTGTATTTTACTTTCTCCAACTTTTAACATTTCCGGAGATAAGTCCAATCCCACAATTCTTTTAGGTTTAAGTTTCATAGATGCGATGGCCAAATCGCCTGTTCCGGTGGCAATATCCAACACTTCAGGCTTTTCTAATTCCTTCAGTAAACCAATGGCCCTTTTTCTCCATATTTTATCAATGCCCATCGACAAAAAATGGTTCAAAAAATCGTATTTAGGCGCAATATTATTGAACATGGCCCGTATTTGTTTTTTCTTTCCTTCAGATGAGGATTTATAAGGTGTTACCGTCATGAAACAGATTTATAATTTAATATGTCTGCAAAAATAAGAAAGTTCGTGATACGACAAGATACTCACCCTTCCTTTTCATACGCTGATAGCATCCTGATATATCTTTTAAATAAAAAAGGACTAAACCGTTGCTAAAAATACCATTTCAAACCTCACTCCACTTCCAACAAGGAAGACAACACTTTCAACAGTTCATCAAACGACTCTTCAGAAAAACCAACCGAAGCATACACTATTTCACCCTCTCTATTGATGATGTAGTTTCTGGGTATGGAATTTTCAGCAAACAAGGCAAATATCTCCCTGCCTTCATCAGGAAAAAAAGGCATTGTATATTTACCCTCTGAAAAATCAGAAATTTCTTCAAGGGTATGCTCCCTTCCAATAACCATCAATTTAAAATCCGAATTACTTTTATACTTTCCCCATATTTTTTCTTCTACGTGAGGAAGCTCCTTTCTACAAGGGGGACACCAGGTTGCAAAAAAGTTCAACATCACCACCTTGCCCTTTAATGAAGATGACGAAACATTTCCTGATTCTGTTTTAAAAGCAAATGCAGGCATTTTATCGCCAACATTAACAATATCGCCCGCCGTTTGTGCCATTACAATATGACCGGCCAAGACCAATACCGAAACAATAATTAATCTTAACATATTACAGTTTTTATATATCCACAAATCTATCAACTTTAATCAGAAAAAAGAAATAATAACAATGCCACACTCTCGAACCCAACTAACTATTTCACTGACTAAAAATCACATTCTAATAAACACGCTACTGTAAACATTACCCTTAAACATCCCCCATTCAAAAACATTCGAATAGAATATTTGTTTTTCCCAAATAATCATGCACAGCAAACCTTTAATCCAATTAAGCGTAGATGCTCCATAAAATAATTAGAAAAACAAAACATATGAAAAAAACATTACTCTTAACTTGTTCTTTAATTGCATCACTATTATTGAGCAACACAAACCTATTGGCACAATATAATAAAGACCTTCAGATTTTTTCATGGTCGTCACCCAGAAGTAAAGGAGCCCTAACAGATAGTGAAACCGTTAGGTTTACAATAAAAAACATTGGTTTGGAGGCTGTGTCAAACTTTACCGTTGGATTTTCGCAAGATGGAGGAGATACTTTTAAAGAAGAAACGGTAACATCAACAATCAATCCAGGAGGCTACCTGGTATACACCTTCTCATCTAATTATGCCGTTGTGGGTACTGACGGGGCAACATACATTATTACTGGAAAAATAACACTGGATGGTGATGAAGATTTAAGTAATAACGAACATACCGAAGAGGTAAAGAACTACTTGATTGGAGATGTGGATGATGAACCTTTTCAGATCTCTTCATTTCCTTATTCCCACAGTAGTGAGTATGTATATTACATAAACAACTACGGCACAGGTTTCAGTATATCTAATTACATGCAAGCTGAAGATATAGTATATTCATTTACCACCACTGAAAATCAGATGTATGTAGATGCTTCTGTTGAGGCCAGCTATGCAGGATCGTTTGCTCCAAAACCAGGAATAGCCCTTATCAATGAAAAACCAAGCACTTTCGACAAGTATTATCCAGACCTTGATGTTGAATTAGCTACAGGTTACGATACCTGGATCGCAAGCTTTTCAGACGGATATTGTTATGCAGCACAAACCTATTACCTTGTAGTTGACAAATGGACTGATTACTCTTGTCACTATGAGCTGAATGTAAACCTTTACCGCCAACACGACTTTAAAGCTTTCAGTTTTGAATCACTGAATGTGAATGGTGAAATTGATTACAACAACCGCATTGTTACATTAACAGTACCTAAGGGTACTGACTTAAGCTCACTTGTTGCCACATATGCACTACCGGCCAATACAGAAGTGCAGGTAAATGACATTACCCAAACAAGTGGTTCCACAGTAGTTGACTTCACCAATGATGTTACCTACACCATTAACCAGACAGTAAATCCTTTTGCTACCCAAACCTGGACAATAAAAGTAGCAGAAGATATCTCATCTGCCATTACTGACAAAAGCAACACAACAATTACGGTTTCGCCTAACCCAGCCAGCACAATGATTCAGGTACTTGGTGACGGCGCAACAGTATTTGATAAAATTACAATATTCAACACTTCCGGGGTTGAGGTTATATCAAAAGAAAACTACAAAGCAGGACAACCAATTGCTATTGAAAGCCTGACTTCGGGTATTTATATTGTAAAAACAGAAATAAGCAACACCCAGAAGACGTCCCGTTTCATTAAAAAATAAGGTTTACTTATTAATATAGAAAACAAAACCCGGCAAATCACTTTACCGGGCTTTGTTACTTTTTTTTCAAATTAACCAATACAAAACATACCCTAATCTTCATCCATCCATTTTTTCAGATGTGTCTCAAAGCGCTCTTTATAATCTTTTATGTACCCATAAGATTCATCATCAATTCTGATTTCACCTTTTGTTACATGACCCAGTGCTGAGAATGGAGTTTCTGCCTCCAACATTAAATCAACAAAATCATCCTGCTTTTCTGACGAAACAGAAACTACGATACGACTCTGGGATTCTCCAAACAAAAAGGCATCTTTCCTGACCTCAGCATCAGTAGTAATATCAAAACCAAAATCAAGTGGGATAGCTGACTCCAATAAATTAAAGAACAGCCCACCTGAGGAAACATCGTGAACAGACCTGACTAAATTATCACGGATTAATCTTTTCACTACATCCTGAACTTCAAGTTCTTCTTCCATATTAAAATAGGGAGCAGCATGACCTTTTTGTTTATGATAGAAATTCAGATACTCAGATGCATTGATATCATCTCTTGATGTACCTATTAAGAATATCATATCACCCTTATGTTTGAATGGCAATACAGTATGGTGCTCCTTGGATTCAACCACCCCTACCATTCCAACTATCGGGCAAGGACTAATAGCCGTTAACCGACCTTCTACAGACCGTTGGTTATAAAAGCTAACATTTCCACTAACCACAGGTGTGTTAAATGCCTTACAAGCTTCCGACAAGCCCTCTATAGACTGGGTAAACTGCCAAAAAACTTCAGGATCATATGGATTACCAAAATTCAGGCAATCAGTTACTGCCAATGGCACCCCTCCCCCACAAATAATATTACGAGCAGCCTCGGCCACTGCAATCTGGGCTCCAACATAAGGATCGGCTTCTACGTAATAAGAATTACAATCCACTGTCAGTGCCAATGTTTTTCCCGCATCCTCAACAAAAACAAACGAAGCATCAGACGGGTATTTATTACTTAAACTTTCAGTTTGAAGCGATTGATCAAAAGTATCTTTAAGGTAGCTCTTGGAAACAAGGTTCAAGCTCTTCATCAGTTCGGCGATTACCTTTGGGTAATGATCCGGTTCCTGAATGTCCTCAATAGACAAAGATTTTATTTCGTTTTCGCCAGGCTCACGAACTTCTCTCTCATAAATTGGAGCCTTCCCTCCCAAACCTACATAAGAAACAGGTATTTCAGCCAGTACATCTCCATTATTTTTACATATCAACCTATCACCATCTGAAACTTCACCTATTACAGCTGAAGCCAGTTGCATTGGTTGTAAAATCTCCAGAACTTCAGACAAGTCCCTTTCTTTAACACATAACAACACCCTTCCCCAGGTTTCTGACAACAGCCTTTCCCTTTCTGTAATATCCTCATCCCTAACCGGAATTTTACTACAATCCATGATAACACCAGAATTTCCCCTGGCTGCCATCTCAGTAGCAGCCCCAACAATACCTCCTGCCCCAATGGTTTGTATACCAACCACAAGTTTTTTCTCATTCAAACTTTTTACTGCCTTCAACAGACTCCTTTCTATATTGGCATCCTGCATTTGATCATAAGTAAAAGTACCTGATCCGTTCCCGGAAATAACATCAGCAGAAAAGGCGTCACTATCCACACCTTCTTTTCCTGTTAAAGCCCCTGCAACCATAATCAAATTTCCCTGACCTTGAGCAATACCCGAGATCAAATCTTCTTTGCGGCCAAGCCCAACAGTCATATTATTGACTATGGGATTTGAATTAAAACCTTTATCAAAATACACCTCTCCGCCTACTACGGGAACTTTCATGTGCTCTTCAAAATCTTTAATCCCGTTAACAACTTCCCGGAACAACCACTTTGCAGTATCACGATCCCCTTCTCCAAACCGCAATGAATCAAGAAAGGCAACTGGTTTTACACCCATCGAAAACACATCCCGATTCACCACCCGCAAACCAGTAAGCGCTCCCAGTCGGGGCTGGATAGAACAGGGATGATTATGCGATTCTATCTTAAACACGCAAACATAACCATCTCCGACATCAATAGCTCCGGCAGACTCATCACCCGCTTTCACAATTACATTTTCACCAGTTCTTGGCAGCTTGCCCAACCATTTTAACGAATTCTTATATGAGGCATGCTCTGTCCACAAGCGCGAAAACACATCTAATTCCAATTCATTGGGTTCCCGCTGAAGAATCTCGGATATCAATTCAAGTTCCGCTCCTGTAAGGTTGGCATTTTCGGTATTTTGACTAATAAGGCGACTATCCATAATGCTTTCTTTTTTTTACTACTGTAAAAGATCAATAATTTTACACTCAATGTTGCCTATCTTTAGGCATAAAATCAGCATAAAAAACATGTTGTTCTAAACATTTTTTAACCTTTTGAAAGTATAAAAAAAAAGCATTACATCAAAGGTAGCATTGAAGCATTTTATAAACAGGCTGATATAAAGGATAGATATATTAATGAAATCATTCAATAAACATAGTTATGAACAAAATAGCATTAATTACCGGAGCCACATCCGGCATTGGAGAAGCAACAACATTAACCCTTGCTAAACTAGGATACAATACTATTATTACAGGCAGAAGAGAAGAGCGGCTGATAAAATTAAAAAACACCTTAGAAAATAATCATAAAATTAAAGTTCTTACATTATGTTTTGATATCAGAAATCAGGAAGACACTATGGCTGCATTGCAAAAGATTCCTGTTGAATGGCAAAAAATTGATATTTTAATTAACAACGCAGGACTTGCTGCCGGAGCGGAGAAGGTTGATGATGCATCATGGGACAAGTGGAAACAAATGATCGACACAAATATTACCGGACTCCTTTTTCTTTCGAAAGAAATTATCAAAGGAATGACAGAAAGAAAGAATGGACATATTGTTAACATCTCATCAATTGCAGGGATCAACGTTTATGAAGGAGGAAGTGTTTATTGCGCATCAAAACATGCTGTAAACGCAATTACCCAAGGAATGCGTATTGACCTGCTTAAGTACAACATTAAAGTAACATCGGTATCTCCGGGAATGGTTGATACAGAATTTTCCCTGGTACGTTTTGATGGAGATCAGGATAAAGCTGACAATGTATACAAAGGTGTAGTTCCCTTATCTGCTCAAGATATTGCAGATTCTATTGAATTTGTTGTCACCAGGCCTGGCCACGTCAATATAAATGATATTTTGATTATGCCGGCACAACAAGCCAATGCTTATTATACCCACAGGGAGTAAATCAGACACATAGGTTATCGGTCACTTGCCATTAGTCACTAGTTTTGTTTACAGATCTAGTAGCTAATACCAAGTGACTATTTACCTATCCTTACATCTTCCCCTTCACTTTCTTCCCTGCAGAGTTAACCTGCATTTTTGTAGTGAATTCAACAATATGTGGTATTTTGTAAGCAGCAAGCTTTGTGCTACAGAACTCTTTCACATCATCGCCTGATAATCCATTTGCAGACTCATTTTTTACAAGAACAGCTTTAATGGCCTCGCCAAGAACATCATCAGCAACAGCTTCAATAGTACAATCAACTACTCCTGGCATTGACACTATGACTTCCTCAATTTCCTTTGGACTAACCCTCCTACCGCCTACTTTGATGATTTCCTTTTTTCGGGCCGCATGGTATATAAAACCATCTTCATCCACTTTTGCAAGATCTCCCGTATAAAGCCACCCCTTCTTTATTGTTTCGGAAGTCGACTCCTCATCCTTATAATAGCCCCGCATCACATTATCTCCTTTAGCAATAATTTCACCAACTTCACCCGCTTTAACAGGATCACCTTTTTCATTCACCACCCTAAGCTCAACTCCGGGAATACCTTTGCCAATAGACCCCAGCTTATCATCTAATCTATCAACAGGAAGATACGACAATCGTGCAGTAGCTTCCGTTTGTCCATACATTACAATAAACTTAGTAAACGGCTTAGCTTTCCTAAATTCTTCAATAAACACGGTATGTAACTTACCTCCAGCTTGGGTAACATACCTTAAATCAGGGAGAACCTCATTTTTAAAGGAATCTGATTTTCGTAACAAGATTTGAAAATGGCTTGGCACACCTGCAAATCCGGTACACTTATATTTTTTAAAATCATTAATTACTGAACCTAAAAAAATAAAGTTGTTATTTAAAACAATCTTTCCTTTTACTTTAAGATGCGTATGCAGTAACGAAAGTCCATAGCAATAAAAGAATGGCAACACACATTCCATAATATCCTCATCTGTTAATTGAAGATATTCTATGATTGAGGAAGTATTGGCTATAATGTTTTTATGGGATATCATTACCCCTTTGGGCATGGCAGTTGACCCCGAAGTATATATTATCTGAGCCAGAGTATTGGGATCAAAATCCCCTTCCTCTTCATAATATACATCCGGGTTTTCAAGAGATATCCTTTCCAATTCATCTTCACCCCAAATATTCTCAAAAGAAACCTGAACCCTCTTTTGTAAAAGTTGAGGAATAAAAGCCAACCTAACTTCTGCTTGTCCTTTTACAAAGTCCAAAGATTCTTTTTCTGTTGCAGGATTCAATGGAATAACTGCGTTTCCCGATTTCATTATTGCCAGATAGCATATAATAAAGTAATTATTGTTTGGAGATAACAATACAAACTTATTTCCAGATCCAAATTCACTTTTCAATTCAACAGCAAGCGAAGCTACCTTTCTCCTAATATCATAAAAAGTCAATGGCTCTCTCTGTCCCAAAACAAATAAGTCATCCTTGTTTATGTCTTTTGGCAATAAATAATCTATACAGTTCATGAGTTTTAGTTTTTTGATTAACCCCAAAGAACACAAAATGATTAATAACATCAGAAAAGAAGTACAGACTTAAAAACATCTTTCAGATTAATCCTTCTCTTATAGCTCAATTCTCTTAACTCACCTCTACCCTAATTCTCACAGCACTATACCAAACTACCTTCCATAATATTATAATCATGCAATGGCGGTGTCCGAAGGTAATCTGTTGTTTTCTGTTTTCGGGCAAAGTTTTTAAATATCTTGCTCACCTCATCGGGTGTCATTTCCATAACAGGAGCAACCTCCTCCGGAGAGTAATCATTTTCCCAGCCATACCACAGCAAGTCCATTTTATCAAATGGCATCTGATAGAAAAATTCTTCTTGTGTTTGCTCTGCTGAATATGTATCTGTTGTTGGAGTTCTATTAATTATAGCCTCAGGAACACCTAAATGCCTGGCTATTTGATACACCTGTGTTTTAAATAAGTTTCCTATTGGCATCACATCAGCTGCCCCATCACCATACTTAACAAAAAAACCTTGCTGAACCTCATGCTTATTTGGAGTACCCAAAACTGCATAGTTCAATGCCTCTGCATGATAATAAAGCATATTTGCCCTACAGCGTTGTTTAAAATTTGAGGCAGCAACAATTTGCAGGTACTCTTTCATTGGCAATCGCACCTTCTTTTCCGTACCATCCTTAAATGTAACAGACACATAATGCACCGGTGGCAAATTTTTATTCACGAACTCCTCTGGTATAACCACCTTCATTTTATCCGTTACAGGATTATATTCAGGAATAACACTAGCAACAGCTTCATCCCTTCTCCTGTAACATCCAAATCCCTCTAAGGCACCACTAATATTTTCAACAATACTCTTCACTCCAAATTTATTGGCCAATTCTCTGGCCAACTCTTCACTTTCCGGACTAGAGTCTGTTTCTGGCAACATTATCCCCAATAATTTATCCGATCCAAATGCTTTGGTTGCTATAGCCAGGGTAACAGAAGAGTCAATTCCCCCACTAATACCGATCACACCACCATATCGGCGAAAACGCTTATAAACATCTTCTCTTAATTTCTCACAAATTCCATCAATCACTTCATCTATATTTTCTAAATGAAGTATGTCTTTTGAAAAAGGTTTTTTAGTCATAATTTACAATAAGTATAAAGTATAAAGTATAAAGTATAAAGATCAACATATATCTTACTTATAAACTTTAATACCAAAAGGTTACTATTATATTATAGCCATTAGCTTTTTGTATGTTTTTTACTCCGGGCGCGACTCAAAGTCGCTCTTGGAGTACCTGCTAAAAACAGCTCAGTTTCTCACCACCCCTTGGCGAACCTCACTATCTTTTAAATATCTAAACCCTCCTATGTACTGCTCGTGCAAAACCTGAGTAGACAGCATAGCCATCAGAGCCATATTATCAATTTCCGAGATAGTTGGACTTTTTCGCATTTTTGTCAACAAACTCCCAATACTTTCACTATTAAAAACCCCAATACTCTTAACTCTTGAGGAATTTAAAATATCATCTACAAATCCATTTTTATCATTTAGCAAAGCCTGTGCTATTGGAGCCCTATAAGCTTGCTTTGGCCTTTTTAAAACGGATTGCGGAATTACATCTTTCACAACTTCTTTTAAAAGAAATTTTTCATTTAAACCCTTTAGTTTAAACTCATCTGGCAAACTATTACAAAACTCAATAAGTCTATGATCTAAAAATGGATAACGTCCTTCAACGGAATTACCCATTGCAACCCTATCTCCTTGAGATGACAATAAATATCCCGACATAAAAATTGTTGACTCTATATATTGAGCTTTATTTAAAGGTGAATAAGCATCAATCCTGCTTTTGATCTGTGATTCATATGAATCAACTAATTTCTCCCCATTGAGTAGGGATTTTACGTCTTCCGACAAATGGTTAACAATCCTACCAGTATTGTTCCATCTTAGCAAATGTGAATAAGCCGGCGAATCCTTTTCCTGGAGTTTATATCCAAAGAATAACTTCAACATGCTATTACCTGCTCCCTGCATTTGGGGCATGTAAGGATATAATTTTTTAAGCAGCAGGGGCCTTATTTTTGAATTAGGTATTCTTGACCAAAAATGCCTGATAATAGTTTCTTTAAAGATATTGTACCCACCAAGCATCTCATCAGCGCCTTCTCCTGTAATAACTACCTTAATACCATTATCTCTCACCAACTTAGACAACCTATACATTGGAAAAGGAGCAGATCGAAGGACAGGAATCTCTGTATGCCAGATAACTTTATCAAATAAATCAACCACATTGTCATTTTTAAATGACACAGAATGATGACGGGTGTTAAAATAATCTGCAACCTCTTTCTGGAAATCTGACTCATCAAAATCCTTTTCCTCAAATCCTATTGAAAAAGTATTTAGTGCCTCAGGAAACATCTGCTTAATAAATGCGGTAGTACTTGTGGAATCCAAACCGCCACTTAAATATGCTGCAACCGGAACGTCTGCTCTCATCCTTAATGAAAGAGCATCTTTAAACAAGGTTCTAAATTCCCCTACAGCATCTTCTATGGTTAATGAAACCTTCTTATCAAAATTAAAATTCCAATAAGGTTTTATCTGCAATTGCCCATGGCTATACAAGGCATAATGACCTGGCGGGACTTCAAAAACATCTTCAAAAGCAGTATTAGGAGTTAAAGTAGTCCAGAAAGTATAAACCTGCCGCAATCCCCTATAATCGATTTTCCGTTCAACAGAAGGATGCTCGAATATTGCTTTAATCTCTGACCCATATACAAACTCACCTTTTTGCCGGGTATAATATAATGGCCTGATTCCCATTCTATCCCGAGCCAAAAACAACTCCTTTTTATGCGTATCCCATATTGAAAAAGCAAATTGTCCGTTTAATAAATTAAGACATGCTACCCCATACTCCTGATACATATGAACTACTACTTCAGTATCACAATTGGTCCTAAAGACATGTCCTTTACTTTCTAAGTCCTTTTTAAGTTCCGGATAGTTAAAAACCTCACCGTTGTATGCAATCCAGAACCTCCCATCCGGAGTACATAAAGGCTGTTGCCCAGAAGCAAGGTCAATAATACTCAACCTCACATTACCAAAACATGCCTCATCAGATAAATACAGACCACACTCATCCGGTCCACGATGATGTATCCGAGTAAGCATTGCGTTTAAGGTTCGCTTTGCATCGGGGGTTATATGTTGGGAAATAAATCCGGCTATTCCGCACATTTAAAATAAGTCAATGGCCATTTGTCATTAGTTAACGAAAATCCTCACAATAACTAATGGCAAATGACTAATTCTACCCATGACATAATTAAGCTGCCTGCTTTCTTAAAACAAAAGCAACAATTCTCTCTACTGATCCAAAATTCTCTTCCTGTAGATCCGAATCTTCGGCTACTACATTAAATTCACTCTCTAGAAAATTAATCAATCCTAACAAACCCATAGAATCAAAAATTCCTTCATCAAATATTAATGTATCATCCTTAATAATTGATGGATCATTAAATGTAGTTTCTGCAATAAAATTTCTAATTTGATCTTTCATATTTTAATAAGTATCAAGTATTAAGTATTAAGTATCAAGATTATAAACCTATATACCTATCACTTAAAGGTTACCAAATATATTCTAGTGATTTTAAATATAACACTTAGTAAGTTATGTCCTGAAATTCTTTGTTGAATACCAAGATATTATCGATAAACCGCATTTTTTTTTAGGCCAACATCTTTATCTTTCAGGCATTACTTTATCGAGTGACACAAAACAGCTGTTTTGTGATTTAAATTCCGGAACTATATCCTTCATTCTTGAAACCAGAAGATGGTTACTCTCAATTTTCAATGCAAAGAGAAGATCATTTATACTACTATTGACTTCCTCATATTGATGCCTGCGGACTTTCCCGATCATAATTTTATCATGATGCGTAGGCAAAGTATTTTCTTTATTGGCAAGCAGCTCTTCATACAATTTCTCACCAGGCCGCAAACCGGTATAAGCGATTTCTATATCCTCCCCTAATTTTAGCCCAGAAAGACGAATCATTTCTTTTGCCAAATCATCAATCTTAACTGGTTCACCCATATCAAATACATATATCTCGCCCCCTTGTCCCATAAATCCGGCTTCTAAAACCAACTGACAAGCTTCCGGTATTGTCATAAAGTAACGGGTTATTTCTTTATGCGTTACAGTTAAAGGTCCTCCTCTTTCAATTTGTTTTTTAAACAATGGAACCACTGAGCCATTTGATCCCAATACATTTCCAAACCGGGTTGTTACAAATTGAGTCTGTATGTTATTTTGTTGAGACAGAGCCTGAACGTATATTTCACATATCCGTTTTGAAGCCCCCATAACATTAGTGGGATTCACTGCCTTATCTGTTGATACCATAACAAATTTCCCAACACCATACTCTATTGCTAAATCTGCCATCACTTTCACACCACCAACATTAACACGGATAGCTTCATAAGGGAATTGCTCCATTAAAGGAACATGTTTGTAGGCTGCCGCATGAAAAACAAGTTGCGGCTTATAAGTACCAAAAACCTCCTGCATTCTCTGAATATTTGTAACATCAGCCAGGATTACTTCAAACGGAGAATCAGTGTGTGCCAACAACAATTCTTGCTGCAAGTCGTAGAGTGCCGATTCCGCCACATCCACCATTATAATCTTTTGCACCGGAAATCGCAACAACTGGCGTACAATTTCAGAACCAATAGATCCAGCAGCCCCAGACACAAGTACGACCTTATTCTCCAGCCCACTCATAATTTCTAATAGGTTGAGTTTTATTTCATCCCGGCCTAAAATATCTTCAATACGAATATCCCTGATTTGCTTTTGGTTAGAAATACCATTAACCCAATTACCTACAGATGGCATCACCTTCAGTTTCCAACCAATATCTAAACATGCTGCTGTGATTTCATGTTTGCGCTGTACCGAGATATGGTTAATTGCCAAAATCACAAGGTTCACTTGTTTCCCCCTGCTTAAGGTCATTGCCTTCTCCCAACTTATAACAGGTATGGAATGCAAAACCATATTCCACTTGGATGCATCATCATCTATAAACCCAACAACCCGGTATTGGTTATCTCTATCGTTCCTAATGGCTTCCAAGGTTATCTGCCCCATTTCTCCAGCTCCGTAAACATATACATTTTGAGATGTATCCTTTTTTGTCAACGAGCTATAAGTCTCTTTCACTAACATCCTGAATGCAAAAGCAAGCATAGACGTCATTAAAAAATGGAAAACCAAGGCCAATCTAGGCGTAGAAATCCAACTATCTGACAATAAACCAACAAGTTCATTTATAAATAAAGAAGAACTAAATGCAACAAAGCATGCAACAATCAAATTCTTAAACTCACTATAATTACTATGCCTTACTACACCCTTAAAGGAACCAAAACTCAGAAATGAAACCAGGTATAAACTGGACACAATTGTACAGTTTAGAACCATTTCAGAGACTGAATAAGAAGGTAAATTGATATTTAATCTAAGAACAAAAGCAATTACGAAAGAATTAATAACTATGCCAACATCGATAAACAATATCCACCAGGGAGAAACTATCCTTCCATTAAAAATATTCAACAATATAGACTTCATAAACTCTACGTTTTTACTTATAACTTTTGTAAAATAAAAGTCTCTAAAAAATTACAAATAATGCAGGTTTTGCATTTCCTTAATTAAACAATTCATTTCTCCTTACAATTTAGCTTTTTTCCTTAATCCAAGGTCTTTTAATTTATAGAGAGCTTAATTTTTATGACGAACGATTGAATTCATGCCATAAAAAAAGGAGTTAACCTTGTAACCCCTTTTTAATTAATATAATTATTTCTATTTATCAATAAACTCTCACTAAATATTACCTATTCATAAGAAACCACAAACTCCTCAAAATAGTCAGGGTAATTTCCATTTTCATCAACTTCAGGTCGCTTATCCTCAGGCAATTCAGGTATACTCTCAATAAAGGCAATATCATCATCACTTAATCCCAATCCCCTATCAGTTAAATTATGAACAATTACCTGAAATCTATTGACAATCTCTTCATAAGAAGGCCCAACCTGAGAACTTTTCAAATCATCATTTCCAACAAGCATTTCATAATTCACCATTCGCCAGCCAATCCAATTTAAAAATTTCCACAAAATATCAGAACTTGTGACCCCTAAAATGGAGTATATCCCGGTCTGATCCGGAGTAGGATAAGTTAAATTTGCACAATATAGGTCAATCCTAATGGTTCTGGTCTCATTTGGTTGCAAACAAACCCAAACACACTGAACTTGCAATCCATGTTGAAAACCACCAGTTTTGCACTCCCACACCAATCCTTTTGGAAAAAAGACAGCCATAGGATAACTACGTGTGTTTAAAAGTGTTAGCTGAAGCTGAACCTGACTCCCACTACCATAACATGGGAGATAAAATAATTCTGTCCCTTTTAAATTGGCCTTACCAGACTCCGGAGAAGCTAGTCCCGTTATATCTTCAGTAATAAATATCCCATCTGGCAATTCGAACTTTTCTTTAACTTCTATATTACCTTTATTTTGCCCCAGACCAGAAATTCCACTCTCGACAGCTGTCGAATTGTCTTCACAAGAAGACAATCCAAAAATTAAAATTGATATTGCTAATATCCAAACTTTTCTCATCTCTTTATAATTTACATTTTCAACGGTATACAAAAGAACTCACCAATAGTATACTATTCTATATAAGGCAAGTATCTAAAAGATCGATTCTTACTTAATTATTCATTGCACAAATAACCTTCTATAAAAGATGAATGTCAATTCTTTTTTGATTAATCAATCAAAAATAATGACTAATTAACAACAACCTTTGAAACTTTACTTCCTGATGAATTTTCAACAACAATAAAATACATCCCTGCAGCCAGGCCATCCGTATTTATATAACATTTATTTGATTTTAAAAACGTTTGAAACTCCTGCTTTCCATTAATGTTTAGCACTTTAATTTTCTGAAGGCTCATTGTCCCTTCAATTTCCACACATATCTTATCTCCTGCCCTATAGACTATAGTTTTATCTTCACCTATTAAACCTTTTCCTTGACCTGTAGGAATCCCATCCCAACCTGCAATTCTTGCCAACATCCACCAAACTGCTTTTGCAATCCTTATTGTCCCTGCTTCACCAATATGACCTATTGTTTCATCCCCAAGATTTGTTGGAGTAATAACTGGAAATTCATTGCCATTCCAGGAGGAGGTTGTCATACTTCCATCATCATCATAACAAAGGATATCTGCATAATCAAACAAAATCCGATTGGCATCGGACCTTACATACTCTCTAATATATTCCCATTTAAGATGTTGCTGATACATTGCCTCATTACTAAATCCAGGATTATCAACAGGACCGGTAGTAAATATAACTTGAGTTGGAATATAATTAGATTCACAATATGAGATATACTCTTGCGTTGCTGTCAAATAACTATCCATACATAAACTATTCCCTGTTGCATCAAAATCATCAGCACTTAAGCCCCATTGCTGTACTCCTCCAGGACTATTAACCAACTCACCATACCAATGATTCCCTGTTACAGGGTCGGTACCACTTGAAGCCGCCCCCCATGAAGCGTCCCAACACCATCCAAAACCTATAACACTAATTGGATTACTAATAGCACTACAATAAGATAATCCTGTTTTCACCTGATCAATAGCATCCTGACTAGTCCACCAATCCTCTTCACCAATCCAATACTCCCAACCAGTTGGTGTATCGTAATCTCCCCACATAGCAGAACTAACACGCAAATGCATATCTGTGTATGCTTCTGGATTGCCTGCTTCAGTAGCATTCACCTGAAAGGTTGCATCCAAGGCCTCCAAACTTTCCAAACCTCTGCGATATGCCCGGGAATGAGATTCTCCTCCCAAAACAAACCACATCTCCTTTACCTTCTCTATGTACTGATTAGGAATATTTTCATATTCGTCAACAACATTATGGTCAGCAATAATTTGCCCCTGTAAAACAATTGATATTGGTGCAATGCAAACCAGCAAAAACAACTTCCTTAATTTTAACATAGTTAAATAATTGAATTCATAAAAATTAAAGAACTCAATATATCCAATAAAAAACAACATGTCAATACCTTTAAAAGAGTAGATCCTAAAAATCAAATTAATTTCCTTTAAAAAATATTTAATCCTATTATTGCATTAACCATTGAATTTGTCCCCTAATAACACATCTATTTTTCTTACACTATTGGCGATTATATCGTTGTTTATTAAAAAACAACATCAAATCACCTTGTATTTTATTATATTTGAAAAAAGCTCAATGAGTCTAAATCATTCACTTAACAATAAATAAACCATGAATACACCAAAAACAACACTTGCTTTCTTATTAATTTTATTCCTATTCTCGTGCTCAAAAAACGAAATTAAATATGATGAGAAAATTGTTCTTTTACATCATAGTACTGGACGTATAATTTACGAAGGAGGTAAGGATCAAACTTTTATATACAAAGCAGCCAGAAAAGTGAATTCCAAATTGGCGAACTTCATAAAGGGTAAACCTATGGTTCTAAAACAATTTGAAAACTACAACACAAAAAACGAGTACAAATATCAAATTGAAGAGAAAACTTTTCCTAAACTTTCTCCATATGGCTGGCAAAATTATCCATACGATTACTATAATATCTGGGTTAAAAATGGCAATAATGAGAATTACATGGAAGAGCCTACTTTAAGAACTTTGACTAAAGAGTACAAGACAATCATAATCAAACACTGCTTTCCCGTATGTAACATTAAAGAGAACCTTGACTCTGCTGATATCAATTCTAAAACAAGAACTCTTGACAATTATAAGTTACAGTATGATGCTTTAAAAAAATTATTTCACAAATATCCTAACAACAATTTTATTGTTTTCACTGGAGCTGCTCAAGTCAAATCACAAATAACAAAAGAAGAAGCAATAAGAGCAAAACAATTTTTCGATTGGGTTGTAAACTCTTGGGACATAAAAGAAGATAACATTTATATCTGGGACTTATATTCACTCCAAACAGAAGATTCAATATATTTTAAAGAAGACTTTGCCAGATCAGAAACAGATTCGCATCCGAACAAAAAATTTGCAGAAAAAGCATCTAAATTACTATTTCAAAGAATATTGGACATTTTAAAAACAGGAGGAAAATCAACCTTAGTAACTGGAGAAAAATCTTAATCCTATGAATAATCCCCTTCCTTTATTTATCATCTTTGTTTTGTGAATATACAATATCTATTAACTGATCACCTACATACTTTTTAAAATGAACGTTATCGTAGAAGTTTGACTTCTCTTTAGAAAAGTGGTTTTGTCCGGAAAAATCAAATACATTATCATCTCCAAAAACAGCTCTAATTTTCACCAAATCACTTTTATTAAAAACCTTTTGATAATAATTTGGCCCTATAATTATTTTATATTCAGTCCTATGCTCATCAAAAATACGCTTGATTTCTTTTAGTTTCTGAACATACTCCTCATTAAGCTGTGGAGATATATAATGCTCTTTTTCTAATCGATTTCTCACAAAACTTCCCGGTCTCCTTTTATAGTATCCTATAGAATCATTTCTTATTTCCTCTAAAATACCCACATTATAATATTCATTTGAAATATTATCATAATAACACTCTTTCCAAACTAAATATGTCCCCATATAATCATGGAAATTTCCAGATAACTCATAATGAACCAAAGCCCTTAAAAAACGAACATTGACAAACTGAGTAAAAGTCAGATAATGAAACATTAACGCAGAAGACGGAAACACTTTATAATGCTTCATAAATATAGGATTATCATTGATGAATTCATGAAAGCTACCCTCTGTATCCAATACAATTATTGTATTTTTTATATCAGCACCACTTCTATGTATATATTTGATTTTTGACCAGATCCCATTAATATGTTCACCTGATGCAATAAATGAATAAGGCTCATCTTCTTTACCCAAATATTCCCTCCAGGTTTTTGGACTGATATACAAAGCAGTAGAACCTCCAAAGATAAAAGAATCATATGATAAACTATCTGCATTCACCATATACTTTTTTGTAGAAATAAAATCCAAGTTTTTATGGATGTATGTATTCTTATTGAAATCCTTATACTCATACAACACCATAAACGGATCCATAATCACATAAAGAAGAAGCAACACAAAAAAAGGAAGGCTAAACAGTAATACCCTTTTTAATTCTGACCACAATTCTGTTTTACCTAATTTATTCTTCATATCAAAACATTTCATAAACAAACGAAGACCCTCCACTCAATTCCGAAAGAACAAAAACAGCTATGATATAGTATGCCATTATTCTAACGGTACGATATCTTTCCCAATAACTATTTATCTTGCTATAGGTCACTTTATAATCTTCTTCTAAAACTTCAATAAGTATGAAACCTAAAGCTAAAGAAACTCCAAAAACCAATGGCATTACTGAGATACCAAAATCTCCAATAAAATTAAATTCAAACAATTTTGCAAATAGCAAAATTGTCACATTTAGATTAGGAGAAAAGAAAAAACTCAATGCAAATCCATAAAAAACAAATGTAAATCCTCTACCTAACCAAACTCTTACATTTTGGGGCAATTTAGAAAAAAAGATTCCTCTTTGTCTTTTTGTAAAAAATTCAAATAGTATTGAGAGTGCCAAAACAAATCCTAAAATCATAAAATTCCATCCGGCGCCATGCCATATCCCAAACAACATCCAAGTAACAACAAGCCCATAAACCGATGCATAAACTCCCCATTTCCTTCTTCTGAAACTTACTTGTTTAAAAATATAATCATTAAACCATGATGATAATGAAATATGAAACCTTTTCCAGAAATTAGTTATATTCTGGGCTAAAAATGGACGATTGAAATTTGGCAGTAGATTTATTCCAAACAAACGGGCCATTCCAATTGCAATATCTGTATACCCTGAAAAATCAAAATATAAATACAACGGCTGCACAACAAATAGCAATAAGATATATTCTGTACCTATATCCCCAACATCTGAATATACAAATTGAACAAATGGAGCTAAATGATTGGCAATAACTAATTTTTTAAATAAGCCAAGCAATATAGTTTTCAATCCTATAGAAACACTCCCCTTTTCATAATCTTTTTCTCTATGAAGTTCTTTAAAAAAATGTTTTGATCTCTCTATCGGGCCGGAAATAAATTTTGGAAAAAAAGTAAGGTATAACAACAAATTTACAAATCGTTTTTCGGGTTTTTCCCAACCCATTTTTACATTTATCAAATAACCTATTGCCTGCAATGTAAAATAAGAAACCCCAACAGGAATAATATATCTTTCCAGATTATTAAAAACAAAATCTATATTTCCAAATCTAAGTATGGGATCAATCGTAAAACTGGTATACTTCAAAATTATGAGCTGTGAAAGATTTATTATTATTCCTGCTCTATATAATAACTTCTTCCTTTTAACGTTTGCCTGTACAATCCTTATAGCTAAAAAATAATTTACTAAAGAATAAAAAATTAAATATATAAGTAGTTCTATACTCAACGAAGCTATAAAACCACAACTAAGTATCACTAGGAACAAATTTCTATAAGGCCTGTTTAATAAATAATAAACAACTGCAGAAACAAATACTAAGCAAATAAAATATAATGAAACAATATCCATGCTAATCTATCGTCAATTAAAATTTCATCTCAAATCTAACAAAATGAAGAACCGGATAATTACAAATTTGATTAACCTTAAAAATTAATGGATAAAATAGGATTTTTTATGACATTTCTGGATTTGGGAATAAAACCAGTTCTTTTACATTGAATCAATGACAAATAAGCGAAACCTATTTTTATTATCAACGTAATCTTTTTGATGAATACATTGACTTGTTTAAAAAAATATATTATATAAGAATAGAGATAAAGATTAAAACACAAAACACAACACAACAGTTATGAAAAAGTTATTTTTAGGATTATTTTTTTTGGTTCTATTATGCAGTAATTTATTTGCCCAAACGGAGCCAAGCATATTGTCAAGCCCAGACACAAAAGCCTGGTATGTTGCTGAATCAGAATACATGACATTAATTAGTGGCAACCATGTTGACGAGTGGGCTGATAAAAGTGGCAATAATTACAATTTATGGCAACCATCCTCTCCTCTAGATTACAGGCCTACATTTAGCGGAGATAGTGTCGTCTTTGACACATATTTGGATCAATTAGAAAATCTTGACTTTGTACTATCTCAACCCATCACTGTTTATTTAGTATTTAAACGTTATGGATATAGTGGTGGCTACCATGAAATTGTTGATTTTGACGACATTAACATCTATGAATATTTAGATGGGGATTCAATATCTTGGGGAATTAGATCTGTTTCTGATGGGGGAAAACTAAATGCTTCTAGTTCTAATAAGGTACCTAAGCACAAATATGTTGTTCTTACTGCTACTTTTAATGGAACATCTTCATCAGTAAGAATTAATACAAACACTCCCGATATTGGAGGTACAGTCAATGCTTCTATTAATGCAGTCAGATTACTATTATCTCATAATGAATTAAATGGCTCAGTAAAAGAACTAATCGTTAGGGGAATTGATGATTCTGACTCTAATGAAATCAGCATTATTCAATGGTTAATGAATAAGCACGGCATTAGTGATTCTTCTGAAAAAACACAAGAGGATTTGGGGAATTCTTCAAGTGATGTTACAGAAGACCATAACACATTTGGTGATATTGGCGGGGATTATTATGTTTCTGTATACGGGGACGACGACAATCCTGGTACGTATGATCAACCGTTCGCCACATGGCAAAGAGCAATCGATGTTGCAATGCCTGGTGATACGGTTTACATAAGAGGGGGGGTATACTTGACCACAGAACCTACAAGGATTGATCCCGAATACTGGAAAGGCAGAGTTGGATATTGCGGAACTAAAGAAAACCCTATTTGTTATTTTGGTTATCCTGGTGAATGGCCAATTCTGGATTGTAGATACCATTGTGATTCTACGGAAATAAAATACAATAGTGCCCTCACAATTAATTACGCTGAACATTTATACTTTAAAGACTTTGAGATTCGGAATGTTTATCAATGCAGTGAAGGGGTAAACGGAGCAATCTCAACTGGCTATTCTCGGAATTTAACTTTTGAACACATTATATTACACGACATAGGACAAAGAGGTTTTTACATGAATGGAGGGGCCTGGATAACACACTATAACGATGGGGATACTGATGTATATCCTTATTGGGATACACCCGAAGATACTACACGTTTTATTAACTGTGATGTATATAATTTATGTGACTCCATATCCCCAACCCCAGGAAATGCTGCTGACGCCTGGAAGACAATACATTATAGAGGCAACTATATTTCTTGGGAAGGTTGCCGGGCCTGGAACTATACTGATGATGCTATTGATCCCTCATTGGTCAACGGAGGAGAATGGAGAATTAATCAATGCTGGGCTATGCCGGGTATGAATGAATATGAATACTTTGGGGATAAAAAAATGGAACACAATGGCTTTAAACTAAGTAGTACTCCATATTACGATCCTCCAAATTCTGTGCATATGGGAACGGTTTCAAATTGCGTTGCAGCATTTGCTCATGGCGGGTTTGGAACGCTTGAAAAAAACAAGCCGAGAGGAAACTTCTTGTTTTATAACAACACTGCATATTATTGTGTTCAAGGATACGGGGGAACTGGTGTTGGAACCAAAGACAATCCTCGTACAGCAATATATAAGAATAATCTTGAATATAAATCAACAGACATAAGTGCTATTGGGGGATCATATGGGGTTGTCCTCATGAGTGACCCTGGCCTTATTTATCCTGAGAGTCATAATACATGGGATGTAAAAGATGGATACCCGGATTTTCAGATTACTGACTCGGTAACTGTTACTGATGACGATTTTGTAAGCATTGATTCCTTGGAAATTATCTCACAATTAACAGCCCCACGCAAATCTGATGGATCATTACCTGACATAACCGTATTTCAATTAGCTGAAGGTAGTGATTTAATTGATGCCGGAACTTATGTGGGATTGCCATATAATGGAACAGCACCCGATATTGGCGCTTTCGAATTTGGAAAACCGATTATTGCCAATCAAAGTCCAAAAATTGGTATTACTTCTCCGGTCAATGAATCTTTGCTTGAAGAATCTGTAAATTCAATAAAAATTGAAGTAGAAGTATCTGACGCAGATGGCGAGATTACTCTAGTGGAGTATTATTGTGACAATATAAAAATTGGACAGTCATCCTCATCTCCATGGGCTTTCCAATGGGATAATATTCCTTCCGGAACTAGTTCTTTAAAAGCCATAGCTACAGATAATCTAAATGCAAAAACTGCTTCTTCAGTTATCACAGTAACTAAAAACACTGCAGTAGCTAATGTTAGCCCTGTTATTAGTATTACTTCTCCGAGTAATGAAACAGTACTTGAAGCATCAGTCAATTCCGTAAATATTGAAGTAGAAGTATCCGATTCAGATGGAGAAATAACTTTAGTAGAATACTATAATGACGAAATAAAAATTGGACAGTCATCCTCATTTCCATGGGCTTTCCAATGGACTGGAGTGCCGTTGGGCAATAGCTTCGTTAAAGCTATTGCTACAGACAATAATAATGCAAAAACTACTTCTTCAACAATAAAAATTACAAAGCCACAAACAGTACCTCCTAACAATATTGTTATAAAAAGAACGTCTAATAATCCAACAAAACGATTATTTGCAATCTTCTTTGATTATACTGGATTAAATGACATCACAGTAAACATTATCAACTTACAAACCAGCGAATCAAGTCACTACAAGACCATATCTCCCCAAAAAGTTTCAAACAAAATAGTTATAGACTTTATAGATTTCCCAACGGGAAATTATAAAATTGAAATTACAGACGGGGGCTCATTATCACAAATACCAGTATCAAAAAATTAATAAAACAAAAAAAGGGCTATTACGGCCCTTTTTTTTATTTTATTAATATTTCTTTTAAATGACCTAAAATTCTTTCTAAAGTATCGTCCGATAGATCAGAACCTGAAGGCAAACACAATCCAACATCAAATAATTTTTCAGAAACACTATTTAGGTATTTTGGATAATGTTTAAAAATTGGTTGCAAGTGCATTGGTTTCCATAAAGGCCGTGTTTCAATATTTACTTTTTCTAATTTTTCCTGAATTATTTCTCTATTAACTCTTATTTTTTTACTATCAATTATCATCGTTGTTAACCATCGATTTGAAAAGAAACGACCATCTGGTTCTTCCAGAAACTCTATACCATCAATACCACATAATTGTTGATAATAATATGAATAAACCTCCCGCTTCTGCTTAACTCTTTCATCAATTACTTCAAGCTGCCCCCTACCGATACCAGCTAATACATTACTCATCCGGTAATTATATCCAATATGGCTATGTTGGTAATGTGGCGCATTATCCCTGGCCTGAGTTGCTAGAAACCTGGCTTTACGGATTAACTCATCATCATTTGCCAAAAGAGCTCCTCCTCCGGAAGTAGTAATAATCTTATTTCCATTAAAAGAAAGTATCGACATTTTACCAAACGATCCAAGTGGTTTATTACTATATGTACTACCTAAAGCTTCTGCTGCATCTTCTATAACCGGAATACCAAATTCCTCAGAAATTTCCATGATTTCAGCCATCTTGGCAGGCATTCCATAAAGATGAACAACTACAATTGCTTTAACTTTATTAAGATTTCCATTCTTTTTCCTGTGCATCAAAGCCTCTCTTAATAATTCAGGATCCATATTCCATGTTGTAGTTTCTGAATCAATAAAGACAGGCATAGCTCCCTGATATACTATTGGATTAACAGTTGCCGAAAACGTAAACGTAGATACCATCACTTCATCGCCAGAATTAACACCTAATAATATCATTGCTAAATGTAATGCTGCAGTTCCTGAACTTAGAGCAGCAGTACTTCTGACATTACAATAACTTGATAAATCCTCTTCAAATGCATCCACATTAGGACCCAATGGCGCAATCCAGTTTTGATCAAATGCCTCATTTATGTATTTCTGTTCATTACCAGACATATTCGGAGGTGATAGAAATACTCTTAATTCATTTGTTAACATACTATTAAAATATTTAAGATTAGGGAATTATCACACAACTACAATTTAAAATTGAAAATAAATAAATTCCTGTTCACTTCCATTAAAAATTACAATCATGAAAATAATTATTGAGTATATAGTATACCTTAATAACACATGCCAATCAACCCAAAGTTTTTCAATTGCATATTGACATGAGCGGCCTTTCCACTCTATTAGGAGAAAACACATTACTATTACTAAAACCAACAAAGCTTTTTTCATCCCTAAAAACATTGGGACAGAAAAAATTGTCACAGAAAACATACTCAACAAATAGCTATAGGCATGCGAGATGTCATTAGCCCTAAAAAACACCCATGCAATAAGAGTCAGACTAAAAGTGACCATCATTAAAGTAAACTCACGTATTGATGGAAGAATTTTTCCTTTTGCAACCACTTCCAAATTGCTTCTGTTTTTTTTTGCTAACAAAAGAGGAAGAAAATAGATGGCATTTAGTACACCCCATACAATAAAGGTCCAATTTGCTCCATGCCAAAAACCACTAACAATAAAGATAACAAAGGTATTTCTCACCTTACTCCAAATTCCGCCACGACTTCCTCCTAAAGGTATATATAGATAATCACGAAACCATGTTGACAAAGATATATGCCAGCGACGCCAAAACTCGGCAATATCTCTTGAAAAATAAGGAAAATTAAAGTTTTGCATTAAACTAAATCCAAATAAACGTGAAGTTCCTATTGCAATATCAGAATAACCTGAAAAGTCGCCATAAATTTGAAACGCAAAGAAAAAGGCACCAAGTAATAAGGTACTACCCGAATATGCTTCTGAATTATTAAAAATTAAATTTGCAAATTCTGCACAATTATCAGCAATTACAATCTTTTTAAACAGCCCCCATAAAATCTGTCGCATTCCGTCTACGGCATTTGAATAATCAAAATCACGTTTATAATAAAACTGAGGTAACAAATGTGTAGCTCGTTCAATTGGACCTGCTACTAATTGAGGAAAGAAACTAACAAATGCAGAAAACGCAATAAGATCTTTTGTTGGCTCAAGTTTTTTTCTATAAACATCAATTGTATAACTTAAAGTCTGAAATGTATAAAAGCTTATCCCTACAGGTAAAATAATATTCAATGAATTAGCTTTAATATCTGTTCCTAAAAACTTAAAGGCTGTAATAAAGTTATCCAGAAAAAAATTATAATATTTAAAGAATCCTAAAAACCCGAGGTTAACCAGAATTGAAATCCATAATAGTACTTTTCTGCGTGATACTTTAGATTCATTTTTTAGTTTAAGCCCTACACTATAATCAACTAATGTGCTAAAGAATATTAATGAAAGAAATCGATAATCCCACCATCCATAAAACAGATAACTAGCTGCTACAATTAGTAAATTCTGAAATCTCAGGCTCTTATTAATCACAAACCAGTATAATATAAAGACAACTGGCAAGAATATGGCAAAATCAATAGAATTAAATAACATTGATGTATGTTCTAGTGTTGGTTGTTATTGATTTGACTAAATGTTTTTTTTAAATCAGAAATGAGGACTTGAGTAAACATGGTAGAACCTGTTATATTTAAGTGACTGGCGTTATAAAACAGACTTTTATTGTAACTCAAAAAACTATTAGAATAATCAATAAATGGAATATCATATTTATTTGCTAATTGGTTATATATTTCGAAAATATGTTCCCTGTTCTTCACAAAATCCTGTCCTTCGATATATTCTGGGGTATACACAAACGTTAACAAAATATTTTGACGCTTCAATTCTTTAATAAACTCTTCTAACAAATCCACAAGCTCTGGGTCTATCTGAATTTCAAAATTTTCATATTTGTTTTTTGCTATATTAAAATCCTCATTCCAGTCTTCTTCCATACCTAGATATCCATTTGTCCTGACTTTATCTTCATTATTAGAGAAAAGCTTTAATAAAAGATCTGACTTTCCTTTATACCTTACTAATGGTAAGACGTAATCTAAAAATGAAAATCCATTATATGATCTTGTAAATTGATAAATATCCCAATCCCAAAGCATATATGGCAAAAACTGATTTAATCCATACAAATCCTTTGCTTTAGCTAGGGAAAACACATCTATTGATAAAATAACCATTTTTGGGGGTCTATTCCGTTCGATGTATTCTTTATGTCTAAGAAATTGAATATTGAAATTTTGGCCATCAACACCAAAATTATAACACATTAGTTTTGTTGAATCTAATATCTGATTCGGATTAATATGAACCCAAGCTCTTGACGATCCATAAACAGCTACATCCACATCTAATTCTTCGCTATAAATATCATTCCATACTTCATATTCCCCAGGATACTCATGAATTTCTTTTATTTTAATTGAAAGCAGTGAATCAATAAAAATAGAAACAAAAAACAATGAAACTGTAAATAAAAGTAAACGCTCAATAAACTTTTTCATTATAAGATTTTAGAAGCATAATCAATTATAAAATAGCACAAAATTAGTGCGGAGGTATTTAATAGAAACAAAATCCCTTTCTTATTCCATCAATTATGCGGCAAGCAATAATATTTCTCACACTAAATACCGACCTATTTAAAACCAAAAATTGTTTTAAGTATTATATTAATATCCGTAAATAGTGAATTGTTATAATAATATGTTAAATTAATACTTACTTTATCAGGCCAGATCACTTCATCATTATAAGTCTTTGGCTCATCCACTGAGGCTAATATTTCTTCCTCGTTAGCATATTTTAAAGAAGCCGGTCCTGTTATCCCCGGACGCAATTCCAATATTTTTCGCTCCTCGCCGGATAGTCTTTCATAATATTCGGGCATATCCGGCCTGGGACCGACAAAACTCATATCTCCAATTAATACATTATATAATTCTGGGAGTTCATCAAGTTTAAATTTTCTTAATACCGCCCCCAAAGGAGTAATTCTATCTTCACCTTTAACAGAAATAGTATTTCCCCCATGGCAAACAATCATTGTTCTGAATTTATAAATCTTAAATAATTTCCCGTACCGACCGACTCTTTTTTGAACAAACAAAGCGGGACCTGGCATTCTTAATTTTATTAAAAATGTAATAATTAACAACAACGGCCATAGAAATAAAAGTCCAATAAAAGATGCCACAATATCAAAAATACGCTTTATCATATTTGTCCTTATACATTTAGCAATTCATTATAAACATCATAAAATCCATCCCAATATCCAAAAAAGCTTGAATTGTGAAATAATATAGTGAGACCCATGTGATACTTTTTAGCAATTGAAACATAATTTCTAATAACTTCCTTTGATTTATTTATTGAATAATTCCTACGCTGCTTTAATGTACCATCCATAATTACTAAAGGACGCTCCTTTAATTTTAATTCTTTTCTGTTTATAAAATCAAAAACGGTAAATTCATCTCCAGTACCACACCTAAATCCCTCTATATCGGCATATCCTAGAGAACTATCAATGTGCATTCCACAACTATCCCATATAGAAAGTGTCTTTGGCATATCCATTCTTAAAAAATGCTGCCTCCCTTCAGAAACCTTTTGCTGTAAGGCATTCTCAATCATATCTTTTTCATACTCCCATCTTTCCATATTATTATAAGTATAATATCCCGGATGAAATCCTAAAATATGTCCCCGCTCTTTTATCTTATTTACCACTGATAAAAACTTCTTTCTTTTGATATAATAACTCGTATCAAAAGGTTGCTTACTATCTGTAGACATAAAATAAAAATGGGATTTAAGTCCCAATTTTTCACTCACCTCCATTAAATACTCATATGTATCGAAAGGATCTTTCCCCCAAACATATCCAAGATTTTTAGCCGCTAACAATAGATTTCTCCTCTTGATTAAATCCCCCAATACAGTACGATAAGATGAATATGTTAAAGCATCCACGTCATGTGTTAATGAAAGCTGAAATTCTTTGTATACTCTTTTGCCTTTGTATCCCAAATCCACCAACATATTCCAAAGCATCTCAACATACTCATTTACAACTGGTCGGTGAAGAAGATTGTTTTTCCCTAATAAACTTTGATTCCCGGGAAATCGACCATGGTCATCATTATTCATTCCCAAATATTCTTCCCATCTGGAAAGCATAAAAAAAGACGAAGCAAATATATCGATTCCGCAAACTAAAGTTTCATCTGTAATAGTCATTTCTTCATCACCAAATAAAACTGGTATATCTTTTTCAACGATATACTTATTCTTACATAATTTTACGTCTTTGGGAATTGCATTTTTATTAAGATAAGATTTTTCCTTCCTTAAATTACCCCAGAAATGATCCTTAAAAAGAATCAAACTTCCATTAAAACCAATTGAATAACCTTCATTAGATTCATTCGCTGATATAGAATATTCTAATCCCAGGAATTGTCTGAATATAACACCTAGAATATAGCAACGTTCATTAATATTATCTACAGGAATTGTAATATGCAACATAAACAACTTTAATATTCGTATTATTATTTATATTTATTATTATACCCAATCCATTTTTTTATAACAGTCTTTAGCCTATTCTTCAAAAGATTTATTTTATGTTTAGTATTACTGATTCTGTCCTTATAAACATGAAAATACACTTCTTGAGCTCCACCGAATTGGCTATAGAAACTATTTATCCCTTTGATCATTGAACCTTCAAAATCAAAACATTTAGAGATATTTGAAGCAATATTAATTCCTTCCCATAATAATAAAGCTGCAGCGCCTGAATTTTTATATTTAGGATCTGTTCCTGAAATTAAATTGTAGAAAACATTCTCATCATAAATAAACAAATTTCCAGAATGAATATTACCTTCATTATCTTTTGCAAAGATCATTTTACACGCATTATTTTCTCTTGCTGCACTATAAATATCTTTAATAAGTTTTTTGGACCAAGGATTTCCCATATTCTGTTTAGCAAAGGTTTTATCCAATAAATACAAAAGAAGATCCAAATCTTCACTATGTACTAATTCGAGTTTTTTACGCGCTCTTTTTATACTGTTTTTAACATTTCCAGAAAAGCCTTTAAATACAATATCTACATCACTAATATCTTTGAGGCGATAACTTACTTTTGGAGTAATCTTATAATAATTCCAATAGAATGGCATAAAATCTTTATTATTAGTATCCAAACAAATACTTACTTCTGACCTTTCCGGAACCATTTTTAATAGTTTATCAACAATAATTCTCTGATTTTTCAAATGTCTATCCGTAGATACGATACTATTACACATCCAAAATCCTAAAGTTTGAGTTAAAATTGGCATGCATATCATTTTATTATACTCTACAATTGGCCACCTGGCAATCACTTCCTCATTTTCTTCAATCAATATCTCTCTCCAGTTACCTTGCGCTACAGCATCTAACCACCATGGTTGTTCGAAAATGCTATTAGTATATTTTGATATCTTCATTCTTTTTTATTCAGGCAAGTAAATCAATTAATTATCAACTTTACATTTCTGCACAAATTCTACTAATAAGTAATCATTCGATAGTTCCTTTATAACAACCATCGCAGTATTTTTCTTATGTGCACTAATTACTGCTGTATTATTTTTGCTTATTGTGGATAAGCAACGAAATCCCATATTCCACGATATAGTATACATAATATTGTTCATTAACTCCCCGATTCCTTTTCCTCGGAAATCTTTATCAATTAGTCTCCCCACGAAACATTCTTTATTGCAAAAAAAACGCAAAAAGAAATAACCAACCAGTTGATCCTTACAGAATACCCCCATCATTAAAAAGGCACTTTTATTAAGTTGCTTTTGAAGAGATACTATATCAAAGCCATGAGGACTAAAGTATCTCAAATCCTTTTCATTCTGATTATCAATCAAATAAAATAAATCCGAAATATCTATTCTACCAAGTGATCTAAAAGTATACTCTTCTGTATTATTTCTATTATAAACCTCTTCAAGTATTTTATCCAATTCTCCCTGGTAAACAACTCTAAATATTATATCATTAACACCTTCAAGGATACGCCACAAAATAGCGAAATGATGTTTAACAAAGATCAAGATTTTTTCCATTACTGGTATGCTAATAATTTACTCTTCAAACCTTTTTTTACAGGTAATTGCCATAAAGTTTTACACCAATTATGGTTCCCTTCTATTAACTCTGGTCCCGCATTTGTTATTGCAACATCCCAGCCAATTGATTTATTATCCTGATTAAAAAGAGCTGCTCGTTCAACTATTTGAACTACTTCCTTCCAAAATGGAATCTGAAAATTCTTTATACTTACCTCAGTTATTGGATGAATATCAACATCATCCTTCATTATATCACTAAAAACTCCAGCTCCACACACAACACCGGATTCCATATCAATAGGAGCAGCAATATTTCCTGCTGCCATATTATCTACTGGCGAATTAACAGTAACTCTAAGCCTTGCTCCTAAAAAGTCAACTTTGCCATTATTTAACTGAGTAAAAACTCTAACTGTATTTAAACCTGAAGGAGATAGCTTCATTAGTTCATCATGTTGAACAACGTACTCCTCAACCATATCAAAATCACTATCCTTCATATATTCAACCAGGCTTTGGGGTGAATATTCAGAACATTGGATGACCTCAACTTCTGCTCCTACCTGTCCCTTAGAACCTTTAAGCACTAACTTTTTCGAACCATTTTTTATGAACTCTTGCAAAGAAGCTATATTAGATTGAATCATATCAAGAGTAGAATATTTCCTCCTAATAAATTCCTTATAGAGATTTAAAAACTCAATTTTATTTTCTAATACCGATCTATTTTTCCTTGGATTCATCTTTAATTGGAACTCATACATAAATCCTGACCCAGCCCAATTACTCTTCTCAATTCTTTTTAAATTATAAAAACGAAATTGGTAATAATCTTTTATTGATATATTAAATTTAAATACATCAATAATTGAGTGAAAAATGATAAGCAAACGAGGTTTACCTTTTAGCTTTGCAACATATTCTGAAAACTTTTTTGTCTTCTTCAACTCCCCCTGCTTAAGGTAGTAGCATAAATACATGAACCGTCTAAACAAACTCATTTAAATATTTTTAATGCGTTTAAAAACTTACAATAGGTAAAAATAATTATTCATTGCCTCCCTGGATGTAACAAATTCTACATCAGGCCATTTTTTCACAATCTGTTTAAGAAGTTTCTCCAACTCACTAATCCCCGCATCCCTATTTTCCTTACATATTGTTCCCATAAAATTTGCCCTATGAGTACTTATGTTAGCAGGTTTCCCCCACCTAAAAGATGCTTCAATTTGTTTTAAGGTATATTCAATACCTCTATAATTCTTTTCTGTAGGTTCAAATACACAATTACGTGTATAATATATTAATCCATCATTTGTTTTTTTGCCAGGTGTGTACTTTTTTACTTTTATTGAACCTCTACTATCGGGAATAGTCATATTGCGATTAACATATAAATACTTTATTCCTGATTTTGCTAAACTTTTTTCAAAAATTGGATGAAATACAAGATTTGATGGGGCAAATACTTCTGGTTTAAATTCAAAAGTGGTTTCAAAAATTTTTACTGCATCAAATATTGATTGTTTTAAAAAAGGTATATGATGCTCTGAAGCAAAAAAAAACTCTGGCCTAAACCCCTGAACTTCTTTATGTATATTTGATAAGCAAAGTGAAACAAAGCCATGATCAAATGCAGTTCGTAATTCTTCATTACCCTGCCTTAGCTCCTCCATCCAAACCTGAACCGAAATATGCTCGCGTCCATGCAATTCTGGAAAAAAAATTCCTCTATCAATCCCCTGCCTCCATATATTAAATACATTATTATCGTAGTACTTTTCCAGGGTATGTGTAAAGGGTTCGTAGAAATATGTTTTATATCCTGACTCCTTGATCTTATCAAAATCAGGGTTAGTCATGTTACAAACTGCTGTAATTACAGCACTATTTCCTTTACTATCTTTTACCTGCTCCAAACACTCAAATAATATTTGCAAATCCTCTGAACTGGCTAATGTATCATAATCATACCTACTAGGCTTAATATTTAAACCTGATTTAATTATTTTTTCATGTACCTTTTTTGAAGGCATACGAATCCCTCCCCAATCATCACATTCAATAACCACATATTTTTTTTTTATATGTTTTCCTGGTATATTTTTAAGATTGGTCTTAATTATCTCTTTAAAGTTCATAGGGAATATATTTAATGATACTTAGCCTAAGCAAGATTCATATATTCTAACAGCATTTTGATTTGTGTACTCTTTTGAAGCCTCAATAGAATTACGGCTAATAGCTTTCAACTTATCAGGGTTGTTTCTAAGATCTAAGATAAATTCTTTCATTCCTACTATATCATCCTTTAAAAAAGTACGGCCTATATTATGAGTTTGCACCAAATTTGCAATAGAAGATTCAAGAGATGCTACTGCCATAATTGGAACCCCGGATGCTAAAATATTGTAGACTTTACTTGGCACGCTTATATCAGGAACTCTATCATCCAGTGTTACAATTGATATGTAAGGAACACACAAAGATTCATATAACTCTTCATCTTTACGGAAAGGCAAAACCTTACAATTTCCCAAATCCCTCTCTTTAATAAGTCTCTCAATTACATTTTTACGTTCTCCTCTTCCTATTATCAAAAACTCAATATCACCATTATTACTCAGGCTTTCAGCAAGTTCTACAATTACCTCAACATTATGTGTAACACCAATATTACCTGAATACTGCACAACAAATTTTCCTGACAATCCTTCTCTTCTAATAATACTATTATGCTCTCTGTCAACAGGTAATTTCCCAGAAAAAGCAGACCAATTATGAATTACTTCCACATTGGCATTCGGGTAATACTTTTTTACACCTTCTTTCAACTGATTACTCAATGTAAAAACCTTACATGCTTTCTGAAACACTTTTTTATTTTGTTTTGCCCACCATTTATAAAGCAACCGATCTTCAGAACGCCCTCGTATTTTTAGTGCATCTGGATAGAGATCATATATCATAATATAAAATGAAGATCTAAAAAAAGAAGCAAGTAAATATGCAGAAGGTGGTATTGTATAATAGAACACTTCATGCTTTCTATATTTTATGAGAAGCAAAAAGAAAACTTGCAATGTTCCTAGTGCCCAACTAAAAGCCTTTCTAAAGTTATTACCTCTATCGTATATGGATATTTTAGATATATCCACTTTGGAATCCAATTCAACATCTTGCACTCTGACACTTCCACATATCAGGGCTACCTCATCATAATCCTTCGCAAAGGTGTTTACAACATCAATTGTGAGATAACCAGTGGCCTGATTAACAAATACAATTTTTCTTTTGGGTTTAGTTTCGATAGCTCCCATTATTACTTGCTAAATATTTCTCATATTTTTTCACCGCTTTCTTTGATATTCCAGATCTTCAAATAATTTCTGCTACACCGTCGGTCTGATCAAAATCTGCTACTATATTATCATAATATTCCTGAGTTATCAATCCGTCTTCCAGCATTGTCCATAATAGTATTTCTGCTCATTATACCCTGAGATTTTATGATGGAAATATTGACGAAGTGCATTCATATCGCAGTCTGCACTCCAAAATGCATTTTCATTTATTGTTTTAATAATATATGATAATTCTCTTCAAACAATTATTTTACAAATACCTTCATCAATATCTCAACAGAATTCACTATTCTTTCATCGTAGTTTCCATATGGCTTATGATGAAAATCCCTTTCTGGATAGTTACATAAAATATCGCTTAATTGTTCGTCTTTATGTGGCTCAAAATAAATTGCTTTATCTCCCAACTGCTCAATGTTTACAGGCAAATTTGCAGCAATAACTGGCACCTGAATAGAAATAGCATCTTCAATCACCGTACTCCAACCTTCAAATAAGCTAGGTTGAATAATTGCCTGACAGTTTTTCATTAATTGTATCTGATCTGCACGTGGTATTAGCCCCAAAAAATTAATCTGATCTGAAAGATTATGTTTTTCTATCAACTCATGTAATTCTGCAATGTATTGAGAATTAGTCGCTTGGGGAAAACTCCCAGTCATTGCAATATATTTTTTTATTCCTATCTCATTCAGCCGAGCTAATGCAAGTAACAAAACTTTATGATTCTTGTGTTTGTGAAACTGATTTGATACCATAAAGTAATTCTCCGGCAAATTATATTTTCCCCTTAGCTGTTCTATTCCGTTACTCTCAAAATCCTTATTTATGGACACAAAATGAAAAACATGTATATTTAATTCTTTTCGAATTTTATAAAATCGATAAAAATCATCCAAAACCGCCCTACTGGAAACTACTAAATCAGAAGAATTCTTAAGCATAAAAAATAACCGAACAGCTCTATGCACTAATGTCTCTCTGGTAAAAAATTTTGGATAGTATTTATGCTGCAGATCTGCATACCAAGCTACTATTTTGGCCTTTGTTCTGCTCTTTACCGGATAATTACGTGCAGGATAAATTGCATCAAGATTATGCTCTACCACTAGATCATCGACAAAAACGTTTTTTCTTTTAATAAAAGACAAAAGAAAACCTTTAATTAACGAGGGAGCATTTTGTTCTATTAGCTTAAGGTATGGATATTGAAACTCCCCAATATGCTTCTTAAGATCTGCACTATAAAATAGGGTTATCTCTGGTTTATCCTCGTCTTTTAAATAATTGAAAGTTTTTACCAAATTTATAATATAGGTAATCCCCCCCATCCAGGTAGGCTGAAAATTAAATAAAAGGCCTATTTTTAGTCTTTTCAAATTAGGTGAAGTCATTAAAAAAAAATTATACTTTCTATTATAAATAAATAGTATATGCTCAATACATTATTCAACATGAAGCCAATCATAATAGCCTTTAAGTCCATCAACCATTTTTACTGATGGATGATAGCCTAGAGACTTCAAACGTAGAATATCAGCTTTCCAATTAAGAGGATCTCCTTTTCTGGAATCCCCAGAAAAGGAATACCTTATATCATATGGATAAAAACTAAAAAAAGTAGCAACCGCATCTTTTATTTTTACCTCTTCACCATTGGCAATATTAATTACATCTGCCCTGAAATATGTCGATTGGGCCACTCGTTCAATAGCCCTTGCCAGATCATCTACATGAATAAAATCTCTTGATTCTTCTCCTGTTCCAAATAAGGTAAAAGTTTCTCCTGAATTTGCTTTTTTATTTAAGTCCCAAAAAAGCTGCTTTTGAAGACCTGCTCCATATACCGAAAATATTCTCAGAGAACATGTTTGTAGTTTAAAAAAGCTATAAAATTCCTCACATATCTGTTCTGCCTGAAGTTTATGGAATCCATAGGGTGATAAAGGGTTTCGCTTTGCATCTTCGGATACAGGTAGTGTTTGTGGGTTACCATAAACCGCGGCACTTCCTAAATTGATAAACTTACATTCTGGTTGAAACTGATTAATTGCAGACAAAATCTTAAATACATTAACTGCATTGAGATAATAATCTCGCATTGGATTTTTTAGAGAATCCGGCACACTAGCAGCTCCTGAACAATTAATACAGATATCATATTTCTGGAAATGAAAAACTGTGTTAAAATCAGAATTTGATACATCAATTAAAAAGTATCGATCAGTATCCGCATAATCAACGACTACATCCGCCTTCCAAACTTGATAGTTTTTATATTCAAAATACTTTACAAGATTTTGACCAATAAAACCTTTGGAACCTATAATTATTACCTTCATAAAAATTACACAACACTATTATACAAATATTTATGCTTATCAATAAAACTCTTCTTCGATAAATTATTGGCATAACTAAAATCGTAATCTTTTGAATTAAGCACCTCTTCTTTTATTACATCTGCTAAACTATTCGGTTCTTCACTTCTAAATGTTCTTCCAATTTTAAATACTTTTGTTAAATACCCAATATTACCATGATCAGAAACAATGCAAGGTATTCTATTAACAACAGCCTCAGTCATAGGACCACTATTTCCAGTAAAATCTTTTCTATAGGGAAGAACAATATAATTACTAACTACAACATTTTCAAGAAATTCATCTTCTGACAGTTCCTTTAAAACTAGTCTCATTTTAAAGTTTGCACCTAATGCCTTTTTTTTAATGAAATCTTCTTTAAATATCAATGGTCTACCAGCTATATTCAACACCACTCTCTTTTTTATATCTGGGGATAGCATAGAAAATGCATCTATTAAAATATCCAAACCTTTATCAAATCGTGTACCCCCTAGTGCGCTAAAAACAATATCACCTTCTTCTAATCCCATTTGTATTTTTAACACTCTACTATTTTGTATTTTTGAATAATCATAAAATGAGGGATAATCAATGTATTCTACATTCCTTATTCCAATATTATTGTACTGACTCTTTATATATGAAGAATGAACAATTACCTTATTAGCTTTACTACAGAAATTTTTCAATAACTTTTGTCTTATTCTTCCTGTTGGGAAATAATGCATCGTCAGTATCACCCGCCGCTCTTTATTATAGAATTTTTTTAAAAATGGAACCATATAATACAAATCTGCATGTAAAAAGTGTATAATTCTTGCAGAATTTGCAACACTTAGCTGCTTTTTAAAATTTTTATATCTATTATATAAAAATGCAAAAACATTATTCTGCTCTCCATTATCTATATCTAAAGAAACAACTTCAGTATTTTCAATTGAATGCAACTCTTTCAAATAAATCACATTATGGCCAGATGTATCTTTACATGAATCAACTAAGGCTATCATACTTTTGCTTACATTTAACAATTAATATTTTTAAGTCAGTCAATAAAACTAAGTATTATTTTTTCCCCCTACCCTTATATATAAAATCAAAAAAATCTAAATATTTAACAGCTATTATTTTCAAGTCATTAGCAACTCTTATCTGCAATGCCTTATTTTGAAGGCTTTTTCTTAACTCCTCATTATCTATTAGCATTTGAAGTTTTGATGCGAATTCTTCGACATCTTTAACTTTAACCAAATATCCATTTATCCCATTTTGAATAATATCTGAAGGACCTGCTTCACAATCAAAACTAACAGGAGGAAGCGGGATAGCCATTGCTTCAATTAAGGCATTTGGATATCCTTCAATAATGGATGTAAATGCAAATATCTTACTTTTTGATAAAAACAAATCCACGTTCTTTTGATATCCTGCAAAAACAACTCGGTCAGCTACTCCCAATTCTGAAGCCAACAACTTTAATTCATCCTTCAAGGGACCATCACCAACAATAACCAACTTCCAATCCGGAGCATTGAGTTTTGCAAATGATTGTATTAAGTATTTTTGTCCCTTTTCAAACGCACAATGCCCTACATTTATTATTTGATTTTCTCTTTCAGCTTCTATCTTATTTATTTTTCTAAGAAAATTAGGAATAACTTCAACCGGAGCACTGTACTTTTTTCCAAAAACACTGGCTGCCATTTTTGTTTGTGCAATTACCCCATCAACTCGTATTCTCATTAAATAATGAGCAATCTTATATATTTTATTAAGGAGCCTGTTATTGGGGTACCTTACCCTAGTTGGACTCGATCTAAAGGATACAACCACTTTTGATTTTAGCCCCAGACTAGAAAATAAAGATAAAGCTATATAACCTAAACAAAAAATAACATCTGGCTTTGATCTTTTAAATTGTGATCTAAGAAAATATAATACAAAAAAAATATAAAGGTATTTACTAATCTTACTTTGATTGATATTGGGTTCAATTAACTTTACTTTAGGATGAAGTTCATAAAATTTAGGTTTGTTATACATTAGCACAATAGAGACATCCCCTCCACAACCAGCCATATAATTTGCCAACTCTGCGGCACTACGTTCTGTTCCTCCACAGGTTAATTTGGGTAAAACGATTAAAATTTTCATATCTGAACAATTCATATAAAAAGCGATATTAGTTTTTGCATAATCAGGAACATGTTAAATCAACTGATGATATTGCAGAAGCCACCATTATAGGTGAAATACTTTTGGATAGCGCCCTGCTTCTCTCAGCTAATTCAAATAATTTTTCATCAGAAGAATAAATTACTTTTTCTATTGCCTTTTTCAGTTCATCACTACTATGAGGATTTACTAAAAAGCCATTATAATTATTAATTAAAAAATGAGAAGCTGCTCCACAAGCATTGGTTACTATTAACGGTAATCCAGACGCCGCAAATTCGTGTATCACTAATGCCCATGGCTCAAAGATAGAGGGAAGAATAAAACAGCTGGATTCCTCTGCCAATTTAGACAACTCATCCTGGCTCATAAATTCCCTTATTGTTATATCCTTATAGGATTCAATTTGGGCTCTCAAAGGACCATTACCTACTAACGTTAAGGTTGCTCCATTTTTATTTTCTATTTCAGACCAGGCTTTTATTAAATATTTAAGCCCTTTTGCTTCTGCAAATCTTCCTACGTAAAGAAACTTCCTGGGTCCATTAAACTTTTCAAATTCGATAGGAACTTTAAGGAAAGTATCTATATCCGCTGAATTCATAGGCCAAAGGATTTGATTATTCTTATAGCCCAATCTTTTGGCATATTCATATTGTCTCATACCGGCAATCAAAACATGCGAAAAATACTTTCTATGTCTAAATCCTGCTGTCAATACGTTTGCCCATTGTTTCCCACCACGCCATTGTGTATCAAATCCCATTATAACTGATATCCCATTTTCTTTCCTCAATAACTTGGCTGCTTTATTATACATTGGAATAGTAATATCACTGACATATGCAATATGAGGATTAAATTCTAACACCATTCTATTAATCGCCCTTTGATCAAAATCTTTTCTCTCATAAAAAACTACATTCTTTAAATCAGGCACTTGATAAGGCACTAGCTTTTTCTTTGTCTCATGTACACATATCACTTCGTATCCCAGTTTAACAATTTCTTTAAGAACTGGGATGTTATATGGATTAATCTCTCGATATAAGTATAAGAATCTTCTATTTCTCATATTTTTGAGTTAATATTCTTAACAATCCCATCAACCATCCAACCATAGGGATTAAATTTTCCTTCATACCAATTCATATCTTTATCCCAATAGCCAACACAGGCATCATAACCTTCTTTAGCAAATCCATAACTAATTTCCACAATCAATGGATTTTTATCCTGAAACACAAAATCATAGGCCATGCATTGATCTCCTAGCTTATTTGACACTTCAAGCGCCCATTGAATAGTTTCTTCATTAAAATGATCCTTCTCATAATAAATAAAACCACTACCGGAAGCTCTAAAATCATTTTCTCTAACCATTCTTTTTATGGCAAAGGCCTTATCTCCAACAACACAAACTCTTATGTCAAAATTATTTTGAGGTATAAAATCCTGAAAATAAACATAGCCAATTTCTCTACCTGCCATCCTAGCATATTCAGTAGTGTAAAATAACCTAACCGATCCTTTCACTAAATCCAATAGTGTTGCCTTTCCTATTGAAAACTTTCTAAATCTTTCTTTCAAATTAGACCATGCTTCATATTGTTTAAAACCCTTTCCAAACGATTTATTTATCAACCTCTTAGCCTGACCATAGTTTTTTACAAGTTTCACATTATCAGAACCTGCCCCATTTCGTAGTTTAAAAACTTTTGGATAAACAGTATTCTTTGCCCATCCTATGGCATCTTTCTTTGTATAAAATACATATGAAGGAGCTAATGGCGCACCAATAGCCTCTAACAAATACTTTTGCCCTACCTTATCATCAAAATGCCAGACTGTATTGAAATCAGGAAACACTTCTTTACCCGACTTCTTTACTGCATATAATAACTGCTTGGCAAACTTACATTCCCTGGCTCCTTTATGATTGAAATGCCACATCAAAGCGTCACAATCAGACAATTGCTGAATAATATTGCTCCTATAACAGTCTACAATCTTGTAATCAATATTATTTTCTTCACAATAAGGAATCCACCTTTCACTAAAGGAACCTTTGGCTTTATGTATACCAATTTTCATAAATTTCAATTTTAGGATTGATTTCTAATTATACTAATCGTTTATTCGCTTTCCATCTAAATAAATCGAAGCCCATATCTCAAACGATACAACAACCCACAATGCTTCCAACTCAGCATATCTCAAACTTCTTATGTTCGAAATCCACTTATTAAATTGTGCATCATTAAACAATCCCCTTCTACGAACAGAAACCAATATCTCATCATTAAGGTACTCCTTAAAAGAATGATTTAGAAAAAACTCCCTAATAGGAATACCAAAGCCCATTTTATCCCTAAACGCAAAATGATTTCCGAAAGCCTTTGCTGTCATCTTCTTTAATAAATACTTGTTAGCATTATTTCCTTCTTCACTTTTTCTTAAAAGCAAATACTTTTCTGGAATTGAAAATGATTTCTCAACAATATTATTGTCGAGGAAAGGAACTCGGTTTTCAATAGAATGCGCCATTGACATTTTATCTTGTCGGACCAATAAATCGGGCAAATAAGTTTGCATTTCATATTTTACCTGTTTATCGAAAATTGATCCGGAAACTGAATTATATAGAGCTCTTCTATCATAGATGGCTTTCTCTTTATTAAAGTCGGGCATTATTTCTTTTGCCATTTGGGGATTCATAAACGAGGTAGCCATTATAGCCCTATAAGATGGATCCATGTAATCCATTAGTCCAGAAGGATATTTTAATCCTTTCTTTACTTCTCTTAAAACCTTTAAGTAATGGTAGGGATAATTTAAATCATAAAACCTTTGGTATCCACCAAAAACCTCATCAGCACCTTCACCACTTAAAAGAACAGTAACATACTCTTTTGCTCTTTGAGAAAGCTTGTATATTCCTATGGTATTAGGATGATTAATAGGGGATTCTAAATGCCAGGTAGCTTTTTCAAAATTATTCAGATAATACTCTGAATCCAGCAGAAATTTATGAGCCTCAATATTTAGTATATCCCTTACCTGATTTATATACTTTTCTTCTGAAAACCGTTCATTATCAAAAACTATTGAAACAGATTCGAAGTTTCCATTTGAACTGGCCCGGTTTGCCAACCATGTTACAAGTGATGAATCAATTCCTCCTGATAACTGGCATCCTAACTTTACATCACTCATCAATTGACTTTTCACACTTTTTTCCAGCCATGATTCAAGTTTCATCCCAAAACCTTCAATTTTTTCCTGAGAATTGTTATCCCGTTTATACTCATCTATATTGAAAAAGCGAGTGACAGATAGCCCATTCTTTTCGGAATAAGTTAAATAATGTCCCGGTAAAAGCGCTTCAACATTCTTGTATAGGGTTCCATTCAAATTATTTCGAAATAACAGATATTCATCTAGTTTGGCATGATTAAGTTCAAACTTAAAATTTGGTAGATATTTAAAACTCTTGAGCTCCGAAGAAAACCCAAACACTTCTCCATTATCAATGTAGTACATTGGTTTTATCCCAAACCTATCTCTGGTTATATAGAGCTCTTTTTTTGATAAATCGATTACAACAATGGCGAACATACCATTTAATCTATTCAACATACCTTCAAATCCATACCTAAGATACAAGGCCAATGCAACTTCCGTATCGGTTGAACTCTTAAAAGCATACCCCCATTCAACCAACTCCTTTGTATGATCAAAAGCATTATAAATCTCCCCATTCAGGGACAATATAACCTTACCATTGGGACTAATCATAGGTTGATGCCCATTGGAGGAAAGATCTAAAATACTCAAACGGTTAAATCCCAAAACTCCATTAAAATGAGCTTTAACCTCTTCAGTCATATCATAACCAAATTCCATGGAGTCACCAGAACACATATCAAAAGCTCTTATACCAGAATCATCAGGTCCTCTATGCTTTTGCACCTTCAACATAGAAATAATGTTAGAAGTATCTTGTATTCCGATTGACTTTTTACAAATATATCCAGCAATTCCACACATAAATTAAAAATTATTTACACTCATATTTATGAAGCATTCGTAACAAAACCTCTCGATGAGATTCACAACGAGATAAATTTAAATGGAATAATCGTTTTTTTCTTGACAACAATTTCGGCAAAAACCCTCTTTTTTGAAGAGCCATTATATACTTACCGAAATACGGCTCGATAAACGCATCATACATAGGAAAAACAGACTCACAATACTCTTGAAATCTTTTCTCTAACTCAATATCATCACTAATGATTTTACTTAACATTTCAATATCTCTACTAAAAATAACTTTCTCATCTTGTGACAATTTAAATACGCCAGGTTGTTCATTTCCTTGTTTAAGAGGAATGATTTTATAATCAATATTATCAGAAATTTCAAGTCGAACAGCATACCCTCTATTCCAATCTGAATTTACTTTACCGGGCCAATCATAAACAAAATTTCCCAAGCCATAAAAAATAGGTTTCCCATTATATTGCTCATACCCGGAAAAAACATGAGTATGATGTGATAAAACTACATCTGCACCAACATCCACCATATACCTAAAAAGTTTTTTAGTACGCGGAGAAGGTAAGTTATAGAATTCATTTCCACCATGAATAATTACAATTACGTAGTGGTGTGATTCTTTTGCTTCTTTAATATCATAATAGCATTTTACGGTATCTAAAGGATTAGCAGAATAAATTCCTTCAGAAGTAGTAAGAAACTCATTGTCGGCATAGGTCAAAACACCTATTTTTTTTCCTTTTATATTAACTGAGTATATTTTTGAAGCCTCATCTCCTGATTTTCCTATTCCAATTGTTTCTATTCCATTGGCACTACAAAGATTCAAAGTTTCTTGTACCCCTTTGCTGTCGTAATCCATAATATGATTATTCGACATGGTTACTGCTGAAACATCAGCATATTTTAATGCATTAATTGTTATAGGGTGTGCTTTCTGATATGGACCGGTCTTAGGTCTTGTTGTTTCCGAATTTGTTAAAGGGCATTCTAAATCTACAATATTCAGATCATTTCCTTTAAGCTCTTCTATAAAATCATTAAATATTGATTTTATTTCTCCTTGCTTAGAAAGTTCTTCAACCCTATTTATAGGACAAAAATCGCCCGTGATAAGTATTTTTACTGTCTCGTTATTCACTATAGTCAAAATATTTAGCTACAACAAACTCTATAATGCATAGTAAATGTTTAGTCATTGGCCGTCATCAAATCCCCGAGTTGATCGGAAGTCATAAACTCAACATCAGGCCACCTTTTTACTATTTCTTTCAGCAACTTTCCAAGCAATATTAAATTTACTTCCCGATTCTTCTTTACAAGAGCCCCAATAAAATTAATTCTATGCGAAGAAATAATTGCTGGCTTATTATACCTAAAAGAGTATTGAATCCTTTGCAAACACTCTCCAACCGGATCGTTATTATTTGTTATAGACGGTTCAAAAAAACAATTCCTAACCAAATACCTTTGCCCATAAGAGTTTTTACTTCCCATAAAATGATACTTTCTTTTATATTCACCAAAAGTACCCGTAGGAACACACTGCACAAATAATCCTTGTATATATTTAACCCCTCCTTTTGCCAGAGTGTCTTCAACATTACTATCCCATGCGTAACATGGAGGAATAAATGATTTTGATCTAAAACCAAATAATTCCTCAAACATATTTAACCCTTCCTTAAGGCTCTCTTTCATAAAATGCAGATCTTTCGGAGTATTGTAATCCAATACTTCCATAAAGCTATAATCTCCCTTTCCCGAAAACGTAGTTCCATTTTCAAATGAATAAAGAATCTCCTTAGTCCTTTTATTAAGCTCATCCATCCACCTCACCACATTTACATGCTCACGGGCATGAAACTGAGGATAGAACAAATGTTTTGAATAACCTTCTTTCCATAAACTCAACACTCTATCATGATGATCATATCTCGATAGGGTTTCCTCTACCTTCTCTACATGATATTCAGTAAACCCAGATTCTTTAATTTTCCTGAAATCAGGATTCCCCACTACCATATTAGCCGTTATTACAGCCGAATTACCAATGGAGTCTTTATAAGAATCCAACACCCCCAAAAGTTCACTCAGATCGTCATTACATTCTAAACTATCAAGTCTGTTATAATCAGAATTTGTCAGATCAAAACCTTTTTGTCTAAATTTATTATAAACTTCGATGGATGGCATTCTAATACTCCCCCAATCATCAGACTCGATTACAACAATTTTTCTTGATGTGGACCAACCAAATAAGTTATAAAGTCCTTTTATGTTTTTAATTATTTTTGTTTTCAATCGTTTTACATTTCAATTAAACAACACACTTGATAACGACAAATCACCAATAAACAGGGGCAACCCGAATACTGGACATAACATCCAAGCATTTATACTTCCGGTTCCTATTCGGAACTGAACCATAACAAATACTAAAATAGGTAATAGTCCCACCATGTTTATAGGATGAATCTTTCGCCCTTCTGTTTTATTAAAAAACAACAGAATAAAGAAAGAAGCAAATAAATAAAAAACATATCTGTAACGACCTCCAAAGGTTGGAATTGCACTCCCAAAATTGACAAACGAAACCAATAGCAATAAAAAACTAAATAGGTTTGATTCACCTTTTGTTTTTTGCATTTTTAAACTAATAACAAAAACAAAAATGATCCCTAAAATCAGAAAGTAAAACATATATTCATTCATAACCTTCATAAACCAGGAAGCATTTTCTTTGGCAGCTATTACAGCCTCCATATATGATTCATTGCTATAACCGCTGTATCTTTCCTGTACCGACCCTCCAAACTTTACTGAAAGCAATGAAAACAAGGGACTCAACAAACCAGGCAATACAAATGATAAAACAGCGATTGGAATATATATAATATTTTTATTGCCCATTAAAACATAAACAAACAATAGTAAATTTACAGTAATAAAACTCCAATGTATTAGAGATGCACATAGAGTCAGTAATAGAAACTTTTTATCTCCATTAATTAGAACGCGCATTGCTCCATAAAAAAAAACCCAGGTCGCGGTTGGCATTCGTATACCACTAATATCTGTTATTGGGGAGATAAATATAAATAAAACAACAAAAATTATTCTATTTATATTAAAGGAGGGGTCAAATTTTTCACTTAGCATTTCAATAGACTTAATATAAAAATAGCCCATAAATGCAGCCCAAAAAGCAAAATACAAACTATCCTCTGTCGTTATCCTGGAGATTAAAAATGATATTAATGGCTCAACAATATCAGTATCTACTGAAGACCAAAATTCGCTAAATGATAAATAGGAATTTTCAACTAACTTAAGACTGTATGAGTAGGAATCAATCCCTACCGTATCATTTACAAATAAAAATCCATAATAGATCAGGAAAAGATAAATAACTCTTCGAGCATTTTGATCCCTAAAATTGAAAACTGCACTCAAAAATCCAACAAATGGCCAAATAAAAAATAATATATAGAAATAAACACTTCTATTATTCCTGGTATAATAATTCCATATTTCAAAACGTGAATTCATAAAATCAGCCATTTGACACTACGATTATTCTGATTTTGTTAGCTCAAGAAATTTATTTGCTACTTTTTCAATATTAAATCTTTCTTTATCAATAATTCTTCTCCCAGAATAGTCCTTATTAAAAAAACGATCTATATTCTCTTCATCAAGATTAGCTGAATTTATATTTAGGATAGGTCGATTGGAAAGTGAGTAATCTATAAGCTTACTCGGAATAGCTTCAATGTTCTCATTACTATCATGTATTGTATCAACATTAATTAAAAAATCGGCTTTGCTTAACTCAAAAATCAAAGACAACCTATCCACATAATCCCTAAGTTCCAACTTATTACCTAAAACATCCTTATATTTTCTATAATAATCAGGCTGATTAGTATAAACTACAAATATAAATTCATGAGTTGAGTTTGATATATAATCAAAAAACAAGTTTAAATCTCGTACCCCGGGGATAACACTACCCGAAAAAATGAAAGTTAATTCTTTGTTACAGTGTGAGACGGTACTTAATTTAACCTCGTTAAAATTAAACCCCTGAGGAATAACTCTCATTTTAGATCTATACTGAGGGTAAAACTGCTCTTGCAACTCACTAAATGGAATAGAAATATAATCGCATTTCCTACAAAAAGAGTCTTCCATGTATTTAAAGTAAAAAGGCTTTCTAAAAGAATCAAACCGGGATAGCATATAGGGATCCCCACAATCAGCTACCCAAACTTTTGCAATACGATGTTTTCCACTTCTACTCCAGGCAGCCCCCCAATGAACGGGGTATGGAACTGCAAAAGAAATCAGCAAATCGTAATTCTCCTCATTATTTAAAACAGACTTTACCTTTAACATATCCATTATAGCAGGATATTCCACCAAAATTCCTAAGATCCTTTTAATAATAGCTAATAATCTATCAAGGAAAGATATTCCAACACTTCTAAGCTCTGGAAAAAACGGTTTCCTCCACATTTTAAAAGTTATTGGATATTCTTTCAGAAAAGAAGAATAATCATGATCTCTATGTTTTGAATAAACTGTAACAGAATGACCTTTTCTATATAGTTCTTTTGCTAATTCTGTAGCTCTGAAACTTCTAGGTGAAATTTCAGGGTAAAATCCGTTAGAAACTAGTAAAACTTTTTTTTTATCCATTAAATTTTTAGAGTTTGTTTTTGTTTAATAGCTTCGTTAAAGTAAATAGAACAGTCATCATATTTGGATCCATACGATAAGGCGACCTATTATAATATGGTTTTATATATGGAAGTAATTTGACAGGCATTACATGTTTCACTGGCAATATTAAATCTTTAATCGTTTTAAACCTCAATGCATATAATTGATTCATTCCCTCACTGGTTTTCACATTTTTCCCTAAAAATCTTACTAACAAATGTATTATTGACAATGGAATCATATTCTTTAGCACACCTCTTAAAGTTAATACCTTTTTGGGTCCATGATCGTTTGCAAATCTCACCTGCTTTAAGCTATCTGTCAACAATGTTAGTTTCTCTATTTCATAAAGAAGTTTTCTACCTTGAAGCTCGAATGAACATGGACTTAACCATAAAATTGCTAATTCTTTATCCCATAAAGGAAGTGCCACTCTTAATCCCTGAAAATAATATCCTCGTATACTATTGATTATAAATTTAGAGTGTTTTTCCTGCCAATGAAATTTTGCCCTGAACATGTCCTTTTCTAAGCTTTCCTCTTTACCGAATGCTTCTACATAGTTATAAATATCTTTATGTTTTTGAGCATGTATAACAATTAAATCTTCAAAATATGCATCGGTTCTTATCTTTTCATATGACAAATCATTCAATTCTTTACCCCAAAGTCTGCTAGACATTGAGGTATGTCCTGGAATAACAACATCCTCACTACTAATAACATTCCTACTTTTCAATTCGTATATCGCCAATAAATCCTGGAAATGTGAAGTTGAAACACCGTTAAATGCAAATTCCAAATATTGATCAATAAGTCCATCATCATGTAATTCCTTCCACTTTTGTTCACTATATTCAACAAAATACCATTCAAAACCTAAGGTTTTCGCCACTTCCTTACTTATGTCAGCCTGAACGTTATTATTGCATTGCCCATATGAAAAGCAAAGTACATTTTTCACACCTAATCGATGAAGATAGTTTACTATCAATCGGGAGTCATGTCCTCCGCTTAAAGGAACTACCCATTTCCTTACATTGGGAAAGTTTTCCAGCATCCTTTTAAAACAAGATAATAAAACCTCATCAGCTTTTGTTGCATAGACATCAATAGAAGAGTATTGCGGGTAGTTATTATTTTTAGAGAAATTAAAATATTGCTTATGACTGAATTCTCCTTCTTTATAAACTACTACCTCCCCTGGTTTTATCCCATATACTTTTTCATATACTGTACCATTATCAAACACTAAACCAGAGATTGTATATTCTTCCAGCTTATTCTTATCAATTGAGAAATAATCATATTCCTGCTGGTACTTTTCTAACTGATCTGTAATAAAGAGATTCTGATCTCTATTTCCCCAAAACAGGGGAAAACTTCTAATAATATCTGAAACAATTATACACTCACCTTCAGAAACAATTATTAATGAAAATAAACCAGTAGTATTCTCTATGACATCCATAACTGCACTTTCGACATCCAAACGACTTTCCATACATTTCAATATTCTGTCGCCCCAATCTACTTCCGAATTATTGATATTCAACAAAGAAGGAATACCTTGATAATAGATATCAAATTTTCCATCTGCCGAAGATATATAATGACTTGCACCATATAAATGAACACTAATATTCTTTTTCATGCGTTTATAATTTTCAGAGAAACCAGGTCAGTTTGTCAAACATTCAGAGAAATTCCGAGGAAATTTAATTAAATTTCATCCTAATTCTCAATGAATCTATAAACCTATCCAGTAAAATATACCCTAACATATACCTAATAGAAACATTATATAATCTACCTATTAGAGCATATTGTTTGCTACAACCTTTCACTTCTAATGTGGATAATGAATTTATTTTAAGCGACTCCTTTATTTCTTTTCTATTCTTTAAATAATTACTTATTCCAAACGAAAAAATATACAAAAGAGTAAAATGTATAATGGGCTGGTTTAAGAAAGTTTTCTGTTTTTCTAATGGACATTTATTCCTAAACACCTTTAAATTCTTAGCTGCGTTGAGGAACCCCTCTCTTGCCCTTTCTGTGTAAAACAATCCACTATGCGTAGCTGATCCTGGCCTGGTTGTTCTTAGATAAAACGGTTTATTAATAAAATTCACCTTGTTTGCCAGGCATCGAACACGAGCTAAAAATTCCCCATCCTCCAGATATGGTACTCCGGATAAATACCTAAGCTTATTTCGATCAAGAAAATCCTTATTATAAAAAATGGCAACAGAACGATGGGGATCCCGAATTTCAGATTTACCTCTTACATATTTATCAAAATAATCAATACCGCTAAGAACCTCGTTTTTTTCGTGGATTGGATCAAAAACATATTCCTCTTCGCCAGATACATCTAAAATTATATACCCAGTCAATGCTACATCAATATCGTTTCTATCAAGAATATCCAACCTTTCTTTTAAAGTGTTTTCTTTTACATAGTCATCAGGATCAATCATAAGTAAATATTTTCCTTTTGCTATATCCATACCATTATTCCTAGCCATGGATACTCCCTGATTAACCTGATCTATAATACATATATTATCAAATTCTTCAGAGAGCTTTTGAACAACACCCAAACTATTATCTGGAGAACCATCATTTATACATACTATTTCATATGTATTCTTTGGTAAATCCTGATTTTGAAGACTACGTATACACCTCTCGACATAAGGCTCAACATTGTACATTGGAATAATCACAGAAAGACGTATCATTATTAAATTTATAATCTTAACATTAAGCTATTGATAAAACATACTATTTTTAGCATAAAATGATGTTTTCTTCTTTACCCATAAAAAGTACCGAAAAGGGTTTATCCAAACTGTAATAAACAAATAAACCAAATCTGATAATATTGACTTTTTATTAATCCAATCTAACCTATAAATTTGGGAAACACACCAAACAAATCGCTGATTAAGTCTTATATCTTTAGGTAGGTTTGGATAAATATAAACTCGCCTAAATTCTTCCTGCTTAAAAAAATTAGGATTAACAACACACTTCTTTCCGTTATTGTTTATTGCCTTTGCATGCCTTCTGTAATTAACTGTGATTTTATCCATAAAACTAAGTTTATAGCCATTCTTTGTAAGATTTAACCATAATGGATAATCCTCAAGCAACCTAAAACGCTCATCAAACCCTCCTACGGATAATAGCGTATCTTTATGAAGAAAAACAGAAGGCGAAAAATTTATCCTATCTGAGGTCAAAAGTAATTGATATTGATTTTCAGACGTAAGCTCATTAAAAACAATACTTGTTTCATCAACTTCTTTTGGAATTGTGTTTAAATAGTTTTTTTCCTCAAAGCTATCTTTGTAAATTTTAAGCTTTGAAAACAACACCTTGACACCAAAATTTTCTTTAACAAATTGCATATTATCAGATATACAATTTGGTAAAAGAACATCATCAGCTCCTATAAACTTAATCCATTTTCCACTGGCAACTCTTAGACTTCGATTTGCATTAGCGGAAACACCAGTATTTTCCGACACCTGAATTATTTTAACGTCTACAAAACGCTCCCTATTATTATTTAAATTTAACCACAATTTTACTTTTTCTAAAGTATCATCAGTTGATGCATCATCTCCGATTACAACCTCTATATTTGGATATGTTTGTTGCGCAAAACTCTCTAAGGTTTCAATAATATGTTTACTACTATTATAAGTACTGGTAGCAATTGTAACTAAATCCATGATTATCCTCTTTAAAACAATTTACTTCGGAAATTACTTATGATATTTTTTACTCCAATTCTTTTATCAAGTTCTTTCAAAGAGATAATGCTCACTACTATAGTTACAACACCGCATCCATAATATGCGTTCGGAAAATCAAGGTAAACAATACATCCAACTCCAATAGATAACAAAAACATATACAACCCAACAAGTCTGTATGCTGACATTGATATAACAAAACCATATCTCCTCTTTAATATAACATATAACATGATTACACTAAACAAGTAATTAATGTTTAGTGCAATTCCTAATCCCTCTATTCCATATAGTTTAAAGAAAAGAACGTTAAAAAACAAAAACCAAAGTACTCCTATTAACTCTGTTATGAAGAACAGACTATTATCTCTTTTAGATATAAGCACAAAACCTGAAACCCAGGTAATACCTTTAAGCATAATAGCCAGTGATGCCCATTTTAAATAACCAATAACCGGTAAAAACTCTTCACTCAGCAATAATCTCACTAAAATAGGCGCACTCAATAAAATAATTGACAGAATAGGCCCTAGAATTAAAATAACTACTTCTGCCTGTTGATTTACAACATTTTTCCATTTTGCTGAATCATTAATAACCCCAGATAGCCTAGGAAAATAATCCGTACTCATGGCAACAAAAACCATACCCACATATCCAGTCATAATACTACTCCCAGCACTAAAAAGCCCAAGCTCTTCAAGACTTCCAACTTTAGAAATAAACGCATTGAGCAAAAAATTGCTTCCTGTTGTTAACAATGTACTCAATGTTAAAACGACACCCAGCACAACCATTTGTTTTCCTCCTGCAAAAACATCTCGAAAGTTCATGTTGATAGCTTTTACATTTACTTTCTTTCTAAAGTATAGAGAAACAACATAAGTTGTAGCAGAAGAAGCTACTATTGCAGGAACTACACCATTTATCCCATAAAAATAAAATATAGGAATTACTACCAAAAGACCAGCTACAGACCCTGAAATATTAGCACTTGCTAAAAGGTTTATCTTTCTCATCCCTCTTAAAAGGGTATATAAACCTCCCGTTAAGGCTGTAAACAAAAACGTTACTGATAAAAACATAAATGTTTTTGTATAACTATAATCATCAAATGTCAATCTGCTCAACAAAGGAGATAATGCAATAGTAAGAATGACTCCCAAAATAGCAGACAGCCATATCCAACTGCTAAATATAGTATATACCTTCTTTAATTCTGATTTATCATTTGCTTCTTTAGCCTTTGATATATCACGGATGGCACTTTCATTAAGCCCCATACCGGATGCCAATTTGATTACTTCTAGTGTTGAATTCAATAAACCATTCAATCCCATCCCAGCGGTACCTATAAGAACAGCTAACAATTTGCCTCTTAATAAGGTTACAAAAATATTGAACACCTGAACACCACCAAATAAGGATGTGGCCTTTAATATTTGTCTATAAGAAGATCTATCCTCAGCAACACAACCATTATTATTGCCTTCTTTGTCTACATCCATTATCATTGGATTATCTTGCAAAACTTCACTATTAGAACTCATTGTGACAAATTATTCTTCTTTACAATTATTCTAACCATCAAAACACAATCAACAATCTTCATCAAGTTTAGCAATTTCTTCATTCGTAAAAATCCGGATTAACTTTGCTGGATTCCCACCAATAACTGAATAAGGTGGAAATGAAGAATTAACAAAACTATTAGCAGCCACAACACAATATTCTCCTAACACAACATCAGGCATAATAATTGAATTTGCACCAATCCAACAATGATTTCCAATCTCCACTTTCCCCTTCATTATTGGGAAGACCCTTTGCATTTTAGCTGAAGCATTTGGTCCCGATGCAGACATTATATTCACATTTTGTGCAATACTAACATTTCCGCCAATTATTATTTTCTCCCAATAACCAATAACGACAGTGTTTATCCCAAAATAGGATTCATCTCCAATTTCCAATTGACAATCCGGACCACCGAAAACACTACAACGCTTAGCGATTTTAACCCCATTTCCTATCTTTGCATAATTTATGTTTGAAGATGGATCCACATCCACTCTTTCACCTAAAGAAATATTTGATATAATCATTTATTTTCTATTTAATATCAAAGAATTTAAAACATCTGCAAAATAATGAATATCACCTTTACCTAAATTTTGATGGCTAGGAAAGAAAAAAGCATCTTCACCATAGAAAATGCTCGATTGAATTCCATGAGCCCAAAGGGTCTCCTTTAAATAGTTCAGATCTTTTATTATTGAATTATTTTTTAACATCATAACAGATGGAACTTCCTGGCTGGATTTAGTAAAAAACTCATTTAATCCCAACTGTTTATAAACTGATATAGCATAATCATAATTAGATATTCTTTGCCCTACCAATTCCTTTATGTCGGCTACATAATAGCTAATAACATTTTTTATATATTGCAACAGAGGTTCACTAATTTGAGGTTCTTTATTCAATCTATTCTTTTTATTATTTACTAAAACCCCTCCAACCTGAACAGGGAAAAACTTTGGAAAACTATACACTGCAAAATCTCCATATTTACCTATTTTTCCCTTTTCATCCTGACTAAAAAAAGTTGTACAACAATCTTCTATAATAGGAATATCTAAAGAACACAAGAAATCCATTTCAGGGTATACATAACCAAATTCATGATTAACAAAAATTAGTTTTGTTTCTGATAAAATGTTTCTTGACCACTGACATATTTTTTCTATTTCCTTAGTAACACAACCGCTTATATAAAAATTTCCACTTGTGGTAAGTATTGTGACAACATCATTTTTGTCTAGATTATAATACGATAACGCAATGTTAATAGCCTGTCTTCCATTTTCAGTAAAATAATAATCGTTTCCCTCAAATTTCTCATTTAAATAATGTACAACACCATTATTGTCTGGCAAAGAATTATTAAGAGCCACATGTTTTGTTTGAAAAGGTCCTATTCTATAGGATGGTAAACTATATGGGTCCGGATTTAACACAAACATCAAATCATGAATTTATGAAGAGCGAAAAAATTAATTTATCAAATTAAATTTATATCTAAGAGATGAAACCGCTTCGTGAGTCTCTTTAAACCTTAACAATCCACTATTTGGAATGCTATCTTCTGTTGATATCCCAAGGTCAACATATTTATAACCCAGTTTATGATAGTGAGACCATAGATTTAACAACAAAAAATCCATAGCCCTCTGGGATCTTCCCAGTTCATTATCTCCCCAAAATACAGCATAAACTATTTGGGGATTTAAACGATATAAAATTGCAAAAGAAACTATATTTCCTTCTTTTGTTGATACTTTAAAAAAATCCACAGGCCAAAGATTACTTGTTTGATTAATGTCATCTAAAGACATGTAAATAGGTCGTCCAAACTTCGCTCTATTATCTTTTATTAAATTATATCCTTCTAATTTATCATCTTCCGTTTCTGTGTATTCAAAAACTAATTCATTTCTCAAGGCCTGTCTGTAGTACTCTCTACTATTTTTTTGGCCATACACCCCCTTAAATTGCTGTAAATCAACCCAACTAGTAATTTCAGGTATTAAACTTTGAAAATTTGCCCTTAATAATGAACTTGTACATTTGGCATTAAATGTTTGATGATAAATATTTGGAGGAAGTGTTACCCGGAACTCCTTATAACCAACAGACATAACATATTCTTGTAGCAATAGAATAAAGTGATCAACCGTTGTTGAATATATATTTTCCTTTTTAAAATGAAAACCTCCAAATGGTGCTGAAAAAGGAGACAACAACTTATCATCTTTAATACCAGCCACTAATCCTATTTCTGGTTTACCAATATTCTCAACAAGCCATACTATTTTTTCTACTTTATTTCTATTTAGAGATAAGAACTTATTTGATATGAAAGGATGGGGATCTATGCCAAAAATATTCTGAAATTTTCTTTCATCAATTTCAATGATCATTACTTGATGCTTTAAAGGTTAGAAATTCATCATAGTCTCTAATATAATCCTCTTCACTATATTTCTGCGAAGCCAACACAAAACAAATTGCTCCAGATGAAAAATTTACAATTTCACGCCATATTCCTGGTATAACTAACAGACCATAATTTGGTCGATTAAGTTGAATTATTTTTTTATTCTTGCCGTCATCGATAATGACATCAAAGCAACCACTAGCCGCAACAATTAGCTGATATAAATTTTTATGCGCATGCCCGCCCCTATCGGAACCACCTGGAACATCATATAAATAATAAAGTCTCTTTACATCAAATGGTAGGTGATCCCCGTTTTGAATAACAGTAATATTACCTGCTCTATTGTGAATTTTAGGTAATTCAACAACATTACAATTATGAATATCAGAAATAAAACTTAACATCCTTTCAGCCCCTTAAATTTCTCAAAATCTCTTATATAATCATTAACGCTGTAATCTGTAGACGATATTATAACTGCCAAAGAATTTGTGGAAAAATTTTCCAACTCCCGCCACATCATTTTTGGAATATACACACCATAGTAAGACCTATTCAAAGAGAACCTATATTCCCTTGTCCCGTCATTTAATACTACATCAAAACTACCAGACAAGGCAACAATAAGCTCTTCAGTTTCTTTAAATGCATGCCCCCCTCTTTTTTCACCCCCAGGAACATCATATATCCAGTACACCCTTTTAATATCAAAAGGAAGATGAGTATCCTCTTCTATAAAAGATAAGTTCCCTCTTATATCATGATGTTTAGGTAGTGTTATTAATGTAGCATCCATATATTAATAATTAAATTCAGGTCTTAATGTATCCGTATTTTTTTCCATAACCATACCGCGAAGTATCAATAGTAACGTCATTCACAATCAAACTTAATGAATGACCAGTATTAGTTTGTAATTCAGACAAAGTCTTTCCAAGCATATCTTTAATTGTCTTTTTTACCCTAACAACTACTAAACATGCATCAGCACTCTCAACCAGGTTTTGAGTATCGGAGATCAGACCTACCGGAGCCGAATCAACTATTACATACTCAAACCTCTGCCTTAATTGCTCAAAGAACTCTTTAGCTTCTGATGACGCTGCTAATTCAGAAGGATTTGGAGGAATTGGACCAGCAGTAACTATTGAAAGGTTATTGAACTGGGTTTCCTGAATAATATTATCGATACTTTCCCGACCAATCAAATAAGTAGAAATTCCTTTGTTTCTATCTACATCAAACTCCTTTGAAACTTTAGGGTTTCTAAGATCAAATTCTACCAAAACCGTTTTTTTTCCTAATAAACTGTATACCGAAGCCAGGTTTATGGCAGAAACCGTTTTCCCATCTCCAGGCATTGCTGAGGTTACAAGAATAATTGGATTCTTTTTACTTTTTGTAATAAACTGTAACCTTGACCGCATTATCCGATATGACTCAGCAAAAACTGAATCTGGATTATTTAACACCTCTATACTCCTAATACTTTTCACTCTTGGAATCGTTCCTACAACGGGAATATGATTATACCTTTGAAGATCCTCTTCATGTATCCTTTTATTAAGTAAATGTTTAAGAAACAAAAGAACAAATGGGATAAAAGAACCTAAAAACAATGCAATGAAATAAATCATGCGAGGATTGGGAGCAACCTGTTCTGCATATAACAAATTTGCTGGGTTTATCACTTCATTATCTGGCCTATTAGAGGCTTTTTGCATTTGTAGCTCAGCCCTCTTTTCCAGCAAAAGGGTATATAATTCATCATTGAGCTTAAACTTTCTTTCAATACCTAACAATTGCCGTTCTGTAACAGGTAACGCAGAAGCTTGTGAATTTACTCTGTTTATTTGTGACTGATTTTCACTAATTGCAATAATATTAGCCCTTCGTAAACCATTCAATGTCTCCATCAGCTCATTCTTTTTAGTGCCAACCCGTTGACTTAATAAATTTTGCAATGGATTCATTTCTCCAGCTCCAGATGCAGCTAATTGAGATTGTAAATCTGCCAATTCAGTAACTAATCCTGACAAAGCAGGGTCTTCAATACCCATGCTTATAGGTAGAGGAAGGTCTCCTGTTATATCATTTTGTAAATAATCAGCAAGATTATCATAATAATTTGCCTCTAATTTTAATCTGGCATTTTCTTCTTCTAATCGCGAAACCTGACTTATGATCTCTTGTCCCTGCGCAGACAAGTTCATGACCCTGTGTGTAGAACGAAATTGCTGTAACTGGTTTTCTGTTATAACCAAGGAATCAGAAATACCATCCAACTGATTTTCAATAAACTGAATGCGACGATTTGCTTCCTGATTCTTTTTCTCCAATGATAAGGCTTGGAAAACTTCCGTGAGCTTGTTTAAAAAATCCACATCCCGTGCAACATTTGTACCTACCAAACTAATTTCCAATACTGAACCTGTATTGGAAAGTGCTTTCACATTAAGACGATTGTTAAAAGCTCTAACCAAACTCACATGACTCCTAAAAACAAAAGTAAGTGTTACTTCTGGATTATAATCAAACCAATCTGTATTATAACATTCTATAGTAATTGAGCCACTTCCTATATTTATAATATCTCCAAAAGATGCCTGTATATCTATATTCCCATTCTCTGATTTTAGCTTAAAACTATTATCACCCAAATAAGTAAAATCAATTGGCACACCCTTTGGGAAATCTGCACCTTTATTTTTTTTTACTCGTATGGGCAAGCTATGATACAACGGAATTAAGTCTCCTGATGCCCTATAGAAATACTCAACCTCAAAATCCAACACTCCCAGTGCCCTAGATGTTAAATCTCTAGATTTCAAAATGGTAATTTGATTATCTAAATTTCTCATACCAGCAGGCATCCCTAATCCTTGCATTAGTTGTTCATTCTCATTTCCCCCTCTTTCTTCCTCTTCAAAAATCAAAACTGTTGATGATACCCTAAAAGTAGGAATAGTATCTGCTATTTTCATTTTCGCTAATACAAATGCAACTACAATTGTAAGTACAAAAAAATACCAGTTTTTTATAAAAATCCTGAAAAGAACAAACGGATCTATTCCAACTTCTCTAAATTTGGATTCTTTATTATTATTGTTATTCATATCCGATCAACTCACTTCCTTTTAAGATTACCCCTGTATTCATCGACCTACAAACAGATTAGCACTAATTGCTTTGCACCAACGTATATACAACAGCAGCTGTATTTAACAAACTAAAAACTAACATATAAATTGACACATTCATTTGGAATGTTCGTCCCCTCTGCGGAGGGACATAAACAACATCATTTGGCATAACATAATAATATTCAGATGTAAATATGCTTTGATCTGACAATGATAATTCTTTTACGACAGGACCATATTGCGTCGGCCTTACCAATTGAACTTTCTTTCTATTTCCATACTCGCTTAAATCACCAGCCAAAGCCAAAGCCTCAAAGATATTTATTCGATCTTTGGTTAATAAGTATCTTCCAGCAGTTTCAACCTCGCCAATAATGCTAATATGATTATTCACCAAACGGACGGTAATTGACGCATCCTTTACATAATTACTAAAAGTATGCTTTAATATATCTTTTACCTCATTTAAAGATTTTCCTTTAACCTCAACTTTTCCAACAAAAGGAATATCAACATAACCTTGATTATCTACTGCATAACCATCTATATCTTCCTCAGAAACCGTATTAAAAATTGAGGACCACTGCGGATCAGGAGATATAACACTAATGTACAAATGATCATAAGGCATTATCCTATATTCTGTAACCCGATCTATTTCTTCATACATTAAGTTATTGTCATGATGCTCTTTACTTATGCCTGTTCTTTTTAGATATGTTAAATTCTTGCGTGAAGTACATGAACTTCCAAACAAACCAATCAAAAAAAGATATATTAATAGATATTTAGTCATATTTAAAATAGTAAAGATATATTAGACCCAATTTGAATAGACATTTTACTTCATAAGATACTCAACTATTTCTGTAGCACTACGCCCAGTTCCATATAATTTCCTGGAGAAATCGAATTGTTGTTTACTTAAAGATTGAAATCTATCAAAAATTGATAACAGATCTGAGATGATATGGTTACAACCCGCATCAACAGTCTCAAGCCATTCTGTTTCATCCCTTAAAGTCATGCATGGCACATTATGAAAATATGCTTCTTTCTGAACTCCTCCGCTATCGGTCACTATCATTTTAGCACTTTTTTCTAAAGCCACCATATCCAAATAGCCAACAGGATCTATAAAAAAAATTGATGACTTTGAAAAATCGTATTTTTCTCTTTCCAAAGCCTTTTTCGTTCTGGGATGCAAGGGTAAAATAACTTTTTCTTGAATAGCTATTTTATTTAGTTGCGAAAAAATCATCAATAACCGATTGGAATCATCTGTATTTTCTGCCCGATGAACTGTTGCCAATACATAAGATTTTGTCTGTACTCCTATATTTTTCAATACGTTTGACTTCCTTTCTGCTAAGTCACCATAAAACAAAGCTGCATCAAACATAACATCTCCAACGTTCAAAACGTTATTATAGATTCCTTCTTTCTCAAGATTTTTTATTGCAATATCTGTTGGTGCAAATAATACAGAAGATATATGATCAGTCAATATTCTATTTTGCTCTTCAGGCATTCTCATATTAAAGGATCGAAGTCCGGCTTCTACATGAACAACAGGAATATGAATTTTTGAAGCAGCCAAGGCCCCTGCCAAAGTTGAGTTTGTATCACCATAAACCAATACCCAATCCGGCTTTTCATTCATTAATACCTTTTCAATTTCTTGTAACATCAGCCCTGTTTGCTCCCCATGAGATCCACCCCCTATACCAAGATTATAATTTGGTTTAGGTATTTCCAGCTCATCAAAGAATACATCCGACATATTTGAATCAAAATGCTGTCCCGTATGTACCAGGATTTCATTGATACCTTTTTGCTTACTTATTGCCCTTGAAACTGTAGCTGCTTTTATAAACTGAGGTCGAGCACCTATAATAGTTACAATATTCATGAATATAATTTATCGATTTGGTTATTACTTCTCAAAAGGATGTTTTGCCAGAGGTTTCTTTGCCAAAGGATGATAGTCTCCTATCAGCCCAACGGGCTTTTCATGCCTGATGGCATGCACAATTTCAATTGCCTGACGAGGAGCATCAATCCCATAACCATTTCCCTTTAATATCTCTTCATAACAACGCGTATGCAAATCGGTAAATCCTCCACTAAACTCTAATTCTTCGCCTTCAATTGTAATAGACCTAAATGTACGCTGCCCTTTTTCTTTGATCATATTTGGTAAAACATCTTCATTTATGGATAAAAACCATCGCACCCGGGCTTTCTCAAACTCCAAATAGCCAGCAGCCCTATCATGCGTGTGTATATGGACTATATTTTGTTTAACGTTACCAAAAATAAAAGAAAGCATATCATAAAAATGCACCCCTATATTTGTTGCTATCCCTCCAGACTTACTAACATCTCCTTTCCACGATGTATAGTACCAATGACCTCTGGAAGTAATATAAGATAAGTCAATATCGTAAACCTTGTCCTGAGGCCCACTTTCCACTTTCTTTTTTAGTGAAATAATGCTTGGATGCAGGCGTAATTGTAAAATATTATAGATCTTCTTTCCGGTATCCTCTTGAACTCTTGCCAAGGCATCAATATTCCATGGATTCAGAACTAATGGTTTTTCACATATTGCATCCGAACCTCTTCTTAAAGCCATTCGTATATGAGCATCATGTAAATAATTTGGAGTACAAATACTCATAAAGTCCAAATCAATTCCTTTCTCATATTTTAGTTTTTCAATATGCCTATCAAAGCGTTCTGTTTCGACAAAAAAATCAGCATTCGGAAAAAAACTATCCATTATGCCAACTCCATCATAAGGATCTAAAGCTGCAACCAAATTGTTTCCTGTTTCTTTTATAGCTTTTAAATGTCGTGGAGCTATATATCCTGATGCTCCAATCAAGGCAAATTGCTTCATTTACTTACTTTATTTACATTATTATCAATAAGTTTATACACTTCCCCACTTTCTATACAAACAGCTACCCCCTCTTCATTAAATTCCAGTTTATGACCATATTCACTTATCCAACCTACTTGTTTAGCCGGATTACCTATAACCAACGCATAATCTTTTACTTCCTTTGTAACTACAGCTCCTGCTCCTACAAAGGCAAATCTCCCAATATTATTTCCACATACAATTGTTGCATTTGCACCAATCGAGGCTCCCTGTCCCACTATTGTTTTTTCATATTTCCCTCGTCTGTTTATAGCACTACGGGGATTTATAACATTTGTAAAAACCATTGAGGGGCCTAAAAAAACATCATCACAACATACAACTCCAGTATAAATAGAAACATTGTTCTGTACCTTTACATTTTTGCCAAGAACAACATCAGGAGATACTACAACATTTTGTCCAATATTACACTTTTCTCCTATTTTACAATTACTCATAACATGAGAAAAATGCCATATTTTGGTTCCCTCTCCAATATCACATCCCTCATCAATAAAAGATGATTCGTGTACAAAAAAAGGTTTATTCATAATAATTCTTTTATGGCCTTTTTTACTTCTGAAACTATATATTGCTGTTGCTCTAATGTCATTTCTGTATGTATAGGCAGAGATAACACAACCTCAGACAGATGCTCAGACACTTGAAATGAACCTTTCCCTATACCTGGTTTAGCATATGCTTTTTGAAAATGTAAGGGAACTGGATAATATATCATTGAAGGGATACCTTTATCTTGAAGTTTTTGCTTTAACTTATTGCGACATATTCCTGCAACCTTTATTGTATACTGGTGATAAACATGTGTAGAATAAGGTGCCTTTTGTGGGATAACAACTTCACTAATATCTTTAAATGCTTCATCATATCTTTGTGCTACAATTTGACGAGCTTCATTGTATTTGCTTAAAAAAGGAAGCTTAACATTTAATATTGCAGCCTGTATACTGTCCAACCGTGAATTACAACCTACAATATCGTGATGGTACTTAATTTTCTGACCATGGCTGGCAATCATCCTGGCTCTATCTGCAAGTTCCCTATCATCTACCATCAATGCACCTCCATCTCCAAAGCAACCGAGATTTTTTGATGGAAAAAATGAAGTACATCCAATATGTCCTATTGTTCCAGCCATTGAACGTTTCCCATTTGAAAAAGAAAATTCTGCACCCAAAGCTTGAGCGGTATCTTCTATTACAAACAAATTATATTTATTTGCAATCTTCATTATTGTCTCCATATCCGCACATTGACCATATAAATGCACCGGAACAATAGCTTTTGTCTTAGCTGTTATCTTATTTTCTATTTGGGACACATCAATTGTAAAGAATTCCGTTTGCACATCCACAAAAACAGGCTCCAGGCCTAACACAGCAATCGCCTCTGCAGTTGCCACATATGTATGTACCGGCACAATAACCTCATCCCCTGGCTTCAACCCCAATGTCATCATAGCAATTTGCAAAGCATCGGTTCCATTCGCGCATCCAATAACCTCTACACAATTAATGAAATCTGCTAGATTTTTCTCAAAGGAACTTACTGCGGGGCCATTTATAAATGTGGCAGAATTTATAACTTCTTGAATTGATGCATTAACATCATTCTGTATTTTCTGATATTGACCAACCAAATCCACCATCTGTATTTTCATAAGATATTTCTTTATTAATAGAACTTTATGTTCCTAAAAAACCATAATAAACTTCATCAATATTTTCAAACACAGACACAACTTCGTCTCCTCACTCCCATGACAAACAAGGGATATAAGAGTATTATACTTTTCTAAATTAACAATACTCCTCTCTTTTAAAAAGCTTAAATGATCAACACTAATGTATTTTTGGTAAATGACAATAATGCTATGACAAAACATAAAATTTATTAATTGCATCAACAACTACATTAGCTTCCTCCATTGTCATCACTTGACTTATTGGCAAACTCAATACCTCATCATGCATTTTTTGCGTAATAGGGAAATTCAATTTATTATATTCATTATATGCTCCCTGTTTATTGGGAGGTATTGGATAATGAATTAAGGTTTGTATATCATGATTCATTAAATAACCTTGCAGTTTAGTCCTATCATGATGTCTAATTACAAACAAATGCCATACATGATCTAAAGAAATGAGTGAAGAAACATTAGAACTTAGTTTTGGCAAAATTACATCTGGATGTTTTATTTTCTCGAAATAATAATTAGCAATCTCTCTTCTATGTTGATTATCTTCATCCAACCCCCTTAGTTTTACACGCAAAACTGCAGCTTGAATTTCATCTAATCTTGAATTTAATCCTTTATATTCATTTACATATTTTTTTTGAGATCCATAATTTGCCAAAGCTCTTATTACAGATGCCAATTCAATATCATTTGTAGTTACTGCGCCTCCATCACCCAAGGCACCTAAATTTTTTCCTGGATAAAAGCTATGCCCAGCGGCATCACCTAACGAACCACTTCGCCTCAATGACCTTAGACCTTTGTCCATTGATCTTCCGAAAGCACCAGCTGCTTGAGCATTATCCTCAACAATCTTTAAATTATGTTTCTTTGCCAGATCAGCTAACTCCTCAGACCAACAAACCTGCCCATATAAATGAACAACTAAAATAGCTTTTGTCCTTGGTGAAATATATTTTTCTATTAAAGATAAATCTAAATTATAGCTATTAATATCGGCATCTACAAAAACAGGGTTTAGATTATTATCAGTTATTGCCAATACTGACGCAATATAAGTATTGGCTGGAACAATTACTTCATCACCTTCTTCCATAATCCCCAGCTCTATATACGCTTTAAAAATCAAACGTAAAGCATCTAATCCATTTCCTACACCAATACACTCCGTTGTACCAATATAATTAGCATATTCCTCCTCAAAACCACTTGTTTCTTCCCCCAATAAATACCAACCACTGCTCACTACTCTTTCTACAGCTTTTTTGATATCCGGCTGATAACTATCAGTTATTTTCTTTATATCTAAAAATTTGATCATTTTCACATTTTATTATCTATTGTTTACCAAACGAAACTCTACTCTCCGGTTTTTCCTCCTGCCAACTTCAGATTCATTTGATGCAACAGGAATTTCATCCCCTACACCTACAACCACTAACCTATCCGACTTAATCCCTGTTCCTGTAATATAATCAAAGATACGTTGTGCTTGCATTTGCGAAAGATATTTATTTTGACTTGGCAACGCCTTATTATCTGTATGCACTTTTATTTTTATATTTATTTTGGGATTTTTGTGCAACAACCCTATTACTTTATTTAAAACAAGAATCCCATTTGTCTTTAAAATATTTCTATCATTGAAATAATCATCTGTACAATTGCCATACTTATTAACGATCTTATACAATTCAATTTTTACCGGATCATTTAATTCTATATATTCAACTTTATAACCTTCGTCCCCTATCTTTAACAAGTTTTTATATGTCAGATATAAATCCATCAGGTCATATTGTTCATCAATCCAGTAACTATATATTTTATCTAACTGATCATATGACTCAATAACATCAAACTTTTCCGGAATATTTCTGAACACCTGACTATGTAATGAAACTCTATTTTTTGATGAAAATAGCACCAATCTAAACACGCTGGGCTGAACATCACAAGGAATGAAATTTAAATCAGATATTGTATGGTTGCTTTTATATCGCCTGGTTAAATCATAAGCTTCAGACTTGTTTTTTAAAAACTCATCTTTACTCGAAGTATTGTTAAAGATTCTTATCGATTTATAAACCGATTTTTTAATTAAGCTTTCATCAATCTTTGATTTAAACACCACTTCTAACTTCACATTGTGTATCCCCACATTTTGAAAAACATGTGAAATATTTGAACCAGTGGAATATGTTGAATCACCAATTTGCCAATAATAATCTACAACCTCATAGTCCTGACAATTTGATTTCAATCCATCAAACAGAGCACTTTCTCCTACTGTAAAAAAATCCCTGGAATTGATATATGGCTGTTCTATATCGTTTACTTTAATTAGATATTCACTTTTTTGCATGAATAACTTATGGCTTGATCGGTCAACTATATTAAGTTTAACCTTATAACTCCCTATTTTATCAAATCGTCTACACACCTTGGCTCCATACAATTTTGTACCATCTTCAAATTCCCATTCATGCTGCAACAAAAAAGTATCAATAGCCACATTACAAGAATCTTGCAACATAACACGATAATCATTTTCAACCTGAGGAACACTGTATAATATGTCTCTATTAACTGTTGAAAACTCATAAATATCAACAGTCTTTCCTCTATCGGAAGAAAAATACCCTTTTCTACCTAAACCATCTGTAACAATACCAAAATCATTGCTTTTTGAATTTAATGAACCAGGCAAATGTACAGGATCATACCAGTCGTTACCATTCTGTTTTGTAATATAAATATCCTTTCCTCCATATCCACCATACCCATCAGAGGCAAAATACAACTCGCCTACATCATTTATAAACGGATATAGCTCATTACCTTCTGTGTTCACTTTAGGTCCCATATTTATAGGATCACCCCATAAACCACTTTTTTTATCGCTATAATAAATATCCATGCCCCCCATCCCTCCAGGCTTATCTGATGCAAAGAACAACCGTTCCCCATCCTTCGACAAACAAGGTGTAGTTACATTATACCAATCATTGTTGAACTGAAATTCCCGAATCCGGGTCCATCTACCATCGTATCTGCTAGCTGAAAATACTCCCAGCCGATTACTATTGTAAGTATTTTTCTCCAAACTACTATTCACAAATATATTTCTTGAGAAAAACACAACATCTCCACTACAATCAAAAGATGCTGGCCCATCATTAAACTGAGTATCCAATTCTTTAGAAAACAAAACAGCTTTACGCCATCTATTTGACTTGTCCTTCTCTATATAATAAATACTAAACTGCTCAAGATTTTTAGAGTTTGAAAACTTTTGAAACCAAACACTTCCTCTATTTGAACAAAAGACTATCCCATTTTTATAATACACAGGTGAAAATTCATCATATCTTCCTGAAGAAAAACCAGCTCTTTCTACAGTATAAACACCATGTTGTCCATAAATACTAATTACATTAATGGCAAATAATACTATGGATAAAATTTTCACAAACATAAGAGCGTATTATAATTATAAGCTTAAAAAAGTAACGGACTAATCGCATCTCCTTTATGTTGAAAAACATAACGAAGCATTATTCCATGAGTACCGTTGCTGTACCTACTTAACTGACCAATATCAAAATCATATGAGTAAGCAATGCTTAATTGGTTATTTAACTGCACCTGGATCAAGCTACCTAGCGACCGTTCGCTTCGATACGATCCCCCAAACCATACTTTATCAAAAAAACCTAAATGAAACCTGGCATCATAATAGTACTTTGAAGAATTTCTTTGGGACATATAGCTTACCAATCCAGAAGGATAAACTTTAAAATTAGGAGTTACTCTGATCACATATCCTATATTGTATAAATACTCATAATATTTAAAATCAAAATCAACAATATATTCATCATTTATCTTATCAAAAGCATAATTTACAGCTTCTGGCACGGAGAACCCAAAGTATAAATCTTTAAATGAGTAAAATATCCCAAATCTAAAATTTGGTTTTAGATATGATTTTGATTTCTGCAGATAAATATCATCACCTGCATCTATAACTGTTAAATCAGAATATCGTGTTTGAGTATTATTTATTCCTGCTCCCAAACCTAACGACAAAACACTTTTACCCCAATAGATTCTATATGAATAAGACAAATAAAACTTATCATCATCAGTTACTCCATAAGTATCTTTGGTATACATAACCCCTAGTCCAATTGTATTATCAAACAACGGAGCATCAACACTCAACGAAAATGTAGATGGTGCACCATTAATCCCAGACCATTTTTCTTGAAAAAACGATGAAATATTTAGAGCTTCACGACCTCCTGCAAATGCAGGATTAATCGAAATTGGATTTAAGGTATATTGTGTAGGATTACCAATATTCTGACATATTACATTTGTAAAAGTAATAAAGAGAATAGTGCTGAATAGAATCTTTAACTTCATAGAAAACATTTACCTTCTAACAACAACAAATCCGCTAATAGTTTTTCCATCAGATGACTTTATCCTGTAATAATAAGTATCATCAGGTAGTTGATTCCCTTTTTGATCAACTCCATTCCACTGATTATCATAGTTTGGATTCTCGTAAACAATCATTCCCCTTTTATCAAAAACTAACAATTCTGTTTTCCCCAATGTCTCAATACCCCTTAATAAAAAAACATCATTCTTACCATCATAATTAGGAGTAATCAATGAAGGTATAACAAGGTTATTTACTTTAATTACAATATAATCTTCAGAAGAAGGACATACCCCATTGGAAACTGTCCACCTAAAGACATTATTTCCTAAAGATAAACTGTTTATTTCAGTATGGGCCATATCTGGATTTAAAATTGAACCATCTCCACTAACAAGCTCCCATATCCCAATTTCATTGGCTAGTATTTCGGTAGCATTAAGTTTAGTTGAAAAAATATATTCCAAAATCATATCCTCTCCGGCAAAAGCAACAGGGTGATCCCTAAATGCAACCTCAACCCTATCTATTGATTGACTCTCCCCTAATATTTCAGTCCACTGGAACACATAGGTACCGTATTGATTTACTTGAACAGTAGCATTAGGATCTTCTATATTGGAAAAATATTCTACCTGCCCAGGACCTGAGTACAGTTCCCAAAATCCACTACCTCCATCTAATTCCGCCTGTAGATTATATACCAAACCACAAACCTCTGCATCTTCTCCAGCATCTGCTTTAGATAAGAGCTTAAGCTCTTTTACATCATAACTTATTTCCCTATTACAATAGCCATAGCTATTAATAACAAGCAATATTACCGCATATAATATTCTAATAAACTTCAAACTTATAGGAATATGACAATTATAAACAAAAAAACATCTTGCATGTATTATATAGCTTCGCCTCCTCAATCCCAATTAATTGGGTTTAAGAATTGATTTTTCCACAAATGGTTACCCAATATAATATTCCTACCAGCACCTTCTTTCATAAAGTGATCAACACTATATTTTTTTTGTTGAATGACTTAATTAATTACATAAAACTAAATAGAAAAAGCCTGTTGATTTTTTTAAAAAAAACCAACAGGCTTATAAAATTTCAATTCCCTTAAGACTACTAACACATAGTCAGTTCAATATCTATTCATTACACCAGCAATCACTTACACTATAAGTACCCCAATTTCTATCATCCACAAATTCATTTCCGTCACTCCAAGCTGTCTCTTCCCAATATTCCTCACCTACCATTTTCGAAACAACTGCATGAGCAGCAACCACCCAGCAGTCACATTCTAAGTTCAACAGATAATCCGACGGAATTACAAATATCCCACCATCAACCATATCTTCACTCATATTATATGGGAAATGGCCAATTTGTGGATTCCCACTTTTATTAACTGGAATATCACCCAAACACCCTACATACAAATGAGCATCTTCCAATTTATACCCTTCATCAATAGCATACTTAACATACAAATCTCCATTTTCTTTCCATACAATCAAATCCCCAACATCATAATGCTGCGCCGCTATTATATCTATTACCTCTATACAGTCTTCACATTCCTCCCAACAAAATTGAATAAAGAAATCAAAACTATCCAAATTATCATTTGTCAAATACCAATGATCCCTTGAACCATCAATTACATTCTGAGTAAAGATTTTCAATGATAACGGCATGCAAACATCCCAATTATCTCCTCTCGGAATTTTAAATGTCACTTCTGATTGGTATTCCGCTTCTGGAAAAACAATCTGATAAGGAAAGTCTTCATGGGTAAAAATACGAGGAATTTCCCCTTCCCATATAGTAAGGTATAACTTCTCTATTACCCAATCTTCTTCTGCAACAACCTTTACATATAAGAAATTTTCATCATTAAAAATGGAAACATTTGCTGAGCTAAAAAATGGAAACTCTTTTACCTCCGAACATGATTCAAAATCATTATCTCCAATAAAGTATTCCCAACCATTCATTGCCACCTTCAAATTGGCCTGAGGTCGCGTTGCCTCTTTGTCTTTGACATCACATGAAGCAAATATCAATAATCCCAAAACAACAAAACTTAATTTCCGTGCTATTTTTTTCATAATCTATACATTTATAAATAGTTTTGATGCTAATTTCACACACTTGCAATCGAATGTCAAGATAAATTTGACTAACACACACATTTCATTTATAAAATTCAATATTTCTTTACCCCATTCCTCTACAAAAACTCCCCCCTTTCACCTCCCAGCACCTCACTTACACCTAACGAATACCCTTGTTTGTCAAAATTCAATAACTTTAGCGCTCTACTGCTCGCTATATATATGTTTCAAATACTATTTTTGCGTAAAAAGAAAATGGCCTGTAACTACCTCATCATATCAGAAGACATTGTATTTTCGTCTATTATTCAAAGGTATTTGCTGAATAGCTTCTCAAAACCTTATATAAAAACGTGCAACTCCTTCTCTTCACTTAAAGGGCTTAAAGACAATGAAAACTTTGATATTATTTTGCTTGACAATTCAATTACAGGAGCTGCTAACTACGAGGTAATTACCTTTTTACGTCACAAAAAAAGCATTACAACTCCGGTTATCTATTTCAGCAACATGGAAATTGATATTGAAAAAGCACGACAAAAAGGAGCCAATATATTTTTTAAAAAACCTTTTGTCCCCACAGAGGTTATTAAGGAAATCAATAGTTTATTAAACTAATTACTCAATTTATCGGAACATGATAAGATTATTACATATAACCATTTTATCTCTATTTGCGGTTTGCACAATGGCTCAAACAAACATTGACTCCTTGTTTTCGGTGGCCATTGATCATTCAAGAGCTGAAGAATATGACCTGGCTGTTCAAAAAGCGGCTCAGGTAGTTCAACTGGACTCAACCCGAAATGATGTAAAAGTGTTTATGGCCAATGTTTATGCATGGCAACAAGATTATAATACTTCCAAAGAATATATCAGCCAGGTTTATGCCATTGACCCAAACAACAATGAACTATACGAAACCTGGTTAAATGTACTGTTATGGAATAAAGAATATAAAAAGTTATTATCTATTATTGATACGGCAAAAACAAATGGTTACAACAACGATTACAACCTTACGTTGAAAAAGGCATTAGCCTACCAAGGACTTGAAAGATATTCTGCCGGAATAAACTTCCTGAACCAGAATAAATCCTTGCTCGATTCTGCCGACATCCGATATTTATACAACAACCTGAAAAGATCGGCCAGTAAAAACACTATATCAGCTTTTTACTCCATTGATTTGTTTGAGAACAACACACCAACCCCACACCACCTGGCATTTGTTGACTACAGCACTAGTGTTGAGCAAACCATTTTTATTTTCAGGTGCAATTATGCTTACAGGTTTGAGATTGATGACATCCAACCTGAGATAGATATTTATCACAATTTTGACAATGGACATTACCTGTTCGCCAACTATGGCTTTGGAATTAACAACAAATTATTTCCCCGCCACAGGGTTGGACTGGAATATTTTTTCCCTTTTGGCAATAACTTTGAAGCCAGTGCCGGGGCAAAATTCTTTAATTACCCTAGCGATGATGTAATAGTTCTTACAGGTCATTTAGGAAAATACGTTTCTAATATGTGGTTATCATTGCGCCCATATTACACCATAAAGGAGGGTAACAACTCTTTTTCATCTCTGTTTAACATGAGAATTTACGACAATAACCAGGTTGGTTATTATGGTTTAGAACTTGGTTACGGCAACTCTCCTGATGACAGGTCGAGATACGCCCAGCCCATCGGAAGTATTTGGCTAAGTGCCTATAAGATTAAACTGGAAAGGAATTTTGCCATCTCCCACTCAAACGAAGTGAGGGTTGGGGCAGGATATGTATATGAAGAGATTAGCCAAAACTCATATCGAAACAGGTTTTTATTTGAAATCCTATTAAAACACCGATTCTAACATGCGTGCTATTTATATCATAAATATAAGGCGTTTCTTTAAAAGGCTATTCCAAACATTAGCTATTGGCATTCCTGTGTTGGGTTTATATTTTTTATACCAACCGGAAATATACTTTAACGATTATGTTTTTATTAACCCTGTATTTCCCCGTTTTAAGTGGTGGCAATGCCTGGTGGTATACTTTATAGCAATCAATGCGGTTGGTGTATTACTATTTACCGGTTTTAGTCTGTTTTACACCTATCGCCGTACGCACCACGAAAAGATTTTGCCCCGACTTTCAAACGCATTTACAAACTTAGTTGTAGAATATTTATACTCAGAAAAATACCAGGACGAGAAAGAAAAGGAAGCCCTGTTTAAAAAGCTCAGGTATTTTTCAAAATACAAACTTCATGTAGAAGCCCTGTTTATTTCCATTACCAGGATTCAGGAAACCGTTGCTGTCAACCACAGTCCTCATTTTAAAGAATTGTTGGATAAGGTAGACCTGTATAAAACTATCGACCGCTTTTTATATTCCTATAACCTAAGTGACAGAATATTGGCTATGAGGATTATTTCTTACCTCAGACTCAGGGATGAGAGGTACGAAAAAAGGATCTATAAATATTCCGATTCAAAAAACTATGCCCTCCGTACCGAAGCCTATGGAGCGCTTATCCGTTTGATGGAGGGAGAAAATCAACTGGCAGATTTTATTGGGAGCAAATACAATTTATCATTGTTCGACATCAATATTACAGTTAATGCTGTGATCAAAAATCACAAAATGAATATTGATTATATCGATTTCCTGTCTTCTGATTTAAACAGAAAGATCATTACAGGCTTAATACTGGCCAAATACCGTTACAGGAAAGGATCCAGGAGCCTGATCCTTATCCTTAACTTTATCGGACATCAGGATTATCTGCTGAACCGGTTGGCATGGGATTCATTCTTAAAACTGGTTCCGAAAGATGAAGGTGTGGATATTATAGTTGACCGGTTTAACCAGGAACCCGACGATATTAAGTTTATGATTTTAAAAGATTCACATGAAACGGGAAGCGAAACCTTCCATAAATTTTTACAGGAAGTGATTACCAACAGCTCCCTGATGATCAAAATTGAGGCAATGAAAATCCTTTTTAAAGAAAATTTTGATTTTATATTACCCTTTGTAAACTCAGAGGATAAAGAGATAAAAATGGCCTTGCAGGAAGTTTCAGACCTGAATATAAATCAGTAAACAAATGGCATACATAGATACTATACATTACGTTTTTAATCTGCTCTTTTTGATATATGGATCAACGCTGTTTGTTTCCTATATCTTAATTGGTATTTTCTCCAGTTTTGAGTTGAGTTTTTATTCCAAACGCAACAAGTTTTTCAACTTCACCAATGTTTCTGAATATAAACTATTACCAACCATTTCAATTATTGCACCATGTTATAATGAGGAAAAAAGTATCATCCAAAACGTAAGAAGCTTACTATCCCTCCAATACCCCGACGTAGAGGTCATCATTGTAAATGATGGAAGCAAGGATGAAAGCCTGGATTTGATGATTAACCATTACGAACTGGTAAAGGTAAATTATTCGTACGAAGCAAAACTGGAAACGGCTGAGATCAGAGGAATCTATAAATCAACAAATGTTGCATATGCCAACCTGATTGTAATTGATAAAGACAACAGAGGCAAGGGAGATGCATTAAATGCCGGAATCAACGTGAGCCGTTCAGAACTGTTTCTGGGTATAGATGTGGACTGCATCATCGAACCGGATGCCATTTTCAGGATGGTAAAACCTTTCCTTGAAGAAGAGCAAGGCAAAAAGGTAATTGCCTCAGGAGGTGTAATCAGGGTTGCCAACTCTTGTAAAATTGAAGAAGGTAGGATTACTAAAGTCAATTTTCCTAAAAATCTATGGGCTCAATTTCAAATACTTGAATACTTCAGGGCCTTTATCCTAAGCCGTATGGCCTGGAGTAAAATCAATGGGCTATTGATTATTTCCGGCGCCTTTGGATTGTTTGACAGGAAGATTGTTCTCAATTGCGGGGGCTACGACCGCGATACGGTTGGCGAAGATTTAGAACTGGTGATGCGCATGAGGAACTATATGCACACAAAAGAAAAAACACCCTATAAAGTGGCATTTGTTCCCGATCCTCTATGCTGGACTGAGGTCCCTACTTCGTTAAAAACCCTTGGCAGACAACGTAACAGATGGACAAGAGGATTAATCGATTCCTTGTTTAAACATAAAAAAATGCTTTTGAATCCCAAGTTTGGACGGATAGGACTGATTGCATACCCATACTGGGTTTTATTTGAATGGCTGGGCCCCATAATTGAATTTATTGGAATAGTGTATTTTTTTACCATGCTTTATTTTGGGATGATTAACATTACATTCTTTATTCTGTTTACGATATTTATTTTTTCATTTTCCTTGCTATATTCTTCATTTGCCATTTTTTATGAAAAATATATTTTTGGAAGATACCGGGGAAACCAGTTCATCCTAAAAATTATTTTGATTTCGATTTTAGAAATGGTTTTATACCATCCACTAAACCTTGCTTTTTCTCTTTCCGGAAACTTTGATTTCTTTTTCAGGAAAAACAAAAAAGGATGGGGTAAAATGAAAAGAGAAGGTTTTAATTCTTAAAAGTTTTGTAATATGGGAACAAAAGACAATATACAAAACGACAGCAATCTTGTTTTAGGTTATTCAATTTCAAGTATTGAAATCACCGACAAAAAGCAAGAAACATTTATGTCCATCTTCAACGATGTTTCAAGCCTTCAAAACGAAAAAAATAATGGCAAGCTTCAATCAATTGTTGAAAGGCTTGACGAATACGCATTAAACGAACTATCTACGGAAGAAAAATTAATGCAGGCAGCCGGGTATAAAAATTTTGAAAGCCATCTTTCCCATCACAAACTATTTTATTCCAGACTAAAGCAATTTAAACTGGAATATAAATACAACAACCCTTTTTTAGCCAACAACATATTACATTTCTTAAAAAAATGGCTGGTATCCCATATTTTACAAGAGGATAGAACCTGCAGAGAGATTCTGTTTGAAAAAGGATTGATTCAAAAAGCCCAGATCTTCCACAATAACTTATTCCCATACAGCGACAGCAGGGTTGAACTTGGCAACTACAATATTGGAATTGAGTTAATCGACAGGCAACAAGAAGTTTTTATGTCCATTTTCAATGATATTTCAAAACTACAGAATCAAAAGGTTAATGGAGAAATACAATCCATCATAATACGTTTGGAAAACTTTTGTTCTAACGAGTTAAAAAAAGAGGAAGAACTACTAAGCCTGGCCGGTTTTAAAAATTATGAAGAACATATAGAACAACATAAGTTATTTATTTCAAGAGTAAACCATTTTAAGGTAGAGTATGATTACAACCATGCTTTTTTGGCAAGTAACATACTTCATTTTTTAAAGAAGTGGCTCATCACCCACATATTTAATAAGGACAAAGAATTCAGGGAGTTGGCTTTTGAATACAACAACTCACCCAACAACATTATTAGAGCATAAAAAGCAAATTCATGAGATTATTATACCTCATAATAATATTTACATCATGTTTTGCCGTGATAAAATCTCAAAACAAAGAAGAAATCTACTTTAGTGGCTTTGAATGGATTAACAAGATATCTCCGGACCCAACCGGACCTGGGAACAACATTTTTGGAACACACCCAAAGAATGTAACCCTGGATAACAACGGGAATGTGACACTAAGAATCCGGAGAAACTCTTCTTGTGCCGAGATATTCTCAAAACCCATTTTTAAAGAAGGAAGATATGAAACGACCATTGTTACCAATACAAAAACCTTTCACCCTTATATGGTGTTCGGAATATTTTTGTACGATCACAGTGCAGCTCCTCATTATAATGAAATTGATATAGAATATTCACTCTGGGGAAGAAACGAAAACAAAAACATGCAGTACGCCGTACATACAAATAGTGGAACCAAAGTTCACAGATTCAGTTTTAAAAAGAAAAAAACGGTTATTAAACACATTATTGACATTACGAATGATTCCATACATTTTAAAAGTACAGTATATGAAAAAGCCCATAACAGATTACTAACATTAAGTGAGATATCATATCCAAGGCCAGAAGAATTTGCCTTTAACAAAACAAGGTTCCATTTTAACCTGTGGCTAATGAATAAAGACATAAAAGTGGTTAGTCATTTCCCAAAAGTAAAAATACTTGATTTTAATTATCACCCATCAACAAAATAAGACAAAGGACATTACAAAATCCCCAATTAACATCTGCAGATAAATGAAAAAAATGAGATCATTCCTACTTATAGCAAGCATCATTTTCCTATTCTCGCCATACGGTAAAGCGCAAAATTTTAATGGGACAATACTCGACCAATACGGATCACCCATTATAAATGCGTCTGTTACCATTTATAATAATTTTAACAGCAGTCAGAAAAGCAGAACATCCACCGACTCTAATGGAGCATATTCCCTATCTGTTGCAGAAAATTCAAATCCTGATATACTTTATGCCTACGCAACAAGCGATCAGCTATCATACAAGCTAAACTTCTCATTTGCATTAAAAAAGGAATCTAAATTAGATATAACAATCTACGACCTTCAGGGCAAAGAAATTGAACACATATATTCGGCCACATGCCCTGAAGGAATACAAAATTTCACCTGGGATTATTCACACCTCAACAACTACCTCAACCAACGAATCTTCCTGATAAACTTCAGGTCGCAAAACTCAGGTAAAACGGTAAAATTTGCTCATTTCAATACCCAACGGATTGATTTTTATTTTGAGCATTTAGAAACTGAAGATTTTAATAGTTCAAATGTGGCCAACAATACCTACACTGCCGTTATTGAAGGGGAAGGATTTAATACCCATACCGACAGGCTTATAAAACCGGAGGATACCGAACAAAACTTTATTATTAACAAGGAATACTATATTCCATTTAAGTGCGGCAAAAAATATATTGAGCAATATGAAGGAGATACCTATACCCCATTTTATATAAAAGGGATTAATCTTGGAGCTGCAATACCTGGAACCAGTCCGGCCGAGATGGCACCAAGTTCCGAACAATATGCTATGTGGTTCAGCATGATGAAACAGGCAGGTTATAACCTCATCAGAGTATACACCCTCCATTATCCACGGTTTTATCAGGAACTAAAGAAATTTAATGAAGCAAACCCAGAATCTCCTTTATATTTAATGCACGGAGCTTGGTTAGATGAAGAATATGAGGGATTTGACGGACAGGCAAATTTATTTACCAGTGAAATAAAATTTGTTAGGGATGTAAATATCAGCACTGAATTTGAAACAGCACCCATATCTGAATACTTTGACAACCGAATAAAAGAAGTTATTGATGTCGTTCACGGCAACGCAACACTTCCGGAGAGATGGGGTTGGGCTTCGGGTAAATACACTGCAGATGTATCGCCCTGGATTCTGGGCTACATCATGGGACGTGAAATATATGCTAATGAAGTATATTACACAAACTTGCTCAACCCGGATATCAACTCCTATGAGGGAGAAGTATTCAGTTTACTACATGGAACAGCCTCTGAAGTATGGGCTACAGAAAGGCTTGACAAAGCAATGACCTATGAAAAGGATGAATATATGCAACAGCATCCGATTAGTTTTTCAAGCTGGCCAACCCTGGACCCAATTGAACACCCTACAGAACACGGACCCGAAGACATGGTTGATATTGATCTTGACAAAATTGATGAAACCCATGCTCCTGCCGGATATTTTGCCAGCTACCATGTTTATCCATATTTTCCGGATTTTATGAGCTGTGATCCTTCATATACCGATTATACCGATTATATGGGCTCCAACAGCTATCTTGGCTATTTAAATGATTTAAAATCCCAATACACTAACCGACCACTAATCATTTCGGAATACGGCGTATCAAGCAGCTGGGGAACCTCACGTTTTTCCTCCAATGGAATGCACCATGGTGGATTGACAGAGCAAGAGCAGGGTAATTATATTGTCAGGATGATGCACAATATAAAAGACTCAGGCTGTGGTGGGGGTATTTTGTTTTCATGGATAGATGAATGGTTCAAGTTTGTATGGATATTCGGCGAAACTACCCATCCCTCAACCAGAAACAGATGGCATAATATTTATAATGCAGAACAAAACTATGGCCTGATAACTTTTATTCCTGAAGAAGCAGATTTTTCACAATTCGGATATTCTTCAAATGATGAAAAAATTGACCAAATACGGGTCTCTTCCGACATTGAAGGATTATATGTTAAGCTTAAACTAAAAGCAAAATTTGAATCTAATGATACCATATGGGTTGCCCTGGACACCTACAACAAAGCAAAAGGAGAATCGATATTGCCTAATAACAAAAGAGTTCGCAACCGATCTGAATTCTGCGTAAGCATAACAAAAGCTGAAGCTAACCTGTACGTTACAAAGGCATACGATATGTATGGTATTGGACAGGAGGGTTTCCCTGCCAGCGGACAATATTTCAGGTCTATTGCTACCAATGGGAATGGCTGGAACAAAGTTAAATGGAAAAATCACAGAGACATCAATTACTGCGCTGGTTCAGAATTTGACGCCGGATACCTGAGAATAAGAGATGAAAATAACCCCAAACGTAGTGATGCTATCATTATAAAAAGAAACGAAATTATTGTAAAACTTCCCTGGGCAATGATTAATTTCAACGACCCTTCCCAGTTAAAGGTAGCACATATTACAGACTATCGTTTACATGGCGGAACAAATTACAACCAAACGGTAGAGTCAGATGGGGTAGCGGTTACTGCATTCTGGGGCGACTGCCATGTGAGCACACCAAGATACCTTTGGGATAAATGGGATTCTTATTCAATGCCTCCTACAAAAGAATATAAAAAATCATCTTATTATATTGTAAAAGAAGCATTAAAAAACTATCCTGCTTATATCAAAGAATAAAATTTACCATACTAAACTTATTATACATTTGAACACCATTAATAGAAATCATATGCAAAAAATAATATTAATATTGATATCCGTTGTTTTTTTATCCTCATGTGATAAATCAGAAAACTGCAAGGAATGCGTAACTGTTTGCGAAGAATGTGACTGTGATTGGCCTGAAATGGAAGAAGATATTTTGCCCCCTGTGGATGTACCTGTCCGCGAAAATCCCAAGGTAATTGTTTTACTTTATCACAATTTAGTTTATGGAAGAACGGGAAATATTTACAATCGCGACATCTACAATTTCGAAAATGATTTGATCTATATCCGAAAAAACTTTAAAGTAATCGACTTTAACGAGTTGGATAAAATTAACAATGGCGAAATGACATTAACGCAAGACGCCGCCATTATTACTTTCGATGATGGGGATCTGTCTATACACCCCATAGCATTTCCACTTTTAAAAAAATACAACTTAAAGGCCACATTTTTTATTGTTTCATCCTATGTTGGAGAAACTGGCTATGTTTCTTGGGATCAGCTCAGAGAAATGGCAAATTATACCAACCCTGATTCCGAAAGAATATTCACCATGGGATCACATACCGCCACCCATGCATCTTTAGGAGACATCAGTATCGATGAAGCAGAACTTGAATTACTGGTATCAAAACAAGCCATTGAATCTGAACTAAATGTGGATGTTGAATATGTGGCACTACCGTATGGGAGCGGTGCCGATGACCCTCAAATCCAGGCCAAAGCTAAACAAGTCGGGTACAAGGGGTTAAGAAACTCTAACCCCAAAGCAATTTCAAATTTTCCCATAGAAATGTACAATATCCCATCTGTAAATATTGAGAATTACAGTAATGATAAATTTGTTACATATGTAAATGAATTATTGGGCAGATAACATTATCTTAACATTTACCATGCAAAACCTATAGTTTGTCAAAAAGCTTTTAAGTATGATTTTATAAGCCTTGCTTTTTGCATCCGGTGCTAAATACATTTAGTATACTTGCAAAAAATTTTTCATGCACTCAACCACATCAAGCAAGGCTTACTTAATTACCATACTAAACCTGCTTATCTGCTTCCAGTTACCTTCGCAGATAAAAATTAATGAATTGGTTTCATCAAATTCCAATACTCTTATGGATGAAGATGGAGACTATCCTGATTGGGTAGAATTCATCAACACATCTGAAAACACTATCAATCTGGCTACATATTCGTTTACTGATGATATTGAAAATCCAACCAAATGGAATTTCCCGGACATCAATATTCATCCAGATGATTTTCTTGTACTTTTCACATCTGGAAAAAACCGTTTAAAGCAAATTGGTTCATGGCAAACCATCATTAACAAAGGGGCACATTTTAAATACCTTGTCCCCAATAGCGAAATTGGCAACACCTGGAAAGATACTGGTTTCAACGATCAAAACTGGTCGGAAGGAGCCTCCGGATTTGGTTATGGAGACGATGATGATGAAACAATAATTGATCCTGCCATTAGCCTTTATGTAAGAAAAGAGTTTGAAATTTCAAACCTTGAAGAAATATCGGATATAGCTTTCCACATAGACTATGATGATGGTTTTATTGCTTATATCAACAGGATTGAAATTGCAAGAGACAAACTAGGCACTGCTGGTTCTCCCGTTTCCTTTGACACCCCTTGTGATGATTACAGCCATGAGGCACTTATTTATCAAGGAAAACAACCCGACAGTTTTGAAATAGCCAATGTTTCGGAACTACTGAAACAAGGAACAAATGTTTTAGCAATTGAGGTTCACAATCATACAGCAACCTCTTCCGACCTATCCTGCATACCATTTTTATCGCTGGGGTTAAAACCCAAAGGATTGGATATTCCAACAGAATATTTTGAACTCGACAAAATGAACCTTCACACAAACTTTAAGATAAAGAGTCTGGGTGAACCCGTATACCTATTCAACAATTTGCAGATGGTCGATTCTGTTTGTGCAAAATATCTGCCATCTGACATGTCCTATGGCAGAAAACCTGACGGAAGCACAAACTGGCTTTATTTTGCCACCCCAACCCCAATGGCATCCAACACAACCAAAGGGTACAGCACCTTAACTGAAGATTCCGTATTTTTTTCTATGCAAGGGGGCTATTTTTCAAACACCATATCACTTGAGTTATATTCAAAAAATGGAGCAAGCAACAATATATTCTATACAACCGATGGATCAAGCCCCGACATCAACAGCACAAGATATCAGCATCCCATTCAAATAAATACCCATAGTGCTATCAGGGCACGGATCATTGATACAGATAAACTTCCCGGGCCCGTAACAACCAATACTTATATATTCGGACAGCAACATAACTTACCCACTGTTTGTTTATCCACATCGCCTGACAATTTATGGGATTACAATTCGGGAATTTATGCCGATGGCCCGAATATGGAACCCGATTACCCACACTTTGGTGCCAACTATTGGCAAGATTGGGAAAAGCCCGTACATTTTGAGTTTTATGATAAAAATGGAATTAAACAAGTTGACCAACTTGCAGGCTTAAAAATATTTGGCAATTACTCAAGAAGCCATCCCCAAAAATCATTCTCATTATTTGCCCGCAATAAATATGGGAAAGGTGCATTTAAGTATAAATTCTTCACCGATAAAGAAAACAACGAATTTGAGTCTTTAGTTCTACGAAACTCTGGTAGCGATTATTATAAATCACACTTCAGGGATGGATTATTATCTTCATTGGTAAAAGAAATTGATCTTGAATACCAAGGCTTTCAACCTACTGTAGTGTATTTAAACGGCGAGTACTGGGGTATTTTAAATCTAAGAGAAAAAGTAAACGAACATTTTATTTCTGATAACTCATATGTCAAAACAGACAACCTCAACATTTTGGAAATAAATGGACTTGCTATACAAGGCAACAATATGAGATATGAAGAAATGCTAAATTTCATTACTTATAACGATCTGAATACTGAAGACAACTACAAAACAGTTAGTGACATAATTGAAGTTGACAATTTTATCAATTACTTCTTATTCGAAACTTTTATTGCTAACGGTGACTGGCCGGGGAACAATATAAAATACTGGAACACAAACAGCATCAGGAGCAAATACAGGTGGATTGTATTTGATACCGATTTTGGTTTTGGTTTGTTTGGAGATGAGCTGTACAAATACAACTCCATTGCCGATGCCTTAGCCTCTGATAATCCTTCATGGCCTAATCCGCCATGGTCAACATTATTATTTAGAAAACTAACCACAAATGAAGATTTCAAGGAAAAATTTGCTCAAAAAGGATGCGATTATTTAAATACTTATTGGGAATCTTCTAAAGTAATTGATCAGGTCAACACTATTGAAACCCTGATTGATAATGAAATGGAATACCATTGCGAAAGATGGAATTTAGATTATAATGAATGGCATAACGAAGTAGAAAGACTTAGAATCTTTGCTGATGAACGGCCTTTTTATTTCCGCCAGTTTCTTGGTGAAGCCATGGGTTTTGACGAAAACTATTCCATTGAAGTAGAAACTTTCCCCTCCGAGTCCGGAAAAGTTAAAGTAAACTCAATCTATCCCGGCGAATACCCATTCTACGGATCATATTTTGAAAACATCCCGGTGAAACTAAAAGCAATTCCTAATCCTGGTTATAAATTTGCAGGTTGGGAAGGTGATGTGGAAAGCTCCGATACAGAAATTACATACCCAATCAATGATAATTACTTCCACCGGGCTATATTTGAACCTTCGTCTGAAGAAAACCATAAGGTTATCATCAACGAAATTTTCTATAAATCAACCGGAAACTTAAAACCCGGTGATTGGATTGAACTATATAACAACGGAGAAACTACCGTGGATTTAAAGGGATGGACTTTACGTGATGCTAATAAAGATTCTGCATATATTGTTCCTTCTTCGTATTATTTAGCTCCGGGAGATTTCATCGTCTTTTGTAAAGACATTCAAAAATTTAAAACCATTTACCCCAACATAAAAAATGTAATGGGGAATTTTAGTTTTGGTTTAAATGCTGATGGAGACCATATCAGGCTATTTAACCAGAACAACACATTAATTGATGCAGTTGATTACTATCCAACAGGCGTATGGCCTTTAAAATCCTACAACCAAAGTGCTTCAATTGAGTTGTCGCACCCAAGGCTCAATAATGAAAAAGGCGAAAACTGGATGTCTTCAGAAAACGGTGGGACACCAGGAGAGCATAACCAATGGCTCATTGACAATAGCATACATGATATCAAAAACAAGCTGAACGCAAGTTTAAGCTGCGCTCCAAACCCAATTACAAACCATGCTAACATAACATTTCAGATACGCCAGACAGGAAAATATCATCTTGACCTGGTTAATATAAATGGAGCGGTAGTACACCAGCTATCCAGCCAACAGTATAACATTGGCATCCATACTGTTTATATTTCTGAAGACCAGCTGGCTTCTTTAAAAAATGGCGTATACCTGATCAGACTAATGGGCAACAGAGGATTAGAAACAATTAAAATAATAAAAAAACAATAAGTATGAGAAACACACTTACGCTATTAGCTTATATCCTGTTAATATCCTTATACTCCTGCGAAAAAGAAGCTGGAGAAGGAGGAATGGCAACAATCAGAGGAAAGGTAATTATTGAAGATTACAACTTCGATTTCACTATTTTAAGAGACACCTATCCTGCCCAGGCATATGATGTGTACATTATTTATGGAAAAGATGAGTTTTATAGTGATAAAATAGAAACCAGTTATGATGGCTACTATGAATTTAATTATTTAAGGGAAGGAGATTACAAGATATTTGCCTACTCAAAAGATAAAACTTTAGATTATAACGAAACATCAGAACGTATTGCCATCATCAAAGAGGTTTCCATTACTTCAAAAAAGCAAACAGTTCAGGTTGAAGATATTATTGTTGCAAAATAAGAACATAATGAAAAGGTTACTTTTTACATTTTTTACATTATCCTTTTTTGCCAATATTGTTTATGCTCAGCAAGAAGATTTTTCATCCTGGTACAACCTTTCTGTTAATGGGGAATTATTTAAAAAACTTGACTTCTCGATAGAACCGGAGCTGCGTATCTTCGAAAACTCAAGCCAATTAGAGAGTTGGCAAATACAATTCAACCTTTCAACTAAAGTGAAAAAATGGTTGGATGTTGGCTTGGCATACAGGTATCAGGTGGAATATGACGACCCAAGAAAAAACGAACGCATCCACCGCATTGCAGGCTTCTCAAAATTTGGATATAAAACCGGGAAGCTAAGGTGGAGTTACCGGGCTCAAATACAAAGCGAACAAGCAAATATTAATTCTTCGGAAGATGGATATGTGAAGCATATTGAACACAGACATAAAATTGGTGTGAAATACCGAAACAAAAAATGGTTCTGTGAACCTTCAGCTGGTATAGAATATTTTTTCTGTCTGGCACCCACCAAAGACAAAAACAGATGGAAAAACCGCTTATTTGTTACAATTGAAAAGGATATTTCCAAACGTATCTCCGGTACAATATCTTATAAACGCCAGGAAGAATTTAATGTGGCAAATCCAGATATAACTAACATAATACAAGTAGGTATTGAGTACAAACCCAAATGGTTAAAAATAAAATAGTTTTCTACACCGCGGCGCATTTCTGACTCAACCATAAGGAACCCCAAAGGGCTTAAAAAAATAACCACCAGCTGCACCGGTGGTTATTTTTTTGGAAGAATTCTCTTTTAAAACTGAAAACTACTTCTTATGAATTATTATCTAAGGACCAATGGTTCCCTAGGCTGTTTTAATCTTATACCCCACATTTACTTTACCTTTCGATATGGCCGCCAGTTTACCCTTTAAAAACCTTCTTTTAAGCGGAGAAAGATGATCTGTAAACACTTTGCCTTCCAAATGGTCATACTCATGTTGAACCACACGGGCTACAAAACCTTCCAACACCTCTTCAATTACCTCAAAATTTTCATCCTCATATTCAATCTTGATCTTGGTTGGTCGCTTTACATCCTCCCTGATTCCCGGTAAGCTCAAGCATCCTTCTGACTCCACGCATTCATCCTCCCCATATTCAGTAATAACCGGATTGATCAACACCCGTTTAAAATCTTTACATTCAGGATATTCATCAGATAATACATCAGCATCAATAACTGCCAAACGAATTGGTTTTCCGATTTGCGGAGCAGCCAAACCCACCCCGTCAGACTTGTACATAGTTTGCCACATGTCATCAAGCAGTTCTTTTAATCCATTGTAATCCTCATCTATTTCTTCAGCCTCCCTTCGTAAAACCGGGTGACCATATAGTACAACTGGTAATATCATATTTTAAAATCTCTTTTTTGTTCCAGATATGTCTGCAAAATAATTGTAGCGCTTATTTTATCAACCAAAGCCTTATCCTGACGGGCTTTTTTCTTTAAACCTCCGTCAATCATGGCCTGAAAGGCAATTTTTGATGTAAAACGTTCATCTACCCATTCAACATTCAAGTGTGGAAATTTGTTTCGTAAACGATTATAAAAAGGTTTTATATACTTCATAGATTCAGATTCCTCACCTGAAACCTGTTTGGGATACCCCAAAACAATGAGTTCTACATCCTCAGATGCAAAATATTTTTCTAAAAAATCAATTAAAGTATGCGATGGCACTGTATCTAACCCATTTGCAACAATTTGCAAAGGATCTGTTACTGCAATCCCTGATTTTTTTCTACCGTAATCTATCGCTAAAATTCTTCCCACATAAAAACATTTAGTGGCGCAAAAATAGTGGTTTTAAACCAAATAACCTTGTTTTATAATTGTTTAGTTGTTCTCTAACTACATGGAGCGCTATCCTTTTTCCATCAATAACAATAGTTCATTAGTTTTTAGTCATTGATCATTGTTATTTGCCTCCTAGCTCAATCCTCTTTTAAAATTAAAAGTTGTAGAAGGCTGCAACTGTTCTGATGCCTTGAATTTTTTAAACAGCTTCACAGGCAGGTGTTTCGATGGAGATTCCGTTCTCAGGTCAAAAAGAAACCTAAAAAAACCATCATTTAATAAGGTTTTGGAATATTGCATTAAGGCTACAGGCGTTTTAGAATACACTGAAGTCATTCCATTCCGCACAAAGCGCTTAAATTCCTTATCTGTATTATCCTTAAACTCATCCTCCTTATCATATACATCAACCGGCATACGGGCAAAAAACAATTCCGGATTGGCGTACATCGGAACTATTCCATCCCTTGAAGTTCCTTTCTTTAAATTTTCGTAATCATTCTCAACCGGATAAGTAACCTGTTTAACTCCTAATGACTTTATACCACGTATCGCGGCATCGTTATATATATAAACCCGCTCGTTTGTAACTACATTTACCCCTTTAGGGAAAAGCTCAATCTGCGACAAATGACTCACCACAAAATTCTTTAATCCTTTTCGGATTAACCACTTGATATTCTGCTGCATCTGTTTTAAATGGTTTTCAGAAATAAATCCGGGTATTTCAATATAAAACCTCTGTAAATTCTTCTTAAAAAACGGGCTGTCAAACGGGATATTGCGCCACTCTTGCTTTGGTAAATCAAGGAAAATCCCCTTAAAATCGTCCACCCTCAGCTTACGCAACCACTCAAGGTTATCGATGCGCACAAAAAATTCAGGTCGAGAACTTTGTTGGTTTTTAATTTGTATATCCTGACGTATCTTTCGTTTATAGGCACCACTAATTGGTTTGGTATTTTCCTTTTTGAGCACCTCAAACTTGCTGGAGAAATTTTTCGATGGCAGTCCAATCAAATAAACATCATTGCCCTTGACAATCTGCTTATCGGTTATGATTTCCACTCCAGCCTCACTATCTACAAATTCCTTTACCTTTACAGAAACAGAATCTCCGACTTTATTCACCACCCTCAACTGCTGACCTTTTTCGAATTGATGCTGGGTTGAAACAACAAAACCACAAGCAGACAAGGCATTTACTCTTCCAACATAAACTCCATTATTGGTTTTTTCTGAAATGGAACCTCTTACCTTACCTCCCATAAAATAATCGGTTTTTTCTCTTCCAAAATCCCATTTGAGCATCTCTTCTGCTTCCTCAATTTTCGAGTGGTCATCAATGGCCATTCGATATGCCTGGGCTACCCTATAAACATATGCAGCCGACTTCATCCTTCCTTCTATTTTTAATGAAGCTACCTTTATTTTGGCAAAATCCGGCACCAGCGATATTTGCTGGTTATCTTTTAATGAAAAAATAGCATGTTCCTTTCCTGCATCATTAAATACCCGTCGGCAAGGCTGTGTACACTGTCCCCTATTGGCTCCTTTCCCTCCAAGGTAGCTACTAAATAAGCACAACCCTGAAAAAGAATAACACAACGCCCCATGAACAAAGATCTCCACTTCGCTTTGTGAGTTTTGCATGATGGTCTCTAATTCTGGATGTGTTAATTCTCGTGCCATTATAACACGTTCAATACCATTTTTCTTTGAAAAGTTTGCTCCCATCGAATTATGGTTAGCCATTTGAGTACTGGCATGAATGGTTAGCTTTGGGAAAAACTTTTTTGCCAGATACCAAACTCCCCAATCCTGGATAATTACTGCATTCACCTTTGTCTGCGACAAAAAATTAAGCACATCCAACAGTTCCGGGATCTCAGCATTTTTAATTACAGTATTTAGGGTAACATAAATTTTAACACCTTTTTTGCCTGCAACATCCAGCATGGTAACCAATTGGGCATTTGAAAAATTAACAGCCCTCCCACGCGCATTAAACTGCTTCAGTCCTAAAAAAATAGCATCAGCACCTCCTTCAATGGCAGCATGAAAAGCCTCAATATTCCCTGCAGGAATCAACAACTCCGGTTTAAAATCCATATCCTTATCCTAAATAAATTAATCAGTTGCAAAAGTAGAAAAATAAAGTCAGGGACAATATTTAATTGTCCGGGGAAGTTAAAACAATTCGGGGGAATGTAATTCACTAAAATAGCTTAACAAATTTCACAAATTTCTTAGAAGAGTTCACTTAACAAGTCAAATCCTGTTTTACAAAACAAACCCTTTCATTTTATAAACCACATAACCAACCCATTCCCTAAACAAGCGCTCCCACATGGCTAAAGTTCCGGCTGATGGGGTAATGGCATCAGCAAAATCCGGAGGCAAATAGCTTTGTAATGCATCTGTTTTAAAGGAATCCACATTAATCCCTTCTTTTTTAAAACACCCCAATGCCCTTTTCATATGAAAACCTGATGTTACCAAAAGAAACTTACCATTTTCAATCCCATGGGCACATAACATCTTTTTAGTTTCCACTGCATTTTCATGGGTATTCCTTGATTGCCATTCCACTAACAGACTATCATTGGGGATTCCCATCAGATGCAAATAACCTTTCAAAAACTCCCCTTCCATTCTTTCTTTTACAATAATACGGGCAGATCCCCCACTAAACACAAACCAATCCGCTTTACCCTGTTTATATAAAGACAAAGCCTGGTTCATCCGGTCGGTACTTTGTGTAAACTGAATCCGGTCAGATTGAGATCGGTAATTTGAAAAACCTCCTAGCAAAATTATTCCATCATAGTGATCAACTTTCTCTGTTCGCTCCAATTCACCTTCCCACCATCCGCTCACGTAGTAAAAAAGCAATTGATTAGAAAAAATCATCAGTATCAATAAAGATGAAATCAAACAGAACTTCCGCTTTTTATTTTTGCTAAAAACGAAATACAATACCATTAAAATTACAACCCACCAAATAGGAGATAGCAAAAAAGATAAAACCTTGGATAAAATGAAAAACATTCAACATTATTTAAATGACGCAAAAAATCGAACTGAACGCGAAAAATACAAAGAACATTTGATATATTTATCTTTACAAAAAATTCACAAATATGCATTTTAAAGAGTTAATGAAATCTCGCTACGCCGTACGGGAATACTTCGAGAATAAAGTAGACAGAACCTTACTAAAAGAAGTTGTAAATGCCGGCAGGCTTGCACCCTCGGCGGCCAACAGACAACCTTGGCAATTTGTGGTAGTTGATGATGATGTATTGTTGGCTAAACTGAAGGATTCGTATCAGCGTGAATGGTTTGGTAAAGTACCAAATCTTATCATCATCTACGGAAACCATGAAGAATCATGGAAAAGGCCGTATGACAACAAAGACCACTGCGACATTGACGTTGCTATTGCTGTTGACCATATGACCCTAATGGCAACTGAACTAGGGCTGGGAACATGTTGGGTTTGTCATTTTGATAAAGATATAATCAATAGTGTTATCGAAAACAAAAAAGGATTTGAACCAATTGCGATATTAACCATTGGATATCCGGTAGACAACACAGCACCAATAAAAAAACGAAAAAACCTTGATGAAGTGTTAAGTTTTAATGGACTTTAACAACAAAAGAGAAGAGCTATTTCTGCCTTGCAAGCAATTTGTAAGTTGGGGGCAAAATAATTTTGGTCTCTCTCCTGATACAAATTATTTTGATAGCAATTCATATAATTGCAACGATTCGCACTAAAGACAAAGCTGCCCATGGTTATAAGCAATATAAACTACCTAAAACTATAACCTAACCCAAAATTAAAAGTATTATAACCACCCAAAGAATAATCCGCAAAAATATCAAAGAACTTCACCTTAATATTAACACCAAAGTTGACATCTATCTGTGAAAAATCATAACTAACTAAAACCGGGTCTTTTTGTATATCCTGGTCAGCAATACTACCAACATAATAATTTCCTTTTAAAGCATATTCAACAGTTGAGGCGCCATAGCCAACTCCGGCAAACGCAGAAAAAAAGCGCATATCCATTCCCACGAGCAGCCTGCCTGTATATCCTGATGTTTCTCCCTGCAGAACCTGCCCCACTACATCATTCCCCGATTGAATTACCTCCACATCATTTTTCATAATGCCATATCCACCCATCATAGCCAAAGAAAGCATGGGTATTTCACTTAATCCGGGTATATATTCTTTAATACTATGCTTTATTGAAGCACCATATTTTGAGGTTTTCCCTAAATCATCATTATCAAATTCAGGAAGGATATTAAACCTAAGTTCTGTTCTGTACGGTAAGCCTACACCCAAAGACAGCATTGGAATAGTTATTTTCTGAAGCCCACTTCCATTGGGCATATCCAATTCTTCTCCACTTCCTGCTCTTTTAATTTGCGGCAGATCCGGAGTGGTTCCGGAAACATTGGGAGAAATAGGGTTGGCACTAACAATATAACCATCCTCAAAACCCGGCATGTCTGTTACGTAAAATCCTTTTTTAATATCGCTCATATTGGTTGATGCCATTGATAACGAGAGGTCAAAACCTAAAAAGCGATGTGGTTTTACTGTGTGATACCACCCCGAATTAAGGTTGCCATTTTGCATTTTTGCCAAGGGCTGCAAGTACTGTTCCATCATCCACACCTGATGTTCGGAATTAGAAAACTGCAGGAATTTCACCACCTCTTTTTGCGCTTTCAACTGAAAAGAAAGCACAAAAACCAATGTTAGTAATATTGTGTTGCGTATCATGTGTGCTCTAATTATTATTTATTTTGATATAAGGCTAATAGCTTCACGAACAGAAATCCGGTCTGTATTTTTGTATGCCACAACATAACCTTTAACTTGTGATTCTGCCAGGGCTTTTTTGGCTGCAGGGTAAGAATCAAACTTACCCAGACTATACCTGTACCATCCATCGCCCTGGTTTTCAACAACAGGGAGGCTCCCTTTATAAATTGTTCTGATTTTAGAATCCGACACCGGCTTTTTATCTGCCAAAATCTGAACTGTAAAATAAACCGCTTTCTTTGGCTCTACTGTTTTTTCTTCTTGCTTAACATCATCCTTTTCAATGACAGCAATTATAGTTTCCGGTTCTGCCTGAACCACCTCTTCCTCATCCTTCTTTTCAACTACTACGGGCACTATTCCATCCCTTACCTCTTCCTTTTCTTTATCAACAGACTGTACTACCAGTTTTATTACATCTGGCTGCACATTCTCCTCAATATCATACTGCCTGTTTTTTAAACGTAGCAAGGCTTTTTCGCAAAGCAAAACAGCCGATTGAAGATTAACATTTGATTTATGAACTGCATTGGCTGCAATAATCAAATTGCCTTTTACGCCACTTTTATCACTATAAAAATTTGCATCTGAAATATAAATATCTATCGAATCGTTTAGGGCATGTACCGTTTTAAACTTACCCAGGGTATCTATTTTAGTATAGTGATCCAGATACTTTTTATAAATCTCTAGTTTTGATCCAAAGCCGGTAGCAAAATACTCCTTGGTTTCCATCAACAGGCGACCAAACTTCTTGTCTACAACCAGATTTTGAGACAGGCTAAGGTAATTCACCTCTTCTTTTACAATCGTATCGGTAAGGTTTCTTAACTGGTGTGAAAACAATATCTGCTCCCCCTGATCGATTCTTAATTCAGCTTTTTTAATCTTTGATAATTCATTTGTGCTCAACCAACTTTTTAACTCATCTGAAATACCCTGAGAAAAGCAAAAACATGTATTTGTCAATAAAACTACAATTAATAATAATCTGGAAGGCTTCATAAAAATACGGCTTAAAAATCCAATCGTAAAAAATATGAAAAATAAAAGAGGTAGCCAAAATAACTCCTATGAGTTTTATTCAACTACCTCTATAAATATTGTAAAAAATATTTTCTATCTAAAGTTTATGCCAATCCCTGCTGTAATGGCACTATAATCACCTACTGTATAATCGGCATGCAATCCAATAACACCTAACCTGATGCGCAAACCGGCATTAAAATCCAATGCTCCTGTTGAATAGCTTAATGTAAATGGCTCCATTTCACTATTTGCAAATTCTCCGCTTATATCAAAGTCACTTGAAGCATTGCCATAACCAGCACCTACAAAAAAGGCTATTACCGGAAAATTAGCACCAACTAACAACCTGGTTGTATATGCTGATGCACCAATTTCTATTTCTCCATCTGTTACAACATCAGTAACATTATTCATACTTGCCGATCCAGAAAAATTTGTATAGGCTGCCAATACCGACATATTCAGAAAAGGAACATGTTTGATACCCGGGATATAATCTTTTACCTCTTTCTGTACTCCCAATCCCCATAACGACAACTTACCAACATCTCCATACTTTAGTTCTGGAGAAAAACGGCCTTTTATCTCCAACCCATACGGCAAACCAACTCCTACTGTTACCATAGGCAAGGGCATATAATCCGTACCTGATCCATTTGGTAAGGTAAAATCACTTACTCCACCAGGAGTTATATCATCATTATGACGCAAAATTGGACGTTCAGAAGATTTTCCTGCAAGTGTAGGTGCGATACTTGTCTGCGAATTTGGAGATAATGAAAAACTCTCAAGATTCACATCATTTACATCAAACGTTTTGGCACTGGATGGTGCTTTTGTGTAAGATCCGGTAAAAGTAATATCAAAACCCAAAAGCTTGTGTGTTTTTGCAGAGGTATACCAACCTGTATTCAAACTGGTTCCCAACATTTCACCATAAGGTTTTAGATAAGGATCTGCCAATGCTTTGGCGTCATGCATCCCTGCTTCAAAAATACTTCCAATATTAAATTGCGAAAACATTGAAACAGAACTCATGCACAATATAAGTGCAATAATAATTTTCTTCATTGTGTATGTGATTTAAGATTAATTTTCCAATAACTACAACTATTCCTCTGCCATCAACTCCAAAGCTTTCCTTGTTGAAATCCTGACATCATTGTGATAGGCCACTACATAACCGTTTGCACCCGATTCCGACAAAGCTTGCTTTGCCTTATCGATATCTGCAAACTTTCCGAAACTATATCGGAACCATCCCTCTCCTTCATGTTTAATAATTTCATGTGAACCTCCATACAAAGAAGCTATCTTTTCTTTGGGAACAGGATTTTTGTCGGCTAAAAACTGGACAGTAAAATATGTAGAAAAATTCTCTTCTGCTGGTTCCTCAATTGGTTCTTCTTCCAACATCTCTTCAACAGGGCTTGATATTTCTACTGGAGTTGCAGTTTCCATTCCGGCAACCTCAGGTGTTTCAACTATGGGTGCTTCATTTAAAGTATCTTTTTCTGCAAGATAAAGGGTATCCTTAATTTCCGGGATCACACTCAAAGTATCCAGAGAAACAAAAGCTATTGAATCCTGTACAACATCAGGTATGCTATCTACCACCAACTCAGCCACAACAGGCACCGGCAGAACCTGAGCAACAGTATCTGTTGGTTGCTGAACCGTATCAACTGCTACTGCCACTTCTTCAACCTCTTCAACTACCCGGACACCTTCCAATATACCAACTAATTTTTCGATGGCCTTACCTTCCTCTTCATTGGCTTTATACAAATACTCTACTCCTTTATCCACATTGCTCTGTCCGTTTGATTTGCGACGCCATTTTCTTCCTATCTTATACAAATCCCTGGCTACCTCCCCCTTCGAAACCGCTCCTTCATTCAAGCCGCCACTTTTAATCTCTCTTTTTACAACACCTTCGTAAGTTTTATACTTTTTACCATATCCGTCTTTATAGTACGAAGATGACTTGATAATAATTTTATTGGCCTTGGTCTCCAATTTCTGGATTTTGCGTACACGTACCGAACCATCATTTTTAAGGTTTTCCACTTGTGTAGTATACTTATCCGCCTTAGACACAACGGCATCTGCCTTTTTTAATTTCTTGTCGGAATTTGCAATCTTTTTAAAGTCGACTTCATTAAGTGCTTCTTGCGAAATAACGTTTTGTACAATACAAATAGCAATACAGGTTAGGATAGTTTTTAACAGCTTACTGTACATGTTGTGTGTTTTTAATTAATTATCACGGCTTGTTTATTTAACCTTTTACTATAATTATGTTACAAGGTTTCAATTTTGTTTTTATCAGAACAAATAAGCTTGTGCATCGAATACAAACTTTTGTTCTTATAATAAGAACACTCAGCCCTGATTCTCACTTATTACATTTTTAAAAACTCCAACATTCGTCGAAAAAATCAAGAGAATAAAGCTACACTACTACCCTCTGGAACAAAAATTATTTTACACGGATGAAACGAATCCTCACTTTTAGTTGTTTATTTTGTATGATCATTATATTTAATTGTAAAAAAACGAAACAACAATATGAACAACAATCCATTATTATCGGAATTTAAAACACCTCACCAAACACCTCCCTTTAACAAAATTGCTGTGAGCGACTATATGCCGGCTTTCGAAATTGCGCTTAAACAGGCAAAAGAGGATATTGCTCAAATAATCAATAGCATTGAAGAACCAACTTTTGACAACACAATTGTGGCTTTGGAGAATGCAGGCGAAAAGCTTTCCATCATTTCTTCAATATTTTTCAACATCAACCATGCTGAAACAAACAAAGAAATCCAGGCTATTGCCAGAGATATTTCTCCAATGCTTACTGAGTATTCAAATGACATCTGGTTAAGCGAGACCTTATTTGAAAAAGTAAAAACTATTTTTCAAATAAGAGATGAGCTTGGCTTAAACGAAGAACAAAGCAAATTACTGGATGATACTTACAAGGCTTTTTCCCGTAAAGGAGCCTTACTTTCCGGCGAAAAAAAGGATCGATATCGTGAAATATCAACGAAACTCTCAAAGTTGACATTGCAATTTGGGGAAAATGTTCTAGCCGAAACCAATGCTTTCAAACTTCATATAACCAAGGAAGAAGATGTGGCAGGATTGCCTGAGGCCATAAAATCAGCTGCTAAGCAATTAGCCAAATCCGAAGAAAAAGAAGGGTGGATATTTACACTTCAATACCCAAGCTATGTTCCTTTTATGAAATATGCCGATAGCAGAGAACTGCGCAAAAAAATGTACATGGCATACTCCACCAGGGCAAATCACGGCAATGAATATGACAACAAGGATATTATTAAGTCCATAGTAAACCTGCGACTGGAAAAAGCTCAGTTATTGGGATACGAAAACCATGCACAGTATGTTTTAGAAGAAAGGATGGCAAAATCTCCGGAAAAAGTAAATTCTTTTTTAAACGAACTCCTGAATGCTTCACTGCCTTTTGCTAAAGACGAAGTGATTGAGATTGAAAAATATGCAAAAACGAATGGTTTAAACGACACACTTCAGCGTTGGGATTTTTCTTATTATTCAGAAAAAGTGAAAGCAGAAAAATTTGATTTCACAGAAGAGATGACTAAACCATACTTTCAATTAGAAAAGGTTGAAGAAGGGATTTTCGATCTGGCAACTTCATTATTTGGCATCTCTTTTAAAGAAAACAAAAACATCCCCGTTTACCATGAGGAAGTAAAAGCTTTTGAGGTGTATGATGACACCAAGCAATACCTTGCAGTTCTTTATGTAGACTTTTTCCCTCGCGAAGGAAAACAGGGAGGCGCATGGATGACAAATTATGGCGAGCAATTCATTACCTCTGAAGGCCACAATATCAGACCGTTTGTTTCTCTTGTTTGTAATTTCAGTCGACCAACAGAAGATACTCCTTCTCTTTTAACTTATAATGAAGTAACTACTTTCCTTCATGAGTTCGGACATGGCTTGCACGGGATGCTCAGTCAAACAACCTACAAAAGCTTAAGTGGTACTAATGTATACCGCGACTTTGTTGAACTCCCCTCACAGATTATGGAAAACTGGGCCATGGAAAAAGAGTGGTTGAAAAAAGTAGGAAAACACTATAAAACCGGAGAAACCATCCCTGACGAACTGGTTGATAAAATCCTTTCCTCAGCTAATTTTCAGAGTGGTTATTTAAGTGTTCGCCAACTATCTTTTGGGATGAACGACATGGCATGGCATTCATTAAACGAAAAATTTGAAGGTTCTGTTGCCCATTTTGAAGATACAGCAATGGCTGCCACTGAATTATTCCCTTCGGTTGAAGGAACATGCTTCAGCTCAGCCTTCTCCCATATTTTTGCTGGTGGATATGCAGCAGGATATTATGGGTACAAATGGGCAGAAGTACTGGATGCTGATGCCTTTAGTGTTTTTAAACAAAACGGCATTTTTGACAAGGCCACCGCAACATCATTTAAAGATAACATCCTATGTAAAGGGGGCACAAAACACCCTATGGATTTATACGTGGCTTTTAGAGGCCAGGAGCCTACCAACGAAGCCCTGCTTAAAAGAAGCGGACTTATTAGAAAATAAAGATTGGCTTTTTTTGAGACTACAGCCACTATTTATTGAACAACATATAAAAAGGAGTGCTTCTTTTATTTGAAACACTCCTTTTAATTAAGCTACCAACAACCAAGTAACTAGCAACCATTAACTAATATCCTAATACAACTCGTCTCTTTTATATACACCTCCGTCAATCAATACCTTATCAATATTATCTTTTGTAATGGCAATCGAGTTTACCCTATGGGTAGGCACTTCTTTGACACCATTAAATTCCGTGCTGTTTACAAAATCTTTCAAGCTCTTACCTTTTGCCATTTCAAGTGCAATTTCAGCTGCTTTTTCTGCAGTTATCTTCAAAGGGTGATATACCGTAACACATTGATTTCCTGCAATAACATTTTTACATCCACTAATTTCAGCATCCTGCCCTGTAACAGCCACTTTACCTTGAAGGTCGTATTTTTTTAAAACATCTATTACCGCATCCGACATACCATCAAACCCTGAAATAACAGCATCAATATCAGTTCCGTATAACGAAATAACCTTTTGCATTTCAAATCCTGCAATATCCGAACTCCAATGTTCAATAAAGGTTTCATACACCACATTAACCTTACCACTTTCTTTATATGGTTTTAAATACTTTGTTATGGCATTTTGTAAATCCAATCCGTTTTTGTCGAACTTATCTCCTCCAAAAATAACAAAATTACCGCCTTGCTTTTCTGCCATCACAGCATCCACCATGATTTTTCCAATCAAATCATTACTACTGGCAACAAAAAAGTCAACCTCGCAATTGGAGATCATTCTATTATAAGTCATGATGGGAATATCATTTTCATTTGCATTCCTTACAATAGAAGCAGCGGTATTTACATTTACAGGAATAATTACAATAGCATCCACTCCCTGCTCAATTAATTCTTGCGCCTGTTCCTTTTGTATGGATTCATCCTTGTCGGCACCCTTTATAATCACCTCTGCACCATACTTTTCTGCGTATGCTTTAAAAAACTGACTCTCTTTTTTAAACCGGACAATTGTTTCTGAGGGGTATAAAAAAGCTATCTTTTTTGTATCAGATCCCCCCGAACAGCCTACAGATAATATTATTGCAAAAACAAAAAGCATTTGCAAAATCCAATGTATATGTCTATTCATGATTCTTTATTTTTTTATAATAAGACAAATCTAACAATTCTTAATGAAGTAATCTCATTTCTGAATTATTTACACTCATTCTATATTTTATATTTATTTTAACTATTTGCAACATAGTTAAACAAAAAACGTATACTTGTACTTTATCTAAAATAGCCCTAACAGGGTTTTAAGCGCATTATTGAAATTATAATTGAAAGCACCATGAAATGGAGTGACCTTAAAATCAGGAATAAGGTTGGCTTTGGATTTGGAATTGTGATCCTGCTATCCGTTGTTTCCAGCCTTGTATTTCTTTTCAACCTGTTAAAAGTTGAATACGAAATCAACCAACTTTCAAACAGATACATCCCATCTGTCAGCGAATCTTCCAAGATGGATCATTACTGGGAAGGAGCCAATGGCTTAATGACAGCCGTAGATCTTTCAGGGGACACATATTACAACGAAAGAGCTGAAAAACAAATAGAAAGCTACAGCCTGGCTCTTGAAAAACTTATTTCATTAGGAGATTCATCAAGCAGCAAACTAGCCTCTAGAGGAATTGACTTATACTATGTACAAGATCTGACCAATGATTTTAAGGATAAACGAAACGATTTTATCCAAGCCGAAAACTTTTGTCAGAATAAGTACAATGAAATAACAGGGCTTTTTGAGCTAATAAACCAAAAAAGCAACCAAAACAAGGGTTCTCTGGCCATACAACAGGTTGCTGCACAGGCAAACTTTATGTTTGCAAACTTATCAAACAATGTTATAACCAAAAACAGTATTGATATTGTCAACATAATTGACAACAACAAGTCTTTCTTCAGCGGAAGGTATCCTTATGCGCTTAAAAACACCATAGAAGAGCTGGAATCTGCTCTAACTGAATTCATACCGCTGTATAAAAAGGCTCGTTTAGCGGAATTAAAGAGATATGAAATTGGCAGGCAACTAATGTGGGAAGTCAGAAAATCTTCTGAGCTGGGGCTTGACTACCTTATGGAGATGGGCGACAGAAGTGCCAGCATTGTTGCCCAGGAAAAAAGGCTCATTATTATTGCCATCATAGTATTGATCATACTTGGCGGAGTCCTTATTTACTTTTTGGCCACCTCCATTAGCCGTCCCATTGAAGATGGTATTGAGCTGGCAGAAAGAGTAGCCAAAGGAGATTTGAGTACCAAGTTTGCCATTAACAGAAAAGATGAGATTGGAAGGTTAGCTGCAGCCTTAGATGCCATGGTTTCTAATATTAAAACAGTTATCAATGAAATCAAATTAGGGGCTGACCAAATTGAAAAAGCCAGCGACAAGCTCAACAAAGAATCGCTTGAGCTAAGCGAAGGTGCCAGCGAACAAGCCTCGGCAGCAGAAGAAGTTTCTTCTTCGATGGAAGAAATGTATGCCAACATACAGCAAAACACCGAAAATTCAAAGGAAACTGAAAAAATTGCCACTAAGGCAGCTGAGGGCATAAAGACGAGCAACGCAAGCTCTGAACTTGCCCAACAATATCTTGAAAACATTACAGAAAAAATTTCAATCATTGGAGACATCGCTTTCCAGACAAATATATTAGCACTAAATGCTGCTGTTGAAGCAGCCCGGGCAGGTGCTGAAGGAAGAGGTTTTGCAGTAGTTGCTGCAGAAGTAAGAAAATTAGCAGAAAGAAGTCAGCAGGCTGCAACTGAAATTAACAATGCTTCAAAAAATACGATTTCAAGTTCCAGTGAAGCATCCAGAAATTTAATTGAAATTACTCCAGAGATTGAAAAAACGGCAAACCTGGTACAGGATATTACAGCCGCATCAGCAGAGCAGGTAGCAGGGGTTGAGCAAATAAACAATGCACTTCAGCAATTAAATCAAATCACTCAACGAAATGCTGTTAATTCAGAACAAATAAATTCAGCATCTAAAGAACTTGAGGCATTATCAAACATGCTAAATAACTCAATTTCTTTATTTACGTTAGGTGATGAATTCTCTGAAAATAAAACAAAAGGTAACCACAAAACAAAAAATACGGTTACCACAGCAAGAAATAAAGTAACCACCAAGAGTACAACTCAAAACAGGCAAACAGTAATTGATCTGGACTTAAAAAATGATGATGGTTACGAAAAGTTTTAAAACAAAAAAGGGAAGATTAAATCTTCCCTTTTTTATTTTTATTTCTTTCCTTTTTTGATTTTAGGATAGGCCACCCTGGCATGGTAAATATTTTTTAACTTAGCCTTAAACACTTCTTTCACCTCCTTTATTTCTCTAAAGGTTATTGGTGCATTAAAAAACTGCTCTTCTTTAATTTGTCCGTTAATAATATTTTCAACCAACTTATCAATAGCTTCATCAGAATACTCCTTTAAACTCCGGGATGCAGCTTCAATTGAATCAGCCATCATCAGGATTGCGGTTTCTTTTGTAAAAGGAGAAGGTCCCGGGTAAGTAAAATTCTCTTCGATTGGTTTTTTATCGGGATATTTATTTATATAGGAATTATAAAAATACTTAGCTTTAGTAGTACCCTGATGTGTAGCAATAAAATCAATGATTTTTTCAGGTAGATTATACTTCCTGGCTATCTTTATTCCTTCTTCAATATGATTAATCACAAGCTTAGCACTTTCTTCATAATCCATATCGTTATGGGGATTCACCCCGGAAATCTGGTTTTCGGTAAAATATAAAGGCGTGGCAGTCTTCCCTATGTCGTGATACATGGCTCCCGCCCTGACCAACAATGGGTTTGCATCTATTTTATAAGCCGCTTCCTGGGCTATATTACCAACCTGTATCGAATGCTGAAAAGTACCGGGTGCATTTTCGGCCAGATTACGTAACAGCGGGTGGTTAGTATCGGAAAGCTCTACCAATGTAACATCCGACAAGAAACCAAATAACTTCTCAAATATGTATATCAACGGATAAACTATAAAAATCAAAAAGGCATTGATGGTGAACAGGAGAAAATACTCATAATTAATACTCTCAAAACCGCCTTCCTGCAACAGGGTTAACCCAGTATAAAACAATGAGTAAGTAATAAAAATAAATATGGCAGAACGTACAATCTGCGACCTTCTCACCATTTTATACAAACTAAATATGGCTGTGATTCCTGCAGGAATTTGCAAAAAGATAAACTCAAAGCTGTTATGGCTAAAAAATGATGCAAGGATAATAGCGGTTACATGAATAAAATATCCCAAACGGGCATCCATAAAGGTTCTTACAATCAGTGGCAAAATGGTAAAAGGAATGACCCACATTGGAATATCAGGAATACGATAAGATAAGTATGCCAATGCTATAACGGTACATAAAATCAGCAACAAAAACGTAACGTATTTCAAATTACTATATACATCATGCCTAAAAAAGTACAAAAACAGATAAAGCCCTGTTAAAAACAAGAAACTGATCAACAAGTGGCCCACAAATACAATATTATATTCAGAGAGCGTACCCACCCTGGCTTCATATTCTTTTTTATAGGAATCCAATTTCTTTAATGCCTGCTCATCAATAATTTCTCCTTTATCAATAATTTTTTGCCCGGCCAAAACAATCCCCTTAGTCAACGCCATGTTTTTCAAAAGATTGCTTTTCTCCGACTCGGATCGTCCTCCATCCATGGAAACATTTGCCACAAGAAACCGCTCCACCTGTAACTCAGAAACAAATCCTTCCACACTTTCAAAATCATTTGTCACCAAGGCCAAAGACTTTGCCAATTCACGCGTAAAGAACTGGTAGGCGGATCTTAACGAATAAAACTCAGACGACAAATATGGTTCTGCCAGATTGTTTCTTACTAACATCAATTCCAGCTGGTCACTTCGTTCCATGTATTCATCAGGAAGTGAAATAACCCCCTTATCTGAAATATGCCTAAAAAGACTATCAGCAACATTTTTTATATATTCATCTGTTGATGTATTTTGATAACGCCTCCGTAAAAACTTGTATTTTGACTTATACTCAGTCAACCGTTTTGTATATTCAAGTAAAAATCCTTCATTTACTTTAGAGTAAGCGGTACTATCCTGAACAAAATAGGGCCTGAAATTTTTTAATATACTATCCCGTTCTACATTTAACTCTATATCTGTTTTGTATATCCTGAAATTAAAAGGCGCAATTAAAACCTCATACCTCCAGGGCTCCCCCTTTTTAAATTCATATTGAAACTTTCCCTCGCGGGGCATCAGGTTTGCAATTAAAAAAACTGCAGCTAAAAACAACAATATCCGATATGTAGTCTGGGAATACCTTTTTAATTTATACAGAAAGTTCTTCATAGGAGAAAAATTATTTTAACAAAGATGGTCAAAAAAACATAAATTCAGACTCAACCGGCCTGTTCAAAATGATAAAAAATAGGAGCCTATCCTCATATTTATACATATTTAGTTATCTTCGCACCACTAATTTTAATAATATATGGTCGGTTCAATTAGCGTATATAGCTTTATACCAGTCAGAAAAGAACCTTCTGAGAGGTCTGAACTAGTTACTCAGATTCTTTTTGGAGAAACTTTTATTGTTACTGAAAAAACTGAAAAGTGGGCAAAAATCAAGATGGACTTCGATGGATACGAAGGATGGATTGATTCTAAGCTTATTTTTTCGGTAGCAGCAACAGAGTATGAATTATGGAAGAAGGCGGATGCATGGATGGTTCCTACTCCAAAAATTAAAATTGTTCAGGAAAACTCCAGTACTCCAATGGTGATTCCTGCCGGGAGCAGAATCGTATTCAACGGGCATGAAATGAACAGTTTTTCCATTGGTAAAAACGAATACTTTATATCAGGATCCATCCCATCAAAAAAAGAATTAAATATAAGAGAAGTAGCTACTTCATTATTACATACTCCTTATTTATGGGGAGGAAGATCTTTCTTTGGCATCGACTGCTCCGGATTATCACAGATAGTATACAAAATTAACGGACATTGGCTTCCTCGTGATGCTTACCAGCAAATTGAACTGGGTGACAATGTGAGTTTTGTTGAAGAAGCAACAGTTGGCGACCTTGCATTTTTTGATAACGAAGAGGGAAACATCGTACATGTTGGTATTTGCTTAGGAAAAGGACAGATCATACACGCCTACGGTGAGGTTAGGATAGATCATATTGATCATCAGGGAATTTTCAATAAGGATATCAATAAATACAGCCATAAACTCAGGGTTATTAAACGCATCATCCCTCAATAAGTATGAGTTTTACATATCAATATCCTCGTCCGGCAGTTACTGTAGACATTATCCTTGTTACAAAAGATAGCGCTCCGGAATTACTCCTGATTCAAAGAAAGAATGATCCATGTAAAGACTTATGGGCATTCCCCGGAGGTTTCCTGGATATGGACGAAGATTTGATAGATGCGGCAAAAAGAGAACTTGAGGAAGAAACAGGAATCCGGGGTATTGACTTAAAACAATTCCAAACATACGGTACCCTAAACAGAGATCCCAGGGGCCGAACGGTTTCTGTAGTATTTTATGCTTTGATAGAGTCTAAACTTCTGGCCACTGCCATGGATGACGCAAAAGATGCCCAGTGGTTTAAATTAAACAACCTGCCCACCTTAGCTTTTGATCACAAGGACATTATCCGGGAGTTTATTGAATTTATTGAGTAATTTACACGCAAAAAAGCAATCAGTAACCATTAATCAGCATCCAACAACTCCATTCAGTCCATCTTCCAACCAATCAATTGCTTCCGGACCCTTGTTAAAAATCAAGTCTATAACACTCAGGTTGGGTGTAAATTCAAAACGATCCTGAAAAACTTGTCGGTATTCTTTTGGACTAAAGTCCGGATCCAGTTCATTATAATCCTTTTTAGGATGTATAACCTGTCTCAAATCAGCCATTTGCCCTATAGGGTCCACAACAAAATCTTCGCTAAAAACCAACTTTGTTTCCAATTCCAGAGCATCCAGAACGGCCATCATCAATTCAACATTATAATCAAACAGAAAACGATATTTCTTTTCATAAAATGGTTGAAACGCATCCATATAATACTCAAAAAACGGAGACGAATTATAAGCTGACACAATTGAGCGCCAATGTAACGACTGCCACCTGGTATCATATGAGATTTCAATATCCCTCATACTAACTTTGGGGCGCCTGCCTTTGGCTACAGGAATTGTCAATGGAATTACTCCATTTGCAGCTAAAATATCGCATCGGTTACGGTATGTCTGCTTAATATAATTGTCGTGCTGCTCAATTATTGGGCGTTCACTATTTACCCAATGCGACAGGTATTGCACAGATGGCAAATAATTAATCGAAAAAAGAGCCTTAATATGTTTCATCTACACCCCCCTTTTTGTCACCCTCTATATCACTTTGTTCTTCTTTTTCGAATGCAACATCTCCAACCGGATTTAGATTCTTTTTACTTTTCCTTATACGTACAGCATAATAGATCGCCCCCACAATCAACCCCAACAAAAAAGTCAGGATCAACAATATAGCCAACGAAACCTCTCCTTCCCAAATAACAAATTTAATGGGAACAACTTCTGCATTCTGAACAGAGAATACTACTACAAAAAATGCAAGTATAATTAAAAACCACAAAGACTTCATTTCTCAATATTTTTATAACAAACCTACAGAGTACAAATCTAATTATTAACGCAATATTTTTATTCTATGGTTTTCCAAAAACGATCACTTCTAAACTTAAAAATTGATTTTGCATTCGGATCAATTGAAAACAAAACCTTTTCCACCTTACCCAATATATGATTATCTGGTACAAATCCCCAAAACCTGCTATCAAACGAATGTGGCCTATTATCGCCTATTACCCAATAATAATCCATTTTGAATTTATACGAATCAGTTCTTTTTCCGTTAATAAAGATCTTCTCGCCTTTCAACTCCAACGTATTTTCTTCAAAAACAGAGATTATCCTTTCATAAAACTTCAGATTATCCATATCTAACCTTATTTCCACTCCCTTTTTAGGAATAAATATTGGCCCCATGTTATGCATATTCCATAATAAATGTTGTGAAAAAGGAAACACCAGGCGATCAGGATAATTTTTGGGTAAACACCCTGGTTCTATACCTGTAGCATCTTCAATATCTTTTTCATACAATTCCCACACTAACCCCTCTTCGGTTGTGAGTTCATTATATGGCTTGATCCCTTGATTTATCAGATCAGGCTTTATGCTTTCTTCAACCAAATACCTGCCAATTGAATACTCAGGGTAATTTATTTCAATATTATTACAAAACACTCTCCCACCTTCAATCATAACCGTGTCACCCGGCAATCCATATACCCTTTTAACAAAACGGGGTCGCTGATCAACCGGATAATACCGGAGATTTTCCATTTTTCCTCTAAACTCCTCCTCTCCATACAACCTCTTCAAATAGTAATAACTATCAGTTGGCCTGTTTTTTAACAAGGAGTCTCCTTCAGGAAAGTTAAACATCACAACATCTTTACGCTGCAAATCTTTAATACCATAACTTCTATGAAACCATTTTGTTGAGTTCACAAACTTCCCGGTCCCAGGCTTTAATTTATTTACCCATAAAATATCTCCCGGCTCCAAGGTTCCATTCATCGATGAAGTATGGAATGAATATACTCCTACAAAGTTATTATGTATAAATACCAATAAAAACAAAGATAGAACAGCAGCAATACACCACTCTGCGTAGACATAATTCTTTTTTAGTACCTTCTTCAAAAATTCTGTTACAATTTTTATAAAAGGCCCTTTTTGAACAGAATCCGCTAAAAGGAGTATGACAACAAAAGGCAACAGGCTCTCTGTCCATAGTCCTAAAATAAAAAAAACAATTGCTATACCTAATTTTATAATCTCCCTGTATTTCATGACAAAACTCTAACACCCCCCTTGGCAATGTCTTTTCTTTAATCAAAAAAGGAGTCAGCATAAAAACACCAACTCCATTATTCTACTATCAATTAATATTTTATTGTTCGTTGGCAACCCACTTAAAAAACCTGTCAAAACGGATTTTTCCTCCAAAGAGCGGTTTATCTTTATTAAGAGATAACCACACCAACAATGGCCTACCTACTACATGATCCTCCGGAACAAATCCCCAGTAACGGCTATCTGCCGACTGATGGCGATTATCTCCAAGCATAAAGTAGTAATCCATTTTAAAGGTATACTCTTTTGCTTTTTCACCGTTAATATAAATCTCACCATTCTTTACATCCAGCGTATTCCCTTCGTATGCAGTAATTATCCTGTCGTACAACACCAGATTTTTCAAGCTCAATTCAACGGATGCTCCTTTTTTAGGAATCCACAAGGGTCCAAAATTATCCCTACTCCAATTATAATCTGTACTATAAGGCCATGTCTGCGTATAATTTGAATCAGGTAACTCCTCCTCCATAGCCATCTGGCGGATAAATGGATATTCTTTAAGTTCATTGGCCTTTTCTTCTGTAAGCGGTAAAGTAAAGCTAGGACCATTTCCTAAAAATCGCATATCTTCATTCGAGATCTCGAGTTTATCCAAAAACCTTTTGTTGAACTTTGTCCCGTCAGTAATAATATTATAAAAATGCTGTAATCCTTTAGGGTTCACAACCTTTTCACCATTAATATATATTTGATTGCTCTTAACTTCAAACTCATCCCCTGCTACTGCGACACACCTCTTTACATAATTATCCCGCCTGTCAACAGGACGATAAAGCACTTCGCCCCAAGTGGCTTTGTTCTTTAATATATTTTCTTTACCCAACTCTCGCAAGCGTGAATTGATTTCCCACTGGCTCCTGTTTTCAAATCCCTTTAACAAGGACGGATTAGAATTGGCCCTGCCAATACCTTCCCTCCTGCAAGAGATATAGTAATCGGGGTTTGTGATATTAAATGGAACGGTATCTCCTGTTGGAAAATTAAAGACAACAATATCTCCCTTTTCAACTTCTTTAAAGCCTTTTAATCGCCTGTATTCCCATTGAGGCCATTCAGAATATGATTTTGTATTTAAGATAGGCACTGTGTTTTGCAACAATGGAAACGACAAAGGTGTGTTTGGGATACGAGGTCCGTAAGTTACTTTACTTACAAAAAGGTGATCGCCTACCAAAAGCGACTTTTCCAGTGAGGAAGTCGGGATTTTATAATTCTGGAATAAAAACAAGTTAATAAAATACACCGCTACCAGGGCAAATAATAGGGCATCAACCCATTCTACCCATGCCGCTGGTTTAGATCCATCTTTAGTTTTTTTCCAAAAATCCCAAGGTACTTTTTTGGAAATGTAAATATCAAATATTATAGGCAATCCCAGTAACAACCAATAGTTACACACCCATAATACCCATAAAAAATAAACTAAGGCTGCTATTGAAAACCTTATCCACTTTGCTAAAGAAACTTTAGGCATTACTAATTTCTTTTTATAATATTAAAACTTAAGCAAATCACTCATTCCCAGATAGCCTTTGTTTTTTGCTGCAAACTCAGCAGCAATCACTGCTCCTAAGGCAAAACCTTTACGTGATTTAGCACTATGGTGAATTACAATCTCATCAACAGGGGAATCATATTTTATGGTATGAATTCCCGGAACCTCATCTCTTCGGAAAGCCTCAATATGAATCTCCTCTTTCCCGGCCTCCTTACCTTCAACCCAACCCGACTTTCTGTCGATATTTTCAATAAGGCCTTCGGCAAGAGTAATGGCAGTTCCACTAGGCGAATCCAATTTATGAATATGGTGAGTTTCTTCCATACTCACTTCATAATCAGTTAATGGATTCATCAATTTTGCCAGCCTTTTATTAATTTCGAAAAACACATTAACCCCAACACTAAAATTAGATGCATAAAAGAAGGTTTGACCCTTATTTTCGCAAAAGTCCCTGATCTCCTCAATTTTATCCAGCCAGCCCGTTGTTCCTGACACAACAGGTTTATTATATTCAAAACATTTCAGATAGTTATTATAAGCCGCTTCTGGAACGGTAAATTCAATAACCACATCAGCTGCAGCAAATCCTTCCCCATCAAAAGTATCATTGGTTTGCATATCGATTTTTGCCGTTACTTTATGTCCTCTTTCAATGGCAATCTTTTCAATTTCTTTACCCATTTTGCCATATCCTACTAAAGCAATGTTCATCTTTTACTTTTTTTTATCAGAGGTTAGTCATATATAACCTCACTATTAATAAATAAAACCCAAGCATAAATATAAGAGACAAATAACCAATACAAAGCAGACAATCAACATTTAACTAAATATTAACCTCATTATGGTTTTGAATCCAACATCCAGCTCCTATATCAGGCAAATATAAGAATTTATCTATCAACCCTTGTTTGAATAAAATTTTATGTAGCTAAATTAAATCACACTCCGATATTTTTACACACTCAACAACCATACAAAAGCCTGTACAAAAAAAGCACAGCGAAATCCACTGTGCTTTTTCTTATTTTATCTCTTTTGGCTTACTTCTGAAACAATTCACTCAATACCTTTTCAACATCTTCCATGCTTGGAGTAATATCAAATACATGAGCTGGTTTCAGGTATACAATTTCTTTTTCGCTCTTAAAGCGTTCTTCTCCACCACCTGTGATATTAAGCATTATGCAATCATCTTTTTTAACGACACCGTCTTTTACAGCATTTATAAGAGTAGCTGTTGCTACAGCAGCAGCCGGATGAATATCATTCCCCTCAACTTCTTTAAACACCCTGGCAGCCTCAGCAGCTTCCTCATTGGTAGCACAAAGCACCTCACCTCCAGCCTCTTTCATGGCATCATAAAGACCACCACAAACGGGATAAGGAGGCTTACGATTTGAAAGCACTTTTGCATCAATTTCCTCAACCTGCTTACGGGCAACATCATCATCTAAAGGCAACATATCCCTTGAATCAGCCTTCCATGCATCATGTATAGGCACAAAAGGAGTATTCTGAGACACCATCAACTTCATCAGATTATTACCAAACCTTCCATCTTCAATCAGTCTTTTATTCGCTTCCCAGGCAGCAATAGCACCTGTCCCACTTCCTACTGCCTGAAAATAAAATTCAGGAATTTTTCCTATGGTAGTTACAGCTGATAAGGTTGTTGTTCCCATTCCATCACGGCGGGCTACATTTTTTGCCCCTCCCTCAGCAACAAAACCATCCAACTCACAAGCCATATTTGAAAGGTGAATCGCATCAAAATAATCACTTCCTGATTTTGTTACAACCAACTTCACGTTATCTTTAATCGGCTCATCAAACCAAAGAGCACTAATATTGTCCTCTGGTACACAAAGCAGCAATGGAATATTGTTATCGGAACATACCCTGGCAAATGCACGAGCTGTATTTCCGGCAGAAGCAACTACCAATACAGTTCCATTGCTTGATTCCAACCTGCCTCCCACAGCATAAGCTTCTGTTTCCTTAAAGGAACAAGTTCGGAAATTAGAACCTTTTTCGGGCCAATATCCACTAAAGGTGATGTACAAGTTCGACAACCCTAAACATTTAGCCAAACCCTCACTTTTATATGTAACAGGTGCAGAAGAGCCTTCCATCATTTTATGTACTGGCAACCAGTCGGCGAAACGAAATACACCATATGAGGCATCTTTAACTTCTATCTGCTTTTTATTATATATGGCTCTTATCAGTGTAGGATCTTTTTCATCAGGGGCATCCAGTGTCCATCCCGTATCCTTAAATTGTTTTCCGGTTTTAACTGACTCCAAAATATATGGAGTAGGTGTAAAATCTTTACTCATAACACTTTTAATCTTTGATGGACAAAAATATATGATTTAAGTGGTTTGCTAAAAAGTTTACACACAAATAAGTTTTACTTTTAGTTATAACCCATAACTAAAAGTTATAACTATAAATATTTCCATTTCCAAAAACACATTTTGCTTACCTCTATTTAATTAAAATTTACATACATGTATCAATCTGTTTTAAATTAATTTAAATGATTAAATCAATAGTTCGTTAGTTTTTTATAAGTATAAGATTATGAGATACTTAATAAAATCAACTTAGATTGGGTAAAAATCTCATTTTAAGCATCTTGTAAATGAGTCTCTTATCTCTTATCTAAAATCTAACGATCTGTTATTAATAAAACTCCTGAATAAATTCAATCATTGCCCGGTGTGCAACTTAATTGATTGAATTTGCATGGTTGTTTCATGTATTTTTTGTTTTTTTGCACCTTAAATTAAACATCTCTAACAATGAATATTATACTTGGGTACATCTTTACTCCTTTATTTCATTTATATTTTGGCTTACTGTTATTAATCTTTCATCCGATCCAGGTTATTGCCCACCATGTTTTTGGAGATCAGGCACGTAAAAAAGTAGTAGACATATTAAATTACCATTTGGTATATGGATTACGCATCATGGGTTGCAGAATCAGGTTTAATGGTTTGGAAAAAATACCCCAGGGTCGCCCTATCATTATAGCCTCAAACCACCAAAGTCTTTACGATATCCCTGCCATTGTTCACGGATTTAAAAAATGCTACCCAAAATTTGTATCCAAGGTTGAGCTTGGCAAAAACTTGCCCAGTATTTCTTACAACTTAAAGCACGGTAAATCAGCATTAATTGACCGCAAAAACGGAGCACAGTCGGTAAAGGAAATTTTTAAACTGGGCAAATTAATACAACAAAACAATTATGCGGCCTGTATCTTCCCCGAAGGTACCAGAAGCAAAACCGGCAGAGTTAAAAAATTTATGCCAGCCGGGATCAACACCCTATTAAGAGCTGCTCCTGACGCAATAATAGTACCTTTTGTAATTGACGGGCACAGCAGAATGATGTACAAAGGCATGTTTCCTTTAAAATTTGGCGAAAAAATTTCATATACAGTATTAGATCCTATTGAACCAAAGGGGAAAGATACAGAAGCCTTAGTTGCTGATATACAGCAACTAATAAAAAAAGAACTCAACCAATAATGTAGTACAAAAAACATCCATATTCAAAATCACTGAATATTAGAACAAAACGATATTTTTGTCGTTTTTTTTGTACTTATATATCAATTACCTTTGCACATTCAAAATCAACCATAAAATAGATGGATTTAATAAAAAAACACACTTTCCATATTCCGGTACTCGGTTTAGGATACACTCTTGACACGCCCATTAAGGTTGCCCCATATGGTATTTCCTCGGTTATATCATTGGTCGACGATAAGTTAATGGAGCAAATGAGAGAGTTCTACTGCAAAAAATTCGACCTTCCTTTTAAGGCTATTTCTGAAAAGGTTGAAGATTTTAGAGCTGAGCGTATCACCTCGTACCTGAACATGGTAGACGAAATCGTATCATCAAAAGTGGCTAACTTAAAAAAGTCGGCCATTGAAAAAGGCAGCGAATTTGAAAAGTATTTCAGTATGTTGCCTGATTTCTCTTCGATAAAAGAGAAGTTTAATTTTGCTGAAAAAAGCCGTCAGGTAAAAGAAGAGTTATGTAATTGGATTAACGATCACTTGCCAATTGGGGATATTGATGTTAATATCATGACCAAGCTGGACAAAGTTAACTCTAAGGATGGAGAGGAATTACCTATTGAGTACAATGATGCACATGCTGCATTACGTGGTTTTGCAAAAAGTAACCTTAGTTCATCGTTAGTGTTATCGGCAGGCATGAGCCCACGCCTTTATAGCTATATTGAAAAATTCAAAGACTTCTTCCCCGATTTAAACGGAGAACTAAAAAAGAAGATCATACTTAAAGTAAGCGACTTCCGCTCTGCCTTAGTGCAGGGAAAAATGTTGGCTGCAAAAGGAATATGGGTTTCAGAATATCGCATAGAGAGTGGAGTTAACTGTGGAGGCCACGCGTTTCCAACCAATGGTGTATTGTTTGGCCCAATCCTTGACGAGTTCAGAAAGAACAAGGAAAAACTTTGGGAAACCTGCAAGAACGCATACGAAACCGCTTTAGCAAAAAAAGAACTTGCTATTCCGGCAGAAACACCTGAAATGAAAATCACGGCTCAGGGAGGTGTTGGCACAAACGAAGAACATAACTTTTTACTTAAATACTACCAGATGGACGGCGTTGGATGGGGTACCCCATTTATGTTGGTTCCGGAAGCGGTAAGTATCGATGTAAAAACATTAAAGCTTTTACAAAACGCAAAAGAAGACGAACTGTACTTTAGTGGTTTATCTCCACTTGGAGTTCCGTTCAACAGTGTTAAATGGGCTTCGATGAGCGAACAGCGCCTTGCAAATGCTCAGGCAGGCAAACATGGTATGCCGTGTACAAAACAGTATTTAAAATACAATACTGAGTATACCGAAAAACCAATTTGTACTGCCTCAAAACAGTACCAAAGTAAAAAACTTGCTGAGCTAAAGGAAATGAACCTTCCACAGGAAGATTATCAAAAAGCTTACGACGCTATTATTGAGAAGGAATGCTTATGTGTAGGACTAGGGGTTTCACTGCTTGAATCAAAGGACATTCCGGTTGGACCTACCGATAAGGTAACTGTATGCCCTGGACCTAATCTGGCCTATTTCTCAAAAGAATCTACTTTGGCAGAAATGGTGGATCACATCTACGGACGTACAAACCTGCTGGATGATCGTCCACGACCACACATGTTCACTAAGGAGCTGGGTATGTACCTCGATATATTTAAAAAACGTATTGAAGAATTCCTGTCAAAACCGGAAGATGCAAAAGAAAAGAAACAGTTGATTGCTTTTCAAAAAAATGTTTTTGCCGGTATTGAATATTACAAAGAGCTTTTTCAGGAAAAAAAGAAAGAGTTAATTGATGAAATTGACCAATTATTGATTCAATATCCATCAATCAACACTGCTCTGCAATAGAATAGTATGTAAAAAAGAACATTCGTTTTAAAATGGGCTTGCTTTATGCAAGCCTTTTTTTTGCAAAAAAACAAAATCATCACTCAACATTTTCGGGTTGAATCCTTTTACCTATCTTTGTTGGCTTTAAATACCCGGGCATACCATTAATTTAATTAAAGAGATGATAGATAAGTCGATGTTTTTGCAGAAAAAAGTAGCTTTCCATACTTTAGGATGCAAGTTGAATTTTAGTGAAACCTCTACCATAGCACGTTCGCTTACTGAAGATGGTTTTACTAAGGTTAAATTTGATGAGTTTGCTGATGTATATGTTATTAACACCTGTTCTGTTACAGAGATAGCAGACAAAAAATGCCGCCAGGCCATAAAAAAAACATTAAAGCAAAACCCCAATGCATTTGTGGTAGTAACTGGATGTTTTGCCCAGTTGAAACCTAAGGCCATTTCTGAAATCCCAGGCGTAGACCTGGTGTTGGGATCCAACGAAAAATTTAAGATTACAGATTATCTGGGCGATCTGCAGAAAAAAGCCTCAGGTGAAATTCATGCCGGCAAGATTACTACCAACAAAGAATTCTTCCCATCATATTCCATTGGAGACAGAACCCGGACTTTTTTAAAGATCCAGGATGGTTGCGACTATTATTGTTCTTACTGCACCATTCCGCTTGCCAGGGGGCGTAGCAGGAATGCAGATATTAAAACCACCGTTGCCCTTGCTCAGAAAGCGGCCGATGAAGGAGCTCAGGAAATAATTTTAACGGGAGTAAACATTGGGGACTTTGGAAAAAGCACCAACGAAAACTTTTTCGACTTACTTAAGGAGCTTGATAAAGTTGAAAAAATAAAAAGATTTAGGATTTCAAGTATCGAACCTAACCTTTTAACAGAGGAAATTATTGAATTTGTAGCGAAGTCGGAAAAAATAATGCCGCACTTCCATATTCCACTACAATCAGGTAGCAACAAGGTACTTGCCCTGATGAAACGAAAATACCAAAGAGAACTCTTTGCTGAAAGAATAAACACGATTAAGGCGCTAATGCCCCATGCCTTTATCGGTGTTGATGTAATTGTGGGAGTAAGGGGGGAAACCAAAGATCACTTTAACGACGCCCATAGGTTCATCAACAACCTTGACATATCACAGCTTCATGTGTTTACCTACTCTGAGCGCCCAAATACTAAAGCGTTAACTATTGACCACAATGTTCCCATTGAAGAAAGAAAACGCAGAAGTCAGGTTTTACACGAGTTATCAGATAAAAAAACCAGAAGCTTTTACCAGAAATTTGAAAACACAACTGCCAGGGTTTTATTTGAAGGCAGCAATAACAATGGCTTCATGAATGGGTACACCGAAAACTATTTAAAAATAAGAGTCCCATACCACGAAGACCTGAAGAATTCGATAAAAACAGTCAGATTAAATTCATTAATTATTGATGAACTGGTGTTTGACTCAGAAATTGTAAACAACTAAAATTTCACAAAAATGGATTTTGCAACTCTCTGTCATTCTGTAGTAGAACTTGTAAAAAATACAGGAAAATATATACTGGATGAATCTTCCGGATCCAAACGCATTGAAGCGAAAGGAAAAAATGATTTTGTAACACATGTTGACAAAGGAAGTGAGCAACGCCTTGTAAAAGGGCTCTCCGAATTACTTCCGGAAGCGGGATTTATTGCCGAAGAAGGTACTTCGGATAAAAAAGGAGAACATTTCAACTGGATAATAGATCCCATTGATGGCACAACAAATTTTATACACGGGCTATTTCCTTTTGCCATAAGCGTAGCATTGGAACAGGATGGAGAGATTATTTTAGGTGTTGTATACGAAATGGGACTCAAAGAATGTTTTTATAGCTGGAAAGGAGCTCCTGCATACTTAAATGGACAAGAAATACAAGTTTCAGAGGCGGCTACAATCAGCGATAGTCTCCTGGCCACCGGCTTTCCCTATTCAAACTATAGTAAAATGGCCGGCTTTATGGACTCCCTGAATTACTTTATGAAAAACTCCCATGGACTCAGAAGGCTAGGATCTGCCGCAACTGACCTGGCATATGTTGCCTGTGGAAGGTTCGAAGGGTTTTACGAATACGATCTGAAACCATACGATGTGGCTGCAGGGGCATTCCTGGTACAACAGGCCGGTGGAAAAAACTGCGATTTCACAGGCGGTAACAATTATATTTATGGCAAAGAAATCATTTCTTCAAACTCTCTGGTTTTTGATGAGTTCAAAGAAATTGTTAATAAACTAATGGTGTCGAAAAGTGAATAATACAGGAGTTTATATTGGTCTGTTTTTTATCAAACTTATAGGATACCTTCCTTTTTGGGCAATTTATCTGTTATCAGACCTGTTCTATTACATAATTAAGGGAATTGGATATAGAAAAAAGTTAGTATACAAAAACCTCAGGAACTCTTTCCCCGAAAAATCAGAACAGGAAATAAAGTCAATTGCCAACAAGTTCTATCGCCATTTAAGCGATATTTTCCTGGAAACCTTCAAGCTACAAAGCATGAGTGAAAGGCAAATCCGGGAGCGGGTAAAAATCACCAATACTGAATTAATTAACAGATATTACGATGAAGGAAAAGATGTGATTGCTGTGCTTGGTCATTATGGCAACTGGGAATGGATACCATCAATAAACCTGTTTGTTAAATGCCAGGGATGTGAGGTATACCACCCGTTAAAAAGTAAGCCTTACGATCAATTCATGCTTAAACTGCGCTCCAAATGGGGAACTCTTAACTTTACCATGAAACTGGCATTCAAATCTATGCTGCAATTAAAAAGGGACAGGGTACGTTTTATCATCGGAATGATTTCTGACCAATCCCCTTCCCGAAGTAAAATACAATACCAAACACAATTTTTAAACCAGCTGACCCCGGTTCACCTGGGAACAGAGAAGATGGCAATGAAAACCAATGACCCGGTTGTTTTTGTCAGATTTGATAAAGTAAAAAGGGGCTATTACCATATGATTATTGAACCCCTGGTGGAAAACCCAAAGGATTGCAAGGAATTTGAAATCACAGAGATTCACACAAAACATCTTGAAAAGATAATTATAGAAAAACCAGAATACTGGCTTTGGTCGCACAACCGATGGAAGCATGCAAATCCTGATTTGAATAAATAACAATGACTAAAGTAGCAATTGTAATATTAAATTGGAATGGAGAAAAGTTACTGAGGGAGTTCTTGCCTGAAGTAATAAAACATTCTGAACATCCGGATGTTGAGGTAATAGTAGCCGATAATGCATCCTCAGACCAATCGCTTTCTATAATTGCCGAAGAATTTCCATCTGTAAAAACCATTGTGCTGGATAAAAACTATGGATTTACAGGAGGCTATAACAGAGCTTTAAAAAAGATTGACGCAGATTATACTGTACTCTTAAATTCTGATGTTGCCCCCGGTAAAGACTGGCTATTACCAATGATCAAAGAAATGGATAAAAACCCTCAAACAGCCATTTGTGTTCCCAAAATAAAAAGTTATCGTAATCCTGAATATTTTGAATATGCAGGGGCTGCCGGGGGGTATACCGACCGTTTTGGATATCCTTTTTGTAAAGGAAGAATTTTCAACGAATTGGAAAAGGATCACGGACAATACAACCATTCCGCTGATATATTCTGGGCAAGTGGTGCTGCTTTAATGATACGAACTAAGTTATATATTCAGGAAGGCGGACTCGATGAGGACTTTTTCGCCCACATGGAGGAGATTGACCTATGCTGGCGCCTAAAAAACAGAGGATGGAATATCCGCTATGTTGCAGAAAGCGAAATTTTTCACTTGGGAGGCGCCACTCTCGACTACAAAAATCCACGAAAGGTATATTTAAACTTTAGAAACAACCTTTTCCTTCTGATCAAAAACCTTCCTAACAACACTTTGTTTATCCACCTATTGCAAAGGATGTTATTAGATGGTTTAGCTGGAATCAAATTTCTTTTATCTGGAGAATTTAAAAATTTCTATTCAGTTATTAAAGCCCACCTGATGTTTTATGGTTCGTTTGCAAAAATGTATCACAAACGGAAAATAAACCTGAAATCAGGAATACAATTCGTTCACAAAGAAATGTACCCCCATTCAATAGTAAACCAGTTTTTTATTCACAAAAGAAAAAAATTCACAGAACTTGCAGAAATTGAAAAAGTAGACCAAATTAAATAGTAGGGCACAGTCTTCATGATTCTGCTTACAACACCTCTTTAAGTTTTTCCAGTCGGTTACTCCTTGAACCTTTTACAAGTACAAGAGCATCTTCCAATGGATTAGCTTTCAACAAGGATACCAATTCATCAACATTGTGATAATAATCAACTTCTGAATCCTTAACCAACTCCCTATAATTTTCACCCACAAGGATAATTCTAAGGCCTTCTATTTGAAACAAGGCATCAACCAGCTTTTTGTGTTCCATGGCACTATCAACACCCAACTCCTTCATCTCTCCAAATATCACAGTTTTATTGACTCCTTCCATATCCTTAAAATTTAAAAGAGCCACTTCCATACTGGATGGATTTGCATTATATGCATCAAATAACACTTTATTTTTTGAGGTAACTTCTAATTGAGACCGGTTGTTAGTAGGAAAATAGTTGGCAATAGCCTGCACAATACGATTACTGGTAACCTTAAAATAGTTGCCAATTGTTACTGCTGCCATGGCATTTTCGAGATTATAGCGACCCACCAGGTTGGTCTTAATTTCCGTTTCACAACCGTCTATAGCACACGAAAACCCAAGAAAATCACCATTCAGAAAACTGCCAAAAACCACCTTGTTATCATCCGATTTTCCATATGAATACTTAATTGCCCCTTGTGTCAACATTCCTTTAAGATGACTGTTATCGGAATTGATAAAAACAGTACCCTGCTTTCCTTCAAGATGCCTGTACAACTCTGACTTTGTACTCTTAACACCTTCAAAAGATCCAAATCCCTCCAGGTGTGCTTTCCCCACATTAGTAATCAACCCACAGTCCGGGTCTGCAATATTACACAAAGCCCTTATTTCCCCTGGATGGTTAGCCCCCATTTCAACAATCCCAATTTCAATATCACTCCCCATTGAAAGCAAGGTTAGCGGTACACCAATATGATTATTTAAATTACCTTGGGTTGCATACACTTTATAAGTCGACTCCAACACTGATTTTACCAACTCCTTGGTAGTCGTCTTTCCATTGGTTCCTGTAATCCCAATAATTGGAATATTTAACTGCTTACGATGATAGCTTGCCAACTCTTGCAAGGTTTTTAAAACATCATCTACCAAAACAATATTCTCGTCACCTGCCGCTTCCGGCTCATCAACAACTGCAAACAATGCCCCTTGCCTTATAGCCTCTTTGGCAAACAGGTTGCCATTAAAATTAGCTCCTTTTAATGCAAAAAACATGCTCTCCCTTTTTATGGACCGCGTATCTGTGCACACACCGGAAGACTGCACAAACAACTTATATATCTCTGAAATACTAACCATAAAACAAAAATAAAAAAAAGGCTAACCCATTGGGCTAGCCTTTAAAAAAATATTTAGTTTTCGCTATTACTTTTTTCCATAAGTTTCAGGACTTCCTACTCTTGTCATTGCACATCTAAATCCTAAGTCATCCCTTGCTTCTCTTTCATCAAGATACCTACGGGTACCCGGACTTAACCAGTATGCCCTGTCTCTCCATGAACCACCTTTATATACTCGTGTTCTATCTGAAACCAATGAACCCATTGTTCCATCATGTGCACCATACATATCCGAAGTGCTCTGCTCATTATCCAACCACTCACTTGCCGGATTAATATTCGATTGAGCATCACCATCACCAAAGTTTCTGTTATCAGAAGTACGGTAGTTCTTTCTGTCAAGAATATCTTTATCATTTTCTGAACGATACTTAATCCTACCCAAACTATCTTTCTCTACCACATAACCTTCTTCATCAAGTACCTTTGTTTTAAATTCGTTACCTCGGAATGGGCTGAACTCATCAACTTCATCAAATGAAAGTGGACGGTAGATATCTGCTACCCACTCATTAACATTACCAGCCATACAGTACAAACCATAATCATTTGGATAATATGAGTGAACATCAACAGTAATATCACCTTTATCATTCAGGTCTCCTGCCATACCCATGTAGTCACCTTTGCCCCTAACAAAGTTAGCCATCATCCTACCACGCTCTTTTTGATCAGCATTTCTGGTAATATGGCCATCCCAAGGATAAATCCTCCTGTTAGTCATACGCTCTTCTTGAGAATTACCGATAAGACCAAGTGCAGCATATTCCCACTCAGCTTCAGTTGGGAGGCGATAACGTGGTAATAAAATACCATCTTCCCAACGTACTCTACGGCTATCTTTATTTGGATCTAAATCCGGCATTGGTCTTTTACCTGCAATACCATCATACTGTCCTAAAAGATATGCTTCTGTATTAAAGTTATTTTCTCCTTGTTGGTTTACATCCAATTCAAGTATACCTCTGTCGATAAGAATTTTTTCATTCACCCTGTCAGTCCTCCACTGGCAAAAGTCAGCAGCCTGGAGCCAGTTAACACCAACAACAGGATATTCACTATAAGCGGTATGACGAAGGTAATTTTCAACCATAGGCTCATTGTAAGCTAAAGGTCTACGCCACACTAAAGTATCAGGAAGCGCCTTTTTATAAACCTCAGGATAATCAATAAACACACGATTAATCCAATACAGGTATTCTCTGTAGTCAACATTCCTTACTTCTGTTTCGTCCATATAAAAAGATGGAACAGTAACCCTGCGAGGAACATTATTCCAATCGTAAAGCACATCCTGCTCTACCCTACCCATAATAAAAGTACCCCCTTCAATAAATCTTAAACCAGGGCCTATTTCTTGTTCATATCCGGCATAATATTCAAATCCTCCATTATCCGGAGTATTGTACTCCCATCCGGTTGCTGAAGAAACGTTACCTGAACCACCTTTACTACAAGATGTCATGGCAACTACTCCAAGTGTTAGTGCAATGTGAAAAAATTTAGTCTTAAACTTCATAGCGAATTAATAATCTTAAAGTTTCTTATTTTAAAGCATTAAATAAATACATCAGTAAAAATGCATCTTGTGCCTTATACTGCAAAAATAGAAAAAGGTTATATTCAAAAAATTATTCTTTGAAGTTTTTTACCTTTTTATTTCAAATAAATACTTTTAACTCGTAAAATCAGTATAAATTCAACAACTCGATTATTCGTATTATTGTTATACCCATTTATAATAAAACAACATTTTAAACGTTTTGAAACTTGATTTGGTATTCGAGAGTATAACTTTTTATGCTTTTTTTATTTTTGCAACCGGATAAACTAAACAAGTTACATTATTAATACGTTTAGAATTTAAAGATTAAATATGAATATATATAAGCTATTGTGGTGTGGAGTTTTGATGTTTTTTTACATCAATTCTTGGGGTCAGGATAATATTTTGCTAAAAAGGGAAATCACATGGCACGAACCTGCCCATACTCAGGTTCAGGAAAAAGATGTTGTATTGCTCGATTTTACCGGGATGGCAGGATTAGATGATAATTCTGGCTTGCCATATTATTTTGAAAGCATTGCCTTACCTGCCAACATTGATCTGAATTCAATAAGCATATCAATAAAAAACCAACAGTTTATATGGCCTTTACCCTCAGAACATGTGGCCTTTAAAAATGCAGGTATCAGCAAGGATATCCCATTCAAATTTGGTTTTTCTCAATCTAAAGGTCAGTTTTATGCAGACATCACTATCACCCCATTAAAAATGGAGGAAGGAGCGTCTTCTTTTCAAAAGCTTAAATCTTTTGATATTATCATAAGCTACACTTCAAATAAATCAGCTGTCCAATCCAAATTAAAATCAAGCACATACCAGTACGCAACCCATTCAGTTCTGGCTGAGGGAAATTGGAAAAAAATAAGCGTAACCAATACCGGAATACATAAAATCACCTACACACAGCTTGCCAACTGGGGTATATCAAACCCTGAAAATGTTGGCATCTATGGCAATGGGGGTAAATTAATCCCTACTTCAAACAGCCTGCCCAGAGAGGACGATTTGGTTGAGAATGCAGTTTGGCATTATAACAACGCCATATATTTTTATGCTGAAGGCCCTGTTACCTGGAAATATGATTACTCACAAAAAATGTACTTACACACAAAGCATCCTTTTAGTGACAAATCATATTATTTTATCACTCAAAAGCAGGACGCATCAAAATCAATCCCTGAGTCTGACAATCAGCCAGAAACATATGAACATGCTGTTAATACATTTGTCGACTATAATTATCATGAAGAAAATGAAATTAACCTGATAGGCTCCGGGAGCAAATGGTTTGGAAAAAAATTTGAATACTACAGAGAACCACAACAAACCTTTAATTTCTCATTCCCCAACATACATACCCAAGAGCAAGCCAAAGTTAAAATTGGACTGGCAAGCAGATCTGGTTCAATTGCCAACTTTAAGTTACTATATCAGGACACAGAACTTACCAAACTGAACATATCTGCTGTTGACCTGAGTGAACACCTGGACTATTTTGCCAGGGAAGGCATTATCAATAAAAGCTTTATTCCCGTTTCAGAGCAAATAGACCTGACACTTGCATACAATAACTCAACCAATTCAATTGGCTATCTGGATTATATATGTATCAATGCCACCAGAGAGCTTCAATTTGAAGAAGATGAGTTATTGTTCCGATATGCAAATGACCCTGACCTGGGAGAAAACATGCAGTTCAACCTAAGCAACAGCTCCGAAAATATTATAATATGGGACATTACAGATCCTTTACGACCACAAAACATCATTCACAACCAATCAGGTAACACCAGTAGATTTAATTATAACCCACAAGCCTGTGAGTTTGTTGCCTTTGATCCTGCAGGTAATTTTGAAACACCAAAATTGGTTGGAGCTGTAGAAAACCAGGACCTGCACGGTCTGCCCAATGTTGAATACTTAATTGTATGTGATCCTGATTTTATTGATCAGGCTGAACGCTTAGGGAAAATACACAATGAATATAACGGGCTCACCTATGCCGTTGTAACAGACGAACAGATTTACAATGAGTTTTCATCCGGTAAAAAGGATGTTACTGCCATCAGGAGTTTTGCAAAAATGTTTTATGACAGAACAGGATCCAATAACTATAAAGGGCCTCAAAACCTTTTGCTTTTTGGTGATGGATCATATGACAACAGGCCGGGTTCGGATGAAGGAAGGATAATCACATACCAGTCCATCAACTCCCTTCATCGCACAAATTCATATGTGTCGGATGACTATTTTGGTTTATTGGATGATATTGAAGGAAGTAGCATCACTTCCGAAAAACTGGATATTGGAATTGGCCGTTTCCCTGTAAATACTGTTGAAGAAGCCAAAATTGCCGTTGACAAAACCAGAAGATACTTATACGAAGCTGAATTGGACACTTGGAAAAACACCATAACTTTTGTTGGTGATGACGGAGACAGCAACATCCATATGAAACACGCCAATTCAATTTCAGAAAAAGTAGACAGTAACTATCCTCAGTTTGACATCAACAAAATATTTTTTGACGCCTATACTAAAGAGCAAAACTCAACCGGAGGAAACTATCCCGAGGTGGAAGAAGAAATATACAACGCCCTCCATGAAGGCACTTTAGTATTTAACTATACAGGACATGGTGGTACCGGAGCACTATCTCATGAACATGTTATTACATACGAACACATTAAACAATGGCAAAACTACAACAAGCTCCCAATTTTTATTACAGCAACCTGCGAATTTAGCCGTTACGATGATCATGAAGAACCTTCTGCAGGGGAACTTGTATTTACACACGAACTTGGCGGTGGAATTGCATTGTATTCTACAACCCGTATTGTATACTCCAGCTTAAACAAAATAGTAAACGACAATATATACGATAATATTTTTGAATTAAACCAGGATGGCCAACCATTGACGCTGGGTGAAATCATGAAGCGAACAAAAAACGCCTCCGGATCGAGTGTCAACAAACTCAACTTTACGTTACTGGGAGACCCGGCTATACAACCCATATTCCCCAGGTATAAGGTAAACACACTAACATTAAATAACGATAATGTAACATCTGAAATTGATGCCCTATTGGCTTTGAGTACAGACACCATTACCGGAGAAATAACAGATGGACTGGGTCAGATCCAGAGTGATTTTAATGGAGAGGTTTACATCAACATATTCGACAAAAAATCATTTGTTACAACTTTAGACAATTTAGGGATTGGAACTTTTCAGTATGAAGAATATGACAATATCATTTTCAAAGGGCGAACAGAAGTGGTAAATGGCAAATTTGAAATAGACTTTATTGTACCAAAGGATATCAGGTACAACTTTGATAACGGTAAAATAAGCTATTATGCGTTTTCGGACGACAACAAGGAAGCCTTTGGCGCCTTTGACAACATAACTATCGGTGGGATGATTGAAGATGCTCCCATAGATGAAAAAGGACCTGACATATCACTTTACATTAACGACAGAGATTTTACAAGTGGTTCAAAAACAGGCCCTACTCCTATTTTAATTGCTGATTTTAGTGACGAAAACGGCATTAATACAACCGGAATAGGTATAGGGCACGATATTACCTGCGTGCTTGATGGAAACAAGAGTAATCCAATCATTTTAAATGATTATTTTGAAAGCGAACTAAATAATTACAGAAAAGGGACCGTAACATACCAGCTTCCACAAATGGAATCGGGCGTTCACCATCTCAAGGTAAAAGCATGGGATACTTATAACAATTCTTCTGAATCAGAAATTGAGTTTAAGGTTTCGGCAGAGAGTTCCATCAAGGTGTCAAGCATTAAAAACTACCCAAACCCTGTGGCACAAGGGAACACCACGTATTTTTACTTTGAGCATGACGAGCCCAATTCTATATTAAACATCGATTTTAATATCTACACCTTAAACGGGGAGTTGGTTAAGCAGTTTGACAAATCAGTTGTTGCTTTGTACAACACAATCCCCCCAATTGAGTGGACTGTTGATTTATCGCCCGGAATTTATCTGTATGAGCTCGTTATAAATTCCCAAACAGGCAGAAAGGGAAAAGAAACAGGAAAAATAATGGTAGTTCCATAATAAAATTCTTTTTTTTGAGTTTACCTTTGTAGTGAATTTCAAAAATGAAAGTAAATAAATATCATATGCAAAAATTAGTTTTAAAAACGGTTGCTGTTTTGTTTGTGGCAATCTCTTCTTCTCTTAATATTAACGGACAAAGTGACAATGACGGGAGTGGATTTGGGCCGCCTCAAACCGGAGCACCATTCCTTACAATTACACCCGAATCAAGAGGGGGTGCAATGGGTGATGTGGGTGCTGCAACATCTCCAGACATCAACTCCCAGCACTGGAACTCTGCTAAATATGCATTCCTTGATCAGGAAATGGGAGCGGCTATTTCATACACTCCATGGCTAAGAAACCTGGTAAACGATATCAACCTAATGTATGCCACCTTTTTTAAACGCATCGACAAAATGCAAACCTTTAGTGCATCATTCAGGTATTTTGCTTTAGGGGACATTAACTTTACAGATAACTCTGGTAGTATTGTATCTAGTGGAAGCCCAAATGAGTTTGCTATTGATGCAGCATATGCAAGAAAGCTTTCTGATAATATTTCAGGATCCGTGGCTTTCAGGTTCATACGTTCCGACATCACTAACGGAGTACGAGACAATGCTATTTCCCCTGCCAATGCATTTGCTGCAGATTTAAACTTTTTTTATACCGACAGGGTTAAATGGGGAGGCAGAAATGGTCAATTTTCTTCCGGGGTCAACTTCTCCAACATTGGTTCGAAATTGTCATATGACGATGGAAACACCAACGACTTTTTGCCAATGAACTTAAAATTAGGGGTGGCTTACAATACTGAAATTGACCGCTACAATAAAATTGGTGTTGCCCTTGATGTAAACAGGGTTATGGTAGTAAAACAAAAAGAAGGAGAGGATGTTAGTGAAAAATCTGTCCCTGCGGCATTTTTTGAATCATTCAGTGATTTCAAAGCTACTGATTTAACTTTTTCACTTGGAGCTGAATACACCTATGCTGAACAATTCGCAATTAGAGCCGGATATTATCATGAAGACGAGTCAATGGGTAATGGAAAATTTGCAACTGCCGGAGCAGGGATCAAATTCAACATGCTAACAATAGACGCTTCATACATAATTACAATGGCATCAAATAACCCTTTGGCAAACACGATCCGTTTTACTTTAGGACTAAACTTTGATGAACTGAATGGAGGAAAAGGAAGAAAAAGAAGATAATTTTATTATATCTGATATATTTGCAATCCTGAACCGTTTTGGTTCAGGATTTTTTTATTTCAAAAAACTTAAATACAATGAAGCTTAGAGTAGGTTTTGGTTACGACGTGCATCAGTTAGGTTTTAATGAGGAACTATGGATTGGCGGAATCCATATCCCCTTTGAAAAAGGATCCATTGGTCATTCGGATGGAGATGTTTTAATCCATGCCATATGCGATGCACTGCTTGGTGCTGCCAATATGCGCGACATAGGTTTCCATTTTCCTGACACATCCAATGACTTTAAAGGAATTGACAGCAAAATTCTTTTAAAGAGAACCGTAGATATTATTGCAGAAAAAGGATATTCAATCAACAATATTGATTCTACAATCTGCCTGGAAAAACCTAAACTAAAAAACCTCATACCAGAAATGCAAAGTGTACTGGCCCAGGTGATGAATATTGACATTGAAGATATTGCCATAAAAGCCACTACTACCGAAAAACTGGGCTTTGTAGGTAAACAGGAAGGTATTGCCGCCTATGCAACAGTGCTAATCCAGAAGGGATAGAGGTAGCTTATGGCGTATAGCGATTAGCGTATAGCGATTAGCTTATAGCAATTAGCTTATAGCAATTAGCTTATAGCGGATAGCTTATAGCAGATAGCTTATTATTTTCAAATACCAATGGGTATGGAGCAGAGAGCAAAGCGCTATGTTTTTTTTCTCAAATCTATATTATCATGGAAGTTTTCCAACTCACATCTAAACATCTGTATATTTTGATTTGATTATAAAATTGCTACATTTGCATTTGCTTTACGATAAAATTAAAGATCATGAACAATAAGAAAACCTTAGTTATTGGTGCCAGCGAAAATCCGGAAAGATATTCAAATAAAGCCGTTAAAAAACTTACTGAATACAACCACCCAGTTGTGGCAGTTGGTAACCGCATGGGAAACATTGACATGATCCCTATTACTACAGAGGTATTAGACACTGCAGACATCGACACGGTAACATTATATATTGGAGCTAAGCACCAGGCAAAATACTTTGATATCATAGCTTCTTTAAAACCCCAAAGAATTATCTTTAATCCGGGCACTGAGAATACTGAAATGGAAGAGTTTGCTAAGGATAATAATATTGAAGTGCTTCATGCCTGCACTTTGGTTTTATTAAGCACCGGCCAGTATTAACTACCTATCTTCCGATTCTGGACATTTGAGAAAGACACCATAAGGAATTTTGTAATGCAAACAGTAACAACTCACCACGAATTTGAGGAAAAAACAAATAATAACCAGGGCGTTATTTTTTATTTTTCTCATGATGAATGCAGTGTATGCAAAGTTCTGTTGCCCAAGATTAATGAAATGGTTGAGGAGCACTTCCCCTATATGCAACTATGCTATTGCAACATTAAGCTATCTCCGGAGCTGGCCGCCCAAAATCGCATTTTTGCAGTCCCTTCAATCCTTGTTTATTTTGAAGAAAAACCATATTTTCAGTTTTCACGAAACCTTAGTATTTCGGAATTGAAAAACGCCATAACAAGGCCTTACCAAATGATATTTGGTTAATATTTTATGATTGTCTATAAATCCACCACCAAAGAAAAAAACCGCTTACCAACACCAACATAAAACAAATACCGGCTACTGGGATATACAATATATAAAATGGCCCTAATATGGATTCAAAGATCCTTCCCGTATGTAATTCGAGACAAAAGTTCCACAACGACATAGGACTATTCTTTTTAATACTTCCTGGCATTATGGCTTTTTGATGAAAGCGAACCAAGCCTTGAATTCCCTTTGAGTAATCGAGATACCACATCTTTTTATTACTAAACCGAACCAAACCGCTCACCATGTAATCAGAAACAGGTCGTCCTGATTTTACCCTTTTAGACACAGCCTGGTTGGTCATCATATTAAAAACATAACCTGTGGTAACATTCCAGCTAAACAACCCTGAAAAAGAACCTATTAAATAAGTATCATCGGCCACCGGCTCAAAAACATTACAGCCCATTACACTCACCGGAGGCTGCGATTCAACGGGCTTCAATGGAGTTCCTAACCCTTCATCTACTACATAGAAACCATCTGAAGTAGAAACAATATAAGTATTAAGAAACTCGTTCCAGCGGATCATCCTTAACTTATCCTGCCAAGGATTGGGATTATCCAGATGGGTAAAGGGCACTATGGGCATGGCTGCTCCTGCAATTGGTATTAAAAGAGGAGGACGCAAAAACATTCCAGCTATTGTATTGACCAATAAAAACAAACCAAAAACATATCCCAATACATTGTGCCATCTAAGATTCATCCTATTCAACCTTCTGACTTTCTTTCTGTCCGAAATTATTTTTTCGCCAAGCTTCGGAAAAACAAAATAGAACAATCCGGTTAAGGACAAAATTACAACTACAATACCTAACAAATCAACAAACAGCTTCCCAAACACTCCAAACAGTTCACCACTGTGCAAAGTCCACAAAAAGCGAAACATACTGCTTTCCCTTTTGTAATGAACCGGTTGAGGCAACTGTATTTTATCAAACTGTTTTCCGGTTACCGACTTTAACAAATAATCACGGGTTAAAACAATAAGCGTATCATCCTTTATGGTAATATCTGTAATCCGTTTGTTTTTTACCGGAATTTCAACTTCCTGCCAACTACCATCAAGTGCAGGGAGATGGAATAATCCCATTAGCGATCCGGCATACAAACTTCCTTTATAATAAACCAGAGAACTAATTGCCCTGTTATCAATACCTTTTTTAAACCCTCTGTTTTTGCAAGAATAATATGAGAATTCCGGATCCGTTGAGTATATCCCTATTTTCCCAAATAGTAAAACAGTATCATTTGGCAAAACCAAACTCCCTTTCAAGGCCCCTAAATTCCAATTTTTATAAGAGTAATTGGAAGGCAGCACCTTTCTGGATACCTGATAAGGTGAAAATATTTTCCTGTGATTCATTACTATTCCGGAAAACGCAAACACCAGTGCAAATAGCGCAATTGCTACTGCCGGCCATTTATGCCATTTTTTAAATCTTTTTACCCAACGAAGTTTTGTTTTATTCATTCCCAATACTATGTGTCACATTAAAAAACCCTCTCTGTTTGGTTAACCAGAGAGGGCCTATTTTTGTTTGCAATCAAATTTAATTATTTCAAAGGGAAAAATTGAGGTTTTACAACAATCATAGCATAACCCCAATGCTGAAAAGCTCCCTTATCACCTCCACCCTTTAACACCTCCATGGAATCGGATGCCAGCATAGTTGACCATCCAAAACCAAAACTCACCGCCGGCTTAAACTGATAGCTCAAAGACAAATCTATTTCTGTACCTAAATAATTATCGACGCCAGGGCCTATTTTTGCTGCTGATGAAAAAATATGGGCATGTGCCCCCATTGTAACATCATTGTTCTTTACCGTTATTTTACCATACATGTCATTTAAACCAACATTACCAATATGATTCCCTACGTAAAAATAATCCATAAACCCATTGAACTTATGGTTGGTTCCATAAAAGGGAGTAAAGGATTTATTATCTGTTTCATCCCAGTCTGAGCCACTCAATCGTTCAAACCCGCCCACAAAACTCATATTATCCGAAATACTTCCTGAAACTTCTATCAAAAAATTATAGGCGCCCACATCCATGTTTGATGCATCTTTCCCATTCTGAAAATATAAATTTGAGGCCAGCGTTATCGGGGTAAGCTCAACCATATACCTTCCTCCTATAGTTTGGGTATACCTTACCTTATTGGCAGGATCAACTGCATCTGGCACACCATTATTCAACAATAGCAAACTAAGTTTTGAAGCATCCCAGTTGTTATGAAACCATACATACTGCAGGGAAGTGTATGCATCGTTATGTGCCGTTGCGGTAGCCGGATTATCGTCGTTAAGATTATCATCATGATGATATGCCAGCCCAAAATGCAAGTCCCAGTCACCGGAGTATTTAAACAATAGCATATCGTGAGAACGGGCCTGTTGCGCCCAGCCTACCGTGCCAAAAATCCGATGATCATCATACGCCACCTCTTGCCGGCCTGCCTTCAGGCTAAATTCATCACTCAACATGATCTCAGCCCATGCTTCATGTATACTAACTGCATAATCTTCATTTGTAACCAACTGAGCCTGCCCTCCCCACAAACGAACATCCTGCAGAACAAGCTTTGTCAACAGATAATCGTTCCTATAGTTTAAATTCAAACGAGTTCGTTGCGAAGTGACCATTTGGGCATCCTGGTCTGAATTAACCAGCTTTTTATATCCATGACTCAACTCTGTTCTTGGCCGGTATTCTCCTGATAATGAAAATTGAGCCTGCAACAAGTCAGGATATAATAAACTCATCAGGATAACTATTACTCCTATATATTTATTCCTCATGACTATGATAGTTTTATATTTTATTCAACATCAAAATGAGAATAAATTCCCATATACATCATGCTAAATGGACTTACCCCTTTTGCTAATAACACATCCGGATAATCTCCATCATGAATTTTCTCTGGCCTGAGCCTTTTTGATCCACTCTGGTACAAAATTTTCTTTAAACGCTTTTTTCTCCGCATTCAATTTATCCATATCCAAACCTATAAACTCCTGCGCCTTTGCCTTGGTGGAAATATCCGGATAAGGCACCTCTATATTATGTCCGAGCGTAGCAAACAACCTGGCCAAACTAATCCTGGTTTCCTGAGCAATATCTATTCCGGTGGATATTACCCTGCTGATTTCTACCGGAGCATGGAAAGAACCGCCATGGCTTGCTGCCGCATAATCCCAACGCCACTGTGCATGACGGATTCCCATCAATATATCTTTCATCTGATCATCGGTTGCACCCAGATCCCAGGCTTTTTTAGCTTCAACATGAGCCCTCACCAACAGTTTTTCTAACTGATCCCTGTTTTCAATAATCTTATCCTGATGCGAATATACATTAGCAATAAGGTTGGCTGTTTCCTGTCGGTGACAAACCTGACATGAATTGGCTACATTATTTAATGGAGATTGTATTTTATGATCGGTAAATTTCTGTCCTCCCTCACTTTTGTAAGGCATATGACAGTCGGCACACGACACCCCCCTATCAGCATGTATACCTGTCATATACACCTCATAACCCGGATGCTGGGCTTTTAGCATGGGAGCTTTACTCAACTTATGGGTCCAATCACTGAACTCCATATTATCGTAATACGCTTCCATTGCTTCTACGTTAAAGCCCTTATCCCACGGAAAAGTTAAATAATTGGCACCCTCAACCGTTTTCTTATTAAAATAATACTCCACATGGCACTGGGCACAGACCAGCGACCTCATCTCCTGATGGCTGGCCTTGGCAATATCCTTTCCCTGACGTTCAAAAGCCTCCACTAAAGCCGGACGACTAATTCTCAGGTTCATGGTTTTAGGATCATGGCAATCGGCACAACCAATTGGGTTTACAATCTCAGCCCCTAATCGAGCCCATTTCCCTTTATAAAACTCAGCAATGCCATGCTCATTCATAACCCTTGGCACATCCGGGCTCTTACAGGTCCAGCAAGTGGAAGGCATTGGGCCATCGTCAGCATCAACGGGACCTCCTGTTCTTAATGTATTCCTAACGTCTTCAACAGCATAGTAATGTCCCCTTCCCTGGTTATAATCTTTTGAAAAGCCATACCCAGCCCAAAGCACTACCAACCTGGGATCCACCTCAAGCATATCCCACATAGCACTTCCATTGTATTTACTGGCAAATAAGGTATCTGCAGTCTGATAATACGACTGAAATTCTCTAGGGTAGTTTTCTCCCCAAAGTTCATTCCTTGGTTCAAAATCTGACAGTTCATTCTTCGGAACATTTACAAACGATGCCTCAGCCCTTCTTTCTACAATGGAAGAGGCCAAAAGCCCTAATAAAAATACAACTATTATTGTGGCTAAAAATAATATCCACGCAAGCCATGGTCGTTTTTCTAACATTTTCATATTGTTTAGTTTTATTGCAAGGAATTCTATTTCATTAATTGTTTTAGCCATGCCGGAACCGGACTGGTTGGCAAAGGCACCTGTGCATGTGGGGTGCTGGAAAGACTATTCACCCTTCCATGGGGTACCTCTCTATGGCAATCCCAACACTTCCGGTCCTGAGTATGGGCGGTATGATTTTTTACCGTTGTTGCCAGCTTTGCATCGGTTATTTGTTGTTCATGGCACCTGATACAGTTTTGATGAACCACATCGGCGCCCTCTTTCTTGATAAAAATAACCTGGGGCTCTTTACGCATCGTAAATATGGTAGCATGGCGCAAACCATCCTTACCCTTAAAATAGTATTTATTCAACACATTATTATGGGGCACATGACAGTCATTACAATGAGCCCATTCCCTATGTGAACTATGTTGCCACGTTGCATATTGGGGAGCCATAATATGACAGTTAACACAGGTGCCCGGGTTATCAGACAGGTAGGAAGGCGCATTTGAAACCTTAAACACAAAAGAAAAAAGTCCAACAAATACACCTAAAGCAATTACAACAGGCAATTGCCATTGCGGTGGAGGCAGCAGTTGTTTTATCATTGACATGCAGCTTTATAAAGTAACTTACTTAAATATACCCCGCTAATAATCAACAGACTGTAACACATGTTACAAAATATCAGTTTATATTCAATCTAAAAAAGACAACTTATATAGTGTTGGCAAGAAAAGTCCAATCTCTTCCCTCCTCACAGCCTCTGACTCTCCCAAATAAAAGTTCGGAACAATCTCTAAAGGGAGAACCATCAACCCGTATAGAGCGAGGGATTTCCCCTTTAGGGGCCAGGGGTGTGCGATTGGATTTTTAATTGTTTTACGAGCTTTCTTACTGATACTATATATCTGTTTCATTTTCCTCAGGGCTTTCACTTACATCAATATAAAACCGAAACGTGGCACCTTGCCCAAGTACAGATTCTACCGTAATCTCCCCCCCTAACATTTCAACCAGATTTTTGGTAATTGTGAGTCCCAGGCCATTGCCCAAAATGGGTTTATTAATGCTGTTGTAAACCCTGGTAAAACGGTTAAAAATGACATTATGCTGTTCTTTAGAAATCCCGATACCATTATCAACAACCTCAAAATGACAAAAATGATCTTTTAAACAATGCCTTATTTTCACTACCCCCTCAAACGAGAATTTAATAGCATTACTAACCAGATTCAACAGAATTTGTTTTAACCTAAGGTCGTCTGTAAACACTTTTACATCCCCTTTATCAGTACATTGATCAACCTCCAGCACAAGGTTGTGCTTTTCAAATTGCATAATCAAACTATCTCCCAAAGCCTTTATTTCGCTCAATACCGTATTGATGCTGCACATTCTTTTGCGAATCACCAATTGATTTGCTTCAATTTTTGAAAAGTCGAGTAAATCATTTATCAAATTTAAAAGAGATAAAGAATTGGAATGAATTAAGCGGGCATACATCTCTACATCACCTTCATCACACATATGATTGGCCAGCAATTCGCTAAAACCTACTATTGCATTCATAGGTGTACGAATTTCATGGCTCATATTTGCCAGGAAAGCAGACTTTAGCCTATCTGATTCCATAGCTTTATCCCTTGCTTTACGTAATTCTATTTCAATGGCATGACGCTCGTTAATTTCTTCAATAAGCTTGGTATTTATATCCGACAGCTCCATTGTCCTTTGCTCAACTTTGGTTTCAAGGCTTTGGTTCAACTGCTCAATCTTCCTTATATATATTATTTTATCAATTTTGTCGAGGATAATCCTGATGGCCTGTTGTATAATCAGAATTGACTCTTTAATATTCTGATCTGGACTGTTGCTTACAAAAATAAAAACACCCCTTTTCACCCATGCGCTTTCAAAAGGGATAATCAATACCATGGCATTTTCAAACACCTTCAATGGTAATTTCTCCAGAAACTCGCCTTTACAGTCTTTGGCAGCTTTACAATACACATGATAATCAATAAGCTCTCTTTCAACATCTTCACACAGGGTAATATCTAACTGATGAACCTTGGATATTTCACCCTCAAAATATCCCGACACTATTCGATAGCTCACCTGAGTTTTAGCATAGCACGAACAGAATGAAATATTGCGCAATATCGAGATTTTCTCCAGCAGCTCTTCCAAAATAACAGTTTCATCATCTATGGTAGCCACGGTTTCACTAAGCAAGCTTAAAAGCAATATCTCTTCTGCCCTGTTGGCAAGAAAATTATTCTCTTGCTCCAGGTATTCAACCTGCTCAAGTAGCTGTTTATACTGCTTAATATCTACATTACTATTTTTCATTCAGCTCCAGAAAGTTTTTTACTTCTTTAATGATTACCCCCGGTTCATCCTCCTGCGCATAATGTCCGGCAGTTTCAATTCTTATACCTGTACAGTTTTTTAAATTCTTAACCAACTCGTGGGTTATAGCTGCTCCCAGGTAAACATCCTTAACTCCCCTAATAATCAGAATAGGGGTATCCAGGTTATGAAGCTCATCTACTATTGACATTAAATCATTATTATTTAAACACTTTGCAAAGTGCAAAAATGATTTCCTGGATGGTTTAGAATTAATTCCCGACCTGAATAGCTCAACCAGTTCTTCAGTAAATGCACCCGGGTGGTACAATCCTCTTTTAACTATCAGCTTAAGCGTCCATAAATCTAAAGTTGCTGCAGCAAACTGCCTGAATATCGGGGTTCGCATTGAAATAATGGGCTGTACCGGCCAAAAATTGTAAGCAACTGTATTAATCAATGTCGCTGATTTAATCCTATCAGGATGCATCACACTCATAATCTGCGCAATGCCCCCTCCAACATCATGACTCACCAGGTGAAACTTATCAATATTAAGTTTTGCCATAAACTGATGCAAATAGCTTGCATGGCTTGACAAACTATACGATATATCCACCCTCAAATCAGACCTTCCACACCCAAATAAATCAACAACAATTACTCGGTAAAGATCAACAAAGGAAGGCACAATCTTCCTCCAAATAAATGAATAAGTAGAAATCCCATGTACAAACAAAACCGGGGTTCCTGTACCTGCTTCATAATAATTTAACTCATGATCCTGAATCATTAGTGATTTTTGTACCAGACCTTCCATAGCTTCAATTATTAAATAAAACTCTTATCAATTTAATAAAAAAAGCTTAACGAGTAAAGATGAGGGTAGTAGATAGGTGATAGGTGATAGCTCATAGCTGATAGCCAGTAGCTCATAGCTGATGGCCTATAGCTGACAGGACGGCTACACCTTTAGGACACCTCGCTTTAGTTTGATTGCTTTTGCACGAACTACGCAGTATTTCTACCACACGCAAACGAACTTAATAAGTAAGTGGCAGGTATCACTGAGCCATATATTAAAAATTCACTTTATAATTAAGCTGAGTTTTATTCAACTAATTAACTGTTTTATTGAAGGAACCTTGAAGAAAAGCCGTGTCAGTCCCGCTCCAATCTGCCATTTGTCCCCTAAATAATTTTTGTTTTTAAAGGGAACTTTATAAGGGCGTGTTAAAACTCTTTTGACTATGAGTTATTACTTAGTCTCTGCAAGAAAACTCCTGTTTTATAGTAAAACCCACCGCTAACCCCTCGTCCCCTGAAGGGGAAGCCTCTCGCACTGTGCGGGTTGAGACTCTCCCTTTCCCTTTAGAGCCTGTCCCGAACTTGTATTCGGGAGAGTCAGAGGGTATGGGTTGGAATATAATCGAGTTTTCTTGCAAATATTACTTACAAATTGAAAACAGACACCATATCTATTATAAAAAGGAATGCTATAAAAATCCTAATCAAAGGTTTGGTTTGAATTAGATGAAATACTGATCATCTCTTCATATTCTTCTGCAGTTAAGTCATTAAAATAATAATGGGAAGGGTTCACTTTTTTATCTTTTACGTGTACTTCATAATGAAGATGCGGAGCTGTAGAAGTTCCGGTATTTCCAACAAAACCAATAACATCTCCCCTCTTCACTTTCTGCCCTTTTTTTACATTAAAGGCATCCATGTGGGCATAAAGGGTTTTAAAACCAAAACCATGGTCAATTTCAATCCGGTTACCATAACCTGTTTTTTCACGGGTGATCTTACTCACTTTTCCATCCCCTGTAGCATAAATATCGGTACCTGTAGGAGCCGTAAAATCCATTCCTGAGTGAAACTTTCTTGTTTTATAAATAGGATGGATTCTATATCCCCAACCACTTGCTGTTCTTTTTAAATCCTTATTGGATATAGGCATTATGGCTGGTGTACATTTCAATAAATCTTCATTCCTTTTTGCCAATTCCACAATTTCATCAAATGATTTAGACTGAACATAAGCCTGCTTCATAATTACATCCAGCTTTTTAGCTGTTGAAATCACCAACTCTGAGTTATCCAGATCCTCAAGGGGTGCATACCTGTTAACCCCGCCAAAACCAGCTTTTCTAATAGAGTTAGGAATAGAATCTGCCTGAAATATCACGCGATAAATATTCTCGTCTCGCCGTTGGATATCATCCAGTACTTTAACCGTTTCATCCAGGCGCTTGCCTAATATTTCATACTGTGTTGTTAGTCGGGCATTCTCCCTGATCAGTCTTTTTTCTTTTGGACTGTCGATAAGGTAGGTATAAGCGAAAAAATATACCAACCCTAACAAACCACTAAAAACAAAATGAATAAAAAATCGAGAAACATAATACTTAAAACCTGTTTCTATTTTATCATAACTTAATGTATCGGGATTGTATCTGAACTTAACTTTTGACATGCAGAAAATAAGTTTTAATTCTTGAAAAGGATTTTTACCTCTAATACGCTGCAAAATTAGTTAAATAATCTACCTTTGCAACTTCCAAAGTTAGTGTATATTCGCAAAATAAAAACGATAATAATATAATAAATATGAATGCTTCTGAGATAAGAAAAAGCTTTTGTGAGTTTTTTGAGTCAAAACAGCACCAAATTGTATCCTCTGCCCCTATGGTGGTAAAAAACGACCCAACCTTAATGTTTACGAACGCAGGAATGAACCAGTTCAAGGACATTTTTCTGGGCAACCGTAAACCATCTTCTCCAAGAGTGGCCAACTCCCAAAAATGTTTGAGGGTTTCGGGAAAACACAACGACCTTGAAGAAGTGGGACATGACACATACCACCATACCATGTTTGAGATGTTGGGTAACTGGTCGTTTGGCGATTATTTCAAAGAAGAAGCAATCAGCTGGGCATGGGAATTTCTTACTGATGTATTAAAATTAGATAAGTCGAGATTATATGCTTCTGTTTTTGAGGGCGACAAAGAAATGGAGCTTGAAAAAGATATGGAGGCGTTTAACTTTTGGAAGAAATACTTGCCCGAAGATAAAATCATCAATGGAAACAGGAAGGACAACTTCTGGGAAATGGGAGACATGGGACCATGTGGGCCTTGTTCTGAAATCCACATTGATTTAAGGGCTGAAGACGAGATTGCAAAAAAAGGCGGTGCCGAACTGGTAAACAAAGACCATCCTGAAGTAATTGAAATCTGGAACCTCGTATTTATTCAATACAACCGTAAAGCAAACGGAGATTTAGAATTCCTGCCACAAAAACACGTTGATACAGGAATGGGATTTGAACGTTTGTGCATGGCTATGCAAGGTAAAAAATCGAACTACGACACCGATGTTTTTACCCCAATTATTGATGAAATTGCAAAAGTAACAGAAAAAAAATATGGCGAAAGTGATGAAGTAAACATTGCCATGCGGGTAATCGCCGATCACGTTCGTACTATTGCCTTTTCTATTACAGACGGGCAGTTACCTTCGAACAACAAAGCAGGTTATGTTATCAGAAGGATTTTGCGCAGGGCAGTACGTTATGGCTATACTTTTCTTGATCAGAGAAATGCCTTTATGTACAAACTATTGCCTGCCTTAATAAAATCAATGGGCGATCAATACCCTGAACTTATCGATCAAAAAGAACTGATTACCAAAGTAATCAAAGAAGAAGAAGACTCTTTCCTTCGCACTTTGGCAACCGGGATTTCGATGCTTGATAAGATCGTTAAAAAAACAAAGGAAGGCAACTATAAAGTTGTTGAAGGGAAAATTGCTTTTGAGCTTTACGATACCTACGGATTCCCTCTTGATTTAACGGAGCTGATCCTAAAAGAAAACGACCTTGTGGTAAACCGCAAGGAGTTTGAAACTGAAATGGAAGCCCAAAAGCAAAGAGCCAGAAGTGCTACTGCCATTGAAACTGACGACTGGGTTACTCTTATGCAGGATGATGTGGAAGAATTTATTGGATACGATTACCTGGAAAGCGATATTACCATAACCAAGTACCGTAAAATAACTGCCAAGAACAAAACATTATTTCAATTAGTGTTTAACATCACTCCTTTTTATGCAGAGAGTGGTGGACAGGTTGGCGATAGCGGTTATATCGATAATGGTTCTGAAAAGATAGAGATTATTGATACCAAAAAGGAGAATAACCTGATTGTGCACCTGGCTAAAAAGTTACCTGCTAATATCAAAGGTGAGTTTAAAGCATACGTAAATGGCAAAAACCGTCAAAATACTGCCAACAACCATACGGCAACCCACTTATTGCACCAGGCACTTCGCGAAGTTTTGGGCACTCATGTGGAACAAAAAGGATCTTTAGTACATCCGGAATACCTTCGTTTTGACTTTGCCCATTTCCAAAAAATGACACGCGAAGAAATGGAACAGGTTGAAAAACTGGTAAACCAAAGGATACGATCAAACTTTGCATTAGAAGAGATGCGTGAAATACCAGTTGCCAAGGCTCACGACTTAGGAGCCATGATGTTGTTTGGCGAAAAATATGGCGATTTAGTCAGGGCTATCAAATTTGGTGAATCCATTGAACTTTGTGGTGGAACACACGTGCAGCACACCGGAGAACTAGGTTTCTTTAAAATCATTAGCGAAGGCTCTATATCTGCAGGTATCAGAAGGATTGAAGCCATTACCGGAGAAAAAGCTGAAGAGATGATTATGACTCAGCACAACCTACTTTTAGGTATTCAGGATATGTTTAAATCATCAGGCGACCTTCAAAAAAATATTGAATCGTTGATGAACGACAATAGTAAACTAGGCAAAGAGCTGGATGCTATGAAACAGAATTTTATCAACATCGAAAAGCGAGACATCCTGGATAGTGCTGAAGAAATAAACGGAATTAAGGTAATAGCTACAATCGTAAACCCTATGCTTGGCGACAAACTAAAAGACCTAGCGTTCCAGATTAAAAATGAGATGGACGAGTTTGTTGCTGTATTGGGTGCTGATGTTAACGGCAAACCACAACTTAGTGTTATTACCTCTGATGATTTGGCTAAATCGGGCAAGATTAATGCCGTTGAAGTAATTAGGGACTGTGCCAAAGAAATACAGGGCGGCGGTGGAGGACAGCCTTTCTTTGCCACTGCGGGGGGTAAAAATGCCGCAGGACTGGATAGTGCGATACAAAGAGCCAAAGCTTTTGTTGGCGATAAATTAGCGTAAATAATTTATTACAAGATATAAGAGCCTGCAGCATTTTTTTGCTGCAGGCTTTTTTATTTAAAAATATCCAACAAAATAGGCTTTAAGCCACTAAAGAAAAACTCAACGGCGATTACCATCACTATTCTTGACTTCCGCACTTTTTCGGGTCACCCTCTGTATCCCTTGCTATTACTGAGTTTCTTTTTTAACTTGGGTGACCCAAATGTATTTCAATGT
>NZ_JAPDPI010000020.1 GCF_026013615.1 Plebeiibacterium marinum
TTTTTTTTTTTACAGACTAGTTAAATAATCATTTACATTTTCCTCAATTCTTGCAGCAATATTATCTCCTTCTGCTTTTTGGAATTTATCACCTGTAATTTGCTCAAAAAGTTCTATATACCTATCTGAAACAGAATTAACATATTCTTCTGTCATTTCAGGCACTTGCTGTCCTTCCTTACCCTGGAATCCATTTTCAATTAACCACTGACGCACAAATTCTTTAGAAAGCTGCTTTTGCGCCTCTCCTTTCTCCAAACGTTCCTGATACCCTTCTGTATAAAAATAACGTGAAGAATCAGGGGTATGGATCTCGTCTATCAAATAGATTTTACCATCTTTTTTCCCAAACTCATACTTGGTGTCAACTAAAATCAATCCTTTTTCAGCAGCCATTTCCGTTCCCCGCTGGAATAATTCGTGAGTGTATTTTTCCAACATTTCATAATCTTCCTTTGAAACCAAGCCCTGGGCAAGGATTTCTTCTCTGGAAATATCTTCATCATGGCCAACATCGGCCTTGGTTGTAGGAGTAATTATTGGTTTTTCAAACTTTTGGTTTTCAACCATACCCTCTGGAAGCGGAATGCCACACAAGGTTCTTTTTCCTGATTTGTATTCTCTCCACGCATGTCCTGTTAAGTATCCACGTATTACCATCTCTACTTTAAAGGGTTCACACATATGACCAACTGTTACCATAGGATCCGGAGTAGCTATTTTCCAGTTGGGGACAATATCTGATGTTGCATCCAAAAACTTCTCGGCAATCTGATTCAAAACCTGACCTTTATATGGAACTCCTTCAGGTAAAACCACATCAAATGCAGATATTCTATCGGACACAACCATAACCAGATACTGGTCGTCGATGTTATAAACATCCCTTACCTTACCAACATAATGCCCTTTTTGCTTAGGGAACTGAAAATCGTTTTGAACAATTGCTTTACTCATTTTTCGGTATTTATGATATTAAACTTGTTTTTTTTATAAAACCCATTAGTGATTTTTGAAACCTGTTACTATTTTAATAGTTTATCCATATCTGCGGCTTCATTCTTCATCTCCAGTCTTATATAGGTGTTTTTTAAATATTTAATATATTTTTTATCTGTGGGTTTTGCTTTATGAAGTGCTTCAAACTCTACTTTTGCTACGCGGTAATTAGCCGAAATTTTCTTAAGCTCCCTTTTTAAATACACATAGGCCGTATAATTCTTATCCTTATTGTATTTGGCCATTTCATTTTTATACCATTCTTCTGCAAAATTGTAATAATAAATAGCTTTGTATTCTCTGGCCTTTAAATAATCCGGATTCTTCTTAATCATCTCAGAACAAAATTCAACAGCCTCTTTCTTTCTCCCCAATCCCTCTAAAGTACTTATATATATCATGGATTGTTCCTCAGCAGGAGCCTCCAAATTAGTATAGGTAGAAAGGATTCCTTCCTGATTTCCTTTTGATACTTCATTCTCAAATCTCAGGTTTTTAACATACCCTGATTCATTGTTCTCTACCAGGAAGCTTTCGTATTGCTTAAGAACTTCCTCTATCTTTTCATATTTAGATTCTTTTATATAGGAATTTACCAGTCCTTTTATTCCCCTTATCGATATTTCTTGCTTTAAGGCAGATTCAAATAACTCAACAGAATGGGAAGTGTTGTTCATCTGAACGGCACTTTCTGCAGCATTTAAATATGTTTTGGCAGGTATAGTAATATTATTCTTTTGATAACTATTAATTAAATTGTTATACAAAGTGTAGGCCTGTGAATACTCTTTTTTGCCAAAAGCTTCATCAGCTACCGATTTTGTTGATTCAATTTTTTTTAAAGGATTACAGCTAAAAATTGAAAAACAGATTATAATTACGAGAGCTATTTTATTATACATTGCCATATTAAACTATGTTTGTGTTGTGTGCTAATTTGTTATAATTATTATATTCGGATGATTACCTATAACGACACCAATCCTTTTGCCGCAAAGATAAAAAAAAGCGCATTGAAAGCCAGTACTTTTAGTATTTACAACATTTTTTTTTACTCTTTGTTTGTGTTAATGTAAAATTAAATTCTATTTTTGCATGCGCATTAAAAAAGATGCAAATACGGGTTTAGCTCAGTTGGTAGAGCACTGGTCTCCAAAACCAGGAGTCGGGAGTTCGAGCCTCTCAACCCGTGCAAAAATCCTGACTAGGTTTGGTTAGGATTTTTTGTATCTTGCATCAAAAATAAGGAGAGGTGACAGAGTGGCCGATTGTGCACGCCTGGAAAGCGTGTGATGTGCAAGCATCCGGGGGTTCGAATCCCCCTCTCTCCGCAGTTTAGCTTGATGGTCAAGCAATTATGAAATTTACACGTAATCTTACACGCATCACTTAAAAAAGTGATGCATTTCTGTTTTTAGCCATATTGCAAGATGTATCTGGAATAATCTCGGACTAACTTTAAGACAAATTCTAATTCTATAAACTTGAAGGCAGGATTTTAATATACTACAATAAAAAAATCCTGCAACATCTAGCAGAGGCTTCCATTGCCTCCCACGTTAACAATGTGCAGGATATGATGCAAAAATACAATAATATTTAGAATATCAACTACTGCTAATTAAATAGAAATAAATCAGCTATTATAATATCTCATGAATTCTTAATCCACAGAGCAGAAACTTCATTAGATAAAGAACCTATTTCTGCGCAAGATATTGAACAGGCTAAAAAGGAATAAAAACAAAAATTACATCCAAGGAGGATGCATTTGTCGTCATTGCATCACACAACCATCTCATTAGTGCAATAAAAATTAAGGATTATAAAAAGGTAATCGGTTATGCACGCATTAAGTTTGGCTTGTCGAAATTTATTGATTTTCTAATCCAAAATAGCGATACACCCTTTGTAGATTCTTTTTATATAAATCAGGATGAAAATAATTGCGCTTATTTTGAAACTTTCGGTTTTCAGATTTCCTTTCACAACATTCATGTAAGCGATGATATTGCTGAGTTTATGTCTTCGGAAAATAACCGTATAAAAGATTGGAGGGGTATTAAGCTTCAAAAAGTAAGTGTTTCGCTCAAAAACTATGCAGAAAGCATCAAAAAGGGTATTGTTTGCGCATAAACCCTATGTTTTGGAACATTTTGTAGGTATTTTTCCGTTGCCAAACAAGCAAAACCATACACTGAAAGTATCAAAAGAGGTATTTATTCCCTGCAAAAACGCATTTTCGGCGCAAAATAAGTGTAGATTAAGCGCGGAAATTATCCGTTTATTGCTAAACGGATAACAAACTCTCAATCTTTATTATTCTATTTTCATAGAAGCGCAATTGTAGCTTTAGTTCATCGTTACTTGCATGAATATCATCAATAGATTGCGTATTCTGCGCAATTCCATGTTCCAACTGCTCAACTTTGTTTGAAATTTCGGTAAGTTTTTGTTTTTGTCTAAGCCTAAATTTAGAAACAAGCATTTTATGGGTTGGATTATATTTTGAATCAATATCCGCAGCAGTTTTTAACCGATTATGCGCAAATTCGTTACCCTTTCTTAACTCCTCCAAGTAGGATTTGTTTAAAAATGTATTGTACAAATCTACATCTGACATACTTAATAGGTTTTCTACCTTATACAACTCTGTAACCTTGACACTACTTATCTTTTTTAATAGCAAGTTAGAATTTGCCATTAAGCCATTCTTTCTTTCGATATTATCATTAATGCGCTGATGAATAGTATTTATCTTACTCTCCAGTCGAGTAATCTTATCAATTAAATAACCAACATCAAGCGAGCCATTTACTTTTAAATTATCTAAACTAGAATCATTTTCATTTACAGTGTTGATTGGTGCGGTACTCTGCTTTAACCGTTGTTTTTTTTGATAATTAAGTGCAGACCTGCATTTGCTACTGCAACAAATGGCATCTGACCTTTTAGGAGTAAACTCCTTTCCACAGTTGTGGCATATCTTTAATGTACTCATAACCCTTTATACTAACGTCTAAAACTTTTTCCTTCAAACTTAACTATACGGCATAACTTATCTATTCTATTCAATATTCGTTCACCATACCTATCTAAAAATTGCTGTGATGTCAGGTTGGTTGTAATAAAAACTATTGAAGAGTTATGCTCTGCCATTGTAATTAAATCTGCAAAGGATTCTGATTTGCTTCCGTAATTATTATAGATACTCTCTGTTCCAACATCATCAATAACAATAAACTTCTTTCGTTCCGCTTCATCCATTTGCTTTCCCAGTTTCAAAGCATCGTATACCGATACTATTTTATTTTGCTTTAGATGAAATAATACAGGTATTACTTTTTTAGCTATTATACTCTTCCCTCTTCCTACAGAACCTACTAAAAACAAGCCTTTCCCCTTAGTATCAGATAGGTATTCGGCAACTTCATTATATTCAGGCAAAAAACTAAAATTTGTAATTGTCTTATCAACTTTCTGCATAATTTCAGTAATTAAATGAGTACACTCTTCTTTTGTTCCAAAGGTAAACCGTGGCAATTCACTTATTTGTATCTTATTTTGATTGCATAATGCTGCTATGCTTTTTTCTATATCTTTTTTGTTCATTGTTAAAATCCTATATTTCTGTAATCATTAAATTCTCCTTGCTTTAAAATTACGCCATCTGCAAGCCCTCCTTTAGCGATGTTTTCATCCTTTAAATCATAAAGACTTAACCATCCCTTTTCTATTGACTGATTAACTATCTTTTTTGCCCTTTCTACGGTATTATTTGACATATCAACTAGCTTTTGAGCCATCGCCTCTAGTGATTTTTCCGCTAAAGGCTTTTTTAATTCTTGACGATATTTTATAAAATTATAAAACACTCTATTTAGCTCCTCATTCTTTTTTATATATACTTTTCTATCTTCTTTATTATCTATATGAAGCCCCTTTCGTGAGGGGTACGAAGTAACCTTCACTACCCTGTGCGAAATATCTTTCGTACCCTCATGAAATACATTTCGTGCACTTATATACCCCTTACTTTTGAGCGTTGATAAAATTTGCTGAATCCTTCGTGAAGAAAAACACATCTTTGAAGCCAAATATGAATTTGAAGCATTACAGCTCTTTGTATGGTTTTCTGAAAGATTAATGAGTATAGATAACAGCATCTTTTCACTGGGGCTTAAACTTGCATCTTCCATTACATAAAGTGGAATCCAAAGCCCTTTGTAATCTTTATTTTTCATTACAACGCCCTCCCTGAATTAGCAAAAAGCTGATGTGCCTTTTCTCTATCCACAATTATTTTCCTACCTACTTGCTGCACAGCTTCTTTTAATATGCCATCCTTATATTTTTGTGCTGTGGCATGACTTACGGCAAACTCATCACGAATACCTTTTAATCCGTAGATGTATTTGTTATCCGTAAAGTTTTGCACTTGTGTAATTGGCTCTACCTTTTCTACTGCCAATATTTCTTTTAATTGCCCTACTGTTAAAGCTCCTACTGGTGTGTTGTCGTTTATTGACATCATTTTTTTCGTTTTAAATGAATAAATAAGCGACTAGCTAGTCTGTGTTAAATCAAATTTGATATTGCGAATATGCTGAGAAGTACAACGAAGTTTAAGTAAAACGGCAATTGTTTAGCCCCATACCCAAAAGGCAAAATGAGGGGCAAAACGGCAAAAGTGGGGGGTAACGTTAAATTATAAAATTGATATATCTCTGAATACGTGAGCTTTGTAAAATTTAAAGTATGGGGCTATTTTTCTTTAATAAATTCAGAATTCACGAACAAGTTCTTACTACTTGCAAATAATACACATTGTATATTCCGCTTAATAGTAGTTAAAGAACATTGTATAAATTGCAAATTATTCTTCACTGAATGCTGATATTATATGCAAAAATGTAATTTTGGGGTTTTGATTTACAAAATGGTTTTAAATAGATAATGACAAACGAACAATTAAAGAAATTAGAGAACGATTTATGGGATTCGGCAAATGCCATGAGAGCCTATGGTGGTATTAAAGCTGCCGATTATGCGGTGCCGGTGTTGGGATTGATTTTTCTTCGATTTGCTGAAAACAAATACAGCCATTTTGAGAAAGAGATAATTGCAAGCTATGAAAAAGACAAAGGTACAAGAATGGAACGCACCATTCAGGAAGTGGCTTTGTCTACATGCGGATTCTATTTACCTAACAATGCCCGATATGATTACTTATTAGATTTATCAGGAGATAAAAGTCATGCCAAAGCTTTAAAAGAAGCAATGGAAGGCATTGAAGAATACCAAGACGAACAGTTTAAGGGCATTCTACCAAAAGATGTTTACTTCGAAATAGAGAAAAAGAAAGACGACATATTATCCAACCTTCTTAAAACCTTTTCCGATATTCCGAAAGATGCCGATAGCGATGTGTTCGGAAAAATATACGAATACTTTCTTGGTAAATTTGCCTTAAGCGAAGGACAAAAAGGTGGAGAGTTCTTTACCCCGACTTCGGTGGTACGCTTTATAGTTGAAGTAATTGAACCTTTTAGCGGTAAGATTTATGACCCTGCCTGTGGTTCGGGCGGGATGTTTGTACAATCGGCCGATTTTGTAAAGCACGAGAACCACAAGCTCGAAGATATTTATGTTTGCGGACAAGAGTACATGGGCGAAACGGTACGACTTGCCAAAATGAACCTTTTGGTAAACAACATACGTGGCGAGATAAAAGAAGTAAACTCTTACGAAAGCGACCCGCATAAAAGTTTAGGGAAATTCGATTTTGTAATGGCTAATCCTCCGTTTAATGTAAAAAGCGTGAAAGAAGCCACCGTAAAAGACGATGAACGTTTTTATTACTACGGATTACCTAAGAACAAAGGCAAAAAAGACGATAAAATTACCGATGCTAATTATCTGTGGATTTCGCTTTTTGCAACTTCGCTAAATAAAACAGGGCGAGCTGGTTTTGTAATGCCCAATTCGGCAAGTGATGCCCGAAACAGCGAATATGAAATTCGAAAGAAACTGGTTGATAGCAATATCGTGGACTGCATGGTGAGTATGCCAAGTAATATGTTTTTTACCGTTACGCTGCCTGCTACACTTTGGTTTTTAGATAAAAACAAACCAAATACCGACAGAAAAGACAAAATCCTTTTTCTTGATGCCCGTAATGTATTTACGCAAATTGACCGTGCGCACCGCGAATGGAACGAAGAACAAATACAAAAACTGGCAGTAATTGTACGTTTGTATCGTGGTGAAACAGACCGTTATTTGCAGCATATAAACAACCTGATAATTAATACCAATAATACGTCAGTGCAAATAGAAGGGGCTCAGAAAGATTTAGAGCAATTAATAGCAAGGTTGCACAACAGTTTAAAACAATACATAAAAGCTACCGAAAAAGAAAAACGCACCCCTGCAAAAGAAAAAGCTTTAAAGGATGCCGATTTCTTTACCAAGCTTGAAAAGTACAAAAGAACTAAAGCCAAGCAAAACGATATTGTATTAAGCAATTTATTGCACCCAATTGATACCACACCTTTACAAAACGATGCACAGCATGAAGCAGCCTTTCATTTAAAATGGAGTGTTGACCAAAACAAATACAATTTAGAAACCCTAAAGCACGATGCCGATACACTTATTGAACTTTGGAATATTGCCGATAAAAACGCCAAGCTTAAAACAGCAAAAGTTTGGACAGAGCATGAATTAACGCGTGGCAACAAACGCATTGAAGAAGCACTGGAAGCCTATACCAAAGCTGTAAACTTAGCTGCTTATTGGCACGGAAATATAGAATGGCTACAAACACGTTTCCCAGATGCAGAATATACCGATGTAGTTGGTTTGTGTAAAGCTGCACCAAAAAACGAATATGTTGATGAACAGGATTATTCTTTGAATGCAGGTAGATATGTTGGAGTTGAGATTGAGGATGATAATATTACAGAGGAAGAATTTAAAGCTTCATTAAAAGATAAGTTCAACTTACTGGAGGCTTTAAATAATAAAGAAATTGAACTATCGACATCAATTCAAATTAACCTAAAAGGAATTCTCAATGAATAGTTGGAAGAATATAAGGTTAGGTCAAATTGCTGAATTCCGAAATGGTGTAAATTATGATGACTCCTCATTTGGGAAGGGAATTAAATTAATCAGTGTATCTGATTTTAAAGATAGAATGTATCCTGAATATGATTCTCTGGGGGAATTAGATGCAAATGCTCGGTGGCCAGAAGAATGTTTTTTAAAAGAAGGTGATGTTGTTTTTGTACGTTCAAACGGTAATAAGAATTTAATTGGTCGTTCAATTTACATTAAGAATATACCTGATAATGAGTTAGTGACTTATTCTGCCTTTTGTATAAGATTACGGTTTTTACCAGAGAAAAAACTAAGTCCTTTCTTCTATTTATATGTTTTCAAGAGTCCACTTTTCCGCAGTTTACTTTCTCAATTTGGTAACGGCGCCAATATCAACAATTTAAATCAAAGCATCTTAAATAACATTGAGGTTCCAAATCCCCCTCTACCAACCCAACAGAAAATAGCCTCCATTCTTTCAGCCTACGACGACCTGATAGAAAACAACAACCAGCGCATAAAGCTATTGGAAGAAATGGCCGAAGAAATTTACAAAGAGTGGTTTGTGCGTTTGCGTTTTCCCGATTACGAAAATGTAAAAGTTGTGGATGGTGTGCCTGAGGGGTGGGAAATAAAAACGGTTGATGAAATATTTGAATATGTTTCAAGGGGCGTAACTCCTGTTTACCAAGAAGATTCCTCCTTATTTGCGATAAACCAAAAGGTAAACAAAGGCAAGTTGTTGGAAAAACAATATTTAAAATCATTAGACCCTTCATCAAAAATTCCAAATGAAAAGTATGCTAAACAAGGTGATATATTGTTGAATTCTTTAGGAGAAGGCACACTAGGTCGTGTACATTTTTATACTGATTTGGATGCCACATATCCAATAGACCAACATATGACAATTTTAAGATGCAAACAAAAATCAAAAGCGTTTTTTGTTTATATGTTTCTTCAAAGTAAATTAGGGCAAGGGTTACTGGATTTAATGAAGGTTGGAGGTACAAATATGACTATGTTAAATTTATCTGATGTGAAGAAGTTTAAAATTCTAATACCTAAAGATGATTTGATTAATAAATATTTCAGCATAGTTGACAATAGCTTTGAATTAAAACAAAACCTGTTAAATAAAAACACAATTCTCCAACAAACCCGTGATTTATTATTACCAAGACTAATAAGTGGAAAGCTAAGTGTGGAGGATATTAATATTGAATACCCAGAAAACCAAGATGAATTAAACATGGCTGCGGAACCTACAGCCCCTTACAATTAAAGCCTATGGCCTTTATCAACGAATCGCATATAGAAGAAGCAGATATTCAGTTTTTTGAATTAAAACTGGGTTATGAGCATATCAACGCATGGGAAAAACAGTTAATTGGCAGAGATAGCCTAAAAGATGTTGTACTAAAAGACAGGCTGCGAACAAAGCTTCAAGATTTAAATACTCATCTTCCCCAAGAAAGTATTGATTATGCCGTTTCGGAATTATGCAAAAGCCGAGCAAGCTTAACACCTGTAATGGCCAACAAGCAAGTTTACGAGTTGATAAAAAAGGGTGTTCCTGTTGATTACAATAACGATGATGGCCGAGAAGAAAAGGATTACGTAAAAGTCATTGACTTTGAAAATGCCAAGAACAACGAATTTTTGGTTGTATCGCAATTGAGTATTGAATATCTGCAAACACAAAACATTACCCGTCGCCCCGATTTACTACTTTACGTAAATGGTTTGCCTTTGGTAATGGTTGAGCTTAAAAATGCCACCGAAAAAGTAAAAGTTGGTTACGATAAAAACCTGACTGATTACAAAAGAGATATTCCGCAATTGTTTTGGTACAACTTGTTTGTGGGTATTTCAAACGGCATACAAACCCGAGTTGGAAGTTTTAATGCACCTTGGGAACACTTCTTTACGTGGTTAAAGCAAGAAGATACAGCTGTTTCGCACGACCAAATGGATAAAGACGAAATTGAAAAGCTAAGCGAAACCACAAGAAAACGCCTTAGTCTACAAATATTCTGCGAAGGCTTGTGCGAGAAAAGCAAAATGCTCGATTATTTCGAAAACTTTGTGCTTTACCATAAAAATAAGGTGAAGATTATTGCAAAGAATCACCAGTATTTGGGCGTTAATAATGCCATTGAATCGTTTAAGAATCGTGAAGGTAAACAAGGTAAATTGGGCGTATTCTGGCACACACAAGGTTCTGGAAAATCGTACTCCATGATTTTCTATTCACGCAAAATTCAGCATAAAATTACAGGAAACTGGTCATTCCTAATCATTACCGACCGCACCGACCTTGACGACCAGATTTATAAAAATTTCAAGGACACCGAAACAATTGTTGAAACCAAAGACCAAAAAGAGAATTATTACAGACCCAGCAAGCGTGAAAAGCTAAAGGACTATTTGCAATCAAACAGAACCTATGTTTTTTCGTTAATCCACAAGTTTGGTATTGAAAAAGGGAAAACGTACCCGAAACTTACCGATAGAAACGACTGGATAATAATTGTTGACGAAGCACACCGTACACAGTACAAAGGATTGGCCGAAAATATGCGTATTGCCATGCCAAATGCACAGTACATTGCATTTACAGGTACACCTTTGTTGCGCAGCGAACTTACCAAAGAATGGTTTGGCTCTTATGTTTCGGAATACAACTTTGCACAAAGTATTGAGGATGGAGCAACCGTACCACTTTATTACAAAAAGAGCGTACCTAAAGTTGAGCAAGTCAATCCCGATTTAGTAAAAGATGCTGCCGAAATTCTTGAAAACGAGAATTTGAGCGAAGAACAAATCAAGAAACTCGATAAAGAATACTCAACCTTATTGCAGGTTGTAAGGCGTGACGACCGCTTAGAAGAAATTGCCAAACACATTGTAAAGCATTTCCCATATCGTTTAGATGTGTTGGACGATGAAGGCAACAGAAAGCCGATGAAAGCAATGGTTATTTGCATCGACAAGTTTACGGCTGTTCGCATGTACGAAAAAGTACAGTATCATTTAAAAGAAGAATTAAAGGATTTAAGAAGAAAGCATCTGCGTGAAAAAGATGCCACGCTAAAATCAAAACATAAACGTGCCATTGATTTTATTGAAGAAACCAAAATGGCTGCTGTAATCAGTCAGGAAGGCACAGAAAAAGAAGAACGAGAAAAATTTACCAAAGAAGGACTGGACATTACGCCACATCGTAAACTCATGGATTATCCTGATGAAGATGGACGTGATATTGAGGATTACTTTAAAGACCCAAACAATCCGTACCGAATGGTATTTGTAACTGCCATGTGGTTAACCGGTTTTGATGCGCCTTCCGTTTCAACACTTTATTTAGATAAGCCATTACGAAACCACACACTCATGCAGACCATTGCACGTGCGAATCGTGTAATTGAAGGAAAAAAGAACGGTTTAGTCATTGATTACTTCGGTGTTTTCCGAAACTTAAAGAAAGCATTGGCAGCTTATGCTGAAGGAACCAAAGGCAAAAAGAACAAAGGCGAAGATGATGAAGAATTCCCAGTAAAGGAATTTGAGGAATTATTGGAACTGATTCAGCAAGCCATAGCAGAAGCAAAAGCTTATTGTTCGGATTTAGGCGCAGACCTTGAAAAAATCTTAAACCTTGGCGAAAAAGGATTTAAGGAAATAGAATTGTTTGACGAGTTTGCTAACCTTATTTTAGCAAATGATGCTTACAAAAAGCAATTGGGCTTATATGTAAATACCATTGTTTCGTTATACGATTCTGCAAAACCTGAGATATACGATTATCCGCACATAAAGAAAGAACGTGATGTACTGAAATATCTTAAAAAGGTTGTTGACAGGCATATTGACCAAGACGAAGCCATTGAAAGAGCAAAACAGCAAGTTGATGACTTATTGGATTCAAGTATTCTTGGTCAAGGTGATTTACTAAACGACCCACAAGGCGATTTTATAATAGAAGAAGCCAAACAGGTAGATTTGAGTAAACTGAATTTTGAGAAACTACGGGAAGAATTTCCAGAGAAAGAACACAAAAATATTGAGTTTGCCGACCTGAGAGAGTTTATGGATATAAAACTAAAACAGATGGTTGCGCAAAATAAAACTCGCGGTTCATTTTTGGCTCGATTCCAGGATGTAATTGATAATTATAATTCAGGCAGTATTTCTATTGAAAAAGCTTACGAAGAATTGATTAAGCAAGCCGAAGGTTTAAGCGAAGAAGAAAACAGAGCTACAAAAAGCGGAATGTCGGAAGAAGAGCAGGAACTGTTCGATTTGTTGAAAAAAGATAAACTAAGCCAAAAAGAAGAAAAAGAAGTGAAGCTAGCAGCGCATACTTTACTGGAAAAAGTAATGGATTCTAAGAATCGAATATTTTTACCTGAGTGGCACAAGGAAAAAGCATCGCAAGAGAAGGTTAAGCATGAAATACAGAAGATTTTAAATGAAACATTACCTGAATCATACGACAGGGATATTTTCACTAAAAAAACGGATATTATATTTCAGCACTTCTTTGAATTAGCTGTAAGTGGTAGAATGGCAAGTTAACTATACGAGAGCTTATCTACAATCTACTTTCTCATATCTTTTTTGCTTGCAAGTGCCCAATATTGTTTGCCTTCTTTATCAAAAGACCACCTATTAGAAACATCCCTAATTGTGACTAAATCAAAGTCTTTTCCCTTTATTTTTTGCCTGACCAATCTGCGCAGTTTCTTATTAGCAATACGCTTATCCTCTTTTTCCGATTTAGCAATGGTAATGCCAAATATTTTGCTTTTTTGAAATGAACGGCTCATTAATTTGTGATAATTGACTTAATTTCGAAGTTTTCGTTTGTTTCATGATTAGGGTCTTCACAACACTTTTCGTAGTGCAAGACAATAGGTTTTCCTGCCCATGTTTCAAACTCTGACTTAAAAACATGCGCTATTTCAATACCAAACTCATGGAATTTATCCCAGTTAATCATGCCTTTAGTATCATCGGCTATATAAAACAAACGATACCACCTATTAAGTTGCCTGATTAAGTCCTCACTAAAATAGTAATCATTGTATTGATAACATCCACCTGCACACGCTCCGCCATGCCAAAAAACAGCATCACCAAAATCAGCCATCATTCTTATTTCAACAGGGGCTTCTTGGGTCGTTTCAAGCAATGCTTTTACATCTTTCTTTCGTGCAAGCACCATATCTGAAAAGTGAAGATTCTCATATCTTTTAAACAGGCGATTATGAGCATTCCCATGTTGTATTCCATTGAGGATATCTTCCATATCTGAGTGTAGGTGAAAGCCTCCTTTTGTTGCAAGGTTAAACCCTATATTTTCCGATACTTGTTCTTCATCACCAAGTTCACCACTAGTTACATTCTTTGCAATTTCAAACAAGATTTTGCTAAAACGAGAAAAAACAAAGGTAGAACGTGACCGAATGGCTTTATTATCCCGCTCATACTCTTGAAAATCTTCACTACCTGCACCTCTATGCAATCCTTTTTTTACACTTCGATAACTCAAAGGTTTTGAGCAAGCACTAAAAATATATCCGAACTCTGCACCGCAATCAAAAACGGAACCTTTGGTTTTTTCGAGTGTTTTAAAATAGTTGAGAATCGTATTTTTTATAGATTTTTCCATTTATCGTTATTTAGGTGTTTAGTTTACAGAATATCTTCATCTTCCGAAGTAAGAACCTTCTCCAATTTTTCCTGAAACTTTGGGTACGTATTTGTTTTTACTTTATGCTTTGCTTGAAGGTTTTCTATCTGACCTTGCTTATTGTATATATAAAAGCATTTATTAAAAATGGCATTGTCCCACTTCGTTAATTTAGCGAAAATTCGAGCTTTTTCGTGTGATGCATCCCACAAAATACGTTCCTTTTGGCTTACTGGTAACTTTTTGTGCTTTAATACATTTACAATAATACTTCTATCCACCCCAACTAACACCTTCTCTTTGACTAGAAATTCAAATATTTTGTCAATAGTTGCATCGCTTAATGCATCCATTTCTTTATATTTTCCGATAAACTTGATTTTATGCTCGTTCGTTTCAATTAAATGAAGGTTCTGCTGTATTATTTCCCATTCATCTTCTGCAAAATCTTCTTCAACAAGTTGCGCTCCCTCTTCAATAATGCTTTTTACATAGATATTAGGGTGAACCTCTACCAATATTTGCTCTAATGATTCTTTCTCTTTAAGCGAACTCGAACCATATATTTTTAATTCCTTGATATGATTTACAGCTTGTTCATACCTTACACTCCCCTTATACAAGGTTAAAAGTTCAAAACCTGATAGTTGCTCATTGGGTTCTTTTTTCAGAAACACTTCGCAGAACTTATTAATATCATTAATCTGTTTTTCAATTATCTTAGTCAGGTTTATTATTAAATCATATTCGTAAAAATCAATTACATTTTCTGCACCTTCGGTTAATAAAGCATGTGCCCATTTTATTAGAATACCATCATAAGTTGGTTCTAATTCAACAATAACTTGCTTATCGAAGTTACCTGAATCTAGTTTGATTGCTTGGAGCAAAATGTAAATATTTGTATTCTGTAATGCTTCAATACTTTCAGTAGTAGCCTCAGTCCACTCAATTGTTTTATCTCCAAATTGCAATTGATTTGATAATTTATAAACCGTATCAGTTATTAAATCCGTATTTGCCTTTAATTCCTTTAATAATTCTTTCATTTACTAATATCGATGAAGCGTTGTTTGTAATTATGCGCAATAATGGAACTCTAATCAAGTGAAATATCATCTAGAAAATCTAGGTCAATGTTTAAAGCCTCGGCTTCTGCATCCATAATAGATTGCATTTCATCAACATCTATCTGAATATCTTCTATTCCATCATTTAATATCGAATTGTCCTCATTATGCTTGTTTATTAAGCTCATTTATCTCAAATTCTATTTTATTGATACTAAGGGAAAAGTTTTAAAAATCTATAAACTTATCCATCATATTATCCACCTCTTTACTAACTACATCTACATAAGGTTGCATTGCCTTGTAGTCCGAATGCCCTGTAATTTTCATTACCGCATGAGGTGGCATGCCATTTATTAAAGCATTACAAATAAAAGTGCGCCTTCCTGTATGTGTGCCAATTAAACTGTATTTAGGGTAGGTATGTTCCATTCGTTTATTACCTACAAAATCAATTACCGTAATTGGTTCATCAATTTTAGCCAACTCACAAAGCTCTTTTAAATAATCATTCATGCGTTGATTGGTAATAACTGGCAGAGCTTTGTTTTCTTTAAAATGAACGCCTTTATATTTATCAACCAATGCCAATGCCTTATTATTTAGCTTTATACTAAGTTTGTCGGTGGTTTTTTGTGTAACAATCTCTAGCTTACCTCTTTTAACATCATGTCTTTTAAGCTTATAAACATCTGAATAGCGCAAAGAGGTGTAGCAGCAAAACAAAAACACATCTCTTACCCTATCAAGATATTGTTTTGAATCAGCTATGTTACAATTGCGCACTTTATCCAATTCTGCCGAACTCAAATATATAACTTGGTTTTCAGCCGTTTTTAGTTTTGGCTTAAAACTTTGGTAATCGGTATTGGTTGTATGCTTTTTTTCTACTGCCCATTTTAAAAACCACTTCAAAAAACCAAGTTGTTTTTTTATGGTTGTGTTTTTCATGTTTGCTTTAGTACGCAAATAATCCACTAAGTCACTCAGCTTTTCTTCATCAAGTTTGTCAAGATGAAGTTTCTTATCAAATTCTGATAAATGCTTTTTTAAGGACTTAAACTTTGTGTACGTAGGCGGTAACCAGTCATTCTGCTTACCCCTTTCCTGTACAAATAAATCATACAATTCATAGAACGAAAGCTTTTTATCTTCCTCCTTATGAATTACATGTTTTTTACGAGAAAACTCTTTTGCAAATTCGTTTTTAAGATTATCTAAATCAATATCAGTATTATCAAGCTGATGTCTTATTGCTTGATTATCAAGGAAGCTTTTTTGCTTTGACAAAGTTGAGTTGATAATATTAAATGGCTCTTTTTGCTTATTGTAAAAACCTTGCTTCACCATTTGACCTGATTCATCCCAAGCTTTAACGTCAGTTCTGTATCCTGTAGATAGTGTTATTCGTTGACCATTGTGATTAACCGTTATCCTTATCGGAACATTATCCTCAATCAACACACCGTTCTTTTTGCGCTTTTCCAGTGATAATTTATACTTCATATCTGAGTGTAAAAAATGTTACACGCAATTTTACACGCATTTTTTGTTATATCAAAGTAAATTTCGATAAACTTTAAAAGATACACCATTCACTCAAGCCCCTTATACAAAGCCGTACAGAGATACTTATTATATTGCAGTAAATTATAGGTTCAAGAGCCCCTCTCTCCGCTAGATTTATGAGGTCGACATTAGTCGGCCTTTTTTTGTAGTTGCACTTTGAGTACACTTGGGGCTGAAGAATCCAGAATCTTTTCCAAAGTTTAAAACTTTGGAAAAGATGGGGATGGGTGAAGATATAAAATACATCTCAACATAGTCAATGCAAAATTACCCAATATAAAAATCATGATAATATTATCGTGACTTTTCACAGAGTTAAATATTTGTATTATTGGCAATTAAGAGTAAGAATACTAATATTAACATCGTATAAAAGCTTAAAAAAGCCCCAATTATTCAAAAAAAGCGCTGAAAATCAGCGCTTTTTTTTGTGTGGAGCTGGAGGGTTTCGAACCCTCGTCCAGTCAAGGAAGCCATATGCTTTCTACATGCTTAGCTTTGACTTAATTTTCGTGCAAAAGCTGGATCAAAGCCACCGACCTTTACCTTATCTTCTAAAATTTAAACTTTAACCCGAAGAAAATTAAAGTCGATTCCCGATTTACTTGCACCTCACTATCAGACCGCTTCAGGACGTTAGCATCTGGGAGATGTCTTGTTCCAGTATCTAATACCAGAATAAAGCCTATCTACTATACTTCGATTAAGCTGCAAGAGCGTAGTTATTTTCGCCAATTAAAAAGTTGAAACCCGAGATTAAAGAGCCGGAATTCCTGAGCTCTGCATGCTTACATACCACTTTCACCTGCTGTCGAATCCAAGTCAGCCCCTTGTGATAAGGAATGCAAAAATATAAATTTATTTTGATGCTGTGACAAAATCTTTAATTCTTTTGGCCTTTTCCTTTCCTATTCCTTCAATTGTTTCTAATTCAGATGTTGATGCTGTAATTACTTTTTCCAAACAACCAAAATGGTTTAACAATTCCTTTGCTGATTTTGGGCCTATTGTTGGTAAACCCTGTAAAAAATACAATTGCTTTCTAATTAATGATTTAGGTCTATATCCCTTTCTGCTGTATTCGTCTTTGCTTTTTATGTTCTGCTCAGCCAACAGCAATAATAATTTGGCAGAATCCTCAACACTTGAAGAATAATTTATTGGAATACCCCATGACATGGATACCGAAACTAAAGCGCCACGTATAGCTTCTCTTGAAATTTGATGTGTGGTATTATATGGGTTTCCTTCTATTAATATCATTGGGTTATAACAACTTTTTTTAAGATTAGCACACTGAACAAAAAGACGGTTTTGAATTAGGGTACTAACAAAATCATCCTTTGTTTTGCGTTCTATAATTATGTTGTTATTAATTATAAAATCTCCAGATTTTAGTGTGTCTATTTCCACTTTGCATCCCATATCTTCCAACACCTTATTAATCCCAGACCTTTGCTCTCTGTGATCAATTATAATTAAAGCCTTATTTGTTTGATTATAATTCATTTTTATTTATTCTAGACTCAAACAGAATAAATATAGCTCATATTAAGTATTCAACCAAAACATTCAGCTATAGGCATATAGAATATTCTAAGATAATTCGTTATTTACCAGAAGACATGTCATTCCTTGTAAAAAAATAAAAACGGTTAAAGATACCAAGAAGTAATGCTTTTTTTAAATAGCCAAGTTTACAAAACAATCACTTTTACATTTTTTTTCAATTATATACTAATTACCATCCCAGTTTTGACCTGTTCTATTTTAAAATGTTCATAAAATGCCGCCAAAGCCGGTAAAGCTGTACAGTGTGTGGGATATATATTTTTAATACCCTCACGCTTTAAATGGCTTATGGTTTGTTGCGTTTGCTTGTTATTGTGCTTTAAATGAAAGCCACCAATAACCCCTGATACTTTTGAAATTCCTGTTGTTTTTTTTGCATACTCTACAATATTGCAGATACCAGAATGAGAACACCCTGTAACAATAACCAATTCATTGTCCTGAATAAAAACCAAGGCTGAATCATCAGGAACAAAATCTGGCTCATGCCTTTCATTTTCAAAGGGAGTGGCTTTAGCTTCAAAATCGTTTAGCCGGGGAATACTACCCATAAAAAGTACATTTTTAGCAATTTGATAAGGTTTTGATGATAGAATTAAATCAAACTTTTGTTCCAGTTCTTTTTTCGTCATTGGCAAACCAATATCCTGCGTTCCTCCTACCCTGTATCTTTTTATAAAAGCATCAGGATGTGTTATCAGTTTTTTACCTGTAATATACTCTAGTCCACCACCGTGGTCCCAATGGCCATGACTAAGGACTACAAAATCCACTTTGTTTTTTAGATCCAGGTTCATTTTGGTTGCATTCTTCAAAAACACATCGCTATGCCCTGTGTCAAGTAGTATATTTATACCCAAGAATTCAATTAAATATGATAATCCATGCTCTGCTAAATAGGAGCCTCCTGCTGTGTTTTCAGATAATATGGTAATTTGCATTTTTGTTATTCTTAATGGTCTATTGCCTTATTGGCTTTAACTCCCTTATTAATAAGTTAAGCTAGTTAAGACATTCCTCCCAAAAGACGCCCCAAACCTCTTCCTCTATTGCGCCCTCTTCCTAGCCCTTTTTCAGATGTTTTATCATCAATTGGTTTATCTATATTCTTTTGAAAATCCTGGGTTTTACATTTCCCCATCGCCCTTCCTGTACGAGAGCCTTTACCTTTTGGACCTGTTCCATCAAATCTTGGCATAATGAACTCCTTTCTAATTAAATGAGATTATTCTCACTTCAAAAATAATCAGATTAATTTAAATGCACTAATAATTATTAAAACCTTTTCCTATTTTTTTCGTCAAACGATATAAAATACTTTGTAAGCGTATTGCTGCACAAAGTTCTTTTTATACTTTTGTATACACAACATAATAACATGGATAGTTTTACACTAAAGTTACTAACTCCTTTTGCAGGGGTATTTTCATTTTTTCTGGTATTTTTATCGATCCCTACTATTTTAAGGGTTGCTGAATCAAAGAACTTATACGATGAACCAAACAAAAGGACAGTTCATAAAACAAAAATCCCTACACTTGGCGGGTTAGCCATATTTTTAAGTTTTTTGTTTACCTATTCTATTTTTGCTGAATGGTTTAGCTTTACTCAAATTCCATTTTTAATACCGGCTTTGCTCATTATTTTTTCTATTGGCATTAAGGATGACATTATGGTAACTGCGCCAATGGTAAAGCTTTTTGGACAAATTTTAGCTGCTTTTGTAATAATTGGTTGGGGAGATTTGAGATTTACATCATTACATGGCTTCCTGGGACTTGACCTAAACTATATGGTTGGGTTTATGCTTACACTAGTTGTGTTTATCTATATTGTTAATGGTTTTAATTTAATTGATGGTATTGATGGGTTAGCTTCCATATCAGGCATTATATCAATTACAGCCTTCTCATTTTGGTTTTATATTAATGGGAATTATCATATTCCAATATTTGGAGCTGCCTTGGTTGGGGCATTATTAGGATTTACCTACTTTAATGTTTTCTCAAAAACCCAAAAAATATTTATGGGGGATACAGGTTCATTGTTATTGGGTTTTTTGCTGGCAGTGGCTGCTGTAAAGTTTTGTGAATTTAACAAACCGGAAAATGCAGATAATTTAAAGTTTGCAATGAATTCGGCACCAGCAGTTGCCATTGGAATTTTGATTGTACCGGTAATAGACACGCTTCGCATTTTTGTGTACAGAATTTCCAGAGGAAACTCTCCATTTACAGCTGACAAAAACCATATTCACCATAGGATGCTAACCTTAGGTTTTACCCACCTCCAAATTTCATCAATCATAGGGTTAGTCAATATATTCTTTGTTGTTTTATCTTATTATCTAAGAAACCTGGGTGTTGTAAAGTTGACTATATTTAACCTGGTACTTGGTTTAGCTTTTTCTTATATACCAGCTATTTTTATTTATAGAAAAAAGAAGAGAATGCTAAAAAATAAACCACTCTTTTAATTGATACTGGAAAAATCAATACTTGGGGAAAGCGCTGCCTTAGCTACTGCTGTTTGTTGGACAATTACAGCAATAGCTTTTGAATTTGCTGGTAAAAAAGTGGGATCACTCCCCGTAAATCTTATCCGTCTTATTTTTGCATTCTTCATCATTGGTATCTTTTCATATTTTAGAAAAGGATTATTTTTTGCCAGCGATGCATCACTCGAAGCCTGGATTTGGCTGCCCATTAGTGGAATAATTGGTTTTGTCATTGGAGATCTACTTCTATTTCAAGCCTTTGTTGTTATTGGAGCTCGGGTTTCCATGTTGATAATGGCACTCACACCTCCTATTGCTGCTTTTTTTGGATGGTTAATTCTCAATGAGCACATGTCGGCCATTAATTTTATTGGAATGGCAGTTACAATCTCCGGTATTGCTATGGTTATTTTGGCAAAGGAGCACAGTAAAGGGCCTATTAAAATGAAATACCCTGTTAAAGGTGTGCTGTTGGCTTTTGGTGGGGCTGTTGGACAAGGATTGGGGCTTGTTTTTTCAAAACTTGGAATGAAAGATTATGACCCTTTTCTGGCAACCCAAATAAGGATACTGGCAGGAATAGCAGGGTTCTCAGTACTATTCTTTGCTTTGAACAAGTGGAAAAATGTATTTGCAGCCTTTAGAGATAAAAAAGCAATGACGAGTATTTCTATTGGTTCCGTTTTTGGCCCTTTCCTTGGGGTTTCTCTTTCTTTATTATCCATTCAACATACAACAACAGGAATAGCCTCTACTATTATGGCCATTGTTCCTGTTTTAATAATCATACCTTCCGTAGTTGTCTTTAAAGAAAGGATCACCCCTAAAGAAATTACCGGAGCTGTTATTGCATTTGTAGGTGTTGTGATGTTTTTTGTTTTCTAAGACAAGAGAATGTCCACATTACTGTTTAAAAGTATATTTCAGATGGACCCCCATAAACTGTCCAGCAATAGGCATAAAAGCCAATCCTGTTTCTTTTTTTCTGGACTTATGAAGTTCTGGCAATAGAATACCTGCCGCTGCCCCCACACCAAATCCCAATAAAATATCACTCGGAAAATGTTTCATGGCCCGTAAACGATAGTATCCAACAAGAGCAGGCGGTATGGCTGCAGCCCCATACAAAAAGTACTTTTTATTGCCAATTTCGGGATGCAGATCACTATATACTTTTGCTGCAAAAAAAGTTCCGCACGCAGCAGTTGAAACATGGCCACTAAAAAAAGAGTTACGGGTTCCTTTTTCAGTCCTTGATGCCAATGCTGCCTCAGGACTATAAGCAACTGGACGTGTACGGTTTACCGACATAGCTGTTGATATATACAAGGTACTGTTATAGGCCTGCAACTCAAGATACATCAGCAATATGTCCATCCATTCGTCTCGAACCTTTTTGTCCAAACCTATAATACCTGGCAAAAACAACGAAACGTTTAAAAACATATCTGATATTTCATGAGCCCGGTCTTTGTATGAAGCATCTTGCTTTGTTGCAATTCTATCAAACCACCAAACATCATCCCCATTGAGTTTGTTTACCTGATCGGTCGACAAACCATCCTGATCGCTTAAATAAGAGAATCCATATCCCACATTAAACGCATAAGAAGCAGCGGTTAGAGGAATTACTATTGCCTTGTTTACATGGTATAAAGACTCATCGCCTGCTTTCCTTTTTTGTGCTTGAATATTGACAACCACTACTACAAATAACAAGAGTATATTTAATATCCTTTTTTTCATTTCCTTATTTTTCTTTTCCAAACAATTGGCGACAAATATAATTCTTTTCATAAAAAAGGCATCTCAAAACTATAAGAGATGCCTCTATAAAACATGCTAAATACCTGATTAAAATGTATTTTTAATAATTTGATTAAATATTATTTTTTCTTTTTCTTACCCAAAGACTTAAAAAAGTCATCCACAGCATTCTTCACATTTTCGTCTTCCAGCACATCTTTAATTACTTTTTCAGCTTCTTTACCTATTTCTTTTTCAGCCTGTTTAGTGGCTTCCGATAAATCTAATGACATTTTTGGGTCTTTAGCAGTTCCTTTTATTATTACATCAACCATGTAATCAGAACCTGAATCCGAAAATCCACTACCTAAAAATCCAAGTGCACCAGCAATATCTTGTCGTGAAACCGGAGTTTTAATGGTGTAATTTAACGATTGATCAAATCCTTGTTCCCCACTCACTGTTAATTTTTTCCCAAACACTTTGGGCTGAAATGGTTTCACTATGATTTTTCCATCCGCCATAATAAAGTTCACATCAATATCCTCTGCTTTCATTTTTTTATACTTATCATTATTTAATAAGCTGGCCATGCCATTCAAAACTTTAGAGTTGGATACCTCAATGGCTTTTGAAAACAGGTTTCCACCACCGGTAATTGATGAAATTACAGGCGACATATGTTCATCAAGTAAACTATTATAATTAAACTTTGCAGATATTTTTCCTTTAGAGCTTTTTGCAATCGGCATTAATGAATCAATTACAGAAAACGAATAGGCTGTTTTAGTTAAATCAATGTCGGTAGCTTTAAAAGTAAAATCGGCAAAAGGCTTTTGTATATCGCGGGTATTATATTGCCCGGCCATAATAATTCTACCTTCCAACAGGTTCATTCCCATTCCATCGAGCTTTATGGCTCCGTCTTTAACAATTATTTTTCCTTTTGCATCGCGAATAGTCAATTTATCATACAAAATCCTATCAAATGAAGAAATAAATTCAAAATCTATATTTTGCGGAACCTCTACTGTTTGCAATTCAGTGGTATCTTCTTCTGATTCCACAACTGGCTCCTCAGCAGTCAAAAATTCGTTCACATCCACAAAATTGGAATGATGAGTTAAAACTCCCTTTATAGTTTCATCTTTAAATACATAAGGTAGATAATTTTCTACCTTTCCTTTCAATTTAAAATCCGATTTCCCAATGTTACAATCAAACTTTTCCAGAATAATAGCTTTGGGTGAAAACTTCATCGATGCTGAAGGAATATCTACCGCCTGAGGAAGATCCTTGCTCGCGTAATAAAAATTTTCCAATGTTAAAATCCCATTTGCCTGTATATTTTCATAAGCTTCCTCCTCTATTGTTTTCATATCACCATCTACAGAAATATTAGCATCAATAATCCCTTTAATATCAAAACTGTCCAAAGGTATCGCTTCTTTCAATGAGGCTAAATCTATTTTCCCATACATCCCCCCTTTATAGGTAGCATTGCTTACTGGTGTTTTAACCAAAAATGATGCATCAAAAGGATTTTTCCCTAATGCAAAATGAAATTTCTTTATTTCGGTTATGGTGTTATCCGGAGATCCTCCCTTGTTATCTACAAGTAAATCAATATTGATATCCTCTATTGCTTTGGGTAGGTCGGGATATTGTAAATGTCCCTGTTCCACTTTAAAAATCAAATTAAATGCGGGCAGATTATCAGCATCGATGTACACTCCTTTGGTAACTGCCTCCAAAGCCAATAACCCTTTGGTCTTTACTCCTTCTATATAGTTTATATAAGCATCAGGTATTAACCCAAGAACAGCATCGAAATCTGTATTTTTAGTAGCTAGTTTAACATCCAGGCCATATCCCTCTTCGAGCAAGGTTACCGAACCATCAAATGCCAGGTTTAACCTATTAAGCAGCAGGTTGTTTTCTTTAAAAGTAAACACCATATTATTCAAATCGGCCAACATTTCAGCATCTAATTGAACTTTGAGTCCATTTAAATATTTGATTCCCTCCATTGCTACATCTACCTTTTCAATAGATGCATTAAGATTTAAATCAGTGGATTCTGCTGAAAAATCACCATTCATTAACATGTTAAAACCATTAATACTGGTATTAAAATCCATTGTGGCATCATCATAAGCTACCTGGGCATTCCTTATTTCAAAATTATTAAGACTAATAGTAAAATCACCTGAAGACGTCTCTGTTTCTTCAACAGGAGCTTCTTCAGTGGTTTTCATAATATCCCAGTTTGCAGTTGAATCAGCTAAAACCCTGGCATGAATTACAGGTTGATCCAATAGTATTGTTTCTACCTCTATATTATTTCCTCCAATGGCGCTCAATAAATCTACCGATAGTAACAATTCTTTAAATAACACAAGTGTATCCCCTTCAAATTGCTGAGTACCAGCTACACTCAAATCTATCATACTAACTGAAAGACTCGGAAAATTTTTAAGGAGAGATAATGAAAGTTTTTCCCAATTAACCTGGGCATTCAGTTGTTTATTAATTTCCTTTTTAGCTATTGTTTCTATTTTTCCTTTCAAGGCTATTGGAGTAATAATTATAACTGCCAGTAACAGTCCAATAACTATCGCAAAAATTTTAAAAAACTTCTTCATGGTTATATCGATATTTTACTTTTATGCCAAAGTTAATTTATATTATTAAAGGCACTACTTTTTTTTATTGTATTGAATCCGGTAGCGCTTCTTCTCAAATAGCATACCATTATTGAGTCTGAATACATTTTAATAATTTTGCCGGATTCATATTAATTCCTATTTTTGCTAAATCGGTTTAGTATAGGCGTAATGAAGGTTTCAATCAGAAAAATAGCAGAGCTTGCAGGGGTATCAAAAACTACGGTTTCTTTCGTACTTAACAATCGTGGTGACGAGAAGAATATTAGTAGTGCAACCCAGGAAAAAATTCTTGCTATCGTAAAAGACCATAATTACAAACCAAACCAATTGGCACGCAGTTTAAGTTTGGGCAAAACAAATACAATTGGTTTTGTGGTACCTGATATTTCAGATCCCTTTTACGGGAAGATTGCCAAGCATATTGATTCTTGTGCCGAAGAGAGGTTTTTCAAAGTTATGATAGCCAATTCGCACGAAGATAAAAACAAAGAGTCTGAATTGATAAATAACCTAATATCAAGACAAATAGATGGTATTATTCTGGCTTCAACCCAGGTGTTTGAATCTAATAAATATAAAGGTGTTCCTCTTGTGTATTTTGACCGGATTTCTCCAAATCAAAAGGACTCGTTTATTGATATTAATAACCAATATTCCACAGAACAGATAACAAAACTATTAATTAAAAGAGGGCATTCAAAAATAGGATTTATATCCTTAACCTCTTATCTCCCTAATATACAAGATAGGATTACCGGATATAAAAATGCCTTAATTGATTCCGGCTTTGTGACAGATGAAAATAATATAATTGATATTGATTATAACAATAAAAAGGAGAGCGTTGTAAAAGCATTAAAAACCTTGCTTTGCACCAATAATTGTACGGGTATTGTGTTTGTTAATAATGTACTTGCCGCAGAAGGAGTTTGGGCACTAAATACCTATTTTTCTGAATTAATTGAAAAAGTTGAGTTCGCTTGTTTTGACAATCTTGATTTGTTTGATTATTCATTACCTAAAGTAACTTCTGTTGTTCAGCCAATTGAAGATATTGCCAAAAACTGTCTGGAAATGCTGTGCGATCAAATTGACAACAGTATAATACATAAAGGCAAAGTACTAAAAACAACAATTATTGAACGATAATATTTTTTACCAATTTACTAAACCGGTTAACTTGTTAAATCTATAATAATAAAAATCATTAAACATGTCAATTTTTACAGATAAACGTATTGTAATGACCCTGGATGCAGGTGGAACAAACTTTGTATTTAATGCAATGAAGGGAGGAAAAACGATACTTGAACCCTATGGAACACCATCGTATGGTGATAACCTGGATAAATGTTTGGATACAATGCTCTCGGGCTTTAAAAAAGTGAAGTCGCAACTTGAGGAAGAACCTGTGGCAATTAGCTTTGCCTTCCCCGGACCAGCAGATTATCCCAATGGTATTATTGGAGATTTAGGCAACCTGCCGGGTTTTAGAGGTGGAATAGCGTTAGGAAGTATGTTACAAGAACATTTTAACATCCCGGTTTTCATCCAAAATGATGGAGATCTTTATGCATATGGAGAGGCTTTGGGAGGATTACTTCCTGAAATAAACAAACTTTCTGCAAAAAAATACAAAAACCTGATTGGTTTAACCCTGGGCACTGGTTTTGGAGCAGGACTTGTTCACAACAATACACTTATTGCCGGAGACAACAGTATAGCGGGAGAAGTATGGTTAATATCCAATTCTATTTCGCCGGAAGTAAATGCCGAAGAGGGCGTGAGCACCAGGGCAATCATTAATAAATACAAAGAACTCTCGGGCGACACGTCAAATACCATCATGCCTTTTGATATATATAAGATTGCTACTGGCCAGGCAGATGGAAATACAGAAGCAGCTAAAACCGCTTTTTATGAGTTTGGAAAACATTTAGGGGATGCTATTGCCAACCTGATCAACCTATTTGATGGCATTGTGGTTATTGGTGGAGGAATTACTGGTGCAAGTAGTTTATACATGCCCGCGGCAATGGAAGTTTTAAAAGGCAAATTCGGTTGCGGACAAAACAGATTGGTTCATAAAGTATATTGCCTGGATGATGAAAAGGATAAAAATGAATTTCTAGCATCTTCAAGCAAAACCATAAAGGTTCCATTCTCTGAAAAAACAATTGAGTATGACCCGGTACAAAAAGTTGCTGTTGCAACCAGTAATATTGATGCCAGTTTTGCTATTTCAATGGGTGCCTATGCCTATGCCATAAATCAATTGGATAAATAAAGACCTCTTTTATTATATAACCAAAAAACAATTTATTAAATGTTACATCCGTTAAAATTCAACCCCATACTAAAAGAAATGCTTTGGGGTGGAAAAAAAATTCCTGCACGCTTAAAAATAGATGTAGCCAAAGATGCTACTGTAGGTGAAAACTTTGCTGTTTCCGGATTGGAAAGTGATGTTTCTGTGGTGAGTGAAGGCCCGCTAAAAGGCAAAAACCTTAAGGAACTGATTGAGGATTATAAAGGCGACCTGATTGGCAAAAAAGTATACGATGCATTTGGAAGTAAATTCCCTTTATTAATTAAGTACATCGATGCAAATGATGACCTTTCGATCCAGGTGCACCCAAATGATGAACAAGCTAAAATAAAGCACAATGCATTTGGTAAAACAGAAATGTGGTATGTTGTTGAAGCCGAAGAAAACGCAAGTTTAATATCCGGATTCTCAAAAAAAACTACTGCTGAAGAGTTTGATGAAATGCATAAGAATGGGAAAATTATGGAATTAATGAAAAAGCACCCAACCCACGAAGGAGATACTTTTTTTATTCCAGCCGGAAAGGTGCATTCAATTGGCAGTGGCAACTTAATAGCCGAAATACAACAAACATCAGACATCACCTATAGAATCTATGACTTCGACCGTAAAGACAAGTTTGGCAACAGCAGGGAGTTACACCACGAATTGGCTATGGATTCCATGAATTTTTCTGATGATGACTCAGGGAAAGTCAATTATGATTTAACAAATAACACCAGTATAAAACTGGCTTCATGTAAGTATTTTACTACCAATATTATTGAGGCCACTCAACCCTGTGATAAAGATTATACCAATTGTGATTCCTTTGTGATTTTGATGAACACAGGTGGGGCATGTGAAATATCTACATCCGATTATACTACCTCATTAAACGATATGGAAGCTGTTTTAATCCCGGCATCTATTAATAAAGTTTCTATTACTCCCAAGAGTTCTGTAAAACTATTGGAGGTGTATATATAACCATCTGTTTAATGGAGTATTGCAATTTTTCCGGTATCTATGGTTAGTTATAATATATGTTTGAAAATGACTTGCCCTTATGGATACCGGATGCTATATAATATTTTTAATTGTAATATTTTTCCCCTGAAACATTATATCATCACCTACTCTTCTTGTATTCAACAATATACCTATTGGAGAAACCAATGATATTGAATAAAAGGCATTATTGTCTATTGCTATTTTCCCTAAAGCAACAGAAATAAAATAATTTCCATTACTGGTATATACAACGCTTCCAAATTCTACATTATCAGACAAATGATTCGTCTTTATTTTCTGAACCTCATTACGTTGTTTTAGTATATTTCGTAGTTGAGTTTCATTCTTATCAATTTCAATATGCATCATAGCTCTGGAGGTTTCATACTTGTCACCTACACTACTCTTTGAATCAGCATCTCTTGATTCTTTAGCTGATTTAATGGCTTCCTGCAGCACTGATATTTTCCCATCCAATAGTTTAATAACTTCATTTAAAAGCTGTTTCTTTATATTGGTTTCATTCATTGATTCAATTGTTATTCTTATATCCAGTTATGTATTCAGAAAAAGAGAAAAGTATTATCCATATATACTTTGCTGCCAGACAATCTCCCTGTATAATCAGATCTTAACTGCTATATGCATTTTTTTTATGAGAACAGAAATATAATCTCGCCTTAAAGCTCTAGTAACAGGACCTTTTTTGCATGCAAAAACTTTCATTTATTTTGAATAAATGTATCAAATATTAAACTTGAAACAACCTTATTCTCTCAAATTAGTTTCTTCATCAATGTCTTCCAGATTCACATCTAAGGTAATCAATGGGGATGCTTCGACTTGTTCAATATCAAGAAGTTCTATTAAGGTATTTAAGCTTGTTTCAACTTCCTTAAGTTTACGAGCATCTAGCTTTTCGAGTTTGTTAGATAATTGTTCATGTAAAAGGGATGGAATGGAATTTAAAAGATTATCTCCAGCAGAGGTAAGTGTGATATTAACCACACGCTTATCCCCTGTTTTTGGTAACCTAGCCAACAAACCTTTGGTTTCCAACCTATTAATAATGCCACTAACAGTACTTGAATTTAAATTCAGAAGTTTCTTTATTTCACCTTGAGTTAACTGATAATTAGCAGCATCCCGCAAAAATCCCAAACATAATACCTGGGGAATACTAACTCCATATTCCTTTTGTATTTTTTTTGATTCGATATCGACGGAACGTACAATTTTCCGAATCTTAATAAGAATTTCTTTCGTATCCATTTTTTAATATTCTAATAAAACAAAAATAATTTCTATTTCATTATTAAAAAATAGTTTATACCCATATTTGTATAATTATCTGCCACAACAATGGTATATAGCACTAAATATTATCTCTGTTTTATTGAATAACAGCTCTCTTCCCCCGCATCCAGGCTATCAATATATAACTTATTAACGAGAGAATTATCCCATAAACATTAGCATCTAATTGCCAAGGAAGTTCAACTCCGGTTGCTATCAGGAATAGTGTAAAAAAACCTCCGGTAATCATTGAAGTCATGCCGGCAGTACTATCTGGTTTTTTTAGAAAAAGAGCCATCAATACTGGTACAATCATACCTGAAACCATGAAAGAGTATGAATGCAACATTAAATCCAATACACTAGTCATTTTGTATGCCAGCACTAATGCTATTCCTCCAATCAAAAAGGTTAATAGTTGCGATGTTCTTAAGCTTTGGTGGCTATTATGTAATTTGAGCACGTCTGTAATCAAATTGCCGGATGATGCCATTAAACAACTATCAGCCGTTGACATGATGGCTGAAAAATATGCCGATAATACTACACCTAAAAAACCCACAGGCAATATTGTACGCAATAACACAGGCAATCCCATCTCTGCATCCAAATTTGAAATATTGTATCCAGTCAACATATTATTTTCCAATGCTACGCGAGCCAACATGCCCAATACCACACCCATAAATGCCATTATTGGATATTCGAATAATCCGGCAAAAAACCATGCCTTTTGTGCAGTTTTTGTATCTCGGGAGGCATATATCCTTTGATACAGAGTCATTCCAATAAACCATATTGGAATGATTGTAAACATCCAATTTACTAATTGTTGCCACTTTATATTGTTCAGACTTAAAAACTCAGGAGGAAGTGAGCTTTTTATAATTTCAATACCACCTACCTCAATATATGCAAATGGCAAGGCAACAAAAATTAGCCCACACATTAATACAATCCATTGTACGGTATCAGTGTATATAACCGCCTTTAATCCACCCAGTACAGTATAACCAACTGCTATGGCTCCCATAACCAGCAGAGCTAAATCCATAGACAGACCTGTAAAAGTAGAGGAAGCTAACTTTGCACCAGCTAATATCTGAGAGCTTGTAAATCCCAGGTATCCAATAGCTGAAATTGCTCCAGCCACCAAGGCTACTTTTTTATTATACTTATATTGTAAAAACTGTGGAAAAGACAAAAAGCCCTGCTTACGTGCTAAATTGGAAACTTTAGGAATTAAGAATATACAACTTAGCCAAGCCCCCAGTAATCCAGTAAACAACAGCCAACTACCTGATAGCCCCATGGTAAATCCCAAACCTCCTAAGCCAATAGAAAATCCTCCGCCAACATCTGTTGCTACTACAGAGAGTCCTATATGCAAACTGCTTAAACTCCGTCCTCCCACATAATAATCATCGGTGGATTTGTTCTTTTTCAAAAAAAAGACACCTACCCCAAGCATAGCTATGAGGTAGATGCAAAAAATTAATAAGTCAATAATATGCATAATTTAAAGAATGCGAGCTAACCAAAATCCGGTTCCATTCATAATAAGTTCTATAGAAATAGTTCCCAACAAAAAGGCAATTACCCTACCTGCAATATCAATATACTGCTCAATAAGCTCCTCCTTTGTTGATTGTATTTTGTCGTGAATCCATTTTAATACATATATAATGAAGATACATAATATAAGAGTAATAGCTATAGCCACCACAGCTGATATTTTATCAAGTTGCTCGCCTATAATAACACTATAACTTATGGTGCCTGGACCTATAAAGATAGGCATGGCTATTGCTCCAGCCACATGCTTAGACTCTCCACGAAGTGTTTCAATAGAAGCTCCTCCTTTAAAGATAAATTGCAACCCGGTTATTAGAAACACAATTCCTCCAAAAATCTGAAAAGATGCAAAACTGGCATTAAAAACATCCTTAAATATTGAATCCCCTAAAAGAGCAAACATTGAAAAGGCAAAAAAGCTAATGACTCCAGCTCTTATTAATATTTTTAAAAAAAGCTCTCTTGATTTTTTTTTAACAATATCAATAAGGTAAACAATAATCAAAAATGGGTTGAGTAATACCAGCAAAAGTCCAATTGATTCTATGATACCTTCTATATCCATGTTACCGTATGTTTTCTAACTTCAATTCTAATTTTGACGATTTATCACAGTGCTGTATTAATCCCTTTGTTATTAATGAAAATATTACTTCCTGTCCGACTGAATACGAAAGGTTAAGTTCTTTAATAATGTCTCCATAAAGACATTCTCCTTTTGATGCTAATAATTCTATTACTTTTTCTTCGGTGTACTGTCTGTTTCTTTTTTGAATCATATATTTATAATTATTTCAAATTCTCATTGTTTACTGATTTGTTACTTGTATTATCAAAATTCAGATATTCATTACAGTTTTTCCATCCTCTATAACCTCTATGGCAAAACACATTTTTATAAACCATTAACTTATTTTTATCTTCAGCGGTTTCTCCCTGATATATCTTACAGAATTCTTTATGTATGCATATATTTTTATTAGCCATAGTCATCGTTTATATATGTTTGTAATAAACATTCATGCTTTCGATATCACCTGAAATATTTGTATTTTTTATTAATGTTCCGGAATAAGTATAATCCATATGAATAAATGTAAGGTTCATTGGAATAGAATTTAAGCGAGCAATGGTATACAGTGTTTGAATACCATCTTCTTTCATTTCTTCCTCTAACTTTTTAAGCAAAGCTGTTGCTAACCTATTTCCGGAAAACCCTGGGTATGTTGCAAAATCTGTCATTTCCGCATTACCTGATTTAATGTCCATTTCAGCTGAAGCAATAGCTGCCAGTTTACCGTTTTTCTCAGCACCAAAATACCTGACATTTTCATCCATTGTTTGAAGAATATAGTCGTCGTCATGAATAGGAAACGGGTATGTTTCAAATACTTCTTTATAAATATCTATAATATCTGAAATATCATTTTCAGTTAGTTCTCTAACCGTAAAATCCGGATGATCTGCTACTTTCTTCCCAGATTCCTTATTAAGAATACTAGAAAACTTACTTAGTTGAGATCTTTCAATATCCAAAAACCTATCAGAATTTAGATATTTTGAAAGAAAGAAAACATCTTGTTCCGCATCATAAAACTCTGGAATAAAGGCTTCAAGTATATATCCATTAGCATAAAACGCAGGCGCATAATTCTTAGGAACCTTACAGATAATTTTGGAATATTTTTCTTTTACAGCCAACTCTGTCAACATATTAAACACTTCTGGCATATCCCTTTGATCCAGTTTCATCAGGTAAATTCTGTCATTATGTTTTCCGTGTTGAATACAAGTTCCCGACCCTATGGTTTCTACCGTATCATTAATCGTTAAAATATCACACATTATTCTCCCTCCTCGTAATTCGTTCGTTATCCTCAGGTATCAATGAGATCGTATTACATGTATCTGCCAATAATTTTTCAATGCCTATAGCCTCCGATTCATCTTTTTCCTGCACTGATAATTCAAGCGTACAGTTATCGCAGTTTCTATCGCACATTTTAGGTTCATAGCTATCTGGTTCTTTATATGTTGTTATCACACCCTCATAATTTCTTAATACAACTTTATTGGTAGACCATGAAATAATATAATTAGGCATCACCGGAATTTTCCCTCCACCTCCGGGGGCATCAATCACATACGTTGGACGTGCAAAACCACTTGTATGCCCTATCAGGCTCTCCATTATTTCAATACCCTTGCCAATGGGAGTTCTAAAATGGGATAATCCTTCCGAAAGGTCGCATTGGTACAAATAATATGGACGAACCCTGTTTTGAACAAGCTTATGTAACAACAGCTTCATAATCCTTGGACAATCATTTACGTCAGCTAGTAATACAGATTGATTACCCAATGGAATGCCTGCATTAGCAAGTTTTGCAAGAGCTTCCTTTGATGACGCCGTTATCTCATTTGGATGATTAAAATGTGTATTAATCCATACGGGATGATATTTTTTAATCATATCTACCAATTTATCTGTTATCCTGTATGGTAACACAACTGGCATTCTCGTTCCTATACGAACTACTTCAACATGAGAAATACTGCTAATTTCCCGAAGCAGCCATTCAAGTTTATCATCCGGTAACATTAATGGATCTCCTCCAGAAAGCAATACATCACGAACCTGAGGTGTTGCTTTTATATAATCGATACCTGCCTGCAATTGATCTTTTGAAGGTATAAAATCAACATCCCCCACTTTTCTTTTACGGGTACAATGCCTGCAATACATAGAACATACATTACTTATATGAAACAATACACGATCAGGGTATCTATGGGTAATCCCAATTACAGGACTATCCTTATCTTCTGACAATGGATCTTCTAATTCAAAAGAATGAGTAGTAAGTTCCTCTATGCTACCAAAAGCCTGTTTGAAAACAGGGTCATTTCTAAAGTTTTCTTTATCAATTAACGAAAGATAGTATGGGGTTATAGATAATGGAAACTTTTCAAAAGTTTGAGCAAGACCTTTTCTTTCATCCCCATCAAATCGTATTCCCAAGATATGTTCAAATTGATCTAATGTCCTGATAGAATTCCTAAGTTGCCACCTCCAGTCTTTCCATTTTGATAGTTCTGTTTTGTTCTCAATTTTACTTGCAATGTCTTTTTGTACCTGATTGTAAATCATACTTATTTTTGCTTTTTTAGCTAGATTGTTTTTTTTTAAAAGACTATATGGATTAAAGAATAGTTATCCCGGAATTAGGTTTGTTAATAATTTCCACATCACCATGTTGTACGTAACAATTACAAACAGTTGTTTTGACAACAATTCTTCTCTTACCATTTAATTTCTACACGAACAAATGTAGTGGTTTTTTATTCTTCCTCCAAAAAACACATCACGCTACAGGCATTTATTTACCACAGAATTCCCAAAAAGCACACCAAAATTCACGCAAATACCAATTGGATAAACAATTAACCACCAGCACCTTACACCTATAGTCCAAAAGAAAAATAAGCATAATTGAAACTATGAAATTAGAACAATATAAAATTTTCATTCTTACAGAAACGTTTTATCAGGGCACTGCTTATAAATAAGCTCAATAATCTCACATATACCCCCTTCAAATAACACAGGTATTATAACTCAATAGTTCGTTAGTTTTTTTTTATAAGTGTAAGATTATGAGATATTTAATAAAATCAACTTAGATTGGGTAAAAATATGATTTTAAGGATCTTGCAAATAAGTCTCTTATCTCTTATCTAAAATCTAACGATCTGTTAGTAACTAAAACATGAAGAATGCTAACTGCACAATGAGCTTACTAAAACCATTTCGCTCGTAGGTTGGCAAATTATTAGAAGAATTAACTATTTTGCATCTCAGGATGTATCCTGGTCAGATCCTTAATGAGATATTCTAATGGCATTCGTTTTTTTATCGGTATTTTTCTATTATCGGCATTTATTACAATTACCAAATCTAAATCAGGAACTACATTAATGATTTGCCCTCCGTTTCCAGGGATAAACCAGGAGTTAAACCCAAATTCAGTTTTTACCATTTGCCATTGGCAACAACTATATAAGGGATGTTGTATCTCTATATAAGGATTAAATATCTCATCCATCCATTTTGAAGAAACAATTTGGTTCCCATTCCAGTTGCCCTTATTTAAATGCAGAAGCCCATACTTAGCTATATCCCTTGATTTTAGTTTTAATCCGCCTCCTACATCGTATATGTCATTTTTTGCATACCAACTATATTCCTCTATTCCCAGAGGTTTTAACAAATTATCGTTGGCGAATTCTGCTATGTTTTGACCGGTTGCTTTTTTAATAATTTCACCAATAATAATATTGTTAGGACCACTGTATTCATATTTTGTTCCGGGAACTGTATCCATAGCCAATTCCAAAGATGCTTTTAACCAATCATCCATTCGATCTACTATAGCTCCCATATTATTAGGATCATTGACAGGCAAGGATTGTTCATCCCACTTAAAACCAGATGTATTATTAAGTAGATTTTTAATTGTTATTTGCTTTTTTAAACCATCTTCTTTCAATTGGGGATATTCCGGAAAATAATCAACCATAAGCTGGTTAACATCATCAATTTTACCCTGTTCTATCGCTATTCCTGTTAATATTGCACTAAAACTTTTTGTAGTGGATGCTAAAAAATGCAGTTCTTGGGGATTCCACCCATTGTAATACTGTTCAATTATTAGTTCGTTTTTATGAATAACAAGAACACTATGTATATTGCCGTATACTCCTTTACAAATATCATTATTTACCTTGTGAAAGACTTTTTCATTAAGGTTATGTTGCTTGATTGACGCTACTTTTAAGCCGTCTTTTTTATCAATTGGAACCTGATAGGAACAATCTGTTTTTGTTTTACAGGATATAGAACTTAAAACAATCAGAAATACTATTATTCTTCTCATACAATTTAATTTATATTAATGATGCAACAAGCAAAGTATCAACACTGTCAAAATTCTTTCGACTTTAGGTGCAGATCCATTTGTGGAAATGGGATGGTAATTTCATTCTCCTGTAGTCTTAAATATATTATACGGCGTATATCGCTTTTAACCCGCTCTATTTCAAAGATATCTTCGCTATAAAACAATACCTGAAAATCAATAGATGACGCCCCAAAATCCACCAGCCTGGCCTCTATTAAATTCTTATTGTATATTTTAGAATGCTCAAGCACACTGGACTCTAAAACTTTGATCACTTTTTCTATATTACTGCCATAGCTTACTCCAATATTGATCTTAAACCTTGTTTTTTTTGATTGGTGACTCCAATTGATTACTTTATTTGTTGTTATCAATGAATTTGGGATAATTACGGTTATTTCATCACGGTTTAATCCCTTAGAAGTTCTTATACCAATAACCTGAACTTTTACAATATCTCCGTCAATTTCAAGAATATCTCCCAACTTTATTGAGCGTTCAGATAACAATATTATACCGGAAATAATATCATTAAAAGTTTGCTGCAAACCAAGCCCTACTCCTACCAGTAATGCTGCAGAACTGGCAATCAGGAGGGTAAGCTTCACTCCTATCGACTCTAAAATTAAGCCTATAGCTATTAACCATACGATATATTTAATTATCTGAAAAACAGCGTATGCAGTACCATCATCCAGCCCTTTAAACAAACGTTTTTGACCAAGTGCCTTGTTTATTATCCTAAGAACCACCCTTGTTAACAAATATATAACCAGTATGATTACCAGAGTGTATACCTTCACTTGTGTATTCCCTAATTCCAATAAGGAAAAATCCAAGATATTTTTAATTTTATCCATTAAATAAACTTCAATTGTGTTAGGTGTATTTACCGACCCAATAATATTATTGAGTTGACTTTTTGAATTTACGAATAATATAAATATAGTACATTTGATTGCTTTGTTTATTTTACCTACACTTTTTCATTTATATTATATTCTTTTCATAATACTAATACACTGTACAGGACTAAATTTAATTAGTATATTACGTTATACAAATCAAGATAATTTTGAATATTATTGTAACATAAAACGGTTTGCAAATACCCAATGTGATATGCGGATATCTTCCATAGTAATAATATGTTTTTTTTGTGTATTCGCACATTATAATGCTAAAGCCCAAACCAATTACCGGATAAAAACATTAAATTTTAAAGGGAACGACTATTTAACCACCGAACAACTTAAAGACCAGCTAAACACAACATCCAGAAAAAAATTAGACAAGCTCCTGTTTTGGAAAAAAAATCCAGTATTTGTATTAAATATCTTAACTGATGATATTAGCAGACTAAAAAACTATTACATACGCAATGGTTTTTTACAACCTGAGATAACCTATAAACTAGATACTACACAACGCAAAAGCAAATCTCTGATAACTATCAACATTAATATTGAAGAAAAGGATTTTGTAATTATCGACTCCATCAATATATGTGGGTTACTTAATGAATCCACAAAAAAAATCATTGATTCTACAAAAAACAATCTGGAGTTGAAAAAGGATAGCCGCTTTATAGATAAAGATATTTTAGGAGCTGAAAATTCAATATTACAGAATTTATTAAACGTAGGCTATCCTTTAGCTACTATACAAAAAGAAATCAAACTAGATAAAAACAGGGGAAAAGCTCTTATTAATTTTAACGTAAATCCCGGTCACAGATGCTATTTTGGAAACATTAGGGTATCCGGAAACCGATTAATACCTGAAAAATTTATCAGGAAACAGATTTTATTTTCAAAATCTAATATTTACAACCAACTATTAATCAATAAAACCCAACAGAACATATATGATACAGACCTTTTTCAATATGTGATAATTAATGCTTTAAAGGACAGTATTAAGGAAAATTATGTGCCGATTGAAATATCAGTAAAAGAACATCCAAGATGGTCTTTTGAAGGAGGTATTGGTTATGGTACAGAAGACAGGGTCAGACTTTCCGGGCAGGTTTCAAAGCTAAGCTTTTTGGGTGGAGCGCGAAGACTGGTTCTCAATGCGAAAACGTCATATTTTGTCCCCTTAAACATTGATATAAAATTCATACAGCCCAACTTACTTTTAAATCATCTTGATTTTTCACTAAATCCTTTTTTTATAAGAGAAAGGGAACAAAGTTATCAAATAGACAGAATTGGGGGTGGACTTAATTTTCTCTATCACTTTAGTAAAAGAACCAAATTTAACTTAACATATGCATTTGAACACGATAGGCTGAATGAAATAAACGACTTACAACTTGATTCTGAGGAGTTGATTCACAATAAATCTATAGTAAGCCTTGGAGGCCTTTATAATGCCACCAACAACCGTTTTTATCCATCAAAAGGCGTTATAATTGATGGCTCTATTTCCTATTCAGGTCTGGGATTTGGGTACGATATGCATTATTATCAAATCCAATCTTCATTGCGCCAATATATATCATTATCAAATCATTTAATACTTGCTCTTAAATTGAAATCCGGGGTTATTCAAAATGTATTCAATTCACCCGAAACTCCACTGGAAGAAAGGTTTTATGCAGGTGGAGCCATCTCATTGCGTGGATGGGAAAGACATAAAATATCACCTGTAAACCAGGATGGCTTTGCTATTGGTGGAAATACCCTTTTGGAAACCAGTACTGAAATAAGGTTTCCAATATATGATATCTTTGGTGGAGTTATCTTTTTTGATGCCGGAAATGTTTGGCCCCTTTCCTATCAGGCTAATTTATCCTCCCTTCATTACAACACAGGCATAGGCTTCAGGATTAAATCGCCCATTGGTCCTATACGCCTGGATATGGCTTCGCCTATTATAAAAGATTCTTTTGATTTTCAATTCTTTATATCAATAGGCCAAACCTTTTAAAGCAATTTATAATGTTAAAGCAAATACTTAAAATAGCAGGTTTCATAACATTAGGTACTATCACCACCTTAATGTTGCTATTTTTTTTAATCAGAATTGGAGTTTTAAATAATATAATTGCGCAAACAGCATCCAATCAAATTAATAAAAGCATCAATGGCAAATTATCCGTTGAAGCTATAAACGGAAATGTCTTTTCTGATTTTACATTGTTAAACCTTCAAATCTTGCAAGGTCATGATACAATTATGACTTGCGATACAATTAGTATTAAATATACCCTGACAGAATTGATAAATAGAACCATAATAGCAGACAAGATTAAAATCGCCAACCTTAAAACCTATATAACACAACAGCCTGATTCAAACCTGAATTGGGCTAATTTGGTACCCCCTGCAAATAATATTGACAAGGATTCTGAAACAACTAATTGGAAAATAGAAATACGCGACCTGCAATTATGCAATTTTATAACTAAGCTAAACATATTGCATAAAACTGCCTATATGCCTGAATATCTTAAATCAGATATTAGATGTAACTTTACCAATACTACGGATAGCCTGTACTTAAATATACATTCGTGCAGTGTAATGTTCCAAAATCCCGATATAAATCTAAATCTTAAAGCAAGCATATCTAAAAGCAAAAACATTTTAAAATGGTATAATCTGGCACTTTTGCTTGAAAATACGCCAATTACATCTGCCGGGCAAATTGAGCTAGATAAAAAAAGAATCATAAACTCAAAAATCAATATTTCTCCTTTGCGAATTTCCGATTTTAACACCCTGATACCCCAGATAAAACTATATGGAAATCCTGATATATCCATTTCTCTAGAAGGTGATTCGGAATGTTATATGCTTCAAACGACTATACAGGAAGAGAACCAAAAAATACAATTTGATGCCCAGTCATATGCAATTGACAAAACACCTAATTATGTATTTAACCTATCTATGAAAAATTTTAACGGATTTTCATGGACACAAAACCCCAAATATAAATCTGACCTTAATGCAAATCTACATGTCAAATCAAATAGTCTTGATCCCAAAGAAGCTATATTGTCTTTAAACGGCCAATGTGCGGATTCTACATTTGACAAATATCTGTTAAAACACATAACCATTAATAGCACAAAAGACAAGGATTTGATAATAGGTTCGTTAATAACAAAATCCTCCTATGGAAACCAAAAGCTAAGCTATACAATTAAAGATTTGTTTGCTCAACCCTCCTACAACATAAATTCCCTCTATGAAAACATTAACCTGCAAGTCATACCAGGGATTGATTCTATATACTCCAATCTAAACGGAAACATTTCAATAAGAGGGAAAGGATTCTCATTAAAAGAAATGCAAACAAAACTCAATATTAACTCAAAAAACTCATCCATAATAAAATACCCAATTAGCGACTTGCAAATCGAATTTGAATACAATAAGGGAAACTATAATATTAAGGGACTCGGTTTTGAAACTCCATATTTTTCGCTTGTGGCCAATGCACATGGAAACCTATATCAAGAAAATCATATAAACTTTCAGTTTGAACCCCAGGATATTAATCCTCTTATTAAAGATTTTACCACATCAAATATTAATAGCAAGGGAATAATAGAAGGAGTGATATCTGGTAATCCAGATAACCTGGAGGCAAACATCCAACTCAACATGGAACATGCTATGTATGATTCAATTCATTGCGGCCCTTTGGATGGCCATATAAACCTAAGCCTGTCAAAAAATAATTATAATGGCAATATATTGCTAAACGTAAATGAGCTATCTTACAATAAGCTTGAAACAAAACTCCTGAATTTTAAAAGTAACTTGGCAAATGACACTCTATATGCAAATATTAACCTTATTATAAACGATTCGTTAAATACTTCTTTCGCAGGAAGCCTGGTGAACTATAAAAATCCAAAGATTCTTGTAGATTTATTCAATATAAACTATAACAAAACCAGCTGGAGTAACCAATCTGATTCAACCTATTTACAGCTCAATCCACACGAAATCTATGTTCACCAAATACATTTAAAGTCCAACCAACAAAGCATCAAAGTAAATGGCAATTTATCCTTTGATGGCAATGAAGATCTGGAGATTAATATTCAAAATTTTAATATAGGAGACATACCCTATCCCCTATTGAAGGAAAGATACCTATCCGGAAATCTATCGTCTGCCATCAGCCTTAAAGGAACCGCCCAATACCCCAATATCAACAGTGAAATAACTATATCCGGACTCAAAATAAATAATTATAACATTGACAACTTTACATCAAAAATTGAATATAAAAGCAATCTCCTCTCTTATTACGGATTGATTGAACGAAACAATTTACAGCCAATAAAAACCAGCTTACTACTACCTTTAAGCTTGTCGTTAACAGATAGTATTTATTTATTAAAAGACCAAAACAGTTTTTTTGCATCTATTAATATTGATAGCTTAAACCTAAACAGTTTACACCAGATATCGCCTTTGCACAACACAATGATAAAAGGTTATGCTTTTGCTAATATGAGAGCCACAAACTCAATTAATAAACCTCAAATAGATGGAACCTTTTTAATAAATAAAGGACAATTTATAAATTCAGATTACGGGATAGATTATAAAGAAATTGAACTGAATGCTTTGGTAAAACAAAAATTAATTACACTAAATAACCTAAGTGCACAAACACCTCCAAAAGGCAAGATAAAATTGGAAGGATTTATTCATTTAGAAGACTCAGTGCACTCGAATACAGAACAAATCCTTTTAAAAGTAAATTCCACAGATTTTCAAATAATAAAATCAACCATTGCCGATGTAAATCTTAACGCTAATTTAAAACTATCCGGAAATCACATGGCATCAAGGGCTGATGGGAAAATAATTATTAACCGATCGCGTATTAATGCCGACTATTTCAGTCAAATTCACTCTAAAAAAAATGAAGATCCCAATCCCCCACTATTATTAATTGCCTTGCAAGATACCTTACCGGCAGTCAATCGAGATTCTGTAAACTCCAAAATTAGTCTTGACACTCCGGATATGTTAAAACATATTCAAGGCGAAATTGAAATAAAGATTCCTTCAAATACATGGGTTCGTGGGAAGGATATGAACTTTGAACTTACTGGCCTGTTAAAAGCTATTAAAACAACCGAAAGCTTAAATTTGGTGGGGAATTTAAAAGTAAGAAAAGGATCATATAAAATGTATGGAAGAACCTTTAATATAAAAGAAGGTGAATTAACTTTTACCGGCGGTAAGGATTTAAATCCTGTTGTGGATTTTGCTATATTGTATAAGTTTCGGGATATTGCTAAAGATCTCCGTCAAATTAAAATTCAAATTTCAGGTACAATGCAGCAACCCGAATTTGTATTTTTTATGGATGAAGACCTTATTGATGAAAAAGATGCCATATCCTATATTATTTTTAACAAAGCAGCAGACCAATTAAGTGCAGGACAAAAAAGTAAAGTATTTAGCAGTGAAGAATTTGCTATGAATTTAGTGCTAAACCAGTTATCAACGATAGTTAATGAATCACTTCGTCAGTCAACCGGGCTTGACGTAATTGAATTAAGCGGAGAAGATAATTGGAAACGCAGTAGCGTAACACTGGGCAAATACATTACCAATAAATTATATTTAGGTTACGAACAATCTTTTGTACTGGATAAAAAAACAAAAGCCATAAATACTGAAAAGATGATGTTAGAATACCAGTTGCTCAGGAATATTATTATAAAAGCAACAAACCAAAACAGCAATTCCGGTTTTGATTTAATATTGAAAAAAAACTGGCGATAAACCTATGATAAAGATGTTGTATTATTTTAAAACAGAAAATTAAAAACAAATAATTACCAGAGAACACCTTAGGGTAACTATTAAAGGTATTTAAAACTTAATTTTCCAATTTACATTATCATCCATATTATTAATTTTCCTATGGAACAACAATTCAGAACTGGCATCTCTTTATATGAGGAATTGTACTATAAACACTTTTTAAACATTATAGAACAAAAAGTTAGTGATATTGGCAATTTGATAAACGATGTTACAGGTATCCATACCAAATATCTTGCAGGACTTGAAAAAGTAAATGAAGAAAACGATATTCATATATTATTAGAGAAACACAACAACTACTTAAAAGATATATGGGAATACAACAAACTTTCCTATCCTTTAACACCTGAATTTAATTCTCAAAAAGAACTGAAGCAGCTGCTAAATGAACACAGAAATTTAGTTGCTGGTTTGCCCAAAAACATCACACTCTTTGAAACTAACGAAAACAGAGTCATAAATGATGATGACACCTATTTGATAAAATTCATAAAAAGGATCAAACAGTTAAGGTTTTGGACATATTCATTATTTATCAACAACAATAATATTAATATTAAGAGAAGGGCACCCTTACGTACTTATGTAATACAGAAGCTTTTTTTTGATATTATGCCGGCATTATGGTCTTCATATAAACAGTTGTTTTTATTGGAGATTGAACTGTTAGAGTACTATCAGTCTGCATTCAATCAAATTGATGATGAATTTAAAATTCAAGACCAATGTAATATTCCATTAGTAAAACAAACTATTACCCAAGTATTAGATAAGAGCTCTGACGCACAAACCATATTAAACCAAACTACGGCCTCTTTTAAGGAATTAATCAAAAATGAACTAATAAATAAAACAAATGAAATAGCTTCCCAAAGCTATAAATTGGGAACTGCAGAACACCGGAGTATTAAAAACCGTAAATGGCACACTAAAAGGAGTATACGAAAACTATCCTTACAAACCATTAGGCAGATCAATTCATGGGAAATCTCTCTTTTTAGTATTTCGGAAGCCTGGTGTTTTAATGCGGATCTATTCATTTTAAGGAACAAAGCCCTTATTTCACTTCACTCGGAGAGGTTTAACAAGAGTATTGCAAAAATAAGCGCCACTTGCGGTGCACTTTCAAGGAGATTAGACACAACTGCGGCTGAGTATGATAAGGTTTATGCCTATATAGACAAAAGCTCTTTTGATCAGGATACAATTTCCAGTCACAAAACTAACATCAGTAAAATACTGTCATCTGATGGTTTGTTTCTTTCTAAAGTCAATCATTCTCAAACTATTTTGTATGCATTAAATGAAATTGAACAAAAAGTAGTCTCTGAAATTGAAAGCATCAATGATAAGAGGATGATTTATCAAGGCAATTTGGAACCGGATAAAATGCAATTATCAAAGCTTAATCCTGTACATTTAAAAGATTTATTAAAACTTGAAATCCAACCACGGTTTTCTTCTGATATAGAATTACTCAAGCAAAATATTCTTCAAAAAATTGCCTTTTACGAAAGCGAAATAACCAATCTGGTACACATTTCAGAATATAACTTTGAAACAATATCCTCTATACTTACCAATAAGGATTCAAATATTGATGACTTATTAAACATCATCAAGGAAGGAAAAAGCAAAGTAATCAATAAACTTAAAGAAATCACTGCTGATTTATCTGAATTAGAAACATACGCCAGATCACAACTGACGGGTACAATTAAAAATTTAGTAGATGAACTAACAGCCCTAACAGAAAAGGAAAGAATTGGAGAGTTAAATTTAAGATTGCTTAAAGCTAAAGCAATTACAAAATCAACTCGCTTTAAAAATTTGATCATAGGTTACTTATCAGGCATTTTAAAAAGAGCTGATGCTTTAAGGTTACTGATTCAAAACAAAGGATTTAAGTTTAGCAAGCACCTGGCAAAAATATACTCACAGGAAGAAGTACAGGCAAGTATAAACAATGAAATTTCCACTTTTTTAAGTGAAATTGCCATCACTAAAGATAAACTTCCATTTTTATATCAGAGGCTTTTTAAGCTGGAACCCGTTGACGAAGGCTACCTGTACTTTAAACGTTCTGCTGAAATAAACCACTTAAAACTGGCATATAACAACTGGAAAAAAGGCAGATTTGCCAACATTGCCATTACTGCCGAAAAAGGTGCAGGTGTTACTTCAATTATTAATTACGTTGTTAATGATAGCGAACTTGAGTATACACGCATCAATTTTCAGGAATACAATAATATATACCGTCAGGATGAATTTATATTTACTTTGTCAGAAATACTTGACCTCACCCCTTTAAATGAACTAGAGCTATTTATTGATGAATTAAACAATACAAAAGGCATTATGATTCTGGAAGGACTGCAATATGCTTATTTGAAAAAAGTTGATGGATTTGAAACATTGAAGCTGCTATTTGAAATCATATCAAAAACCAATAAAAACATATTTTGGATATGCACTTGCACCTTGCATGCCTGGAATTATCTAAATAAAGCCATCTCAATAGAAGAGTATTTTGGCCATATTATCAAACTTGGAGAATTTTCAAACGAAGAAATGATAGATATCGTTAAAAAAAGGCACCAGGTTAGTGGATATGAACTTGTATATCTAAAAAGTAAAGCAGATACAAACAATAAAAAACTAGCAAAGATGAGTATTGAGGATACCCAACATTTGCTTGAAAAACAATATTTCCAGATTTTGAACACCTTGGCTAAAGGAAACATAAGCATAGCATTAATATTTTGGTTGCGCTCTATTAAAAGGATAGAAAACAATACCTTGTATATTAATTCCATGGATGATTTCAATATTTCGTTTATCAGAGGATTAAAACAGGAAAAACTGTTTTGTTTATATGCTATTCTTTTGCACGACGGACTTGATCTTGAAGGCTTTTGCAAGGTAATGAGACTTTCACCCGAACAGGGTCGCATGAAACTATTTCAAATGGTAGATGATGGCCTGTTACTCGAATTAAACAAAAGGTATGTCATTAACCTTTTGCTATATCGCCCAACCATTGATGCATTAAAAGCAAAAAACATATTACATTAAAAAAAAGGATAATGATTAAAAAAAACATCATACTATTACTATCTGCAATACTGATAAACAGCATCTCTTTGTTTGGCCATTGTTTGCATGATGATCCTCTTATACATCAAAATGATACAATTGCTATCCATAAAACAAACCTGGAAGTAAACGACTCTATACCAACAGCCAAAACCCTTCAAGAAAAAATTAGTGAGTTGGGAGCACCTCCTGTGAATAGGATATTAACTACGGGAAAAATTGTATGGTCACTCATTATTATTTTAATAGGTTTTTTGGTATTAAAATTTATAGATGTATTGCTGAACAAAATTGGTCAAAGAAGCACCCATTACCGAATTGTAACCAAAAGGATTATCCCTATTGTCAAAATTCTCGGGTGGATATTTATTACGTATATTATTATCCAAGGGGTTATAAGGCCTCCCCTGGCAACCGTTATAGCTTTTTTTACATCAGTTGGTGTTGCCGTTGGTTTTGCTGCCCAGGACTTACTAAAAAATATTTTTGGAGGTTTAATGATTTTATTTGACAGGCCTTTTCAGATTGGGGATAAAATAGAGGCCGGCAGTTCCTATGGAGAAGTGATAAAGATAGGATTGCGCTCAACACGCATTGTAACAGCTGATGATTCGGTTGTTACAATACCCAATGCCGAAATGATGAACCAATCCATTGCCAATTCCAATAGTGGGGAAACCAATTGCCAGGTTGTGGCAGAGTTTTATCTACCCCTTGATATTGATACTCAAAAAGTAAGAAGGATTGCAACAGAGGCTGCAATGGTATCAAAATACATATATTTAAACAAACCCGTTGCGGTATTATTTTTTAATGAAATGAAAGATAAACGAAGCGTAATCAAAATGCGCTTAAAAGCCTATGTGTCTGATATAGCGAATGAGTTTATCTTTAAAAGTGATATGACTGAAATAACATTAAGAGAATTGATTAAAGAAAAACTTATTAGTAAGGACTATTATATGTAAAAATTAATACTCTGAAGGATTTTTACCAAACTGTTCCTTAAACTTAATACGAAATTGGGCTACACTGGAGAATCCGACTTCCTGACTAATCTCACTTATTTTCAGCTTTTTCTCTGCCAATAGCTCTGCAGCCTTATGTAACCTAACTTTCCTGATGTAATCAGAAATATTTTCACCTGTTAAAGACTTAAATTTTCTATAAAAGGTAGAGCGGCTCATATTCATTTCTTCGCTTAACATTTCTGTATTATAGTCTGCATTACTTAAGTTACTAACTATACAGTTGTTTAGTTGGTTCCAGAATTCAACATCTCGTTTTGATACCTTGCCGTTTTTAATGGAATCCTTTATATCAAGTGATTTAAACTGCTTTTTAAGCTCCATCCTGTTTTTTATTAACGCATTAATACGTGCAATAAAAACTGATTTACTAAATGGTTTTTCAATATAATCATCTATCCCAAGCGAAAATCCTTCAACCTTTGACACATCTTCTGATTTTGCAGTTAAAAATATTAAAGGGATATGGCTGGTATTTATGTTTTTCTTTACCTGCTTACAAAACTCAAAACCATCCATAACAGGCATCATTATATCTGATATTATTAAATCCGGAACATGACTCTTTAGTATATCAATTGCCTGTTTTCCGTTATCAGCTTCTAATACCTTAAAATTTGCCGATAATGTATTTTTGATAAAAGTTCTTAGGTCGTAATTGTCTTCCACCAACAAAATCTGAATATCCTTAATATCAACCAGCGGCACATCTTTCTGATAATCTTCAACTGAGGATTGCTGAATTGGTGTTTGGGGTAAATTTATTGTGCTTAAATTATCGGATACCTTTCTTTTTTTAAACCTGAGCGAAAAGCGGGTGCCCTTATCTACCTCTGAATATAGCCCCAGGCTACCTTCAAGCAGGTCTGTTAACTCTTTAACCATGGAAAGTCCTATACCATGCCCAACATCCTTTGATTGAAAATCAGCCCTGTAAAAGCGTTCAAAAATCAACTTCTGCTCTTCCTCTGATATTCCTTTACCTGTGTCAATAACTTCTATCAAATAATCATTCTCATCACTGATTAACCGTATAATGACCTGCTCATCTTCATCTGTGTACTTAATAGCATTTGAAATCAGGTTGTATACAATTTTTTCGAGTTTATCCGCATCAGTCGACACCCATAATTTCTCCTCCAAATCAGTAACTAATTGAATATTTTTTTTCTGTGCTAATATTTTAAATGACAGAACAATATTATTTATAAAACCAGCCAATTCAACATTCGAATAATTTACCCGTACCTGTTTCAAATCTATTTTTCGGAATTCTATCAGCTGATTAACTAAACGGAGCAATCGTGTGGCATTATCCTTAATAATATGTCTTATATGCCTTGAATTCTCTTTCTCCAGATTTTCAAGATACCCTAAAATAATGGTCAGGGGAGTACGGAACTCATGCGAAACGTTGGTAAAGAAGCGTAATTTGGCCTGATCTGCGTCATGCAGTTTATCTGCAATTTCCTGAATTTCTTTGTTTTTAATTAATAAATCCTTTGTTTGTTCATCTACTTTATTGGCCAGCCAAATATTCCGTTTTTTTACCTGTTGCAGTTTCAACCTGAAAACCCCAAATACCATAATGGCCAAAAAAAAGAGCAGAGCCAATTGAAAAGATAAGGTCTTCCAAAACGGCGGGGTAATAACAATTTCAAGATTTTTAATTCCACTCCTATTGTTAGAGCCATCTGTTACCTGAACTTGTAATAAGTATTTTCCAGGTTGCACATTTGTAAAACGCAACTTTAAGTCGCCCGGTTTATTATACACCCAATCCTTATCCCATGGTGAGAGTTTATACCTGAAAATATAATTATTAGGCACCTCATAAGGAGTAGCATTTACAATAAACGAAAAATTGTTTTGCTTGTAACTCAGTTCCAACATCTTTAACCGATTTACTTTTTCCATAAGCAACACATTATTACTAATGGTATCTCCTGCATTTACAACTTGGCCATCCAATTCAAACTGTTGTACAAATGGAACCGGCAAATTGTTGGCTATTTTTAAATCCTCCGGTTTAAATGCAACAATCCCCGTATAACCTCCAAAATAAAGAGTGCCATCCTTACCTTTTAAATAGGCATCATCCATAAATACATAGCTATTCAGGAAAGTGGAAATCTTTTGGGTTTTCATATCCAACTTACTAATCCCCTTATTGGTACTCATCCATAGATTATTATCCAGGTCCAAATCCACACTATACACAATATTGTTCGACAGGCCATGCTCTTCAAGAAATACCTTTTCAACTGTTCTGGTTATGGAATTAAATTGGTTCAATCCTGAATTGGTAGCCAACCAAATATTTGAAGCATCTATTTCCAGGCTATATATTTTCCCCTCTGTTATATTAGCATTTGATTCGTTATAAAAAACAGACTTACCACTTTCTCCATTAATAAAAACAAGCCCGCTCCCGTCTGTAGCTGCCCAAATATTCTTATTATGGTCAACTTTTATGTCCCTTATTGCAGTACCCGATAGATTGTCATATAATAATTCCGCCTTTTTCGTACCAATGGATATTCTATAAATCCCTGAATTTGATGCTATCAGCACAGAGGTACTGTCATATTGCTGAATGGCATAACAATTTGAAAAATTAATATCCGGAAATATAATATTCAGCCGATCAAACCTTTTTTGTTTCCTGTTATACAAACAAACACCACTGCGTATTCCCACAAAAATATTTCCATCACTATCCTCCAATATCTTCCTGACTCCTGCTATTTTCTTCTGCTTATTGTTTTTATCATGACAATTATCAAAATACTCTTGTTTCCCATCTGGATGAATCACCCCTATCCCCTCACTATCAAACCCAAACCAAACATCATTATTCGAAAGTTTACAAATTGCTCTAACCGGCTCAACCGTTTTGCTAATATCGTTACTATAGTCCCAGTTAATGTGTTTAAACTGATTTTTATACCTGCTATAATAGTTCAATCCATTTTTATAGGTACCAATCCAAACGTTTCCCTTGTTATCTGCAACCATATTGGTTATTTGCCTTCCATAAAAAGAAGTTAAACTGGAAAGATTCAATGAAATTTGCTTTTTTTGAACGCCTTTGGGTGTATTTTCGTAAATGTGAATGGCATTTCCCACAGTCATCCAAATATCATTATTCGCCAATAGCATATTACCTATACGTGCTATATCCTGCCTTTCTATGGAAAATAGTTTATTTTTTACCGTTAAGTCGTTTCTCAATGAAATAACATCGGTGCCCTGCAAACAAACAATACTATCCTTTGTACCCGACATCTTATGCACATCACCTGTCAACAACAACTCTCTCGCAATTTCATCGTTTTCAGTATATAGATGTTCAATACCAAAATCACCATAAAGCAAAATCCCTTTAGCATCATGTTCCACAAAACCTCTTACATTTCTTTGATGCTCAATTAAACGCGACCGATTTTTAAAAGGATTAATTACCAGCACTCTATTGCCATCAACAAGCCATAAATCACCGTTTTCATCTTCAGACATTTTTATGGATCTTGAAATATTTACACCCTCTACCCATTTCTTGTCTAATCTGGTAAACCGGTTACTATTGGCATGGTACAGGTTAATAACACCACTTTCTGTTGCAACCCAAACATCTCCATCTTTGGCATTACATACACTTACAATGTTGTTTCCGGAAATGCTGGTTGTATCATTTGTATTTGACTTATATATTTCAAACTCGAAGCCATTATATCGGTTTAAGCCATTTAAAGTTCCCACCCATAAATTACCAAAGTCATCAAAAGCAATACTGTGAATACCATTTTGGGATAAACCATCACCAACATCCAAATGCTCAAAACTAATGGTCTGCGACACAGAAAAACCTGGTAAACCAATAAGAAAAAGTAGTATGACAATGATCTGAGAATGCCGCATGAACAATATTATAAAACCTAAAAATACATCATTTATATATATGAAAAACCAGTCTTTTAAAAAAACTGCGACCAATATAATAGATGTAAAACTAAAATATTTAATGCCTCTTTAATCTTTTCATAAAAAACCATCAAAAAAGATGCTTTGAAACAAAACCATCCTTTAATGACACAAAACCACACGTGGTAATGAGCTGGTTAAAACTAAGTTTGCTAAACGATTACTGAAATAACACTTAAAAAACAACAATGCATATGAAATTAAAATCAGCTATTATTTTACTATTGGCGTGTATGCTAACTATGCAAAATTCATTTGCCAAAGACCTTTTCAACGGCAAAAACCTCAAGGGATGGAAAAAGATAGGAGGTACAGCAGAGTTTAAAACAGAAGGTGGAACCATAATAGGCATATCAAAATCTGAGACACCAAGTACCTGGCTTGCCTATAAAAAGGAATACACCAATTTTATTTTAGAATATGAAATAATGATTGGAAAAGACCTAAACTCTGGTGTTCAAATCAGAACTCATTTTGATGAAGACAAACAGCATTTATATGGATTGCAGGTTGAAGCTGATGATTCTGAACGATCATGGACCGGAGGAATATATGACCAGAGCCGTCAAGGATGGCGTTATCCATTAGAATACAACCCTGCTGCAAAAATGTTACTCAAGCACGACCAATGGAATAAAGTAAAAGTTATTGCCTATAAAAACCATATTGCCACGTGGCTTAATGGTGTTAACGTTGCCAACCTGCTGGAAGAACAGGTAGAAACCGGATTTATTGCTCTTCAGGTACATAGTGCTGAAAAGGAAAAAGACGGAAGAATAAATAAATGGCGCAATATCACTATCACAGAGTTGGAATCGGAACCGGATTTTTCTACAGCTACAGCTCCATTAGTGAGTTACCTGAAGAACCAACTTACAGAAGATGAAGTAAAGGAAGGCTGGCAACTTTTGTGGGATGGTAAAACCACCAGAGGCTGGAGAGGTGCAAAAAGAGATGATTTCCCTAATAAGGGATGGTCTATTAATGATGGCATTTTAACGGTACATGCTTCCGGAGGTGCCGAATCAGAAAATGGTGGTGATATTGTAACAACCCGTCCTTTTAAAAACTTCATCCTGGAAGTTGACTTTAAATTTACAAAGGGAGCTAATAGCGGTATAAAGTACTTTGTTGACACAGGTTTAAACAAAGGAAAGGGATCTGCCATTGGCTGCGAATTTCAGATTCTTGACGATAAAAATCATCCGGACGCTAAAAAAGGTATTGACGGCAAACGTACCATTGGTTCATTATATGATTTAATACGTGCGGATTCCAGACTGTTTGTAAAGGGCTTAAATCCACAAAAATATGTGAATACCGACATGTGGAACCGGGCAAGAATAGAAGTAAGAGACTCTAAGGTAAAACACATATTGAACGGATGTACGGTTGTTGAGTACGAAAGAGGAACCCAACAATGGAAAGCCCTGGTAGCTTATAGCAAATATGCCCAATGGCCAAACTTCGGAGAAGCAGAAGAAGGTTTAATCCTGCTACAGGATCATGGCGACGAAGTACAGTTTAAGAACATTAAAATTAAAGAATTACAATAAAGCTCTTACAATCCTTGAAACATGGTAACAAGAAGAAATTTTATACGAAATATAGCTGTAGGTACAGCAGGTGTGTCACTTTTAAGTTCCACTAAATCATATGGTGCCATCCTTGGTGCTAATAGTTCAGTAAATATTGCAATTTTAGGTACCGGTGGACGCTCCTACGCGTTGGCTCAGGCTGTTGCCAAAGTTAAAAATGCCAGGATCTCATACATATGTGATGTAGACAGCAATAACCTGAATAAATTTAAAACTTATTGTAAAGACAATATTGGATACACTCCGGAATTGGAAAAAGACTTTAGGAAAATTCTTGAAAACAAAGATGTTGATGCAGTAATCATAGCCACACCCGAACATTGGCATGCTCCAATGGCTATCATGGCCATGCAGGCTGGTAAACATGTATATGTGGAAAAACCCTGCAGCCACAATTTATATGAGAATGAAATGATTGTTTTGGCCCAAAAGAAATACAAGAGGGTGGTTCAGATGGGCAATCAACAACGCTCTTCTGTATCATCGGCATTGGCAATTAAAGAAATAAAGGAAGGCATCATTGGCGATGTATATGCAGCAAAAGCTTTTTATGCAAATGCCAGAAGACCAATAGGCAAGGGAAAAATTATCAATGTCCCTGATTTTCTTGACTGGGATTTATGGCAAGGCCCTGCTCCACGAGAGGATTACAGGGATAATATCCATCCGTATAACTGGCATTGGTTCAGGACATGGGGTACCGGAGAAATACACAACAACGGAACCCACGAAATTGATATATGCCGTTGGGCTTTAGGAGTAGACTATCCTACCAGGGTAGTAAGCACAGGAGGCCGCTTGCACCATAAAGGCGATGACTGGGAATGGTTTGATACTCAAACAGCCAGTTACGAGTTTGCCGGAGGCAAAACCATTACCTGGGAAGGCAGAAGTTGTAATGCTTATAAGCCATCCGGAGGAAGAGGGGTTACTATTTTTGGTACTAAAGGGACTATTTTGCTCGACCGCTCTAAATATGAACTATTTGACCTGGACGGAAATAATATTAAACAGGATTTAGAAGAAGATCAGGGAACTTCTAACAACACTTCTGACACGCGCGGTTTTGACGGACTAACGGTTACTCATATGAGAAATTTTGTAAGTGCTATCAGGGATAATGCAAAGCTTAACGCTCCAATTGATAATGCGGCTATCTCAACACACTTATGCCATTTGGGTAACATGGCGCAGGATTTAAAAGAAAGTTTAATTATTGACCCTAAAACAGGTAAAGTAGTTAACAACAAAAAAGCCACCAGCATGTGGAAAAGAGAATATGAAAAAGGGTGGGAAATAAAACTATAGACTGAGATTTGAGACTTTAGATAAGGGATATCAGACCATTACAATAAACATACTTAGGGTTGGCAAGAAAACTGCTGAAATTTTTGTTAGCTCACCCACACCCCTCAGTCCCCTAAAGGGGAAGTTGCTACCGCACAGTGCGTTGGAGTTTTCCCCTTTAGGGGAATCAAAGGGGTGAGCGTAGGAATCATGAGTTTTCTTGCAGGAACTACTTAGTACTTATGGTCTGGTATCTCTATCCCTCTCAACTAGTCATAGTTACGCACCACCAAATTCAGTAATTATCAGAATCTGGTAAAAGTATAAGTTTTACAGTTTCGCATACACGCTTCACCTCTGACCAGGTCGGGTGAGTATAAAAACAAGGATTACTTTAGGGGATTAACCTTGATTGGAATTACTTAATATCAACAAATAGCATGAAAAATTTTTACCATAGTTCGCATTTTGCAATGAACACACGTTTGGACATTATTTTATGGGGATGTGAAGAAAGTTATTATGCTCAGGTTGATAATAAAATACACACAACAATTAAGGCATTGGAGCTCATTTATAGCAGGTTTGATAATAAGTCGGAATTATACAAGCTTAACGATACAGCATATAACAATTACACAAAACTTAGCAACACATTACTAAAAAGCATCAACCAATGTCTGGAATACTCAGTAAAAACAACAGGATATTTCAACATAGGATTCCTGAACAATCAGGGAATGGAGCTTCATGACCTAATTGAAGTCCGCTCTCATTCAAATACCATAAAATATCTATACCCAAATGTAAAACTTGATTTTGGAGGAATAGGAAAAGGGATTGCACTAAAACATATTGAACTAATCCTTAATGCCTACAACATAGAAAATGCCATAATAAGTTTTGGAGAAAGCTCTGTTTTAACCCGGGGTAAACATCCCCATGGATCATATTGGCCCTTTTCATTTCAAGACCAACACAATTTTGGTGAATCATTAAAGCTTAATAACCATATGGTTTCAATAAGCGGACTGCACAACAACACTCCACACATTATCAATCCTGAATCGGGCAAACTGGTTTCAGATTCAAGGGCGGTGTGCATTGTAAATAATGACCCAATTGCGGCAGAAGTATTATCCACAGCCCTGATTGCAGCACCCCAGAACCTCCATCAACAAATCATTAAAAGCTTTACCCAGGAAAAAGTATTATACAGTAAAAGTTAACAAAATGGCTCAAAAAGAAGGCAGAAGAGAATTTTTAAAAAGATCGGTATTGGCAAGTGCTGGAGCAGCTTTGGCCTTATCTCCCATAAACAATACATTGGCCTTATTAACCAATGGAAAAAAAGTAAAATTAGGATATATTGGTGTAGGTGGTCGCGGACAACACCTTTTAAGATTATTATTTGATCAACAAATTTCATCAGATTATGAAGTAGTTACCATATGTGATAATTACCAGCCCAGTATTGATGCAGCATTAGAGATATTCAAGGAATATGGAAGGCCTGTTCCAAAAATATTTTTAAGTCATCAAAAGATGGTTAAAAATATAGCTCTTGACGGAGTTGTTGTTGCCACTCCCCTATTTGCCCATGCCCATATCTCAATTGACTGCATGAATGCAGGAATCCATGTACTATGCGAAAAAGCCATGGCACGTACACTGGACGATACCAAAGCCATGTACGATACCCACATAAAAACCGGGTCTATTTTACTCATAGGGCATCAGCGTATATTTAGTAAGGTGTATACCAATGCGATAAATCAGATTCACAATGGTAAGCTTGGGGAAATTGGTCAGATCAGGGCCTACTGGCATAGGAATAACGATTGGAGAAGGCCTGTGCCAAAAAACAAACCATACCTGGAGAAAAAAATTAACTGGAGATTGTATAACGAATATTCTGCCGGATTATTGACAGAGCTAATGTCGCACCAGTTACAGATAGCCAATTGGGCATTAAAACAAAACCCAACTTCAGTAATGGGAACAGGCAGTATCCGGTATTGGAAAGATGGAAGGCAGGTTGATGATAATATTGCATTAATTTATTCGTATCCCGATGGAACCCAGTTTGTTTACGATTCATTAAACTGCAATAAGAAGTATGGTTGCCAGGAACATATACTGGGTAGCAAAGGTGCAATGGAACTGGAAACCAATAAGTTTTACTCAGAAAATCCACCCCAGGCACCCGGAATACTCCAATTAATCAATGATATAGAGAAAGATGTATTTAGAGATGCCCAGATTGGGGGTGCCAGTTGGGTTCCGGAAACCGCTGTTAAATACGAAGGCGAAACAATAATTACAAACAAGCAAAAGGGTGATGGAACGGCTGAAGAATTAGTTCATTTCATTAAATGCATCCAAAAGAAAAGTGCACCTGAATGGATACTCAAAGAAGGATATAATACCAGTATCTGGACCCTATTAGGTGAACAGGCCATTGAATCCGGAACAAAAATTACTTGTCCTGAAAAATATTTAATTTAAAAGTAGACTTATGCAAAACATTATTATCACAGCAAAAAATATAAAAAAGGAACTGATCATCCTAAGTATTATTTTTACCATTACCTATATAGGAAACATCTATTCAATTATATCCTACAACACCCCCTGGAAAGAACTTTACTCCTCATTAATGTATGTTTTTACAGTAAGTTTTGTGCTATATTTTTTTATTGCTTTTATAAGAATAATAATCTATATGATAAAGAAAGCACTGTGCTTAATTGCATTACGGAAATAGGAAATAGTTATGCAACAACAGAAAAACCAGCAATAGAAAAAAACACACAAATTTTCTTTTAAATTATTTTTGTAGTTTAAAAAAATACTCTACATTTGCAGCCGTTATCAAAAGAGATACATACTGAAACACTACTAAAAACAAAGGTTTCAGGTTATATATAAAAATTTTGGAGAGATGGCAGAGTGGTCGAATGCGGTGGTCTTGAAAACCATTGTGCGGCAACGTACCGGGGGTTCGAATCCCTCTCTCTCCGCTGATTAAAATGTCAATAAAAGACAGAAAAAAGACAAGTCCTACACTTTCAATAAGTTGTAGGACTTTTTTTATGCCTTTTTGTTTTGTATGTCTTTCTTAATATGCCTAAAAATGACATTAAATAGTAACTAAATCGTAACCTATTTTAAAAAGGTGAAAATAGGTTACGATTTGTCCAGAATTGGCATAGTTACGTCCGAAATTGTCCAGCTTACAAGTATTTCATTTAGAGAATAATAACATAGTTTTACAATTCAAAAAATGAAGCTTATGAGAAGTACTTTTAATGTTCTTTTTTTCATTAAAAAGAATGCAGAAAAAAAAGATGGAACAGCACCTATTGTTGCAAGAATTACAATCAATGGAAAGAAAACACATTTCAACACCAAACAATTTATCACACCGAACGACTGGAGTGTTGAATTAAATAAGGCTAAAGGAAGAAGTACCGAAGCTCGAACTCTAAATGCCGTTTTAGATGAAATAAAAACATCTCTTCGTAATACTTATAATGACCTATCGAAAAAAGATATCCAGATAACCGCTGAAAAAGTTAAGAATACTTTCCTCGGTATCGGGTTGGAACAATATTTACTAATGGAACTATTTGAGGACAGCAATGACCTCCTAAAGAAACAAATAGGCATAAATAAATCAAAAGCCACATACCAAAAAGCGGAAGTTTGTAAAAGACATCTATCAAATTACCTGAAAGAAGAATGCAAAAGAACAGATATTGATCTAAGAGAAATAAACCACTCTTTTATTACCGGATTTGAAACATTCCTTAATGTACAATGTCGTTGCAACTCAAATACTTCGGCTAAATTTATTCAGAAATTTAAAAGCATAGTCCTTATAGCTCAAAATAATGGATGGATTCAAACCGACCCATTTGCCAATTACAAAATTTTAATAAAAAAGGTTGACAGAGGATACCTGAACGATGACGAACTAAAAAGCATCATGCAAAAAAGTTTTAGTAGTGAACGATTAGAGCGGATAAGAGATATTTTTATTTTCTCATGCTATACCGGATTGGCTTATATCGATATTAAAAATCTAAGACAGGAACATATAACCAAAGGTTTTGATGGTAATTTATGGATAAATACTAAACGCCAGAAAACCTCAATTAAAACGGTTGTACCTCTATTAGAGATTGCCCAAATGATTTTAGATAAATATAAAGGACTACCCAATAATGTTCTTTTACCTATTCCGACCAATCAGAAGACAAACCAATATTTGAAAGAAATTGCTGATGTATGCGGTATAAATAAAAACCTAACTTTTCACCTGGCACGACATACCTTTGCAACCACCATTACCCTATCAAAGGGAGTTCCTATCGAATCCGTTAGTAAAATGCTTGGTCATACGAATATTAAAACAACGCAGATTTATGCTAGGATTACGAATGAGAAGATTAGTAATGATATGCAGGTGTTATCAGAGAAGTTAAAGTGTTCTGAAATGAGATTGGCTTAAGCACTTTTCACATTGTAAACAATAGAAGAACTCCCAGCAAATAAGTAAGGAGTTCTTTCAATTGCTATTCTAAAAGTATCTTTTTAACAATGACTTGCTTCTCTATATATAACTTAATCAAATACAAACCTTTGCTATATTGCTTTAGATCAAAAGTTTCATTGTTAGTCTCTAATCTTTTTTCTATAATTTTCATACCAAAAGCATTATATATTTCCACATAACCAACATTTCTAAAATTTTCAATTTTAATTGAAACAATTCCATTAGTTGGATTAGGAAATACAGAAATATTATCAGGTATACCATCACCTCCATAAATTAAGGTTTGAGTATCGCCATTAAATTCAAAAGCACCAATATCTACATTTCCTCCAACAATTCTATTATTTCCAATAATATCAGTTTTAACATAGTTATATCTACAAAAACCAGATGGATAACCATCCGGACAAGTATAAACAAGTAAACTTTTTCCTTTATCAATACAAGGAGAATTTGCTCTTAACTGAAAATTACCATCTTCAATTGAAACAAAATTAGGTCCATTATCGTGGGTATTAAGTTCATTTAAAACAATATCATCTGCAGAATTGTATTCATCGCCGTAGATATATTCACATGCACTATTATCGAAATTTGATGGCATAACATTAATAATCTGATTTTCTATTTCATCTTCAGGAGTTCTATTTCTCCATACAATAGAATTGGTAATATAACCATAAGACACACCGCTACCATATCCTGCTATATTGTGAACAATAGTACTGTTAATAATTTTAGTGTTCCCCTCGAACCCCGATCCAATCCCTCCTCCATAATAAAAAGAATAATTATCACTTACTATACAATTAAGTATTAAATCACAATTATAGAGTCCTCCTCCCTCCCAATAAGCTTTGTTTTTATTTATGACACAGTTATAAACACAACCATTAAACACCCCTCCCCCTTTAGAAGAATCATCTGCCCCTGTTACATTAGCATTACCAAAACAAATATAAAATCCGTCTAAAAATGTAGTATCTGTTATCTCTTCCATATTAAAATATACTACATGATATGAATTATCAGAAAAATCATCCTTTATCCCTATGTCTCCAGACAAAACGGTCTCGTTCTCCAATATATTTCTTTCTGAAATTGAAATTTCATCACCACAAAAACCTCCATAAATTTTAATGCCATTTTTAGGTTGGAATGATTTTAATCTTTCATTACTACTGCTCTCTCCTCCAATTTTATTTATAGGGTAATATTCTCCTTCTGCAACCCAAACCTGTTTACATTCTTCTGCATCTATTGCTGCTTGAATATTATTAGTGGCATTTTCCCATGAACTGCCATCCATATTACCACAGGCTATTTCTTTAACAAAAGAAATTCCTTTATCAGAAGGTATAATCGAAATTACATCAACCTTAAATTCTTTATTTTCTATATACCTTGTAACAACATCTTGACTGCAATATGCACCTACTTGAACTACATATGTTTCTCCCAAAATAAGATTATCTATAGTGGTATTATTACTATAAGCAATTTTCTCATACCAGTTCATATTTTCAGACTTAACACCATAACGTACATTCCACTGTGTTTCATTTCCATTAACTTTCCAATCAATGGAAGCAGAAGATCTGTTTATTGTTACATTAATTAAATTAGGAGGAGTACATTCAAATTCTTTCTCATAAGCTCCAATATCCACTATGTTATTAATTACCCTATCATTACCCTCAATGTCATATATTGTATTTACATCATCATTAGATCCTTTATCAATACATGGTGACATCCGATTTAAACTAAAAACACCATTTTCCCAATCAATAAAATTAGGGCCATTAATGTTGTTGTTATCACTTGAAAGTGGAATATTGTAATTGTCGCTATCTCCATTTTCAATGGCACAATACTCTATTGTATATGCAGGGAGATAATAATAGTCCTCATATGTTGATAGGTTGGTTTTATTATTCCAAATAATACTGTTTTTTATTAAGCCCTTAAATGTAGAATTTATAACAAAACCAATTAAGTTATTATTCACTATATTACAATTAATTATTTTTGATTCATTATCAGCAACAATACCATAATTTGTATTGTTATAAATGCAACTATTAAAAATATATCCATTTTTTATTACTAAGCCATTATTGTTATTAAATATATTACAACTATTTACACTTCCACTGTTGATATACAAACCGTATCCATTATTATCCGAAATACAACAGTATTCTATTTTTGAATCTCCTTTTGCAAATATTGTTGTTCCTCTCTCATACTTCAATGTAGACGTATTTCTATGAACGTAACAATTACTAATCTCACCATTATTGCAATATATGGTTCCTCCACTTTCATAATAAACTGAAGAATAATTTTCCGTTATCACACAATTTTCAACCTTACCACCATTTGAAATAAAAATAGATGAGCCATTTTCACCATATCCATTTCGAATAGTTACTCCATCTAACAAAGATGGTATCTCACCTACTGTGGTATCTGTAAAATAAACAACATGAAAAGAGTTGTCAGAATTAATATCCTTATTTGAAAGATTTCCCTCAAAAATAGAAGTATGTTCTTTTTCGTTTCTTTCTTCTAAAGTAATCTCATTTCCCTCAAAACCTCCATAAATCTTAATATTTGGTTTTATTATAAAAGATCTGTTTCTTAGATTATTTTCCAAATCTGTAAATTGCAGTGTAGGATAATATACTCCTTCTGAAACCCAAACCTCTTTTGTATTAACAGCATTAATTCCTTTTTGAATATCATTAGTTGCGTTAGCCCAACTACTACCATCCATATTTCCCTTGGGTATATTTGATACATACACAATTCCTTCAGAAGATGGAGTTATATCTTTAGAAGTCGTTACGAAATTAGTTGAAGTTGAAAAACATGATGTATACAGATTTTCAAATATAGATGCAACTCTAATGTCATAACCTGTAGCTTGCTCTAAATTATATATAGTACATGGATTAGATTCCACTATAATATTCTCCCATTCTTCTTCTCCTTCTTTTCTAATATCAACACTCCATGTATTCGTAACTAGATTATCCCTAATGGTCCAAGAAATCATAACAGAACTTTCATCAACACCCTCAACTACCACATCTTCAGGTCTTGCACCCTTATAATAAGAAGATTCATAACATCCTAAATCTATTTCATATCCCTGTATCCTTGGTTGTTCTATAAGGTCTGTATCATAAACAGATGGAATCAATGTGTTATTACCAAAGTCTATACATGGAGAATTTTCACTCAGCTTCCAGTTCTGTATAGATGGATCCATAAAGTTTGGACCTTCGATGTGATTATTATCTTCGTTTAAATTCAAATTTTCAATACATTTATACTCCATTACTTCGTCAGTATCATAGCCACCTTCAATAGCACAAAAAGATATTCTTGGCAAGCTTGGTCCACTTATTTGACTCCCTTCATTTCCCCATATGATTGTATTTTCAAAAACACCTGATCCATGAATAGTAAGATCTAAATAATTCCATGCGCATATAATACCAGCTTCATTATTATTTACAATTGTTGAATTAGTTACTTTAACACCTACATTATCTACATTATTACCATTAATATAGCATTCAACTCCACCACCATTATTGTTATCAACAAAAGAGTTTATCACAATCCCATAGTCAATAGAATATATTCCCCCTCCTGATCCTGCATCATTGTTGACTATGTTACAGTTTAGAATTTTTCCTGAGAGAATTTTTCCAGTATACTTATCGTAATTTCCCCAAAAAAGGACCCCACCACCACTAACAGCGTAGTTTTCCTTAATAATCGAATTCTTAACAATGCCCCCAAAGTTAAAATATACACCTCCTCCTTGATTAGCTGTGTTTTTACAAATGGAGCAATTATCTACTTCTCCACCAGACAAAACTACGCCAGTATCATAATTATTATTTATACTACAATCTTTAATGACACCTCCATCTTTTAACCAGCCTCCTCTTGCGTTGTTTTTAATAGTTGAGTTTTTTAATGAAATATTATTATAAAGCTTAATCCCAAGTTGTTTGGCTCCTGAAATTACCACACCATCAATTATTGTTTCATTTTCAAACTCATTTTTTTCAGGCCAAATAGTATATTCACAGTTGTTCTCAGTCCCACTTACTACCCATTCACAACGAGGAGTCTTCCATTCTTCATTCTCTTTCCAAGAAAAGACATCCTCCTCACCATCAATATCGCCACTCAATATTGTGGAATATTTAAACTCCCATTGCTCGATTGTACCATTTCCATCATTATCAATGCGTACACGCTCATTTAAGTTAAGTTCATTTCCTAAAAATCCACCATTCACACTAATTCCATCTTTTAAAACGAAAGCTTTCTTATTCTCTTCAGTAGAGCCATCAGTTGTAACCGTGGGAAAATAAATTCCTTGCGATATCCAAACTTGTCCCTTTGGAGTAAGCTTATCTGCCTCATCAATTGCTTTCTGGACTGTTGCTAAAGAGTTTTCCCAACTAAGCCCATTGTTGTTATCATTCCCATCTTCTGTTACATAAAGAATTGTCTGTGTGTAACTTATTGTAGAGAATGTTATTAAAAAGCAAAAGAAGAATATAGTTTTCATAATAGGAATTTTAGTGATGACTTTTTATAATCTTAAAAGTTGATATTCGGTCATCAAATAAGAACTGAATAAAATATAATCCATCCTTGTATGAAGACAAGTCTACCTGCAGTTGATCGTATTGAACATTATTTTTAAAGAATATAACCTCACCTGTTAAATCAATAACTCTTATTCTAATATTAGGCAATCCTGATACATCTTTTTCAATATACACAACTCCTGTGGTAGGATTAGGATAAAGCTTAATTTGGTCAATTATATTATCCTCAATCCCTGTAGTAATAGAGAAATTAGTGGTATCTACAATAAAATCTATATTTGTAACTTCCAAATTGGTATCATCAATAGAAAGTGCTTCTGTCTTAAAAAAATCAATATTAGGAACATCTACAAATACAGAATAATCGCCTTCTGGTAACTGCATAAAACTGTAGAATCCGGAATTATTCGAAGTTGTAGAAGAAAATATAGTATTTCCATCTGAACTACCTAATAAAATATTAACCCCTTCAATAGGATCGCCAGAACTTGCTGATGATGCAGTAGCCATTTGAATTGATGGAGCTGCATAAGCAATTGGGTAATTATCCGTTAAAGCGTAGTGAATATTTCCTGATATAATACCATTACCAGTCTCTAAATTGCTTTTTGCTAATACATTAATATCTGCGATTAATCTTTCATCTGCATTATTAATTTCGATAATCAATCCTTCATTAAACATAAATGAAGATTGATAATAAGTGTTTACGAAATTATTGTCATCGGAGACAACTTGCAATTTATAGTCCCCTATCTCTAAATCTTGAAAAACAAAGCGGTTTTCAGAACCAGATATAGAATACTCTTCAATCTTTGAATATGTTCCGTCATCTTTTCCCCTAAATAAATTAACGTAACAATTCTGGTTAATTATACCATTGAACATATCAAAAACTTGACCTGAAATAAAAGGCTCCACAGCGTCTATTACTTCAATATAGCCATCGTTTACTCTAACATTTTCAATTGTACTCCCATTTTGACTTAATAGACCGACATTTTCAAGTTCTACAGTATCTTTACCAAAGTACAATGCCTGCAATCGAATGGTGCAAAGTAATTTCTTTTCTTGATATGTACTAACACCTTTAACATCCCCGAGTAAAGATTCTCCTATAATAACTGTTCCATTATCATCGAAAGAGTTAAATGATGAACTAGCCCCTTCTGATGAAAGAAAATCACCCTTATTAGCACTTATAAAACGAAACTTAGAATTGTCATAAATAAAATCAAACGCATACGCTTTTAGGTCAATAACACTATCAACTTCCACCTGAACTATTACATCGTCACCAATGTTATACAGATCCTGATCTGCATCAAATCCAATTTCAGTATTACCAGATATACTATAAACAGGAATTGTTGCATTATATGTTTTGGTCTCAATTTGAACACTTCCATCCAAACCATAAACACTTACTGTGTCATATTCAAGTTTTATATCTTCTTTTGACAAAGGTACAACAACAATACCTGCAATAGTTCCGGAGTTGTTGCAGCCATACTTAGTTTCTAATCGTGATGTATTTATAGAAACTGTAGTATCGTTTACTGTTGAGAAAAATGCAGTTGTTACTTCATTGGCTTCATTTAACAATGAACTTTCAAATACTTCTATTATCTGTGCATTGGATGAAATGCTAATAGTACAAGAGGCGCCATAAATATTTTGTACATTATTTAATCCAACATAAATAGTGTCTTTTTGCATATATTGAATGCCGTCATTTTTAACATTAAAACCTAATCCGACTCTTAATTTATCAACATCATTCTGAACGCCACTATTAGTTAATTCACTTACCTCCCCATTATGATTCAGTATATTGCAGTTACTAGTAGAAACCGTTGAAGAACCATCATCTAAATTTAAAAAGGAACAGTAAAAAATAGGGTCTGAATCTATAATATTTGCTCCGTATTTACTATTCATTGTTGATAATCCAATTGAGATTTCTCCTCGATTATCATCGTAAATAAACGTAGGAAATGTTTCTTTCAAATCAGAATTTATTTCAACTCCTAATAGTTTCTTCTTGGTAGGGTCATAATTAATTTTTGTAGAAAGGCCACAAAAATCACCAACAGGTGAAATTCCAAAACTATAATAATCAAGATTATTTACTTTTGACAATGAATTTAGAGCAATAAAATTTGAATTTACCTCAGTATGGTACTTAGTTTTTAATTTTAATGTTTTATAACGATGTCTATTTGCATCTATTTCTACATAATACCACCCACCTATATTTCCAATCCAAGTTGATTTATAAGTCTCCGAAGAATTGTCATAATTGTAATTTATATTAAATTCTTTTCCATCAGGTGAAATTACTTTTCCAACTACAGTTGCATCAGATTTAGGATTTTCTTGGTAATGAATTCTTATTTCAGAACTAATATTATCTCCTAATGCAAATGACGTTGCAGCCGGTGTAATTATTTCTCCTTCAAGCTGTGGCTTTTCTAAAAGATCAAAAGGAAGACGATCTTTAATTGTTGGATTTCCAATATGCCCTGAACAACTTAAATAATTAGAACTATAACTTCCAATTTTGAGACCTAAAGTTGAATACGGATTATTAATATTAACACTGGAATTAGAAAAGATATTAACCTTTTCTGTACCTATAGGAATAGAATCCGAACCGGATATTAAATAAGTATATGTGTAAGTCAAATTTTCATCATAAAAGTAACTTTCATTTTCAATTCCAACAATTAGAGATAATTCATCTCCTTGAATCTTAGGCTCTGTTAAATATTCAATTTCAGTATTTTCCAAGTTTACACTTTGAAATCTTAACATATTATTGGGAGGAATAATACAGGCATTAACTCTAAATATATATGATTCATCAGAGAGTGTGCTCTTTACTTGCACCCATGCTTGATATTTTCCTTCCTTAGTATATGAAGGTGGAGTAAATGTAATGATTTTATTACTTGAAGCATCTCCGTTTGAGATAAATGGAAGCCAGTCATTATTAATCTCATCTTCATTTCCACCAAAAACATTAAAATCATTAGATAAATTATCTGGAGTTGAAATTTCAACATCAAATCTTTTACCAGCATATTGTGCAGTTTCAATGTCATTAACCTCAAATGTAGCTTTTCCTCCTGCTGAGAATTCACATATTGTATCACCTTGACAAGACAAATATTCTATAAACATTGGTGCTGAATCAATATAGGTTAGTTCATTTTTAGATACTGTAACCAATTCTCCATTTATTGAAAACTTAGCCACGCTATTCCCAATAAAGGTTGGTGTGATTGAATTTCCTCCAATAGAAACGGCTCTATTTATATCAATATCAGAATATTTTGAAGTTTTAAAGGTTTCAACTTTAGGAACAGTGGACAAGTAAAACTCTGTTTTATAAATATTATCCGCTTCGTTTTTATCTTTGGGAGAGATAATTCTTACCATTACCTGATAAATTCCTTGGCTTGCTCTTACTGAAATTATCTTTTGTAGTGTATTTGATTGATTGGAATTTAATGAAAACGAGGTAATATCTTCATAAATAGTATCTTTATTAGCTAAATTTATGATATAATATGCCAATTGACCTCCATTAATATTTTTATCATCAAAGTTTTTAATATTTGTATTAATTGTTAAATCATCTTCCCAGTGAAGCCCAATTTTATCAATTGAACAATCAGCAATTCCGATATTGTAGAACTGAGAATTGTCTGTTTTTACAGTAATTGGTATCTGCGTATATGTATCACCCTTAACTCCATTTAGTTGTAGATAATATGAATCTTCTATTAAAGGTGCCCTGAACACAATATCAAAATATCCATCCTCATCAGTCTGTATAGGTTTACTACTCCATTTGTGTATGATTGAGTCACTAAAAAAAACATCAGCATTCTCAATTGGTCTATTTAAATTATCCAATAACCTACTTTTAAAATGGATTGTATCATTAGAGCTTACTAGGTATTCATCATTATATTGACTTTCAAAATGATACTCTAATCGAGCAATTCCTCCTACAATATTTGAGAATCTACTTTCCCTCCATGTATCATTTTGGTATTTTACGGCTTTAACAGTATAGTAATACTTTTTGCCTATTGTTAAATCATTATCAATGTAAGACGATGTTTTTGTCGAGCCAATATAATTTTGTTCACTTTTTAAATCATCAATAGATGAACTTCTGTATACTTTGAAAGTATCTGTATCAGTTTCATCCCAGGTCAATTTTATTGATTGAGGCTGATTATAAGCTATTAATTCCAGAGGGCCTTCAGGTAATGTTAAATCTTCAGTTGTCCAATTGGTTAATACACCCAAAGGCCTAGATCTTGAAAATAATATCTCGTCAAAGATATATATACTAAAAGAGCTATAGTCTCCAGATATCATATCATATGAATCTTGATGATTGAAAATTTCATGTGCAGTATTAGGAGCATTCCCATTTGCATAAGGTATATAATCCGAAATTCTAATTGTATTTCCATCTTTTTCAAATCCTATTTCTGCTAATAATGCATTTCTTGTTACAAAAAGATTTTTGGATTTAATATCGTAAGGAGTTAATTCAAAGTCATCAAATCTTATAATGTAACTTTTACCTGCCTTAAGATTGTTCTCATAATGAGATATTGTTAAATTTATGGATGCAATATATTTCTCCTCATTAATAATTACTTCACTGTAAAGTTTCTGCTTGCCGGTATTTAAAATATTTCCATTACCTAATAAGTTTAATCTACTAATTTCAGGTATATTTTCAAATCCATATTTTGTTATAGACTTAAGACATGTTTGGGCTAATCCAACTGGATCAAATAAACTTAAATAAATCTTTTCTCCACTTATTTCAAGTTGATGTACATTATTAAGATCAATAGGCGTATTGTTTTCATCTTCTAAAAAAGCTTGATAATATTCTTGTCTATCTTCATCATTATATATTTTCTCAATATATCCTAAAGCAAAATCAATTCCAGCACTCTTAACATCTGTAGTGCTATACCAGAATTCAACAGGAATTTTAGTGTTTTGCCCCCAACAAATGCTACTAAATAATGTAACAATTATGAATAATACAATATATCTTTTCATACGAACCTAACAATGTTACTTTTTAACAATTTTTTCTATCCAAACTGTCTTCTCAAATTGAACCTTAAGAATATATAATCCATTTGCTAAATCAGATGTACCAATGTTAATTTCAGATTCTCCTATTAAAAACATTGATTTTTTCTTTTCTCCAGAAATATCATACAGTTCTATCGCTATAGGAACATTTACTGCTTCATAATTTAAAAGATTTATCTTAAGGTTATCACTAAAAGGATTTGGAGAAACAGAAACGCCATTTATTTCACAATTATTGTCAATACTTGTAGACGTTGATGAGATGGTTATAACTTCTCCAGATTCCTGTAAAATAGTGCCAGAGGATACTACCAAATCGGTTTTTACTCCACTATTTTTATAAAGTTTTAATGTGAATAATTCACCATCTATCATTTGGGCATCAGCATAAAATCCAAGTTTTATTTCAGCTTTGTTTAGTAAATGAAGTAATAAAGGATTAATATTTGAAGAAAATGACTCTCCTAAATTAACTTCATATTTAGAGATATTACTGTTGTTTATATCTATTTGAATATCTCCTCCAATACAGCTTGTTATATTTTTGGCGGTTACAGACCAAATATCAAATTCTGTTGATTCTTCAATCTGCTCCAAATATATTTCAAAATTATCAACACTTCCGCTTTTTAAGAGAGAGTATATCGGTTCACAATTTCCTTCAGAGCCAAAGCGTAAACCCAAATATGCTAAATCTAATCCATCAACACGTGTACTACCATCTAAGTCCGTAGTCTCATCATAATTATCATCCCCAAGCTGTGCTCCAAAACTATTAGCTAACTGTGAAAGATCAAATCCATCTACTCGACCACTAAAATTAAAATCGGCTACACATAGTTTATTGCCATCCTCTGCACTCAAAAAAGGTGAATAATTAACAACTGGAGACGTATTATCATCAGAGTAGTCATATATTTTTGTATCAATTTCAGAATTGGTTTTTTCTGACCAATAATTATTACTGGCATCAATAACACTTGTAGATGGATCTGCAAAGTTTTCAACTTTAATATGATAATTTGAGCTATTCTTAAATGTATTACTAGTTAAGGTTATTTCTGGATTTATATCATCAGTTGAAATTATATGTAAAGCTGTTTCCGAACTTTCATTAAATAAATTGTCCTCTATATCTAAATCTATTCCATTAGTTAATTTGATACCATACTCGTTACTTAAAAATACATTTTTAGATAAATTAATTGATGTATTTTTAGTACTTATTCCATAAGTATTCTTGCCAAAGAAACTATTTGTAATACTAACGGAAGGTATTCCTTGCCCATCGTAAATTGCTATTCCTTGCCCAGAATTTCTAATTTTCACATTCTCTATACTTATTGGTTGTTCATTATTTTGAATCCATATTCCACAAATATGAGAATCTGATATATCGCAATTAGAGATATTTAAATTACAATTTTCTAACCAGATGGTACCTCTATAGATTGCAGAATTGTATCCAGCACCTCCATATTTAAAAATACAGTTTGATAATATATTATTAGAATTTTGGTACTTTATATATCCCCAATCCCTTGCGGAGGGAGTTGTAGAATACCCATCACCATTACTATCTCCTCCGTAAGTATCATCTTTATACGATGTAAAAATAACTGGTTCTTCTGTACTACTATTAATATTTAGTAATCCATTCACTGTTATGAATGAATTTTTAAGCTTTATCACTGTGCCTGATGGTATTTGCAAAGAGGCATCAATGAGTAAATCATCAATTATTACATATGGAAATAAATAATTATCATTTAATTCTGGCAACGTAACGCTTTGGGTAATCCTTCCACCTAAAGCTATAGCCCAAAATGTGGTACCAGAAAGTACGTTATTTTGAATTGTTGGGAAATTATTACCTTCATGATAAAATGGATACCTAATTGTCCCATCACCAGTATTATTAATTGTATTATTTTCAATAACAGGATCTGAATTAATTGTATGAATAGCATAATTACAATCTTCTAATATATTATTATTGATATTCACATTGCTATTAGAAGAACTTAAAATCAAACCATTTTCAGAAGTTTCAATTTTGTTATTTGAAAACTCAATATTACCAAAACCTAGTTCAGATAAATAAACACCTCTTGGACAATTATTAATTTCATTTTGAGATAAAGTAAAATCAATTGATGGAGAATTTTCAATTGCAATTCCACAAAAGTGAGAATTAAATATTTTACACCTTGTGATATCAAAACCGCAACCATTTAGATATATAGATCCTTGAGCAACAGTTCCTCCATCGTATCCTCCATACTTTATTATACAATTTGAGATAACATTATTACTATTGGAATATTCAATATGCCCCCAACTCCCGTCACTAGGATAGGAAGAATAATTATCATTATTAGTATCACCTCCATAATCATCATCAAAATAAGAGGTAAAAATTACTGGATCTGAATCTGTCCCTTGTAAATTAAGTATACCGTTTACATATATACTCGCTATTCTAAGTTTAATTATTGTACCTGATTGAATTGTTAATGTGGCACCTTCTTTTATATACATATTACTTATATCAACTACATATACTGTATCTGAATCAAAGGTCATATTTGTATTAATAACCAATCCTGAAACGTCTTTTACAGGAAGTGTTTGTCCATAAATTGGCAATGCCGATAGTATTACAATTAGTGAAAGTATTAATTTTTTCATGTCTTAGGTTCAATAAATTAAAAGTCTTTACAAATATTGACTATTAATTATTATGGTTCAAGATTAGAGTTGCATACAATTGACAAACAACTATAAAACAAATGACTAACATTTATAAATGAATGATAAAAGAAACAATTACAAATTAATCTAAATAACAATAGTACCTATTTGGTGAATTTTATCGAATCAATCCTTCTCAACCACCCCTTCAAAAACTTATGATTCTGGCCACGTTGAGCAATTGTATTGTAGTAATGAACCCGTGCTGATTTTATGGCATTGAATAGAGGTTCCGACGGGCAGGAATTAATGGCATTAATCGTTTGTTTACCTATAATTCCATCCAGCTTTAAGTCATAATCAAAGAAACGGTTTAATACCTTTTGAGTACCGCAACTTCCCCAATAGCCACTATTAACGCACCAGTCAAAAATGATTTCTTGCACAGAACCACAAACAATGTATCCTATATTGTATTTATCATAGAATTTATGCTTGTAGAATTGTTTGACTAATTCAGTTAATTCCGGAATATCAATTTTGGTATTTCTTTTTGACTCTCCAAATTTTAATTTATAAGCATCAATAGGTTTCCAACCATCCCAATCCGGATGCAAATTTCTTGCTACACCCATATAAGTCTCTCCCCCTTTATCTCCAGTAACATTGGCATAATAGCCTTCATACTTTATGACACCATCAAAGAGTTCATCAAATGTCTTCTTCATGCTTACGTTTAGGTTTAAGGTTAACATGGTTTACACCTGAAATAGCTCCACCAAAGAGGAAGTCTATTATAGTGCTGAGTTTTGTGGATATACCTCCGTTTATACTGCTCACAAAAGCTATTTGCCAATCTTGTAATTGTATGGTTTTAAATACAAAATTGTTGAGCATGATAACTGTAAGAGCACACCAGGCTAAAAGGAAGAAAATGGCAAATGACTTTTGTAACCAACTATCCTGGGCATACATACTTCGAGCTGAATCCCGGTCGGCTACGGCCATTTTAAAAAGCTCCATTTTTCCTTGGAGCTTTTCTTCTTGTGTAGTAAATATTTCATCAATGAGTTTACTGCCTTCTCTAAGTGTTTCAGCCGTTCCTGCATTGATAAGTTTTCCAAATATTTTCATCGTTCAACAAATTTTAAGATGGTATCCAGCTTCTCATTAAGCTGTTTAATGGTTTGGTGAAAGAGTTCCTTGCTAACGTATATTTCCTTAGAGTTGTCCCTTAATTCAGATATGCGTTTATGAAGTAAAGCGAACTTATTTTCTGCACCATTAACCTCTTTCGTTAAATGCTGAATATCTTTTTCAAGCAAATCGGTTTTAGCTTCTACTGTTTCCTTTGTTGCATTTTTTGAAATCGCTTGCCGGATAACAAAGGACAACACACCGATAATCAGTGAGAAAAAACCACCGATTACAATCCAATAGAATTTCATTGTCATTTCTTCCATATGCGCTTCATTTGATCAATGCTCCAATCGCATTTTAATTATATGCTATTAATCGAAGCATTGATGTTCGTTTTATTATGACAGGCATTGCCTGTTAGAATATTTTAATGGTCTCTGTACTTCCACCAGGGAAACGGTTTTTCTCCATGGTAGCACTTTGGTTTTCGATGTGCATGATTGCATCTACATCATGTTCCCAATCGGTTCCGCCTTTAGAACTGCCGTCACGATTAGCTTTAAATACAAGTACAAATGCAGTTTCCGGATATTGTCTTTTTAAGACTTTAAATTCTTCTGGTTTCATTCCGATTGTTTGGGTACTGTCCAGGAAAATAGCATCATATCCCCGAAATTGTTTAGGCTCATAATCCTCTACAAAATGGATGGGACTGTTAATCTTTAACCGGAGAAGCTTTTCCTGGAGAGAACCTTTTACACCTTCCTCATTAGATACATACAAACACTTCATGTTATTTCTTGCTAACTCATCAGCTAATAGCATGGCTACGGAGCTTTTCCCATTGAAACGACTACCGTAAATCATCAAGTAGAACGGCTTATATGGTTTGCCTAAAAGTTTACCGAACTTTCCACCAATATAAAGGGTGGAGAATTTCATTTTAGCTAATTGGTCAGCTGACACAACCTGATTACTATTGATAACCGGGGCTGCAAATCCTTGTAAATTTGCCCTTGGTTTAGTGCCACTACTTTTGGGCTTTGTAGTAGTGGCTTTTACTTTCCCGAATTGGCAATGCCTTTTAATCCGTTTAGCTGAATATTAGTAACAAGTAGCTTATCACTTTCCAGGTAATCTTCAAGGTGTTTTTGAACCTGGTTAATTCGCTCGTACGCTTTATCAGAACTGGAAACTTTGCCGTTCTTTTTGGCATTTTTAATGCTGTGTAGTAAGCGTTTCGCCTTATCAATCGAAATATTACCATAGAGATTAATGAAGCGTTTTATTAAGGAAATGGCCGGAGTAACACCGTAACTGTCCTCGATATTTTTCAATCTGGAGTACATTGAATCCGGAACCTGAAATGTGCAGGAGCTTCCCATTTCTTTGTAAGTCCTGGCCAGGTCATTTCCAATCTTCTTAATTTCATCGGCATACTTACTGGTAAGGCGGATAGTTTTTTCAGTAGCTGCCTTTTGAATCACTTTATACAATAAGGAAACCTGGCGTTCAGTAACACGCTTACCATGCATGTTAAGGTAACGCTTGATAATCTTAACCTCCAAGGGCATTAAAGGGACTTCGTTAGGTTTGCGTTTTACAGTTGTAGTAGCTGTCTTTTTTGCTATAGAAGTCCTTTTTGCAACAGGCTTCTTTGTACTGCTTTTCCTGGTTGTTTTCTTTTCCTTTTTCTTGTCCTGATACTCTTTTAACGCTGCTTTATACTGACCGGATTCTTTATCCAAAATATTTAATGGATGTCTGTCATCAAGTTCAGGAAACCTATTCTTGTTATGACTTAAGTATGGCTCCACAATCTTAAAATGATTGTCCAGCATCTCTTTTATATCCTTGTCCTCATTGTAGAAGTCGGCAAATGAATCAAACTCTTTGTGTGCTTCACGAGCTGCCTCCGGTAGTTTTGAAAAGTCAATATCTTTGGTAGCTTCTTTATAGTTTTTAATGGTAAGCTTCATATCATTAGTGTTTATTATTGTCGATTAGATTTACAGTCCAGCAACGGCTCTTAGCTGTTTTTGCTTTATCAGAATGGCTTTGGCTCGGAGCTTCACCAATTTTAATTTCTTGCCTTGGTCGATGTTGATGGTTTTAGGCTTAGTTGTTATCTTTTTCTGGTTTGCTAGCCGTTGAGAAAATTGTTTTTTGTCCTGCTCAAACATCTCCATCGCTTCTTTAGTCAGGCTATCGGTGGTGTCATTTCGTTTTGAACCTTTCTCCAGGTATTCTTCAAAATAGGTTCGGGGTACTTTAACCGATAAGCTGAAACGTTCACCAAGAAGATTAATAAGCTTTGGCATTTTTGCTTCAGAAACCGAAGCTTTCATATTGCCCGATACCATTTCAAATCCATCCCGGTTATTCTCCAGAAGCTTTACCACATCTGTATCGGTGTAGATAGGAATGTGTGTTTTGGATTTGGGCATGATGATTTTAAATGTATCATCGTAATGCCTGGCTATTGTAATCTTGTTTTCAGTACTGATGGTTGCTCCACTACGTAAGTTCATAATGTGCTTTTGTAGTTTTGCTATTGGAGCCACTACATAAGCGTTTGAGTTTTTATCTTCGTTTTCCGGGGACCAGGCTTCAGACATTAAAATTCCTTTTTGAACGCCTTTACCTTTGGTTGTATAACTAACCAATTTACCAGGGAAATCAGCTGAACCTTGAAGAATATTTCCGGTAATAATATAGCGGATTTGTCTATCCTGGGTAAAGTTCTTAATCGCTTCGTCCCATTTTTCAATCAGGCTTTCCTTTTCTGGAGTGCTTAATTGAAAACTACGAGCCTGAATACGCTCAATTTCTTTTGCTGTATCTCCCGATGCAGGTAGTACGATGTACTTACGACTGTCGGAAATAGCAAAACGAAGCTTTACTGCCGATGGTGCAAAAGGATTATTCCGTTTGGCATTTATATCAAACCCAAGGAAGATGCAGTAAGAGTTGTTACTGCTTTCATTCTGAAAGCTCAATGCCGGATAGAAATATCCATGCCCAATTTTAAAGAACTTAAAAAAGGCATTCAGATAGTTCTTTCTGTTTTGGCTTTGCGTTTTAACCTGAGTAATTTTTTCCTGTTTGGCATCTTCCAGTTCATTTCTTCGTTCAGCCATATACTCGTTTTGACCTGCCTTGTCGAATACAGGTATTTTCTGGAATGCCTTTTCGTTGGGAATGTCAGCAATCAGCTCTTTATACCGGGTTTCAGTTTCCTTTAAATCCTCGGTAAGTTTGGTTTGAACATGTTTCTCATGTGCAGAAATGATTTCTTCAGAAACAGTCACGGACTGTTTTTTATTAAGCGACTTTTCGATTAATTTTTGAAGCTCTGCTTTGCCATAAGGTTTTTTAAGCACATTGCATTCGCATTTTTCAAGGAAAGTATCATTCCCAAATACGGAACGTCCACCTTTACCTGCAATTACCACACGGCTATCAATGGTTTCCGCTTTAAGGTTCAGAATTTCAACTTCCAGGTCGTATTCATCGGCTTGTTTCAGGTACTCCACGTAATCGTTGTATCGCTCAATGACCTCGTTATAGAACTTCTCCTGTTCTATAACTGAAAGAACAGCCACACGTCCGGTTACTTTGGAAGCATCACCTTCCGATGGTGTTTCATCGCTTTCCTTACCTTCAAATTTGAGAGGATTATCCAATGCTTTGTTTAGTTCCGGATTCTCCAACATGTACTGGCGAACCACTTTATCTCCATATTTATTCAGGAAGTCATCTGATTCCAATTGAGACTTGCTGCTTTTCTGGTTGGAAGTGGTATTGGCATCCAGCGATTTCAGCTTCTTTTTAAGCATCATCATAAATCGCTTCTGTGCCGGGATGGATGAAATAATGTAATCGTAAATCGGTTTCAATATCTGCCCGGTACGGTTGATACGACCACGCTTTTGAATTTCGGTATTGATATTCAATTCCGGTTGGAGTATCACCATCACACGCTGCTTAACCTGTTCGGCAGGTACTTTATCAGTTACAATAGCATGAGCTGAAGCACCTGTAGAACCACTCTGGTTAATCAGTAAGCAATCAATTTCATTGTCGTTGAATCTGCGAAACAGGTCTGCCGTGTTTTCCTTCTTTCTACTCATCACCAATGCTGTAGTATTCTTGGCATTGGTTGAATTATATTGAACACAAAGCTTACGCCCGGTTACTTCACCAACGGTATAGCCAGCTTCTTTGATTTTCTGGATGATTAAATCCAAAGGGCTGATGGTAATTCCGGTTGATGCTTTTTCAATTCGTCTGATAATATCACGATAAGCAAATTGAGCCTCTTCGGATAAATCGGAAATATTAAAGGCTTTCCCTTCTGATTGTCCGTCAATATCCTTTTCAGTATAACGAAGTACTGAATCGAGACCTTTTTCCAATACGGTGGAGAAATCCCCATTTATTACATCATCTGGTTTGGCCATTCCCTCCAGGAAACTTCCCATAGTAGATGCAAAAGCAATAATGGGTTTCTTACCTTCTTTCAATCGTTGGATTGCATGGTCGGCAACATCGGAAGCATTCAGACTAAACAACAATTGGTTGATTACATTGAATACTTTTGAGAAGTAGGGAATATTATCAACTCCGGCTTTCTCTGTTCCTTTCCTGGTTTCCACTTCCTTACTTTCGGCTGCTGCAATCTTGTCGAGCTGTTCAACCTGTTTATTGATGTACTTTTCCTGAAAACCGATAATATCACGGATAATGGCTGTTACCTTATCGGCAATATCAGCTTGTTCTTTGGCTTTTTCTTTCAGTTCAATGTAGTTTACTTCCACACCTTCAAAGGAACGTTCACGCCTTATCATTTGTCCCTCAGAAACGAGTTGAGCTGCTAAAATCTCCTGTAAGGCAACACCACCTTTTGTAATAGCTTCCACCAGGTCTTCTTTGCTCATGTTGGCATCACTCATCGAGGTCTTTTGTGCATAGATAGGCATGTTGTCTGGTCGCTTGGCAAATGTTGCTGATAAGAAACAAACGCCTTTGGTTTGGCGAAGTACACCTTGCATAAATTCCCCGGTGTTGGAACTACCGGAAGCATTGTGCGCTTCGTCCATAATAATAATATTGCCCTGGCTCACGGCACTTAAAAAGAGCTGCTTTGCAGGTTTCTTTGGTTGATTGAATTGTGAATAGGTTGCACAAACAAAGTTGTAAGACCCTGGTACTTGTTGACTCTTGATAATCCGGTCCTGCGTTGGTTTTTCTGGTGCTGTATAAACAATTTCACCGCTTTTATCTTTGATGTGCGTTTTGCTCTCCTTGGAATTAACAATAAACGGAACCAGTGCAGAACTACCAATGTCGCATAAGTCACGATACAAATCCGTAAATAGGTTAGGCTTTTCTGATAGGAATACAGGTTGCATACCTTGTTTTACGCCATATCTAATTAAAGCTGCTGCCGTTCTACCTTTACCAATCCCGGTCTGGTCGCCAACTATAATTCCCTGGCCACGTTTCTCAATGTTATAAATTGCCAATGATACGGCATCAATCTGTTCGCATGAAAGTGCTTTTACCAGTTCCTCATTTTCGTAATCCAGTTTTCGTGCTACGTAATCAAACAAAGGCATTCCAATACTTTTCTTGACTTTACGGATAGCGATGTGCATTTCGTGTCCCATAGAATCGGGCACAGTAGTATCCAGGATAAAACCTTTTTCGGCTGCCGGGATATAAGCCATTCCCAAACCTTGAACTCCGAGCATCCCCTGTAAGTATTCATATTCATTTTGAAACAGCCTTTGGCTGCGGATAAAACACTTGTTATTCTTGGTGGTAAAGCCCAATTCGATTAATCTGGAAACAATATGCTTTTGAGGTTTCTGATTGAACTTTATGCTTATTGTATTTTTCTGGAATGTAATATTTGACTTCATACAGAGAGTTGTTTTTGTTTTATTAGAATGGCTTTAGCCCTTAGTTTAATTAGGCTTAAATCATGTTTATCATTGCTTGTAGATTCTGGTTCTAACCACACTCTATCCCAAAGTTCCTCGTGGCTATTTACCATTGTGGAATGGAGTTTATTTTTTAGTGGAGCTGCACCTTCCGGTGTATCTTTTGCTCCATCAATAAGAATCAATCGGGTATTGACAGATGTTCCCTGTCTGGAGTAAAGCTTTTTGCCGTTAATCGGGATTATATCTTCTACATTGTAGAAATGATAGAGGTAGTTTAAAAAGATACGGTTTTGGCCAGCTGTAACCCGATTGTGTTCATCCCAGGTTGTATGGCCACCGATAATAATAGATGCTTTGCCTTTGTCTTTCATGCATCGTAAAGCATTTAAAGCCATAGCATGTTCCAGGCGTTTAATCTTAAACTTACCAAATAGCATTGGTTCAGACAGGCTACCGAATGGGGGATTGGTTACTATTCCATCAAATGTTCGGTCGTAAGCGTAGGGTGGTTTTAGTGCATCCCAACTGTTCACCTTGGCAAATGGTTGATCTTTCAGGTTGCTTAATCGCACATCATCCAACTCGTTCACGTAGGTTTGATGATATGGCAAAGCAATGGACAATAATCCATTTCCTGCCGATGGTTCCAGGTATAAAGCATCATTCAAAGGACTTTTGATATAGTTTGATGCCAGGAATGAAATGGGAGCCGGAGTAGAATATTGTTGCATCAATACGCTCATGCTTGTTCGCATGGACAGGTTAACCTGTGATTGATACAAGGCTACAATATCAAGGTATTTCTCATGAGTGGTAAGCGAATTGTCATGTGCTATCTCTCGTGCATTAAGGACAATTGCCAGTTCGGTAAATTCTTTCACTAAGTTTTTATTAGTGATACCGAAGCTTTTGGCAATGCTTTCTATTGTGGTTTTAGAGTGCTTCTGACCATTGCTTAAATCTTCACGAATCCTTGATATGTAGCCTTTTTTATCCATTTAAGATTATTGAAGTACAATCGTTTTATCCGTTTCATCTTTAAATGTCAGCTTCAGATTGTTTCCTGCAACATCAACAGCCAAACTATCCACATCTGCATCCACAAAGTTTTTCATGAAGTTGATTTGAAAGTTTAGTATTTCTGTCAGTTTAGTTTCCCAATCTTCTCCTGAGAAGATTCCGGAATCAGCATAAACCTGTAAGAACTTTTTAAGGAAATCAGGAATATTCTGAAGATTAACATCCCAGTCTGCACCAATTGTAGCATTCTCTTCTACACCTGCCAGTTTATCTTCATCTTCCTGTGGGTAGCTACGTTTTTGCGTATTAGCTTCAATTGCTTCCGTTTGTTCCTGAGTTATTGTAATAGGCTTATTTTGCAAATTCACCTCCCAGTCCGCACCAACAGTTGCATTTTCCTCAATTCTTGCCAACTTATCGGCATCTTCTTGTGGATAGCTGTTCTTTTGAGTATTGGATTCAATAGCTTCAGCTTGTTCTGGAGAAATGGTTACAGGTTTGTTTTGCAAATTCACTTCCCAATCTGCTCCAACGGTGGCATTTTCCTCAATTCCAGCTAACTTATCAGAATCTAATTGTGGGTAGCTATTTTTTTGGCTATTGGTTTCAATGGCCGCTGCTTGTTCAGGGGAAATGGTAACAGGCTTATTTTGTAAGTTTACCTCCCAGTCAGCTCCAACTGTGGCATTCTCTTCTATACCTGCCAGTTTTTCTTCATCTAATTGTGGGTAACTTCGCTTTTGAGTATTGGCTTCGATAGCTTCCGCTTGTTCAGGAGAAATGGTCACAGGTTTGTTCTGCAAATTCACCTCCCAGTCAGCACCTACAGTTGCATTTGCTTCTATTCCTGCCAACTTCTCCGCATCCTCTTGTGGATAGCTTATCTTTTGCGTATTCGCTTCAATAGCTTCCACTTGTTCCGGAGTAATAGTAACAGGCTTATTTTGCAAATTCACTTCCCAGTCCGCTCCAACCGTGGCATTTTCTTCCATACCTGCCAGTTTATCTTCGTCTACTTGTGGGTAGCTTCGCTTTTGAGTATTGGCTTCAATTGCCTCTGCTTGTTCCGCAGAAATGGTAACAGGTTTATTTTGTACGTTGCTTTCCCAGTCAGCTCCAAGGGTGGCATTCTCTTCAATACCTGATAGCTTATCTTCATCTACTTGTGGATAACTGCGTTTATTGTTATTGGCTTCAATATCGGCTGCTTGTTGAGGAGAGATTGTTACTGGTTTATTTTGGATATTCACGTCCCAATCAGCGCCAAGCGTAGCTTTTTCTTCAATATTTGAAAGCTTGTTTTCATCGGCTTCGGGATAGGAACGCTTTTGCGTGTTAGCGTCAATGGCTGCTGCCTGTTCCTGGCTAATCGTTACAGGCTTGTTTTGTACATTGCTTTCCCAATCGGCTCCGGCAGTAGCCTTTTCTTCAATCCCTGCTAACTTCTCTGCATCCTCCTGTGGATAGGAGTTCTTGCGATTATTCGCTTCAATGGCGGTAGCCTGTTCTGAAGTAATAGTATTTGGCTTATTCTCCAACTGATCAAAATCGCTGGTCAGATTCATGTCGTTTTCTAACTGCGATAACTTTGTGGGAACTGCAATATTCAGGTTTCCATCCGGGTCAGTTACGAATCCTCCATGCACCTCGATACCTCCATTGGGCATATAAACCGGACTCTTTTCAGAAATCAATAAATCTTCAACATTACCTGCTATTATCAAACCTCCACTAATCTGTTGAACAATGGTCTTTGGCCTGAACTCTGCTGCTGATTTTGAACGGGCAATATTGATAAATGAACCAACCGAAGCTTTATCCAGGATACTATCCTTAACATCACGATTCATTTTGAAATAAGTATCAGAAAAGACAATCTTGTTATATCCTCGGTCAAATACACATGACTGATTTACTTTGGCTTCAAAACAGCAATCGTCAATGTTTGTGGTACTATTTAGGTAGGCTATTGCTCCGTTACTTATATCTGAATACTCAAAGCGGATATCTGAGAAGTTAATTGCACTATTGTATATCTCAATAGCTTTGTCACTTTGGAAAACAACAGGTTTCACGTAAGTTCCAAATGAACCATCCACTTTATTGCTTAACGATTTAATGTTGATTTGATAAGAAAAATCACGAAGTACCAGGAATGTTCCCAGATCATTGATATAAGTTCCATCTTCAAACATGATATCAATGCTTGCTTTTTCATTGGTATGGTATTTCAGTGCTTTGGGTAATGTATCGAACAAAAGTTGAAGCTTTGAAAATGGCGTACCTTTAGGAATGATAATTGCTTTTTGGTCAAGGTCGTATTCAAATCCATTTACTTCCTGGTCTTTACTCATATCAAATACTCCCTGAAACACTTTATATTGTCCATGTTCCATACCCAAATAAGCGTAATGACCATCTGAAGCCCATTCTCCCTTTTTCAAAAGTGGCGGAGTTGTTCCCCTAAACATCTTGATTGTTCCCATATGTGAAGTCTTTTAATTTTAAATGATCGAGTAAGCCTTTTCAAACAACTCGTTGTTAACGTAATTACCTCCATTTTCAATCTTAGTAATGGATAGTACCAATAGGCGAAGTGTGTTTTTAGTAGGTAACAACTTTGCTGTTTTTGTCACGTTTAAATCTTTACAAACCGTGTTGATATATGCTTCAGTATTATTCTCAAACCTTGGTGCATATTCTTCGATAAGAGCAGGAATTGTATTCTTGCCTTTTTCAATATCGTTTTTGAGGTCTTTAATCATGGCACGAATACCATAGACCGGAGCTACAAACATTTCAAAGCGTCTGTCTTTGTTTTGTTCTTTAGGTAACTTCCCATTCCACTTGATGTTGGTATAAATCAAATTTCCAGGATTATTATTGCGGATTCCCCTTGGCGCATTGGATAGATAAGTATTTCCACCATTCCAGTTTTGGAAATTAGAAGGTAATGTATTGTTGTTTGTGGTTAAAATATTTGCAGGACGTGTATCTGAACCACTTGGGGGCAATAGTGCACGTTTTAGTTTATTTCTTCTTCGAATCAATAAAACGGTAGTAACTATTGCCCCAGTGGTTAACACCCCTCCCGAAATAAATAATATCTTCTTTTGCTTCTTTTCCATAGTTGTTTTGATGTTTAGAGAGGAATGCCCCAACTATCGAATTTGGGCTTGATTTTAGCAATCTCTTTATCGTCCAGTTCAAAGCGCAGCCAACCTATCAGGTTATAATTTTGTCCAAGAAAAGCAGCACGAGTTCCCCATAGGTACATCTTCATGCCAAAGGCTTTTATAACCAATAGCATATCATCCTTGGTTTGTATTTTCTCAATAGTACTGTAGATGGTCTTTTCATCTGTACCGAAATCAAGCATTGCACCATAAAGGGTATTGGCATATAAAGCTGCATCGGATGGTGAGATGGTCAGGTTCTTTGAATCTATCACCGTATCCTTCATTGAAGGAGCTACGGTTGACGAAGTGCCATCCGGATTACGCTTAAACATCTTGCGGATGGCGTACACTCCTAGACCAATTGCCAATACAGGTACACCTATGCGTATTCCTGTACCGATTAATGCTGCTTTATTTGCCTTATCTAACTGCACTGTATTAATCTTTAAATGAACTTTAATGCTTTTTTAACGATGCCCGGATTCTTAACCACCTTGGTTAGTAGCTTGACAATATCTTCCTGTTCAACTTTATTGACTGCATTTTGAATCAGGTTGCCTACTTCTTTTACTTTTTCAGGTGTTTCAGCTTCGATGGTGATACCTATTTTGAATGTTCTCATAATCGTATGTTTAATGTTATTCAACTATTTCGGATGATTCCTGAACCCCTTGCATAGATTGATTCAGGTATAGAAGTGTCTTATTGATTAGTTCTGCCCGGTCTAGGCACAATCCAACGATATTGGCAATCTTGGCCACATCTTCCAGATCCCAGGTCATTAGGGCATCAGATAAATTCTTGATGATGGCTGCTTTTTTCTTATCCTCCGGAGATTGAGGTGAACCTACTTCGCTAATCTCAACATTGGTATCAGGGATATCCTGGCTATTATCCTGAAATTCATCTACAATACCCAAGGCTCCTTTTAGTTCCTCTGACGATAAGCCCAATAGCTCAGCCGTTTTGGGACTGTTACTTAATAATCTTCCACCAATACCGGAAATAACACCCACAGCAACACGCTTCATTAATTCGTTGGGAGCATAACCTGCCAAACGGTTTTCCAGGTCTGCTTTATCCTTTTTCAGTTCTTTATTTTCATTGTAGAACTGTTCTTTCTCTACCCGAAGCTCGGCGTTTTCCTCACGAAGCTTTTCACATCGTTCCTGAAGCGTGGTAAAGCGTGTCTCAAACTTAAAGTCATCGAGTTGCTTTTGGTAGTTGATTCGCTCAACTTCCTTATTATTACCGGAAAGCGCATTAAACAGACCAAACAAACCTTCTACTTTAGCCCTGGCTTGTTCGTTTTCTCCGGTAAATAAACCCAGCAAACCATCAATTTCACCCAATCCATTGGTATTGCCCTGGGGTTGAAGTTGCTTCATTTCTTCCTTTACAATGGTGACTATTTCAGCCTTCTCCATTGGTTTTTGTGGTGGGTTCAATAGCCCACTCACATTAATGATGTAGGTATTTAAACTACGTGCATTGGGACTTTTACCTCCAAAAACATCTACTCTCAAAGTACCATGAGCCTGTTTTGCTTTTTCGACTGCATTTTCAATATCCTGCTTAAAAGTTTTTGCACCCGATGTTCTTGATGTTAATGCAGTTTCCTGTGCACCAGTCAACAGGTATATCTCATATGCATAAGGGTACTTTTGCTGTTCTTCTGAACGCTTAATAAATTCATAACAACTTTGTATGGTATCTCTAAAATCCAGCATATCTTTTAGTTTCGGTGGGGAATTATTTTTACAAACTCCAACCGGAATGGCTTAAAATCATCCGTTTGAGTTTTGATATCTATGTAATCAGTGAACACCTGGTAACGGAACTCATCCATCAAATCATATTCTTCTGGTGTAGCGGTAAACACATTATCACTGCTAATCATTTCCAGTTCTTGAATAGTTGAAGGAAGACCTTTAGTATTGAGAATCCACATGTCATTCTTTAAATCAAGCGACATATCAGCCTTAGTTACTTTTACAACTGTTGGTTTTAATTGGTAACTATCAATGGTTCTCAAACCTGCAACCCGGTCTTTTGCGATGGTATGTAATAACTCACTCGTGTTCATATTCAATGTAGATTCTGATAGTTAATGTTTGATTTCCGCTATTCTTATTGCTCTTAAAAACAGTGTGAAGATTACTGTTGACTTCCAGAGGCTCATGAAAGGGGATTATCTCTTTACTCAAATGCTTCACCTTTCTGTTGGCTGTGACCATGTAGTCACGAAGTAAGAAACTGTTACCATTTACCAGGAGACTGATATTACCACATTCATAGGGTTCTGGCTGCTTGTATGCTTTTACGGTTCGCTTAAAAAGTTCTTCTTTATTCTGATAGGTAAATACCAGGGTGTGTTGAGCAATAAAGTCAGAAAAATCAAGATTGGTCATTCCCTGGCCTTTGGCATATAAACCTGCTTCATCATAGATGTAACTCACAAATTGCTCATTAAACATCCTGTCAATGTTATCGCTTAATGCCTGTTGTTCGTTGTCTTCCAAACAGGAGTATCGGATACCATCGGTTAACACCTTGATGATTTCAGGCAAGATATCGCTTTCAAAGAATGCACGACTATCAGCTTCACTGGCACGAGTCCGCAAGTAGGAATAAAATAAATCCGTAATACGCTGATCGTTTAGCAGATTGGTGATTAATACCTGTGGATAAGCAAGGCTTTCAACTACATCAATCAATTCTGATTCTTCTTTTACGGTGGCAATAACAGCCAGGCCTGTAATCAACTTACATGATGCAGGAAGTAAATCCTGCTCATTAATGTGGTTGTTATCCTCTGAATTATGAGTAATGACAAAATATCGTTTCATTTTCGGGAGTGTTGGAGGATTATTTCTTAACAACTTCAGCAAGTAGATATACCCTTACATCGTAACTATCAGCAACAGCCAGGTTTTCACTATTGTCTTTGTAGATAATCCGGACTGGACTGTTTTTAGCTTTCTCATCAAGCGGAAATGTGACATCCTTGATACTCATATCATCATTGTGGTGAAGTAAGGCCACCTCTGTATCATCCGGGATAATCTCGGTATCATCAATCCAAACTCGAAGTGTTGATCCTGGTAAAGCTTGCTGGTTTGACAGTCGTAAGAAGATGCCTTTAATACGGTCATGTTCAGTCTTAGTATTACCGTTGAACTCATAGGTCTGACCTTTCTTTACTTGAAATTTTACAACCTGTAGTTTCTTAATATTCTCTTGAGCTTCCATTTGTAATTAATTAGGAGGAAAAGGAACGGCTCTAACACCGTTCCTTAACGATTATGACATATCAAAATGGCTACGCTTTCTCTGTGATAGTTCCCAACAGCGTTACCTTAACGGCTGGGTTAAACACCTTGTCACCGTTATTAATCGCCTTTGGCATATTCAACTTTGGTGTGATGTCCATTGATGGTTTCAACCATTTTGGATTGGCCAATTTGTACTGAAACTTACGCTTGGTTGTATCGGTATCATCGAATACAGCACATGAGATTTCAGGCATAATTACCTTAGTTCCCAAGGTCATTTCAAACGTTCCGTTTAATATTTGCGGAGGTAAGGCAAACTGACCAAATGCAAAATCAGCCGGATCATTGTCTTCCTCTGATGAACCGTGAGCATACTCCAAAACAATATCTGTTAACAGAAAATACTTACCACTATCCAACTGGGCACGATTCAGGTTGGTACGTCCTGACTTTTTATCGTCTGATGCTTCCATTAAATCAATATCAGACTTATCCTTAATCGTTTTCACCGTGTAGATAGCTGCATCAACGGTTTGCATACGGGCATCTTTCAATGCTTTCTGAATCTCAGGTGGTAACTGTTGTCTGCGCAATTCAAACTGACCTTTCGATGTAAGGTCTTTAGTTAATCCTGTTTTTACAGCTACACTTTTTGCTCCTGCGTTGTAAGATCTGCGAACTGAACGTTTTCTACTGCTTGCTCTTTTGGTTCTGCGTACATTCCGTCTGGTTTTTCTTCGTGAACGCCCCAAATCGCCAATGCCTTCAACTGCATCGTCCTGGGCTTCCTCTCTTTCTAAAGCGTCTTCTTCCTTATTAAGAATTGCTTCTTCCAAACCTTCAATCTCTTCCATTGAAGGATACAAATCATTTTGCTCATTAATTTCTGCCATGATTATTGTCTCTTTTGTGTTATTAATATTTGAATTGTTTATTGTAAGCGAATGACTTGACGGACTAGGATTCCATCATATCACCTGAAAAAATATCGTAGTCCATACTATCCGGATCCAGATTACTGATCTTACCTATCTCTTCATCATCTGAGCCAATCGGTTCATCCGACATGGAATAGTCATTTGCTGCACTTCCCATTGGATCATCACTCATGCTGTAATCTTCCGCTGCTCCAGATACAGAAGCCTGGATTTCTCTTTCAATGTCGATATCGGCTGCCGGCAGAGCTTGTGTTATAGGATTCAATGCCTGTAGTCCGTTAATTTCTTCGTATTCCACGTCTTCAATATCTCCTTCACCCAATAACCCGGATAAGCCTTGAAGAATGGTTTTGCCAGTAGCTTTCTTAATGGTGGCTTCAACACCTGCTCCGGCCATTCCATACAAACCCATTTGGAGGTATACATTCTTGGTGAATTGTTGTCCAACCAAACCTCCCATCGTGACTACTGCCGGAACGATATAGCCTTTCATATCGCTACCCAATAGCCCACTGACTGTGGGGCTTTTTTGAAGTTTGTTTAACAAATACTTACCACCCGCAAACCCTGCTACGGCAGCTATAGGTTTGCCAATGTTATTGGTAGCTTTCATAAAGTCAATCTTTGTACCCGTTGATCTGGAACGGGGCTGAGAAGATGTTTTTCTTACTGCCATGTGTTTAAAATTTAATGATTGAATTGTCTATTCTTATTGAAGCGAAATGCTTCCAAGTGATTGCTTTTTAGATTTTTTCTGAGAAGTATCCTTTGAATTGGGTTTATCATCCTTTTTACGAAACATGAAGTATGCTCCTGTTCCAATCAAAGCTGCAACGCCTATTCCAATGCCTACTTTGGCTCCTTTACTCATGCCTTTTTTTGTAGGAGAAATATTTTGAGGAACAGAAGAAGATGTTGTTTGAGCTACATTGTTACCAGACTTTAAGATGACTGGCTGATAGCTTGTTGTTTGCGGAAGTGTATTTTCAGGTTGAATATAGGTTTCCTGCTGCGGACTGGCTTGCTGTTCATACTGGCTAGCTCTTTGTTGCAGGGCTTTACTTACTTCTTTTCCCTGGCTGGTTAACTTAGCTACTTTTTTAACTGCTGCCTTACCTCTGATTTTGTTGAAGATATTAGCAACTGGTTTTAGCCAACTCTTTATTTTTGCCAATACACCTGTTGCTGCACCAACCGATGCTGCGGTAGCTGCCACCCCTAATTGCCCTAATTCAGCTAATTCTCCTATAGATTCCAAACCTTTCAAATCTGACAATAAGCCATCAACACCTTTTAAGGAGAAGTCTTTGCTTTTTTGTTTAGCTCCTTTCAGGATAGCTTTTCTCAGGTTCTTTTCTTTACCCTGCAAGCCATTGAAGAGTTTACGAACCTTATTGTGACGCTTCTTTAAATCCTTTAATTTTTTAGCGTCAATACTATATTTGGATGCTAACTTATCCGGAAGGTAGGCGTACTGTAATTTTTTTGCAATACCAAACATATTTAAGCGTAGAGCTGCCAATAAGCCGTTACGAATAGCTATAGATAGAGGATTGAATCTGACAATAGCTTTAACTACTTTTTTGGTTACTTTAGCTGCTACTTTTACCCCTTTTTTGATTCCTTTACCAATCTTCTTTCCGATACGTTTCAGTGATTTAAAGAATCCTCCTAGTCCTCGTTGCCCTTGCAGTCCATCAATCTCTGCATCATAATCATCTTGTTCAGAAAGTCCTTCTATGGCATCTGTGTCATACTTAATCAGTCCATTTGCAGTCAATTTATCTTCGATGTCCGCCAGTTTCTCCAGTACTTTATCTCGCTTAGGTGTATTCCAGAATTTAATGGCCTGGTCAATCATGCTAATGAACTGGTCTGGATTCTGGATTTGTGCCATTTTATTCTTGTTCTCCTTGTTTTTAAGTAAGAAGTCACGAGTTCGAACCAAATAACGATATGTGGCATCATCAGCATTTCCTAAACCATTGACTGCATCTTCAAAATCAATACCGGAGATAATAGCCATTAATTCAGTATCATCCTTATGAGCTACAGTTCCACCAGCCAAGTCTAACCCAGACAAAGCATATATAGGTAAACCTAATGAGGTTGTACCTGTTACGCCATCAATACCATGTATACCTCCAACCATTTGAAGTGGAGACATATTAAAGTCAGACTTTTCAAAGCTGTACGGTTTCTGGTAATCAAACTTCGAAAGAACAGGGTCGATAATAATCTCATCTTCGCTATCGCCAACAGCAGGAACTATTACGTAGATATGTTGAAAGTTTTGTCTACCGTCATATTTTGTGATTCGAAGCTTAAACGGAATACCCAAGCATTTTAAAATTGAACCGACGAAAATGCTGTAATCATCACAATCAATACCTGCTGATTGCCTACCTTTTTGCTTGAAGTTTATCTGTCCATCTAACCAGGAACGTGCCGGAGTCCGAAGCTGTTCTGTACCGTCTTTGTCTTTATGATACTGAAGGTAATTATAGGAGAAATTGAAGATGTTGCGACAAGTATCTTTTAAATTATTAGTTTGTAACATCTGCGCCAATCCTTCCACTTCCCGATAATGTTCAGCAATAAGGTCAATGCAGCTTTCTACAGTTTCAATGACATTGCCGTTTTTTACAAATACATCTTTGCCGGATGCTCTTTTTATCAGGTGGTTGTATTTACGTCCATACTGTGTATTACGTGGACCGGATACAATACCCAACGTACCCAATGCTAATCCGTTCATATTATCGTCTGTTAAATTTTGCGTGGTAGTTATGGTTTCGTCATTGATACTAAGCGAAAGCGTAAAGCTCAAGTCGGCTTTAAATTGTGAGGTATTCTGAAGTAATGCCAATGACAAACCCTTACCCAAAAGATTCAGGTAAGGCACTTGAAATAGGATTTCAGGCTCTTGTGTAGAACCTGCTCCAATGGTTAAACCTTTTATATCAGGAGTAGAATAAGCGATTGCCGAACCTTTGTATTTAGCTACAACCTGGTTTACGGCTAATGTGATGGGAGCTTTAGTTGGATTATAACAGCGTAGTTTCACTGCAAACTGGACTTCCTGAAAGTCCATCTTATGAATACGGAAACCAAGAAGTGCAAAATTCATCTTTGCACCGGATAGTAGTTTCTTACCTTTTTTAATAAGGTAAAAACCACCGCCAACGGCTGCTACAACTGCTAGTGTGCCTAATATTTTCTTTGTGCTTGCTTCCATAATGGAAACAAACATATAGTAGGCTTATGGTGGGGGAATGGCTGTGTTTGGCTATGGTTTGCCGGAGTTGGTTGTAATTGGTTATTTTTTGGTGAAGGGAATAAAAAAAGTTGGTGGTGAGCCAACTTTAAAGAGTATTGCAAAATATTTTTTAGTATCTTCTTTTCACATTCAAATCATTATACTATTCAATTATTCCTTCTATATACCAGTGTATCCACAATGTTAGAATGTAAATCTGTTTTGATCCAGTTACCAATTCTTTTGGTGTAAAAGATAATCCGTTCATCATATCTATTAGTTTCAGTATTGTAGATTTCAACAGTATCCTGAAATATTTTATCAGAATAATATCCTTTTAATATAAACATACCTGTAGAATCCGGTTCTTCCCAATATCCTATCGGCTGACCTGAAAAATGGAAATCCTTTAATAACTCAGGTATTTTAAAATGGCCTTTATATATTTTCCCTCTATTGACACCATAGGTCTTCTTTTGAAAAATGGAATCATTTAACATTTTATATTTGGCATATACTCTTTTTGTTAATGAATCACTTTCCATTCTTTTTTGAGGTGTATTTTTTTTATAGGCGGTAATGCTGATAATTCCATTACGATATTCTGTTACATTACCATGCATCATATCATTTTTGGCTTCCCAAATAGTATTTAAATGACCATTTACATATTTATTTAAAGTATATGACGAGGAATCATTACAGTTTTTAAGTTCCCATTTCATAAAAATTGTATCATTACCCAAGGTTGTTGTATTTGTAATGACACAGTTTTTAGTTTTACAACTAAATGTTAGACCAAGAAAGCATACGGTAAGAAATAAAAATAATGGTGTATATCTCATTATAGTTAATATTTGTGTTTTATATTTCTGGTTAAATTTATGAAAGGCTTGTCTTCTGTTAATACTGCTACAAAATACATATATGTGTTATCATCATCAGCTATGAGTTGCTTATTTGCGTTTTCAATAAGATTGATTCCTTTGTTCCTAAAGTAGTTATTAATTACCCTCATTATATATTCAATTCCTACTCTATCAAAATAAAGTTTTGTTCCTTCCCACTGCTCTTCAATTTTGCATTGTTTTTGAACAGCATAAAAGTAGTCGTTAGCTTTAATATCAACTTTCTTATATATAGTATATCCATCAAGACATGGAACTGGGTTTAAGAAGTATTCTTCATTATTTGATAGAAATACATCCTCACTTAAATTAAATACTTTGCATAAGTATTTGGCTAATAAATTATATTCGTTATTCATTATTGCTCTGTTTATGTAAATTAACATTATTTGTGTTTAATGCCTAATGACTTAAGTTTCCGAGCAGTCTCCAAATAATCAAATTTTAAGGCTTTTCTGATAGCTTTTTTATACTTGCTCTTTTTGCCTAACTTAAAATAACTTAAGCCTTCATAATAAATTATAGTATCATCAGTAAAATAGTATCTATATGCAACATTAGCATAGTAAATACAAGCTTCATAATCACCTTTCATTCCATATGAAATAGCCTTGTCTCTGTATTGTTTGTAGTTAGCTTCATCTCTTGCAGCTTGCTTTGCTCTTGCTTTTGCAATGGCTTCCATTTGGGAATGACTCATAGGTTGGTACATTGGGGTATATGTAACTTGTGCATTACTAACTTTGGTAAGCACAATTAGGAATAGAACTATCAGATAGTATTTCGTTTTTATTTCTGGTTTTTTCATTATTTCAATTTTTAAATGTTTAATAATATGCTATCTAGCTGATGAATACTTACAGGTTTTAGATTATTTATATTATAAATTGTATCAGTAATATTAAAGCTATCATAAAGGATAATCTTTTTATCTGCCATATCCTGTTCTATAAGTAGGAGTACTTTTTTCTGTTCAGGGATATCTCCAAAATTAAAAGTGGACTCCCAGTATTTACCAGTAATCATAGAGTTTATATCATAAAATATAAGTTTAGCATTAGTATTTCCATTCCCACTTATGGGTACAGTAAAAGGTATTTTTTTATCTTTAGAAATAAATTTATCACAATTAATAATACCCAATTTACTAATAGTATAGTTATATAGTCTATTGGTATTTAATGAATACTTTTCAAAAGCTTCTTTACTAAAAGACAAAGTATAACTTTTTGTTGCTGGTTTATAAGTTCCAGACTCTACTTTTTGTTTTACTTCTTTTTTAAGCCTAACACTTAACTCATAATGTTCTTTTGAAAGTGATATCATAGGGGCAGAAGTTGGAATTAATGTAGAAGGAGGCAAATTATTAATGGCTTTAATAATTTCAGCAGAATATTTATTGGTGGGATTTCCCGGATAATCTTTAACATTGATGATTTTACCCGTTTCTGTATTTAAATCAAAGTTAAATGCCAAGAACTTATCTGGATTTGAAGTTAGGTAATCAACAAGTTCAAAAGAAGGTGCATAGTATGCTGATAAAATCGAGTTTAAACCCAATCTTTCTCCATCTTTAAACCAACTTAATTTATAACAATTAGTTTGGGGGATTGAGTATGTATAAGTGCATACATTTTCTTTTATGCGTTTTTCAAGTTTCGTAAGGTTTTCATCATTTTGTAATAACCAATTAATACCATTAACTGAATTACCTCCGTAAAACAGTTTGAAGTCATCGGACTTATCCTTTTTAGGAAAAGCAATTGCAGCTTTCGCCCCTTTTTTCAATCCGATTTCCTTATTGTTGGAATAGCAACGAATATCTACCATTCCGTTGCTTTCTAACAAAGCACCATTGGAGGTAGTGGTCATGTTAGATACATAAAATTCTCTCTTTGTAGTATATTCCTTCAGCTGTATTTGTACGGAATCGGTACTTTTCACATCAAGGCTTAAAGCCGGAAAATAAACCACAGTTCCTTTTTTACCTGTTATATAGTTATCCTTACCTGGTGCTATGGTAAAATTCTGTGTTGCAGGTTTAACTGAATCAATATATTGCTTATAATCAGTCAAGGAAATTGAGGTTTCCTGAGATGATTGTATAGACTCTTGAGATGTATTACAGTATCGTAAAGTTAGAATTATTATTATTGCCATAGTGGCAATTAAAATTATTTTATTTCTCATAATGATTGATTTATGCGTTTTTTGAATACTCTGAAACAAGTCCTAATTACAAAAGTTAATTGCATCTTGTATGTTATAACATTGAGTATCCTGTTTATTAATTAAATGCAGTTGAAAAGTTGCAATATTTCTTGTTTGCGGTTTTAATATAGGTAGTGCCAAAACATCATTACATAGCTTTAGTGCCAGTTTAAAGTTATGGCTCCTGCGATATAAGTCAATTAAAAATACAGTCATTTCGGTTTCATCTTTAAACACCTGCTCCTTGTTGTAGTTACAAAAAAGAAATAAGCCAATAGCTTTATTACGACACGTTATGCTTTCTGGAATACAATACCTATCATCGCAGTTCCATGCTGCATGTAATGATGCCCATGCAGCTTCTACAAATTTGTTTTCATGTCCAAGTAGCAGTGATTTGCAAAGAAACTCCTTAGCTTTAGAGGGCAAAGAAGCATGATTTACATAACTCAAATACTCACTTGATTCCATCACTCTTTTAAAATCTGGAGAAAATTGAGTGATATCCTGGTAGCAGAAATGACATACAGGACAACTAGTCACCAATATTTCATTCATTGTAAATCGGTAATCAGGTGCAGGACGAGTATCTAAATCCATCTCTCCAAATGAATGGGTTGAAACATAATCTCCTTCTTCAAAAGAGTATCCACAACTACCACAAATTACTTCCTTCGCAAATACTAATGACATAATCTAAAAATTTCAGGTTTTAGAACCTTCTTAATATGATTATATAACCTATTTAAATCACTCATCTCTTTAAAAGTAAAAACAGCATTTCCAAGAAAATATTCATATTGTATGATATTATCTGCAAAAGCTTCAACATTAAGAAACCTATAGTCTAATGTGTTTTCTTTTTGAATATACTGTACAAATTCTTTGATAGTAGCAAGTTTTTCATGTGGTATAGGATATGCATCTTGTAAATCCATTTTGCATAAATAATCCCTGCATTCAGCAATGCCCGATTCATCAAAATCCTGATAAGGAGTATATTGGTAGCTTTTAATTTTAATAGCAGCTTCGGTAGGTAATAAAGCAATAGCATAGGCATACACATTGCGCAAGTATACTTTTTGTAATATATCATCCTTGGCGCATAAAATAGCATTAGCCCCATCCCATAAATATATTTCCTCTATTTCTAATTGCATGTTTTTTTGTTTATATGATTAACATTGCTCCAAAAATATAGGATAAAATATTTGTTTTTGGATTTCTGCAAGGTTGCAGAAATTCTTTAAGATATGTAGCAATTAATTGAACTATTTCATTGTCAATAATGGGTATTGTTTTTAGAAAAGTAATTTTAATAAATCTAAAGGCTTTTTAGGATTACTTTCTAGATTTCAGGCATGCAAAGTATCATAATTCAATATAATAAATAGATTAGGCTGTTTAATCTTTAGTATGGAAGTAATTTTTATGAAAAAGAATAATTGCTTCAAGATCATCATGAAGAAGAGAACTAAAAACAATACTAAATAATCGATTATTTGTATTCAGATTACTCCAGCGCCAATACTTTTTAAATTTATCTAATAAAGAAACAGACCATGGTATAGATTCCTCATTAGCAGTTAGATCATACCAATCCAAACAATCTTTAAATTCATTCATTAATTTTGATGACCATGGTATTTCCTTTGTGGAAGACACAAAACTCCAATCCCATTGGTTCTTATATCTACGAAGCAAATCAATAGTCCATGGCAAGGATTCATTTCCTGATAACTGCTGCCAGTTTAATTCATTTTTATGTCGTTCAATAACAGCATTTGTCCATTGTATATTAATATTAGAACTTGCAATATTCCAATCAATTCTATTCTCATATAAATTAACTTGCTCTTCACTCAACTTAAATTGATTGGAGATAAATTCCCAATCCCATTTATCTATATATTTTTGAATCAATTTATCAGTCCAAGGTAACTTTGAATTATAAGTTAGTTGTTTAAAATTCCACATCTTTGCATATTTGTCTATGAATTTTAAAGTCCATGGGAGTCCAATGTTTGAAGATAGATAATTCCAATCCCATTTATCTATATATTTATCTAATAAATCTTCTGACCATAGTAACGATTTGTTTCCAGACAACGACCTTGAAATCTTTTGCCACCCCAAATAGTGTCTTCTTAAATATTCATGGATTAAATCTTCTGTCCATTGTATTCCGTCATTGAAAGTTAATGAAGTCCAGCTCCAATCAAATCCGTGCTCAAAAATGAGATTAATATCCCAAGGAAGTGATTTATTTTCACTAAGAGAAGGCCACCATAACTCATCTTTATACTTTTCTATAAAATTTACAGTCCAAGGGATGTTTGTTTTTTTTGATATTGCATACCAATCCCATTTTTCTTTATACATCCCAACCAAATCTTCTGTCCATTTAATTCCTTTGTTATTGTTACTTAACAAAGCCCAATTCCATTTATCTTTATAGAAGGAAATAAACTCTATACTCCAAGGTAGCCCTTCATTAATAGATAGATAATCCCAATTCCAGTTATTAATATACTTATCAATAATCTTTTTATCCCAGGGTAAACATTTATTTATTGATAATTTTTCCCAATCCCATAATTCTTCATATTTAATAATTATTCTTTCGGACCAAATCAACGAGGTATTCTGACTAAGAATTTCCCAATTCCACCATTCTATATATTTATCTAATATTATCTCTGAGAGAGGGTAGAATCTTGATAATATATTTGGGAAAAAGTATCTATCACATACTACTGACCTCTCATAAAAACTTATGTTTCTAATATTATTTAAATATCCTTCCCACCACTCAGTTTCAATATAATTTAGCAGTGTAGGCAGATCTTTTAGTATAGACTTAATATTTATTATACATTTTGTTACATCAATTATTTCTTCAAGTGAATATCTTTCGTTGGCATTACTACTGTAATATGCAATGACAAGTTTTAAATATGTGTTATCAATAACCCCTTCAACAGTCTTATATAATGGTCTTAACCACTTTAAACTCGTACTTCTTGCTGGATATAAATAAAATAATTCGTCAAAAGGAATCTCATTATGTATTAGGTATTCTTCAAGTTCTTGTTGTTTATTGTAATCTTTTAAAACAATAACTCCCTGTTCAATAAGATTAGACATCTTCTTTAATTGATACCTTTTTAATCTTTCTTCTTCATAAGGAGAGTATTCATCTGGAACAACCCCAGAACTCATAACCTCTATTTCTTCATCTGACATTAATTTAATTTCACTTAATGTATTAGTTGATTTTTTATTTTCTTTTGATTCTTTTTCAGTTACGACTTCATCTTCTTTATCTCTTTTATGATATAAAGTATAAATTATAATAACTACAATCCAGAAACCAATCATGAATATGAAATCACCTAATGAAAAATCACCTCCATGTTCAATTAATCTCCTATCTCTTTGAGCTAAGCAATTTATGATTGGCATAAAAGAGATTAGAAAAAGCATAGAATATCTCATTCTTAAATTTTTACACTAATTTAATTTTGGCATTATATTAACTATAAAATTTGCAACCTTGCAATTATTTATAAATCTTCTTATCTAGTCTGACCTTTCTGATTTTTACTTTACTGTGCTTTTCCAAAACTGCAAATGCTTTCGGATGATTAAGCGATTTGGCATTAAACCAATCCTGGCAGGCTCCCTTAATATCTCCTAATTTTTCTTTTATATTACCTCTCATAAAGTAGCTTTCCGGACATCTAGGGTCATGACGAGTAATGAAATAGTTTATATCGGTCAATGCTAATTCGTATTGTTGTAGATAAAAATAACATTCAGCCCTGTTATGATACGGTATTGTGGCATAATAATTTATCTCAATAGCCTGTGTATTGTCGTTTACCCCATTTACAAATTCTTGTAAATCAAAACAGGCAAGTGCTCTGCCACATAAAGCATCATAATGATATGGATTGGATGATAAAACCTTATTGAAACAATTGTAGGCTTCTTCAGGATTTTCATTGTCCAATAGATTGTGTCCTTTTTTTATAAGCTCTCTCTCATTTTCTTCAAATTGTTCAGATTGTTGTATGCTCTTAGCTGTATTACTTGTAGGTAATCCTTTTTCATCTAATTTCCAAATAACTTTATTTTGTGATATGGTAATTTTTTTCTCTTTTGCTCGTGAACCTGTGATATAATAATATTGCGCAATGGAGTCATCAAAATGTTTTACAAAAGCTTCTTTAATCCGGCTGCACTTTTCATTTATTGAGTTTTTCGTTGGGTCAATTAGCTCTTCAATGCTATTATTCATTTCTTCTTCAGATTCCCTATTTGAAACCAGTTTGTATATATATAATAACTCATGTTTATGGTCAATAAGGTGTTTGAAAACAATACCTTCAGGATGACGAAGAAAAAATAGATAAACTGTTTTCGGTAATGGAGTAAGCTTAATCTCTAAATTATTGTAATCAGGTAAAATTATTCTGAATTCTTCATCGATTATAATTCGACTAATAATTGGTTTAACTTCATTTTGTTGAAATTGCTTTATAATACTACCCTTTGTAGTAGGAATGTCATTTAAAGATTGGCTAAGTGTATTAAGTAATAATTGGTAGTAACCTTCTTCTTTAAGCTGACTAATTTTTTCTTCAATTTCTTTTGCTATACCTAATGCCCTTGAATCAAATTCACAATCTGCAATTTCGTCAACTCTGCCTTCTTTTGCTAAATGATAACTCGTTACAAGTCTAAACATAATAGGATCCGAATTCCTACAGTTGGCTATGTATGATCTGATGTTACTTTCAAATACTGATTCATTATCAAATAATATTCTTACATAACTATATTCATTATCTCCACGATAACGAATAAATCCAGGTTCGATATTTTTGTTGTAATTAAAATAATTAAAAATTAGACTCGTAACTTTCGATGTGATGTCTTGAGGCTTGTATTTACCAGTATTTTCGACACTTTCAGTTAAACAGGAAGGATTAAAATATTTCTGTGCCTCGTTAATTTTATCTCTTGAAATATTCTGTATTACCTTGGGGAGATAAACAAAATGAAAACCTTTTTCTCTACATAGCTTAGCAATGAAATCATATCTACCTAGAATAAGGTTATTTAAATCCTCCTGATATTCGTTTTCAATATAAACAATAGCTCCTTTTCTAAAAAGAGTAATTTCTTCTACGTTTTCAATGATGTCAACTTGATCATTTGTAACAGGATATTCCTTGTTTTTTTTCTTAAAAAGGCGTTCGAATAATGTCATATTATAAACATAGCAAAAATTTAGAACCGTTAATGTTTAATTAGCAAGAAAAAGCTATATAGGATTGACGTGACAGGAATAAACTTAAATTACAAAGGATTAAATTCATAATTGTTCAAATTCTTCAAGTGTAAAACAAAAATGTTCCAGGATTAAAAGGAGTTGTTGTTTGTTGTAATAATGGCGTTTTGTATTTCCAGCCTGTTCAATATGTTTCTTTAATTCCGGACAAATATCAATCTCATTCCTGAGTTGCTGCATGGCTGACTTAATTGAGATACTATGAGGGTATAGTTTTTTCACCAACTCTTGTTTCAATATGGTTCTGCGAATTATCATAGCGTTGGCTTTATGTTGAAAAATAAGAAATGACACACCTGACATAATCTAAAAAGCAAACCATCAAAGCACTTCACGATAGCTTTTAGTTGCTTTCGTTTACTTTTTTGAATATTAATACTGCTTTCGAGAACTTCATCAATGTATTTTGAAGTCTTTTTTAAGCAATTACTTTTTTGAAGATAATATTGAATGGAAATTTGACCTATGGAATGGGTGCAAATAACGATAAGCCACTTATACAGGCTTATTGGTTGTGTATATTCAGATATTTTGGGCATAATAAATCAATTATACCCTTGACAATTAGCACTGCTAAAATAAAAATTTTAGGTTATTTCACTTTTGTAAAAACGCTTTTTCTTCTGCTCATAAACCTATATTTCGGGTACATTCGTTACATTCTGAACATTCTAAACTATATAATACTATATTTCAATTATTTAAGTCATCATTTAAGAAAGTACCCCAGAAAGTAACCACCTCCATAGAAAGTAACCAAACAACAAATATCTTTTCCAGAATGTAACGGAATGTAACAGAAAGTAACCACACTTCTTTACTTTTGTTGATATAAGTAATTAATATATAACACTATATATTAAAGAATGTAACGAACGTAACGAATGTAACCGATTTTGTATGGAGATTACTATTAATGAAAAAAATTCCTGTTTAGCTTTGATTTCTTGCTAATCACACTTCAAGAAAATAGTAATGAGCTTTAATAATGAGAAGTAAAAGCATAAAAAAACCTGATACCAAATTGATACCAGGTCATATTTTTAAATCTCTAATTTACCTAATGCGAGTTATCGCTTCTTAATTTATGAATCTGCTTCATATCAATATGAGTTATTTCTGCAATTTGTTCATCAGAATAACCTTTATTAATCATATTAATAGCTGTTTGCTTTATCCCTTTATTATATCCCCACTGCCTTAATTCATCAGCAGCTTGAGAAAATGCATCTTTTGCTTTTGGTGAAATTGTTTCCATAATCTCATCTATTTTATCAGGCTCAACACCTGAAACTTTATACAAATATAACGCTATTTTCTGGAAAATGTTTGTATCAATTTGCTCTATCTGACGAAACATATCTCTAGCCAAATCAGGATTGCTTTGTATAAATCCAATAAGGTTATCGCTCCTTTTCATAAACCATACAGCAACCTTAACACTTGGCCGTTTAAAGTGTTGAATAATTGCATGGTCTTCAATATCCTTTGTATCAAAAAGGGCATAATCAAATAGAGGGATAAAACGCTTCAATTCTTCGGGAACATTTTTTACAAAACCAGCATCTGTCCACTTGCGATTTCCATGATAAAACACCATAGTAATTACAGGTGTAAGTTCCTGTTTATTTGCAGCCTGATTCTCCCATACATTAAGAATATATCTCAATAGTTGTAGGTGAATATTCTTATCCGGATAGCTTTTGTGTTCGTATAGCAGGGATATTTTAATATTGGAGTAACCATATTTAACATTACACGATATATCCTTGAAATAAGGGGCAAGTTCCTGGTCCACATATTCAGTTGGGTCATATTCCAAAGTATCTGTCTTTAAACCTTGCAACACTTCTTTTGGCAACGAACCTTTTAATAGGTCTTCCAGGTTCTCTTTTACTGAGAAGAGGCTTTTGAAGAAATTGTCGTGAATATTATTGTTGCTACTCTTTTTAATCTTACTCATGTTGCAAAACTATTAAATTAATTCGTGTCATTTTCATTACCATCATATTTGCTTTCTAATGTCAGGTTAACCTTATCCAGGTAAAAGACAAAAGCAGTTGTGTAAGTCTTCTTTATATTGCCATTACCATCATATTCCGGACAACCTGATTTTGCATCAAACTTTTTAAAATATACTTTCTTACAATCACATATGAATGAGGAACTATTTTTTAAATAGTATTCCACCGTAGCATCGGGCAACGGTTTATCACCCTCCCGAAGTGCTTGTGTTTTGTAAAGCCCAAAAACACGGCTTACCGATAAATAGAATAAGTTTTTAGGCTCTTTAAGTGTAATATCACTACGTTTCCATTCTCCATTTTCTTTATAATGACGAACTATCTTATCGGAATATACCACTCGATAGTCTCCTTCTTCAAAAAGCATGTTGGAACTGATAAGGTATTGAACTGTCTTCCAGAAGATTCCCAAATCATCATTTCGGGCAGTTTCTTTATTTTGCTCAATCATCATTTTTACAAATAACTCCATGATTTCTTCATATAAAAATGGAAGTTCTACTATATTCGAAATCGTGGCATATGCCGAAGCAACTGTAAGCCAATTGTTGTATATCCTTGTTTCAATAGCTATTGTTCCTAATAATTCCCGGAACTTGTCACTAACAACATCAACTGTTTTGTTATAATTTCTTGCAAAAGCTTCCCTGTGCCTAAGTAATTGATGGGTAATCTGCGTCAATCCTTGTTTGTTAATTTGTTCCAATTCCTCAAACAAACGCTTTTCTTCGAAGGAGAATACTGTTTTTGAAAAACCTAATGCAATAAAACGGCTAAACAATGCAATATCAGCTGTAGCTATTTGTTGACCACAGACAATAATCCCCTGATTGACTTTAGAGGTTTCCTTCTTTTTGTCCTTGTCCATGTTCATTCGTGTCCGCCCGGTCTTGTCCCAAAAACCTTTGAGCAACTCACGCTTTTCCATCTCTAAATCATTCCGATATTCATCTAAAACACAAACAGCATTAGAACTTGTTGCTACATGGTCGGCAATGGATGGCTTACTGGAGTTATGCAGATTTGGTACTTTACCTTTTCTTCCAAACATATATAATATGCTTTCTGCACAGGTGTTTTTACCAGAACCTTTCTGGCCATACATGTTCAGAATAGGAAACTTATCAAATCGCTTTGCTATTATATCCATAAACAAACAGGCAAAATAAAACGACATGGTTATAATACCATTAAGACCAAATACACCATAATACTTTGTGGCATATTCATACAGCGTAATATTACCTTCATTGTGGATAAAATGCCGTTCAAATTCAAATAAAGTATCATCATCTGAATAGATTTCGGAACAGGCAGGGATATAGAAATATGTATCCTGATGTTTTACAATTCCATAACGGTCAGCTTTTATAAACTCATCACCGTTAAATATTCCATTTCCCCAACAAAAGAAGCCTTCTCGCTGCCATCCCATCTGTACAATCTCTTTACAACTTTTCGTTTTTTCATAAAGCCAGGCTTTTAATTTGTTCAGTTCACTTTCACCTCCAGTCCAAAGAAAGTTACCCAAAGATTCTATCTGGAGCTTGAAGTTGGTAATGCTCACCAAATCCCTTTGAGGAAGCTCTACAATTCGAACCAGGTTATGTCGGTTTTTAATCTCATATAAACGTTTGGCATTTAAAGGACTTACAATGTGAAATAAGGGAGCCATTACAAAATTGGAATGCGTTACAAAGTCATCACCTTTTTTATTCCGGAATACATAACAATTGTCTTCCACGTAGAATCCCCACCTATTGAAGTCATTAAGGCTAACATGTTTAGGAACTGTATAACGTTGTTGATTGACTGGTTCATCTTTGGTAAATTCCTTTAATGCATCCTGCCATGCTTTTTTGGGCTTAATATGCTCTGTCAAAAACTCTAAATAAACCTCCTGTTTTGTTTTATCGTAACAGGCTATCAATTGGGCAACACGTTTTATTGCTTCCGATTTAAAAACCGGGTCAGAAGCAGATTTTTCAGCATATTGAGAAGCTTTATATATGATGTAATCGACCTGCTTCTCGTTATACTGAAGAAAAACCTCTTTTGTATCAAATAGCGAATCAGGGTCTTGTTTTTCAGGTAAAACAATTACAGATACGTGAAATTGATTTCTGATTAAAGTTTCTGCATTGCGGTCAGTAGCCAATTTACCTGCTGAATCACCATCAAATATTAATGTGACTTTATTGGTATAACGCTTTAAAAGCACTGCCTGAGCTTGAGTGAGTGCAGTTCCACATGTTGCTACTGTATTATTTATCCCAATATGATGCATCCTTAATGCATCGGTATATCCTTCAACAATATATGCTCGCTCTTCTTTCTTTATTGCAAATCTTGCTTCGTTTAAAGCATATAGCTCATTTCCTTTTATGTAAATACTACTTTCCGGAGAGTTGAGATATTTTACTTTTGATTCGCCGTTTAAATCTCGCCCGGCAAAAGCTATGGTTTGTCCTCTGGAATTTGAAATCGGAAAAATAAGCCGATTACGAAAAAAATCATATACACCTTTATCGCTACTCTTTAAAACTCCAATTTCTTCAAGTATTTCAGTTTTTAATCCTTCCTTCCTTGAATGGGCTAAAAGTGCATTCCCATTAGGAGCAAAACCAATGTTAAAGCTGCTGTTCTCAGGAATCGAAATATTCCTTTCCTTAATATATTTCTGAGCATCATTATGAGCTACTTGTTCTACAAAGAAGCTCTCAACAATATCACAAGCAATACGGAGACTTTCCTGGTGCTTAAATTTAGCTTCATCAAAATTGGCACTCTTCTTCCATTCAAAACCTATCCCAAGTTTCTTTGCGCCAATTTCAACGGCTTGCTTAAAATCAACTCCTTCATGTTCCTTTATAAACTCTATGGCATTTCCTCCTTTACCACAACCAAAACACTTAAATATGCCTTTTGCAGGATTGACACTTAATGATGCTGTCTTCTCATTGTGAAAAGGACAACAGGCGATATAATTACTTCCAGACCTTTTTAATTCAATAAAATTTGATACAACATTTAAGACTTCTCCATTTATGTGTTCTATTACTCTATTTGCATCCATTAAATACGAAGTTAAATTAGTAGAGCTGCCCTTGTTCAGCTCTACTTTAAACCATTGCTAATTGTCAAGGGTGGTTATTAATTCTCTTATATCTTCAGGAGAGAAACAAAGTGGAATCTTGTCAACCATTGCTGCTGTTAACTCGATACGGGATATTTCATTTTCCTTCCAATTGGGTAGCATGTAAATCGTGCTACTACTGTGAATGAAACTTAATCGTAATCGTAAGTTTTCAGACCAATTGAGTTTTTCAAGTTCCGTTGCTTCCGGGGTGATAATTGTGCAGCCTAATTCAAACAAATCACTTTTTATTCTATCTAATTCCTGTTTATTGGTATCATAATTGATACCTGAAAGGTAAACTATCATATATACAAAGCTTTATAAATTATAGACTACCAATATCCTTCCCTTTTTCCTGAAGATTGGAAATGCGTTTTTTATACATCTCACAAAGCTCATCCACCGATTCCACACTACTGCGAACTTTCCGATTTTCCAATAGCTTTTTTATTTCTGCAATTGTATAATAGACTTTTCCTCCTAAAGATGAATAAGTAATATTCCCTGTACTTCGCAACCTCTGCAAAGTACGTTGGCTAATACGTAAGTATTGGCACACGTCTTCTCCATCAATCCATGCATCCTCTGGATTGACCGATGGTTGATTTAATTCTACAAACCGGGAAAGGGAATCTATTTTTTCAATAAGAGCTTTATAAGCTTCAGATTCAATTGTTATAACGTTCATGTACTGATTTTTAAATTCAGCACAAAAATGTTAATACGGAAAGTTATATGAACGCAACTTGTGTATATAGTGGCGTTACTTTTACTTCAAATTGAGCATTTTTTCATTAAACCTATCCACCAGAGAACTTAAAAAATAAGCGTGTAATCCCTTGTCTTTGACAGGTGTGCGTGTAGTCATCTTATAAATTTCAGGATGATAATTATCCAAATTAATTTTAAAAAGCTTACTAAATTGCGCAACCATCTTCTGTATTGAGATATTTCCACTATTGATACATTTGGCTAAATGTAAGGCACAGATAAGCTCTATTAAGGCACGTTTGCTTGCTGTCCATGAAAAGGATACATCCGGTGTCCCTTTAATGTCTGTTGTTCTTTCGAATATCTCTGAACCAAGCTGCATACTTTGTAACTCAACAATAATACATTGAATCATAACTTGTAAGAACTCACGAAAGTCTTCACTTTTATTAGAAGAACATCGTTTCGCAAACCATTGTACTGTTATTTTTAGATGATTTAAGTTTCGATGGACTTGAACTACATCACCTGCTTCATAGCACCTTTCAAAAATCAATTGCCTCCATTCAACAATCAAATTTTCAAATTCAATAATACTTACCTGCCTTGATGCAAATACATTTTCAACATTCTTAATGAATCGCTCTGTTTTTTGTTCCATTTTTTAAAATGATTATTAATTAATACAAAAGCCATCGTTATGGCTAAACACAGCGATTACTTACGAAAGCATTTTAGGGCAAAATTGATAACTCTTACCTGGAACAAATGCTTGATATTGTCTTATCAATAAAAAAAATGTAAATTCGAACCTGAAATATTGTATGTTTTGGCTGATTTATGGCATAGCTAAAAGTAGTTACTAAATCGTAACCAGTTAAAACAAGAAAGTGTGCAAAATATTGATATATAAACGCATAAGAGAGGTAGTTCACTTACCTCTCTCTCCGCTGACTGCGAAAGCAATTTAAAGTAAAGCCCTGTAAGTCAACACTTACAGGGTTTTTTAATGCGCAATATTTTGAAATAAAAAGCAAAGATAGTCTTAGAGTAAATATCGCATATCGCGATATTTACTCTAAGACTTATGTTTAAATTTCATCCTAATAAAAGACGTTAATTAATTTTATTCACTCCATTAATTGCCTTTTGAATCGTTATAATAGCATTTTGTGACACACCACATTCTTTAGCTATTGATTCCCAATATAAAACTGCATCTTGCACTTCTTCCAAGATCAGCTCCGGTTTCTTTATTCCAAAATGCTTTCCTAATTCTAAAAGATGTTTCCTTCCCGGATTTTTACTCTCTCCTGCAACCATTGTGCTGTGAAAACCATATGCTGAATTTGAAAAAGTTAGATCATATACAGGAGCGAAACTCCAATTACCTTTGACATCCATTAAAAAAGAGAAGTTCTTACTATGATCATCCCGATTGTGAGCAAACACATTAAAAGCTGCCAGACGTAATACTTTCTCGTATGCTTTCACATGTTTTTCAAGTTGAAAGGCACAATCCATTAAATGACCATAATCCATTGTGCTCATTCTAAAATTATCATGCATCAATCCACTTGCAGTATGCATGTGAATTCTTTTCTCTTTTATTCTGTCAAAGCGTTTTGTACCAAAGTA
>NZ_JAPDPI010000021.1 GCF_026013615.1 Plebeiibacterium marinum
CCCCCATCCCCATGCCTGTTGCATGGTACTTCCCCCTTGCCTCAGGGCAAAGAGGAAGATTGGTTTTCGTAGGAGAAGGCTGCTCTCCGCTCTCAACCCTCTGCTCTTTACTCTCCGCACTTGCCATCTCAATACTTAAATAGCCATTAGCCAATAGGACGGCTGCGCCTTTAGCACGCTGCGCTTTAGCTTGATCGCTTGCTACTATAACTTCTTTTGCCCTTATAGAATTAAGAATATTACAAGATGGGAATTATCTTGATACTTGTGTCTTGATACTTGTGTCTCAATACTTAGTATCAGCAAAAACTAAGGCCTATCTGTTTACCTGAATCTTTTTCGTTACCCTAAAATTGTCTTTAACTATCTGAATAAAATAGATACCATTACACAATTGACTAACATCAACATTAGCCTCATCATAAGCCTGCAAACTCTTTATTTTAGCCCCAGAAATGTTATAAAGCTCGATCAATTTGGGTGTACTATCCGGCAATTTCAGATAAACATTGCTCGTTGCAGGATTTGGGAACAGCTTTACTTTTGCTGCATATTCATCTTCAATACCATCCTTATCTTCTACCATAAATGCCTGGGTAGCTTCCGCAGCTTCATAATTATGATCACCTACCTGTACCGCTTTAATTATTACCTGTCCCTTATCTTCAATAGTTACCAAATCACCTTCAATTGTTACATTTCCCTCTACTAACTCATATACAACCGGCAAACCCGAACTTGCTGTGGCTACAAGGACAAATGGATCATCTACAACGGTCTTGTTCTCTATTGGTTCAAAATCTATTGTCTGCGATTTTTTCCCCACTTGAAACGATATTACTCTTGAAAATGCAGGAGCATATGCTCCATCTCCCCGCTGAACAGCCTGAACCACTACCTCTCCTGCTGTATTCAACAGAGCCTGATTGCCATTTAACTCTATTTCACCTTTTAACACGCTGTATTCAACCGCCAAACCTGAAGTAGCTAAGGCCGAAAAACTTATACTGGCACCCGGATCCTGATCTTCTACCTGCTCTATAGATATGGTTTGCGGCTGACGTGCATCGTTTAACAACAACCGGATCATTACAGGATCATGATCTGAAATTTCAACAGTTTTCACAACCTCATTATTGGTTAACGGATCATATTCATCGTATAACTCATTCGACAGACTAATATGGTCAATCCCCTCCCCGGCTACATCTTTAAAAAACTCATTATCATTTGCATACCACAAACCATAAGGATTTATATATTCCATATCGTCATTATAATCCCCCAACAAAATCACATTGTCATCAGCATAATCATTAACCATAGCACCATACAAATAATCAGCATCATACCCCCTTCGTGTTTCTCCGTTATCACAACATTTGGCATGGATATTCACAAAATCAATCAACTGGCTCTTTCCATCTACAGATACAATAGCTTGCAACATATATGGCAACCTTCCACTTACCCAAAACGAAGTTGAAGTACCTTCATAACCTTCAATAGCCATTGTGTTATAGCCATTATATATCCCGGAAAACATGGCATCTTCTTCCACAAGTCCTACCGTACCTGTATTTATTATATAACACAAGGTTTGAGAAGGAAAATCTGTTGTAGGTGTATTAAAGTAAAAACTATATTTATCAGAATAAAAGCCGGCATATTTATTGGGTGCAGCGTTTTTATTCAATTCCTCTACTAATTTCTCTAAAAAATAACCATTAATCCTATCATTTACCACTTCCTGTAAGGCGTATACATCAGCATCCAATTCTATAATTTTTGAACTGACTTCTGAAAGCTGTTGAGAAAATGACGTTGCATTATTTGACTTAGCCGGACAACCAAACCATTCCAAATTCCAGGTAACCACATCCAAGGTTTCACCTTTAGATAAGGTGTTAGCATCCTGAGCTGAGGATACCTGATAAAACAAACATATACAAACGAAAATAAGGACTTTATTTAACCTCATATTACTTCATTAAAATGATATTTCAACAACAATATTTCACCAGCAAATGTACAAACTTTAAAACATAATACATTACCTCATGATTAATAAAAACATCTATAATTCATTATTTAAGTGCTATTTAAATCACACTAACCGTCCAATTGGTCGAATCATACTATTAATTTTTTTGAAAAAAAGCAGGTTCACCTATTGCAATTACGACAAGAGTCGTATAACTTTGTACGACAAGAGTCGTATTAAATACTATTATCATGGAAAAAGTAGCTCCAACAGCCGCAGAACTGGAAATTTTGAATATTCTCTGGAAAAAAGAACCTTTAACAGTAAAGGATATTCATGATTTGATCAGTGTAAATAAAAGTGTAGGTTACACAACAACCCTGAAAATAATGCAGAAGATGACCACCAAAGGGCTACTCCACCGAAAAGCCAATGGCAAAAGCCATCTCTATTATTCGAGCTACAAAAAAGAAGAAACCAGGGGAAGGCTCCTGGATCGGTTTGTAGATTCTACCTTTGGAGGATCAGCTTCTTCTTTAGTCATGCAATTACTTGGCAACAAAACCACCTCAAAAGAAGAGATCTCCGAAATAAAGAAAATTATTGAGCAAATGGAAAACGAATCTAATTCATAAATTATGCAACCAATTAAGAGTATTTTTTCACCGGAAATTACAGAAGCCCTTGGGTGGACCATCATTCATTCTTTGTGGCAGGGAATAATCTTACTTATTGGCTTACTTTTTTTACTTAGCCTTTTAAAGAAGTACTCGGCACAAGTCAGATACTTTATATCTTTTACAGCATTAATTATCATGCTGGGATGGTCGTGTTCTACTTTTATAAAAGCCTATGAGTATGCTTCCGAAAAACAAGACATGCGCCAGGAACTGATTAGCAATCCTGATTATTTTAAAAACCTGGTTGCTTCATCTGAAAATAATAAAACACAACCAGCAGAGGAATCTTTTAACCTGCAAACAGTAAAATTACGTGCATGGTTCCAAAGGAATTTCCCCTTATTTTTAACAGTCTGGCTTATTGGTATTGGACTATTTACCGTAAGGTTACTGGGTGGACTTGCATACAACCGGCGCCTGAGGACTTTACAATTATTACCCTTTGAAGAAAAGTGGATGGAAAAACTAATTGAGTTTTCCAATTCATTAAACATCAGCAAAGTGATAAAAGCATACAAATCACCACATACATTTTCGCCTTTAACCCTGGGATTTATGAAACCCATTATTCTTTTCCCGGTAAAGGCATTTACTGGTTTATCAGAAAAAGAAATAGAGGCTATAATTGCACACGAACTGGCACATATTGTAAGAAATGACTATTTATTCAACATTATCCAGTCAGTAATTGAAATTGTATTTTTTTACCATCCTGCCATATGGACCATATCCAGATGCATCAGAGATGAACGAGAACACAGCTGCGACGATATTGCCATAGAGCTTACCGGGGATAAAGTTACCTATGCCAAAGCCCTTACCAATGCCCAGATTTTTACTTATGAACAAGAAAACCTGACCATGGCATTCGGAACCAAAAAGAGCAGCTTATTAGAAAGAATTAAACGAATTCAAAAAAACAGAACCATGAAAACAAATGTAACGGAAAAGATAATTGCCTCTTTTATTATTATCAGCAGTATATTCCTGGTTTCATTTTCAGTTGGCAACCAAAACATCTACCAAGATGCTACATTAACTGATACTATCGAAACTAAAAAAGACAACGATAAAACAAACAACCGCAAACGGACCATTATTATACAAACCAAACACGAAAGAGACAGTATAATTTCTGCGGTAGAAGAAAAAGTGAAAGATGCCAAAGAAAAGCATAACATAAGCGAAGAAGTTGAACAGGCCATAGAAATTGCCCTATCTGAAAAAGATAAAGCAATCTCTCAGGAAATGATTGCAGAAATACATCTTGCCTTAAAAGACATTAATTTTGATGAGATTATGCAGGAAGCACAAATTGAGATTGAAGCTGCCATGGAAGAAATCAATCTGGATTCCATCAATCTGGAAATCAAAATGGAATTAAAAGATGCCAGAGAAGAAATCAGGGAAGCCATGAAAGAAATCCATATTGAACTAGACAGCATGGATGGATGCATGGAGGCGCAAAAGTTAGGATTAAAGGCTGCCGAATCCGGATTAGAGATTGCTGCCGGCGTACTGGAAAACATGAACATTGAAGAGATAGTGAAAACATCACTGGAGGCCGCAAATATTGCCATTGAAATGGCCGGTTCCGAAATTGAAAAACTGAACGTGGACTCCATTATCCAAGCCGAAATGGCTGATATAGATTTTGAAGCCATAAAAAAAGAGGCAGATATTGACAAAGAAGAACTTGAAGCTGAGATGAAAGCTTTAAAAGAAGAACTAAAACAACTTAAAAAAGAATTACGCGAAAAGAAAAAAGAGGACTAATAAGGAGCGGGGAGGTAATTTTATGCCTCTGTTATTTTAATTTAAAAAATTGGAAATTTAAGTTTTAAAAACCACCTCCCGGTTCGTGCCTCACATATCGCCCAAATTCATAAATACCTATTTTCCCAATCAATACAACTCTCCCTCTAACATTAGTCAGTCAGTAATGAAACTTTATGAACTTCATACTTAATGAACTTCATACATGTTTACAATTTAAGCATATCTGGTTAGTAAGGTTTACAAAAGGTTTATATTTTTGTGGCCTATTTACACAAAAGGGATATGGATCACACATCTGATAACGCAAATAATTATTTCACATATTTTCAGGAAGATATTAGTAAAATAAATCTTCCTGAAAAATTTACTTACCCCTTTTATTACGAACCTCACCCATTGTGCATTATTGCCGCCAAAGAACTTCAGCAACATTTGCTTACGCAACAAGTATGGAAACATGACTTTGGCATTGATCATTTTGTTGAAGGAACAAATATTGGAAAAATGTTTGGGGTTATGATTGTTGAAACCCCTGATGGGCAGATTGGATACCTTAAAGCTTTCAGTGGTAAACTGGCTGGCACCAATACATTACCTGGTTTTGTACCTCCTGTTTATGATTTACTCGACAAGAATGGATTTTTTAAGCCTGAAGAGGATCTCATCAGCCAAATCAATCTTCAAATACAACACCTTGAAGAATCTTCACAATACAAAAATCTTAAAGATTCTTACCAGAGATCATTAAGTTCTTCCACCCGTGAATTGAGCGATTTTAAATCGTTTATGAAGCTTGAAAAGAAAAAAAGAGACAACAAACGAAAAGAACAGGAAGCCGTATTATCCCCGGTTCTGTTTGAAGAGCTAAAAGAAGAGCTAAAGCAAGAAAGCCTTAAACACCAATACGATTATAAACAACTCAGGAAACACTGGGAGGCAGAAGTATTAAAAAACAAAACAGAACTTGATCTATTCTTAGCAAAGATTGACACCCTAAAAGATGAACGCAAAAACAGGTCTGCCCTGCTACAACAGAAGCTGTTTGAACAGTACCGGTTCCTTAATTTTATGGGTGAGAAGGTTGACTTGTGCGACATTTTCAAACATACTTCGCAAAAGATTCCTCCGGCAGGCGCAGGCGATTGCGCTGCTCCAAAGCTTTTGCAATACGCCTATCTAAACAACTTTAAACCTATTGCCATGGCTGAGTTTTGGTGGGGACAAAGTCCCAAGTCCGAAATCAGGAAGCATGGCAATTTTTACCCGTCATGTAACAGCAAATGCAAACCCATCCTGGGGCACATGCTTAAAGGTTTACAGGTTGATGAAAACCCCATTCAAAACCCCACCATCAGCACCCATGAACTGGAAACTGTTTATGAGGATGATGATATTGTAGTTGTAAACAAACCGGCCGAATTTTTATCCGTTCCCGGAAAAGAAACTGAAGATTCGGTATGGTTCCGGATGCAACAAAAATACCCTGATGCCACCGGGCCTTTATTGGTTCACAGGCTGGACATGTCGACTTCCGGTTTGATTTTAATTGCAAAAAACAAAGAAGCCCACAAAATATTGCAAAAGCAATTCTTAAACAGAACCGTACAAAAAAGGTATGTAGCCCTTTTAGATGGCATTATCAAAGAAGACCAAGGGCTGGTTGACCTTCCGCTTCGTGTTGACCTTGATGACAGGCCACGCCAGCTGGTTTGTTATGAATATGGCAAACCGGCCCGCACAAAATATAAGGTTCTTGAAAGAACGAATGGAAAAACAAGAGTACACTTCTTCCCTATTACCGGACGCACCCACCAATTGAGGGTTCATGCCGCCCATCCGCAAGGCCTGAATACCCCTATTGTTGGCGATGACTTGTATGGAACAAAAAGCAACAGGCTTTATTTACATGCCGAATACCTTGAATTTATTCACCCTACAAGTGGCAAAAATATCAAAATAAAAAAGCAGCCAGAGTTTTAAACTCTAAACACTTTACCAAAAAACCTTATTGATTTAGCTTATCAAAGTTTGTATCTTGTTTAGATGGCCGTTGTTGGGTAAAACATCGGTAATCAAAAAAAATGCAATATAATGAAGCACCTGTTTCCAAAATCAATTAAATGGTCTGCATTAAAATTTCCACACGTGTTTATCCTTTTGGCAGGGGTCATTCTATTTTGCAGCATTTTAACCTACCTCATCCCCTCCGGATCATACCAGCGAATACAAGAGCAATATGGATCCTCAGAAAAAACAATAGTTATTCCCGACTCGTACAAGCAAATACCCAAACACTACTCCATTTCAGGCATACTTCTGGGAAAAGAATCTGACACGCTTGCCACACCTGTAAGCATACTGCAGTTATTATCTGCCATTCCCAGAGGGATGACCAACGCATCATCCATTATCTTCTTTTTGTTTATCATAGGTGGCACATTTGGAATTCTCCAAAAATCAGGAACTATTGTAGCTACAATCCAGGCCCTGGTGCATCGCTTTTCTGATTCAGGACCATTGCTCACTACCATATTAATGATTTGTATTGGGATAGGCGGTTCAACCATTGGCATGGGTGAAGAATTAATACCGCTAATACCCATTTTTATCATTACAGCCACCAAACTGGGATACGACCGCATATATGGATTCTCCATTGTTACCCTCGCTGCAGGAATTGGCTTTGCAGCCTCAACCACCAATCCATTCACAGTACAAATTGCCCAGGGCATAGCCGAAGTTCCTATAGGAAGTGGAATGCTACCCCGGATCATATTTTTTGTTTTATGTATGGCCACTACGCTATGGTATGTACTTAGATATGGAAAAAAAATAAAAAACAATCCCCAAAGGTCGGTTGTGGCAGACATTTATATTGCTCCTGACGATTCTGAACTTCAAAAGATAAAGCTCTCCTGGAAACATATATGGATTTCGATTTTTTGCACTGTAATCTTTCTTTTGATGCTTTATTTTATCCAGGAAAAAGGGTGGTGGATAAATGAAATGTCGGCAGCATTTTTATTAATGGGCATTGGTGTCGCCATTATTTCCGGCTTGTCCTTATCAGAAGCAAACAGGCACTTTATAAAAGGCATGGAAGAGATGCTTGTTCCAGCCATGGTAGTTGGATTTGCCAAGGGTATCCAGGTAGTTTTAGAAGACGGGCAGATCATGGATACCATAATATATTATGCAGCAACATACTTACAACAATTTCCTAAAATTGTTGCAGCCGAAGGGATGCTAGTTTTCCAGAGCCTTCTCAATTTCTTTATTCCATCCGGATCCGGTCAGGCAGCCGTTACCATGCCTTTAATGGCTCCTTTGGCAGATATTTTAGGAATCACCCGACAAACTGCGGTTTTGGCTTTTACCCTGGGAGATGGGTTTACCAATGAAATCATTCCTACCTCAGGTTTGTTAATGGCTATGCTAAGCCTGGCAAACATACCCTACGTAAAATGGATCAGGTTTGTATATCCCCTGTTTTTGCTGTTAATGCTTTATTGTTTTTTATTTATGGCTATCGCTGTATTGGTGGGTTATTGATTATACTCTTTAATAGGCTGGATCAATGCCTCCCGGGTTACTTCCATCAGTGTTTTTATATCCCCCTTGTAACCAACTGTATTGATGCAGGGATTTATCGTAATACTCACCCTCCCCGGCTTTACATCAACACCCTTCCCCCTGTAAATTTTGTGCGTATCCTTTATTGTTACCGGTAATATTGGCAATTCCAGATCTTCTGCAATCTTAAATGCTCCACTTTTAAAACGCCTTACCGTGTTGCTATCACTCCTTGTACCTTCCGGAAAAACAACCACTGAGGTTCCCTTTACCAACTTATTTTTGGCTTCTTTAATTGAATCATACGCAGCCTTTGGCGAGGAGCGATCAATAAAAATATGACCTACCCTGGCACTTGCCGGTCCAATTCCAAAGGCATGACGCAACTCCTTTTTCATGATCCACCTGAAATCGATACCTAAAAACCCATACAGGGCAAAAATATCGTAAGCACTTTGATGGTTTGCCACAATTACATACGACTGCCCTTTTGTAATATGCTCCCTACCTGTTACAGCAACACGCATTGGAGTAAAAAAAGCAACCGTTTTGGCCCACATAACGCCACTTAAACTCCCCACCCTAGGTGAAATCAACATGGCCAACAAGGCTGCCCCTAACGAAAACACAACACTTGCAATGGCAAAAACCGGAATAAAAACAATCCACTTATATACCTGGTAAAAGAAATTCCCAACCGTTTTCATACTTTCAGTCAATAAAAACAAAAAACACTATAACACCAAGGTGCTTTGTTTTCTGATTAAACAATGCTTAATTATTATCCTTCCAGATCAGATAATATTTTTATGGCCTCTTCCCTGCTATTGCCGCAAAACTCAGGCTCCGGTGTAAATCCGCCACAAACCCGAGGTCTCTCCTTCTTTCCAAATAGTTCGCACCTAAAATCATCGGTTAAGTGGGCACATGGCACTCCCGCTGGTTTACCTTCAGGCATTTTTGGCATCGGCGACGATATGGAGGGAGCTATACAACAAGCAGCACATCCTACTCTACATTCCATTTTTTTTCTGCAAAAATAACTAATTAGCTAAATAACTAAAAAAGCGGTAACAAATAAATGCTACCACTAATTCTGATATTTTTTTATTCCACTAGTAACTTAACAAAGTTAGATCTGGTAATTAAATAATTTTCAATGCATATTCTAGCAACCTTCCCCTACCCTTCTCCTATTCAACTATGATACACATTCGCAATTCCACACATTTTTATGGCAGGTTCAATGCAGGTTCTTCGCACCCTTATGGCAAAGAACCTGCGATGAGTCTGTGTTATACCCGTGTACAAAGGGGAATGTGGTTCATAAATGGTTCATTGCAAACCCATAGCTGATGCATTGAAAGTGCATACCATATGCATAGGTTTTGCGAAGACGGTGCGAAGAAAATTCGCAAAAAGTGCAAAAAACACCCAAATCGGAATCGAAAACAGCCATTTTTACCCCAAAGTGGAATCGAAAACAGGCATTTTGGGCAAAAATCGGAATCCCGGGCCATTTTAAGGGAAAAAACCAAGCACAACCCAAACAACGCAATTTTATACACTACTAAATATCAACACATTACAACAACAAAAAGTAACAGTAAAATTACTGTTATTTTTTCGCCCCCCTTTTGGATATACTTTAGCATTATACAAATTAGTTGAAAGTTAAAAGTTGAAAGTTAAAAGTGATTTACAGCTTGTAAAGAAGTATTATTAATGGTTATCGTGCGGTAGGATTCAGCTTTATAGTTGAATGACTTTTGACAAATAACCATTGACAAATAACTAGTTAACTAAAAATTCGGCCGATATATGTTTAACCCAACCTCTTTTAAAACCTGATCAATTTTAAGGGAGGTTACAAAAACAGAAAGATGCATGAACTTAAAAATTTCGCCATCGGTTCACTGGGTACTTTAGGAGTTATGGAAACAACAGATGCTCAAATCTTCTCGACCCAGGATGCAGATCCTCAAACAATGATTATCCGGTCTGCGATCACCCTGCTAGCAGGAGTTCTCACAACAGTAATTTCAAAATGGATGCAACGCAATAAGGTTAAAAAAACATCTACCAAAAACACAGAAGTTACTGCGCCCAAAGAAAAGGGCAAAGATTGGTTTTGGTAGGAGAAGGCTGCTCTACGCTCTCAACCCTCTGCTCTTTGCACTCCGCACTTGCCACCTTGATATTTTGATAGCTATTAGCTGATAGCACGGCTGCGCCTTTAGGACGCTACGCTTTAGCTTGATTTCCTGCTACTAATACAACTTTTGCTCAGGAATAATTTCTCCCGGATCCCGGATCCGATCTTTATAAGCGCCCTGTAAATAAGATCGAATCCGTATAGAATAGCTGATAGCTGATAGCTGATAGCTGATAGGACGGCTGCGCCTTTAGAACGCTGCGCTTTAGCTTAATTTCCTGCTACTGACAATTGAGTGAACCCTTCTCCAAAGCTTTCCTTAAAATGAGAAACTCCATAAGGGAAACTTAGGTTTAGAGTAGACAGAAACCGGGGATCTAACTCAACAAATATTTATCCACTCCCACTAAAACCACTGTCTTTTTCGGAATATCATCACTCCCAAAAATGACAAAGCCAGAGATCCGGATATTATGGATGGCATGGCCCACATGGAGTTTTCCATAAAATTGGGCACATTCATTCCAAACATACTCGCAATCAATGTAGGTATCATCAGTATAATAGAAATAAGTGTCAATTGCTTCATCACCACATTCAGGTTATTTGAAATAACTGAAGCAAAGGCATCCATCATTCCACTTTGTATGTCGGAATAAATTTGTGCCATATCCAGCGCCTGTTTGTTTTCAATAAAAGCATCTTCGAGCAACTCTTCATTTATTTCTGTAGTTATCTTTTTTGAATTGCGAAGTTTTGCCAAAACAATTTCATTTGCTTTTATGGATGTAATAAAGTAAACCAGGCACTTTTCCATCTTCAACAACTTGTTTAATTCCTTGTTTTTAATTGACTTCTCAAGGTCTTGTTCTATTAAGGCTGTCATCTGGTTTATTTGCTTTAAATACCGCAAATACAGGTTGCCGGATCGAAGAAACAACCTAAGAATAAAATTAATACTATCTGTAATTTCCCTGTATTGGTCTCTAAAAGGAGATGGTTGACCAATAGGCAAAACCTGGTTATCCTGCAAACAAAGTGTCAGAGTAAAGTTTTCAGCCATAAAAATACCCAAGGGTATAGTCGAAAACGGCACACCGTTATTTTCTGTTTCAACCGGAATACGAAGGATGATCAATGTCCAATAATCATCAAATTCTATCCGGGGTCTTTCATCCTGGTCTAAAATATCGTTTACCAAATCATTAGGCAAACCAAATTCGCTATTAAGTTTATTGATTTCTTTTTCGGTAGGGTTGGTAATATTTATCCAGCAGTCTTTTTGTGGTTCATTGATTTCAACGTATCCACCAAATGTTTTAAAGATCTTAATCATGATGATGCCTCCTTACAAATTTTTATCTGCAAGGAAACACAAAGCCCTTACAGAACTGTTAATACTCTATTTTCCTATGACAAGGGCCTTCGTCCATTTCATCAAATTTTAAATTTTCGGCTGCAAAAGTAATATTATTTTTATCACAAGAGCTCTTTATCTTCAGTTTTTCCAGATTTAGGTTTACAAAAAGGAACTCTGGAATATTTACAAAAAAAAACCTGTCAGGCTTATTAGCATTATCTGCTATAACCTGACAGGTATAATATTTTAATCAGCATGTAAATAGCCATTTGCTATAAGCAATCGGCTATAAGCTATAAGCTATCAACTATAAGCTACACGCTTCTAATAAATCTCTTTCTTTGCGGCTTTTAAGGTATTCAATAATAACGAAGCAATAGTCATTGGCCCTACACCTCCGGGAACCGGAGTAATATATGAACACTTCGGAGCAACTTCATCATAAGCCACATCTCCTTTTAACTTCCAGCCCGATTTGGTTACATCGCTTTTAACCCGTGTAGTACCTACATCAATTACCACAGCACCCTCTTTAACCATATCTGCTTTTACAAACTCGGGAGCACCAATAGCAGCAATAATAATATCTGCCGATAAACACATCTCTTTTAAATTAGCGGTACGGCTATGACAAACTGTTACAGTTGCGTCTCCCGGGTATCCTTTTTGCGATAAAAGAATACTCATTGGGCGACCAACAATATTACTCCTTCCGATAACCACCACATACTTTCCTGAAGTTTCTATCTCATAACGCTCTATAAGCTCCATAATACCTTGTGGAGTAGCAGAAACAAAAGCAGGAGATCCAATACTCATCCGCCCAACATTTTGAGGGTGGAATCCATCCACATCTTTTCTATAATCTACGGCATCAGTAACTTTCTCTTCCGAAATATGCTTTGGTAATGGCAACTGTACAATGAAACCATCAACATCTGCATCATTATTCAACTCTTCAACCTTAGCCAGCAACTCCTCTTCTGTTACATCATCCTCAAAACGAATCAGAGAAGATTTAAAACCAACGTATTCACATGCTTTAATCTTAGCTGCTACATAAGTTTCACTACCTCCATCGTGCCCTACCAATATGGCTGCCAAATGAGGTACCTTCCCTCCTTTTTCTTTAATTTGAGCTACTTCAACTGCTATCTCGTCCTTCACTTTTTGTGAAGTGGTTTTTCCATCAATAATTTGCATTTATAAAGAGTTTATTTTGATTACTGCTAATTGATCACTATTAATCGTTAACTGATATTTATCTTCTTCCGAAAGGCATATTTTGCATCATGCGTCCCATGTTTTTTCCACCACCTTTGGTCATCATGCGCATCACCTTACGAGTATCTTCAAATTGCTTGATCAAGCGGTTCACCTCCTGAATATTAGTCCCACTACCTGTAGCAATCCTTTTTCTACGGCTTCCATTCAAGATTGCAGGATTTTCTCTTTCATCGGGAGTCATGGAATAAATAATAGCTTCAATTCCTTTGAAAGCATCATCATCAAAATCCATATTTTTTATGGCTTTACCCATTCCCGGGATCATACCAGCCAAATCTTTAAGATTACCCATCTTTTTGATTTGCTGAATCTGACTTAAGAAATCGTTAAAGCTAAACTGGTTCTTTGCAATTTTCTTTTGAAGTTTACGGGCTTCTTCCGCATCAAATTGTTCCTGGGCACGTTCCACAAGCGAAACGATATCACCCATACCCAAAATACGGTCGGCCATACGGCTTGGATGGAATACATCTAAAGCATCCATCTTCTCACCCATACCTACAAACTTAATTGGCTTATCAACCACACTTCTGATTGATAACGCAGCACCACCACGGGTATCACCATCAAGTTTGGTAAGAATAACCCCATCAAAGTTTAATCTGTCGTTAAATTCTTTAGCTGTATTAACCGCATCCTGACCAGTCATGGAGTCCACCACAAAAAGGATTTCATCGGGGGTGATGGCTTTTTTAATGGCAGCAATCTCGTTCATCATCTGCTCATCAATAGCCAAACGACCAGCGGTATCCACAATAACCAGGTCGTGACCATTTGCTTTGGCATGCTTGATACCATCCTTGGCTAGTTTAACCGGATCGTTGTTTCCTTCTTCAGTATATACAGGTACACCGATTTGCTCACCCAACACCTGCAACTGGTTAATTGCAGCAGGACGGTAAACGTCACCGGCCACCAACAAAGGCTTTTTACCTCTTTTGTTTTTCAACAGGCTGGCTAATTTACCCGTATGGGTTGTTTTACCAGAACCCTGAAGTCCGGCCATCAATATAACAGCAGGATTTCCTTTTATATTAACATCAACAGATTCTCCACCCATTAATTGCGCCAGCTCATCGTGCACAATCTTAACCATCATCTGACCTGGCTGAACAGCATTCAACACGTTAGAACCTAACGCCTTTTGCTTTACAGTTTCAGTAAATATTTTGGCAGTTTTATAGTTAACATCCGCATTTAAAAGCGCTCTTCTAACTTCTTTTAAAGTTTCAGCAATATTAATCTCGGTAATTTTACCCTGACCTTTTAAAAGTTTAAAGGAGCGTTCCAGCTTTTCCGACAGATTCTCGAACATCTTATATTACGTTTTATTAATTTTTTTTGAGATTGCAAAAATATAAAATATTTGCATACAAGCTAATGAAAAAATCCACTATAACAGAGGTAAATATTTGTTCTGCCCACATTAACACTTTACCACGCGGTTATATTTCAGATTTATTGCCAAATTCCTTGCATTTATTATATGCTCTACACTATTTTTACCCTCTTAAAAATTTTTGAAGCACGGAATAAGAGTTTATTTTTGAATGGAAAATTTTATAATCGTTATTACAGAAAACAGACATTTAGGATTATTGGCCTTACCATACCTTGTTGAAAACAATGAAAATTCCCCATCGTTGAGCCTCAATGAGAAAGTGGATACCCAAAAGCCTGAAAAATATGATTATCAGTTTTCAGATTTTGAGTTAGAGTTACTTAAAATCCTGCATAAGCTAAGCGACAAACATTTATTCAGCATCTATTCAAAGGATAAAACCATTAAACTCTTTTACGACAATCTGGATAAAAAAAAACTTACTGATATTATCAGGCCACATATCGAAAAATATATGTCGCAGTGCTTTCGTTTTCTCTCATCTCACCAACAAATCCCAGTATATTTTAAAGATGCCAAATACAGCAACTTATACAAATCAGATATTATTGAAGTCTCTGATATTTTGGCCGAACCGGTATTTTACTTTAATTTAAATGATGAGGGTATCAGTTACTCATTAAAAGTAAAACTGGGAGATGATGATATTTCGCTGACCCACAAGAATCCCATGGTTATTTGCCACAACCCGTGTGTTTTACTGATAAAAAATAAATTATATCAGTTTGACCATACCGACAGTAAAAAGTTTATTCCGTTTTTTAGCAAATCCGAAATTAAGATACAAGCGCGCAGTGTCCCTTCTTATATGGAAACCTTCGTGACTAATGCTATTAAAAGCCACAAAGTTGTAAATAAGGGATTTGATATTGTTGAGGACAAAACAAAACCCGTGGCGGTGCTGTCCATTGAGCAAAATATCAGTCAGCAACCCGTATTGGCTTTAAAATTCAGGTATGCATCAAAAGAATATCTGGCTAACAGCAAATCCAACATTGCCGTTCAGTTAAACCAAAATGAAAATGAATTTTCCTTTACCAAATATAAAAGAGATATTGAGTGGGAAAATAGTATAATCAAGCTAATAAAAGAACTGGGTTTAGCTGAAGAAAGTGGCGCAAACTTTCATCCCAAAACAAACAATGGCCAAAGAGCCAATACCCAACAGGTTATAGAATGGACCAATCAAAACAATATCATATTATCAGAAAACAAAATAGAGATTAAGCAAGGCACCCTTGAAAACAATTATTTTGTTGGAGAGTTTTCATGTAAATTAAAAACAACAAAGAAGAATGATTGGTTTGATTTACAAATGGTAATTAAGATTGGTGAATTTGAAATCCCATTTATTAAATTCAGGAAATATATTATCTCAGGAAAAAATGAATTCAAACTTCCTAATGATGAAATATTTTTAATTCCGGAAGAATGGTTCACACAATACGCCGATTTGCTGATGTTTGCTGAAGAAAAGGGAGATAAAGTCCGCCTGAACAGCATGTATTACAACCTATTGGATAACAACCAAAATTTCAACCATAAAGAATTCACCTCAATTGCTGAGGGTAAGGATAACAATGTACCTGAAGGATTAAATGCAGAACTCCGGCCATACCAATTACAAGGTTTTAAATGGATGAATTACCTGCACAATAATAATTTCGGAGGCATCCTGGCCGATGATATGGGATTAGGTAAAACACTACAAACCATCACCTTGCTATTAAAAATTTACCAGGAGAACAAACTTAAAACAGAGGAGGCCCGGGAGATACAACAACTAAACCTTTTTGAAGCTTCGAACCTAGAAGGATTCAACGACAGTGGCATCCCAACTTCCCTGATCGTTATGCCCACTTCATTAATCCATAACTGGCTCAACGAATTTCAAAAATTTGCACCAAAACTTAAAATATACATCTATTCAGGAGCAAAACGCTTAAAATCGAAAGAAATAGGCAAAATACTACGACATTACCATGTTGTACTTTCATCTTATGGTATAGTTCGGAATGATATTGAGTTTTTAAGACATTATCACTTTCATTACACCATCCTTGATGAAAGCCAATATATTAAAAACCCAAACTCGAAAATTTATGAGGCCATCATGCAGATTAACTGCAGCAAAAAAATTGTGCTGACCGGTACACCTATCGAAAATTCACTTTCGGATTTGTGGGCACAAATGAACTTTGTAAACCAAGGATTGCTTGGCAACCTGAATTTTTTCAAACGCCATTATCTGGCCCCCATAGAAAAAAGCAACAGCGAAGAACACGAAGAAAAACTGCAAAAACTTATTGAACCATTTGTACTGCGCAGAACCAAGGAAAAGGTAGCCAAAGAACTCCCTCCGCTTACCGAACAAGTTTTGTATTGCGACATGACACCGGAGCAAAAAAAGTTTTACGATGCCGAAAAGTCAGGAATAAGAAATGAACTTCTAAAAACATTTGAAAATGCAGGAATTGAAAAATCAACATTCCTTGCATTGCAGGGATTAACCAAATTAAGGCAAATTGCCAACCATCCCATATTTGTTGATCCTGAATACGAAGGAAAATCAGGGAAATTTAACATGATTATCAATAATCTTGAGAGTATTGTAAACGAAAAACATAAAGTTTTAATATTTTCGTCTTTTGTTAAGGATTTGGATTTGATTGAGAAAAGTCTCGTCAAAAGAAAAATAAAGTACAGCAAGCTTACCGGAAGCACTTCAAACAGGCAGGATGTGGTAGATGCTTTTGAAAAACAGGATGATTGCAGTGTTTTCCTAATTTCCTTAAAAGCAGGTGGTGTTGGACTCAACCTGATTAGTGCTGATTATGTATTTTTGTTGAACCCCTGGTGGAACCCTGCTGCTGAAGCCCAGGCCATCAACCGGGCACACAGAATTGGACAAACCCAAAATGTTTTTGTATATCGATTTATTTCAACAGAAACCATCGAAGAAAAAATAATGAGGTTACAGGAACACAAGTCGAAGTTGGCAGACACCTTTATCAATTCTAACAATCCGTTTAAAAACATGGATGAAGCGCAGATAAAAGAACTGTTTTCATAATGGTATAAAAATTGTAAAACAACACACATTCAAAATAAAAGATTGAAAACATGAAAAAATTCACATTATTAATCATAGTCCTTGCTTGTATAATGAACCTGGGAGCTCAGGAAAGAAAAACCCAAAACAGAAACGTAGGTTCTTTTAATGAGATTTATGCAGGAAAAGGAATAAATGTTACCTTGATTGAAGGCGACAAGGAAAAAATAAGGATTGAAATTGAAAATGCAGATGTAACTGATGTAATTACTAATATCAAAGGAAGACGCCTGGATATTAAAATGAAAACAAAAATATACAAAGACATGTCTGTAATGGTTTATGTAACCTACAGATCCTTAAAAGCCATCAGCACAGGTACCGGAGCATTTATAACCTCCGACAATACAATTTACGCTGAAAACCTTGATTTAAAATCGGGAACCGGCTCAAACATCGTATTGGATGTGGATGTTAAAAATCTGGCCTCTTCATTGTCCTCTTCAAAAATTGAATTGGTAGGAAAAGCCGATTTCCAGGAGGTATCGAGCTATGCAGGAGGTAGGTATATCGCCGACCAGCTTATGAGCAAAGAGGCCTTAGTCAGAACCTACACCGGAGGCGTTGCATGGGTTAATGCCACGGATAAACTAGATGCCAAAACAAATACCGGTGGTAAAATAAATTATAAAGGCAACCCCAAACAACTTATTTCAAAAGGTAACATTGAACGGGACGAAGAGTAATTTTACAATAAAAATTCTAATTAATAGGCTATCTTTATCGGGGTAGCCTATTTTTATTTTACTCAAGTCCCCAGTACTTTACCAGCACTTGTGTACTACCCCTGTTTGATATAAGATTATTGGTTCAGGTTTTAATCGGATTCAGTTTATTACATTGCCAATAAACGCGCTATTGGCTCCATCCTTTTGTCGTAAATTTATTCAGTCGCCCCCGCCATGTAAATTGCACTTATGCTTTCACCTGTATTATGACGATTTATTATGCATATTATCATGCATTTTTAGTGCTAAAAATCATCCTGCCTATTTGATAAATATCACGTTTATGATCAATCCCTATTAATATATTGCATATCTTAATAAACAAAATCTAAAACACAAAAGATATGGCAATTGTAAAACCATTTAAAGGACTACGCCCACCAGCTTCAATTGTTGAGGATCTAAGCTGTCTGCCTTACGATGTAATGAACCGCGAAGAGGCCGCACAAATGGCCAATGGCAAAGAGGTTTCGTTACTCCATGTTACAAGAAGTGAAATTGATTGTTCGGATGATACCGATATTCATTCTCAAAAAGTTTATGATAAGTCTGTAGCCAACTTTAAAATGTTTCAGGAAAAAGGTTGGTTAGTCCAGGATGAAGAAGCAAAATTTTACATATATGCACAGACTATGGATGGCAGGACACAATATGGTATTGTTGGCGCTGCCTCTGTTGATGATTATTTAAATGGGGTAATAAAAAAACACGAACTAACCAGAAAAGAAAAAGAAGAGGACCGCATGATTCATGTTAGAATCAACAATGCAAATGTGGAACCAGTATTTTTCACTTACCCTGCAGTTAAAGAAATTGATGATATAGTATCTGACATTGTAAATAATGAACCTGCCGAATATGACTTTACAGCCGAAGATGGATTCGGCCATCATTTCTGGGTAGTAAAAGATGCAGAAACCAATAGGCGTATTGAACAGTTGTTCACAGATAAAGTCCCTTATACTTATGTAGCTGACGGCCATCACAGAACCGCAGCAGCAGCCTTGGTAGGAAAAGAAAAACAAGACAATAATCCCAATCACAAGGGCAATGAAGAATACAATTTTTTCCTTGCGGTTCATTTCCCCGATTCACAACTAAAAATAATTGACTACAACAGGGTTGTTAAAGATTTAAATGGCTTATCCGAAGATGAATTCCTTAGTAAAATTGCTGATAATTTTACATTGAGCGAACCATCAAACGATATTATAAAGCCTGACAAGCTTCACGAATTCTCCATGTACATAAATGGCAAATGGTACAAACTTAATGCTAAACCAGGTACATATGACAATCAGGATCCAATTGGGGTTTTAGATGTAACCATCTTATCCAATCTGGTTTTAGATGAGATTTTGGGAATTAAAGACCTACGTACCGACAAGAGAATTGACTTTGTTGGTGGTATCAGAGGATTAGCAGAACTTGCAAAACGAGTTGATAGTGGAGACATGGAAGTTGCCTTTGCCATGTACCCGGTTTCTATGCAACAACTTATAGACATAGCTGACACCGGTAATATAATGCCTCCCAAAACCACCTGGTTTGAACCCAAATTAAGATCAGGAATGGTTATCCACAAATTGGATTAACGATTAATACATATGATAAATTAATTAACGGCTCCCTTTATTGTCGATAATAGGGAGCCGTTTTTTTTAGAATTACTGAATTAAGCTTTTATAATTGAATTGACAATGACTGCGCATAGAGAAAAAACAAACAGGCAACTTGTTGATTCAATATAACTTGCCAAACAGGCTTACATCTTTACCAAAAATCTAACAATGTATTATTATGAAAATCTTAATTTTGCAGGAAATCAAAGTTTATTAAAAATGTCAATTTCTGATAACATAAAAAAAATCACCTCTTCACTTCCCTTAAATGTTACCCTGGTTGCTGTTTCCAAAACAAAACCCAATGAGGATATTTTAGAAGCATACCATGCCGGGCAAAGGGTTTTTGGTGAAAATAAGGTACAGGATTTAACAAAAAAATGGGAAGAACTACCTAAGGACATTCAATGGCATTTTATTGGACATCTGCAAACAAACAAAATTAAGTACCTCGCACCTTTTGTTTCATTATTGCACGGTGTTGATTCATATAAATTACTCAAAGCCATTAACAAAGAGGCAAAAAAGAACAACAGGATAATCAAATGCTTATTACAATTCCACATAGCGGAAGAATCCTCAAAATTTGGATTATCGTTAAAGGAAGCAGAAGAATTTCTATGTTCTGATGATTTTGCGGCCCTTAAAAACGTTGAAATATGTGGAGTTATGGGCATGGCTACTTATACTGATGATGAGATACAAATTGCCAATGAATTCAAAACCCTGAAGGATATCTTTATCAAACTTAAAGAAAAGCATTTTAATAATGCCGACAGTTTTAGTGAAATATCCATGGGTATGAGTGGCGATTATCCTATTGCTATTGAACAAGGTAGCACCATGATCAGGGTAGGCAGTTCAATTTTCGGGGTAAGAAATTATGGTTAATATGATCCATAATATCTAAAATAAATTATATTTGTTTTGTTGATAAAACCAAAAAAGATATGACTAAATTAAATACTTCTTACCTGGGGCTTACGCTTAAAAATCCGATTATAGTAAGTAGCTCAGGGTTAACAAATAGTGTTGAAAAAATTGCAAAAGTTGTTGAAGCTGGTGCGGGTGCGGTTATTTTAAAATCGTTGTTTGAAGAGCAAATAAACCATGAAATCAATAAACAGATCCAACAAGGTGAAGGATATGACTATCCGGAAGCAATGGATTATATCACCGGTTACACAAAAGATAACTCAGTTGGTGAATATCTTAAATTAATCGCTGATGCAAAAGCAAAATTTGATGTACCTGTAATAGCAAGCATCAACTGTTTTTCATCGGATGAGTGGATTGATTTTGCAAAGAAAATTGAAGAAGCCGGTGCCGATGCAATAGAATTAAACGTACATGTTGTTAATACAGATAAAAACATTGAAGCCTCTGCAATTGAAGGCTTGTATTACAATATAGCTGAAAACATATCAAAAGCAATAAAAATACCTTTTGCCATTAAACTTGGCGATAACTTTGCAAATCTTGTTGCTGTTGTAAACAAATTATATGCACTTGGTTCAAAAGGAGTTGTTTTGTTTAACCGCTTTTACCAACCGGATATTGACATAAACAACCTTACACTAAATTCAGCTTCTGTATTTAGTACACCTTCTGATATCCGTAAATCATTACGATGGGTAGCGATAGTATCTGACAAGGTAGAACAGATTGATGTTTCAGCCTCTACAGGCAACCATGACGGAGAATCGGTTATTAAGCAACTTTTAGCCGGAGCTTCAACCGTACAAGTATGTTCAACAGTATACAAAAACGGAGCAAAAGTAATCACAGAAATGTTAAATGAGCTTTCTTACTGGATGGAAGAAAAAGGCTTTGACTCTATTGATGATTTTCGTGGAAAGATGAGTTATAAAAACATTCCTGATCCAGCCATGTATGAAAGAGCGCAGTTTATGAAGTATTTTTCATCTCTGGAATAAACATTTTCTCAGTGTAAGATATTTTAAAAGCTTTTGGATGTATTTCAAAAGCTTTTTTTATTAAAATAATATACAAAACATGGTATAAACTCGTTGCTTTTGAATTATATTTAATATTTTTATGAGCAAAATCAAATATTTTTTTGTTCAACTGTTTGTATAGTAGAGCAAATAACAATAAAATTAAATTAAGTCCTAACAAATAATTCTGGATTTAGATTCTTTTAAACCAGGAATAAAATTTATAAAAATGAGAAAAACTCTTAATCAGGTTTCTAATTTATTAATCTCAATTACCATTGCATTGTTATTGGTTGTTTCTTGTGTTTCTGATGGAAAAAAATCACAAAAGACTGAGGAGGAAAAAATAGTTGAATCAGTTCAACAGGTGGATTCTAAAATGGTAGAAGACTTTAACAAGTCGAAATTAATTTTTTATTCGTTGCCCTCCCCTCTTGAAACCGCAATGCTAATAAAAAGGTCCGGAGCAAGGTATGACGAAGAAATTTTAAATCCGGTTGATAACGTAACCAATTATAATACCAATTTAAAGATGGCCTTAAATCTAGGTATTTATAGTGCCGATTTAAGTTACACCAGCCTTTTTGACCAAACACAGAGTGCCATTAAATATATGGGATGTGCTAAAAAAATGGCTGAAGGATTGAGTATTCTTGAAGCTATTGATGAAAACACCATCAAAAAACTTGAGGACAATATGAATAATAGAGATGCCGTTATGGATATTATCTCTGAATCATTCATGAACTCTAATGCATATTTAAAAGAAAACGACAGGGCTGCCCTATCGGTGATGGTATTAGTCGGGGGATGGGTTGAAGGTCTTTATCTTGCCACAACACTTACAAACGGCTCCCTGGAGAACAACCGACGCTTGATTGACAGGATTATATATCAAAAGTTATCTTTGATTACAGTACTAAACCTATTGGAAACGCATTCGGAAAATGAAGATATTATTTACCTTCAAAATAAAATAGGCGAATTAAAATCGATATTTGAAGATATTAAAATTGTAAATACTTCAAAGGTTAATGCGGAAACTGATGCCGAAAACAGAATAACAACTATTAAAGCAGAATCTGAAACTCAGATTACAAAAGAAGTGTTTAACCGCTTATTAAATAAAGTAGCTGAAATAAGAGGAGAATTTATTTCATAATAACAGTAAATAGTATCAGCAAGAAAACATAGCGAGATGAAAGTACTATTTCCTTCTACTTCCAAATGCATATTTATCCTGTTTTTTTGTTTAACGTTTTCAGCAAACACTTTTGGACAGTGCAAAAGCTTTGCAAAAAATGTTGGCAAACCAAAGCTGGGCGAATTTATTCACGATGGTAATTATAATGCAACAGAATTAGGAGCCGGGGAAACTGCTGAGCTATATAAAACATTTTTTAAAGGACAACGGTACCGTATTGCAATCAGCAAAATAGAAAGCTTGCCCGATATACATTTCAGACTGATTAATGACAATAATGATATAATATTTGATAACAAAGACCACAACTATACTGATGTATGGGATTTTGAAGTGGAATCAACACAAATGATTATTATAAAAATAAAAGTTTTAGATGACTATAGCAGTCTGACGCCCAACACTTCAAAGGGATGTGTATCGGTTCTGTTTGGAATGAAGAAAGAGTAACTTTATTATTATAAAAAATAAAAGCCACTTGCATTTCAGGTGGCTTTTTTTATTCCTATCCGTTCACAATATACGGCTTAAGATACTTACCAGTATAGGACTCTTGTTTATTTATCAATTCTTCAGGTTTACCTTCAAACACAACAAAGCCACCTTTATCTCCACCTTCCGGACCTAAATCAATTACCCAGTCAGCTGATTTTATAACCTCCATATTGTGTTCAATAATAACAATAGAATGTCCTTTATCAATAAGTGCATCAAATGCTTTTAAAAGCTTTTTTATATCATTAAAATGAAGTCCGGTTGTAGGCTCATCAAAAATAAACAGGGTGGGATCACTCTTCTCTTTGGCTAAAAACGAAGCCAACTTAACCCTTTGGCTTTCGCCACCGGACAAAGTACTTGAGGCCTGCCCCATTTTAACATAACCCAAGCCAACATCAGCCAAAGGCTTTAGTTTATTAACAATCCTTTTCTCCGTTCCTTTACTTTCTTCACTAAAAAACTCAATTGCCTGCTCAATAGTCATCTCCAGGATGTCATGAATATTCTTTCCTTTGTATTTTACCTCCAGAATATCACTCTTAAACCTTTTTCCATGACAGCTTTCACAGGTAAGTATGATATCTGCCATAAACTGCATTTCAACTTTTATCGTACCTTCACCCTGGCATTCCTCACATCGGCCTCCATCAATATTAAAAGAAAAATGAGAGGCCTTGTAACCATTTATTTTAGAAGCCTGCTGGTCTGACATAAGTTTTCTGATTTCGTCATATGCTTTAAGGTAAGTAGCAGGATTAGATCGTGATGATTTTCCAATGGGATTTTGATCCACAAATTCAACATCTGTAATTTGCTCAACATCACCTTTTAACAAATCAAACGAACCGGTTTTTTCGGCATACCCTCCCAATCGTTTTTTTATGGATGGATATAAAATTGACTTAACTAAAGTAGACTTACCCGACCCACTGACTCCTGTAATCACGGTCATCACATTTAAGGGCACTTTAACATCTATAGATTTCAGATTATTTTGCCTGGCACCTACAATCTCTATAAAATTATTCCAGCATCTCCTTGATGTTGGCAATTCTATTTTTTTATCACCATATAAATATTGGTAAGTCAGACTACCCGTGGCTTTGGCATTTTTTTCCAATTTCCCATGAAAAACAACCTCTCCACCTAAGCGTCCTGCTCCCGGACCAATATCCACAATCTCATCAGCCGCCCGCATAATATCCTCATCGTGCTCCACTACCACAACTGTATTACCCAACCTTTGAAGCTGGCGCAATACTTTTATCAGCAAATCAGTATCTTTTGAATGTAAACCTATACTAGGTTCATCCAGAATATACAACGACCCAACCAAGGTACTACCTAACGAAGTGGCCAGGTTAATTCTTTGACTCTCCCCACCTGATAGTGTTGAAGACAACCGGTTTAATGTTAAATAACCAAGCCCTACTTCAAATAAGAATCTCAATCGGGTAGTAATTTCTCTTAAAATCCGTTTGGCCACTTGCTGGTCATGCTCATCCAATGTCAATTGTTCAAAGAAACTCATCAACTCAGTTATGGGCATCAAAACAAGATCAGAAATGCTCTTATCCCCAACTTTAACCCATGATGCCTCCTTCTTTAATCGGGTACCCCGACAATCAGGACAAGTTGTTTTTCCCCGATAACGCGAAAGCATTACCCTGAATTGTATTTTATACTGCTGTTCCTCTACATGTTTAAAAAAAGTATCAATGCCGTAAAAATGCTCATTTCCTTTCCAAAGTAATTCCCTGTCCTCTTCAGAAAGTTCATAATATGGCCTGTGCACAGGAAAATTAAAACGGTGCGCATTAGAAATCAACTGACGCTTGTATTCTCCCATCTTATCCCCTTTCCAACAAGCTATTGCATCTTCAAATACCGACAGTGTTTTGTTTGGAATAACCAAATCTTCATCAATCCCTATTACACTTCCAAATCCTTCACATTTAGGACAGGCCCCAACAGGATTATTAAAGGTAAACATATGTTCGCTGGGTTCCTCAAACTGAATTCCGTCCTGCTCAAACTTATTAGAAAAGTAATGTGTAGATACCTCCTGCTTTTCGAAAACTTTAACCAGGCATTCGCCTTTACCTTCAAAAAATGCCGTTTCAACAGAATCTGCCAATCGCGAAAGGTTATCTTCTTCTTTTGAAGCCGTAGCTCTGTCTATCACTAAGTTATAATCACACTCTATATTTGCTTCATTATCCTTAAGAACATCTTCAATCTTAAAGAATTCATTATCCTTCTCAATTCTGGCAAAACCTTGTTTTAATAAGATTTCAAGATGCTCTTTACAACTTCTATCTAACGGAACATGTATCTCAGAAAGGATTACAAGACGGGTCTTTTCTTCAAATTGCGTTATATGGTCTACTACATCAGATACATAATGCCTTTTAACCTCCTCTCCTGAAACAGGAGATATTGTTTTGCCTATTCTGGCAAACAGGAGTTTTAAATAATCATATACTTCTGTTGATGTACCCACCGTTGAGCGGGGATTACGTGTATTTACTTTCTGTTCTATAGCAATAGCAGGAGGAATACCCTTAATAAAGTCTACTTCGGGTTTATCAATTCTTCCAAGAAATTGTCGGGCATAGGAGCTTAAGCTCTCAACATATCTTCTCTGGCCTTCTGCATATAAAGTATCAAATGCTAATGAGGATTTTCCAGATCCGGAAACTCCTGTAATTACAATAAACTTATTACGAGGTAGTTCAAGGTCAACACCTTTTAAATTATGAACCCTTGCCCCTTTTATTTGGATACTTTTTAATGCCAAATTGTTCATGAATATGATACTTTTTGTAAGGTGACAAAGATAAAAAAAAGTGGCAAGTCAGAAGCTTGAAGCAGAAAGTTGTTTTTTATCTTAACACTTCCAACTTCCAACTCTATTAGTATTTCCATTTATTGGCGATGGCTACCAGCGAAAGCATAACCGGGACTTCAACCAATACACCTACAACAGTAACTAAAGCAGCAGGTGATTCCAAACCAAACAAAGCAATGGCAACTGCTACTGCCAATTCAAAAAAGTTGCTTGCTCCAATCATTGCTGCCGGAGAGCAAATAGCATGAGACAACTTTAGCCTACGTCCCCCAAACCACGCAATAAAAAAGATGAAATATGTTTGAATTACCAAAGGAACTGCTGCCAACAAAATAACCAAAGGATTATCAGTAATGATGCTGCCCTGAAAAGCAAACAGCAATACCAAAGTTAACAACAAAGCTACTATTGACACCGGCTTAAACTTTGGCAAGAAGGCTTGCCTGAACCATTCCTCTCCCTTTGCTTTAACCAAAGACTTATTGGTTATATATCCGGCTACCAGCGGTATAACAACAAATATTACAACACTGGTTACCAATGTATCGTAAGGAACCTCAACATTTGTTACACCTAATAAAAATCCAACAATAGGCACAAAGGCAACCAGAATAATCAGGTCGTTAACGGATACTTGAACCAAGGTATAATTAGGATCTCCATCGGTTAGGTAACTCCAAACAAAAACCATGGCTGTACATGGTGCCGCTCCCAATAAAATAGCTCCGGCAATATACTCTCCTGCCATTTCAGGAGAAATAAATGCTGCATACAATTTGCTAAAGAATATCCAGGCAAAAAATGCCATGGTAAATGGTTTTATCAACCAGTTTATTACCAAAGTAAGCACTAACCCTTTAGGACGTTTACCAACATTTTTGATGCTTGAAAAATCAATCTGAAGCATCATTGGATAAATCATTAACCAAACCAATACCGCAACCGGAATATTTACATTAAATATTTCCAGACTACTCAGTACTTTTACGGTATCCCCCATAAAATTTCCAATCAAAATACCTGAAGCAATGCAGATTGCAACCCAAAGAGTCAGGTACTTTTCAAAGAAACCTATCTTTTTTTTCATAAATAGTTATACTCTAGATCAGAAAATTTGCCTTTTATAAAAGAGGTTTTACTTCTTGGGTATAAAACTGAAAGAATCCTTCTTTAATTTCGTCTCTTACCCTTACAAACTCGCTCCAGATAAACTCTTCAGTCCCTTGGGCATGTGAAGGATCATCAAAACCAATGTGTAAACGCTTATTTACTTTTCCTGAAAATGCCGGACACGATTCGTTGGCGCCACCACATACTGTAATAACAAAATCCCATTCTTCATTTAGGTATTTTTCAACTGAATCTGACGTATGACCGCTGATGTCGATTCCTATTTCGGCCATTGCCTTAACTGCTCCGGGATTTAGACGGCCAGATGCTTCTGTTCCTGCTGAGCACACTGTAATATTCTTATCAAATGATTGTAAAAAACCATGAGCCATCTGACTGCGACAGCTATTTCCTGTACATAAAACTAAAATTTTCATTTTCTATTATTTTGTTTGTTATTAATCGCATGAAATGGTTGAACAACTATTTTCCAAAGAACCATAAAGTGCATCAAATACTTCTTTAAATTCTTCAATTTTACATGGGTTTAGACAATACTTTGTTTTCACCCCATCAATAGTCCCCTTAATCAGCCCTATCTCTTTTAACTCTTTTATATGCTGGTTAACTGTGGTTCTTCCCAAAGGCAATACCTCTGAAATATCTCCGGTAATACAAGTTTTTTGAGATGCCAGATATTGTAATATTTGAATACGTGCCGGGTGTGCCAAAGCCTTAAACAAAGCTGCACTATTGGTTAGCTCTTCACTAAATAAATTTGATTTTGCTTTTACCATTACAATTTATTTGACGCAAAAATACGTCAAATAAATTTAATTAGACGTATACATACGTTAAGTATGTGTTAAATCTATTTATATAAAAAAAGCCAGATTTTAATAAAACCTGACTCTCATATGCACCAACCTTTCAAAACTATTTTGAGACAATCATTTTTCGAACCTGTACCAAATCCTGATCTATACATAAATCATAAAAATAAATTCCAGATGGATACATACTAAGGTCAACACTGATAGTAAATTTACCAACAGGCTTAAACTCATTTACCAGATATTTTAATTTATCCCCGGTAACATCATATAAACAAATACTAACTTTTCCGGCCCTGACCAATTCATAGTCAATCTGACATATATCGTTAACAGGGTTTGGATAATTCTGTTTGATATTGCTTCCTTCTGTAGCATGAAGATCTTCAGTTCCTGTTGGCACACCACCTGTTGAAGTATGCAACACAAACCCCTCTGCTAATCCACCAACAATCCAACCTTCATAATCGTTTATAAAATGCACATCCCATAATTCGGCGGATTGCCCACTCGCTTGCAATTCCCAGGAATATCCAAAATCAGAAGAATATCCCACATTACCAGAACTTCCTACGGCCCACACCTTCCCTGACGGCTTCATATCGCACGATTGCCAGCGCCACCCAGAATTTGTCCTGGATTCCCATGTTGTACCGCCATTTGCTGTATATAATATTGTAGCCGCCAAACCTACGGCAACTCCTTTATTTCCATCAATAAAGGAAACTCCATTTAGTTTTATTTGTTCGGGATTAATCTGCTCTGTAAAATCGACACCACCGTTAGTTGTTTGCATTATAGTATGCTTATATTGGGCATCCGGGGTACCTACAAACCAACCTGTATTTTCATCAATGATGCAACATGCGTTAAAATTTCCATTTTCACACCCACCACCAAGCCCGATCCAACTATCACCTGTATCAGTCGATTTCCACACATGCTCTAATCCGCCAGATGCATATAAAGTATAGTTTTCACTCGCTTCTACATAATAAAAATCAATATCGGTTACATAAGTACTTGTTGTGGAAGCCAGGTTTATTTTTTCCCATTTTTCACCTTCATCAACTGTTTTTAAAATATATGGTTTACCATCATCAGCATCTCCTGAGATAAAACCTACATCCTGATTCAAAAAAGTAACCACATAAAAAGCATCACTATAACCAGTATTTATATTGCCCCAATCAATTCCCCCATTCGTTGAATATAAAACTGTACCTTCATTTCCTACTGCCCAAATATGATCTGAATCAACCGCCCAAACACTAAGTAATGCAGGAAAAGTTGATGACGTTTGTTTGGTCCATCCGCTCTGCGACCAAACATTTAACGATACCATCATAAATAAAACTATTCCAAGGGAAAACGAAATTTTAATCTTATAAAAGTGTTCCATGTCGATTGATTTTAAAATTACCACCAAACAATATCTGCTACCGACCTTTTTTCAACACAACAATAAATATAAAAGCTCCTAAAAAAACACTGCACAAAACTCAATATAAATAAAGTTACAACTTATTAAAGCGGCTGTCAATGTGTGATACAAAGTGAAATTACTACCCAAAACAAAACATTTGCCTTTAGGCAAAAAAAGCCATCTCAACACTTATTGAGATGGCTTTGCTTTATCAGTTTATTTAATTATATCCTATCCGTTTTTCTAACATTATAAATGCGCTTTTTTTGAGATTCATGGTTAGTTCTCATTAACAAATCCAGCACAATACCTATAAGTAAAAACTGGAATCCGGCAGACAGAAAAATCAATCCCGCAAATATCAAGGGACGTCCCCAGATATCCTCACCCATACATTTAAGCACTAAAAGATACAAAAGCAGCATAGAACCAATAGCGAAACTACCCAATCCCAAAGGCCCCAGTAAATACATTGGTTTTTGTCCGTATTTATCCCTAAAACGCATTAAAATCAAATCAGAAAGTACTTTAAAAGTTCTTCCCAAACCATATTTCGACTCACCGCTAAACCTGGCTCTGTGATTCACATCAATTTGTTCCACCTTGGCTCCTTCCTTAATGGCATAAATGGCAATAAAACGGTGCATCTCACCATACAAAGGAATCTCTTTGGCAATATCACTCTTAAAAACCTTTATAGCACATCCATTATCAATAATATTTGTTCCGGAAACCTTACGAACAATGGAATTGGCAATTTTAGAAGGAATCTTACGCAAAAAAACATCATCCTGACGCTTTGCCCTTATGCCCGTTACCACATCACAATCCTGATCTTTTATAATATCCATCATCCTGATAATATCAGCCGGATCATTTTGCAAGTCACCATCAAGGGTAGCAATATAATCACCCGTAGCGTAATCAATCCCTGCCTTTAATGCAGGACACTGACCATAATTCCGCCTTAGTTCAATTAATACCACATTTTTATCCTTGAGCTTTTTAATTTCTTTTACGGTATTGTCTTTTGACCCATCATCTATTAAAATGGTTTCAAAATCATATCCCGATGGCTTTAATGCCTCATACACCTGCTGAACCAAAGGGGCTACATTCCCTTCTTCGTTATAAACAGGAATTACTACTGAAATTTTCATTGGTTATATCTTTGATTTGGATCCGGGAAATAGGAATGCATTCAACCTATATCGTAATACCCATTACATTTTTATTCTATTTTCAAAAGATAAATACTTTCTAACTCCTGCTCTCTGGTTAAGGGATTAAGGAAAGTGCCCGACATCCGGGAAATCAACCTATGTTTAAACACTTCTTCCTGAGCAATGCGCTCCCCGGCCATAGCCCTTACCTCTGCAATACCTTCCCTATCGGCCACTACCCAAAGGTTCCGGCTATCCCGCAATACTTGTTCAAGTTCTTCCTTTGCGTTTACCCAATGCGAAATTTTCTTCGGATAGAAATAGGTTTCAAATTGCCCAAATTTATAGGTAAACAATTCCTCATCATCCAAAGCTAATTTATCATATGCAGCACTTGCCCTGATTCCTCCGTGATATTGAAAGGCCGCAGGAATGAAATGTGCATTAATAACAAAGTTTAACGCTATAGATGATATTACCAAAGGAAAAATCAGTTTGTTATAAACGTTTTCTGATTTTCGCATAAAATAGACTGCTACTGCAAGCAATCCCAAAACCGGAACCCAAATAAAAAGACTAATGGTTTTAAATATAAAAGCTATAGCTAAAAACACAACTATCCATAAAGCTGAAAGCATGATATTTCGTGCACCAAAAAACCATTTAATTGAAATGGATTTTTGGGGTTTTGTAATGCTTTCATATAAAAACTGTGCTACAACAATTGACAGATAAGGTACAACCGGATAAAAGTAATGGGGAGCTTTTTGACGCGCAACTGATAATATGGCTGTATATACAATTATTACAGAATAGGTAAAATATTCCTTTCGTGTAAACTTATTGGAGCCATTATTTATCACTTTTTTAATATGAGTACCAATGGTAATCAAGGCATAAAATGACCATGGGAGGTAAATATAGAGCATGGTATGCAAATAAAAGGAAGGGTCTCCATCAACTGTTTTATTATATGATCCTGTTACCCTTCCTGCATTGTTGGTCCAAAAAAAGAATTCTATTCCATCCCATCCAAAGTTTTTATAATTGGCATACAACACGGGTGATAAAATAAGTCCTAATATTGGAAGTCCCAATAGCCATACCGGATTAAATAACATCTTCCAATCCTTCTTCAACAACAAATGACCGCCCAATGCAAACAATGCAACCGCTAATCCTATAGGACCTTTTGTAATGATGGCCAGTCCGATAAAAACAAAGCCCAAAACGAAATTAACTACTTTTTTATTTTCAAGAAAATGAGCCAAAAATGAAACCCCCATTACCGTATTGGCTGTTAAAAGAGCATCGGTATGTAAATCATTATGGTACAGGAATAACATTTCGGAGGTGGCATAAATCAGCGCTGCCAGTTTTCCGGTATCACTACCATAATATAATGATGCCAATTTATAAAGTGCATAAACACTTCCAATGGTAAACAACAATGTAGGTAGTTTAAAAGCAAACAAGGATACGCCAAACAAGTGAAAAGATATGGTACACAACCAAAACATTAAATGTGGTTTTTGCAGGTAGGCATGACCATGAATCTGAGGGTTAAGCCAATCGCCACTTTCAAACATTATCCGACTTACTGCAGCATACTTCCCTGAATCAATACCAACTTCAGGAAACAATCCTATAATATATACTACTAAAGCAGCCAACCATAGGCCTGTTAAAAGTTTCTTATTTTCCATCCTGTGTGTAAAATTTGAAACAAAGATAAATCTATACCCAAATTAAAAAACCATATTCCCTAAATAGTAAATTAAAATTAACGTTAAAGTAAGGTTTAGGCAGCTATGGGAATATTTTAATAATCGCAATATTATCCAGGTCTTTCATTATTTTTGCAAAACAAAAGAAAACACACTATCATGCAAACATGTCCTTGCGGTTCTAATAAACCTTATGCTCTTTGTTGTGAGCCTATAATAGCTAACAAAGCAAATGCACAAACTGCAGAACAGCTTATGCGCTCGAGGTATACAGCTTTTACATTTGCCAACATAAATTATTTAATGAACAGTCACCACCCTAAAACACGCCCCATTAAGGAGAAAAAAGACATTTTAAAATGGGCTAAATCAGTTACGTGGTTGGGGTTACAAATATTATACACCGATAAAGGAAAAGAATCTGACATGGAAGGTATTGTTAAGTTCAAAGCCCTGTTTTTAGAAAACGGAATACCCCGCGAACTTGTTGAAGAATCTGTTTTTGTAAAAGAAAACTGCAAATGGTATTATGTAAGCGGGAAGCATTCGTAATTAGCTAAACTACATTCACCCTAATCTATTTTTATCCCATATTTTACCAACAAGCCGGAGATATTATTTTGTGAAAACTTCGCTTTTTTAAGTTGATTTAACTCAGGATCCAAAACAACATTGACTGCAGTTCTAAAATCAACTTCCTGAAGATTGGTTCTTTCGAAAACAGCTCCTGCCAAATCACAATTTACAAACGATGATTTGGTCAGGTTTGCTTCAACAAAATCTACCTGTGATAATCGGCAGTTTATAAAACTGGTTGCTTTTATTTTTAATCTGTAAAATGAAGCAAAATCAAGTATACATTCTTTAAAACTCAGTGAAATATTAAAGGTATTACATTCCGAAAACTGAATTCCCAACAATTTACAATTTACAAAACTCACATCTCTGAATGCAACATCCGTAATCCTTACATTTGAAAGGTTACAATTTATAAATTCACATTCTTCAAATACAGAACCTATAAGAACAGATCCTGATAAGTCACAATTTTTAAATACACAATCGTTGTATTCACCTGTTGTTAATTGGTTTATATTCTCGATTTGATCTGATGCAATGTAAGACATATATATTATTGTAATATTTTATACTATTTACAAGCTGGCAGCACACTTCCAGCAGGCCAACAAACAAAAAACTCTGTACAGGATATTGGGATATCAACCCATCATGTTTAGAATCTTTCCTTTCTGGCAAGGCATTCCTTTTACTTAATAAACTTCTCCCTTTTTTGAAGGTTTATCAATCCCCACAAAACAGCTACAACAGATACAGATAAAAGAATCAACCTGTTTTGAAAGATAATCATTTGATACAGGCTGGCACTAACATTTCTTGGAATTCCAAAAGGATTTAGAAACGCATTCCATTTGGATTCGCCTAAGAAACCATGCAGAAACCATAATGCCAAACCCACAACCACCATAAACACGGCCGACCCATTACCATTTTTTACCATGGTACTGAACAAAAAGCCTAAGGATCCAAATAGGATTAAAACAACCACCAGGTGCCGGCTCATTTTAAACACAGGTAATTCAACCAGCAAAAAATTGTTTAAAAAAGCAAAGAACACTATCATAACGTACACCATAATAAATATGATGGCCAAACGCACAAGCCAAACCTTGTACCTGTAATTAGGTATACCAAACAAAATCTCCAAAATACGGGCATCCTCATCATTTTGTATTCCAAAGGTTGTAGGAAAAAACACAAGTAAAATCCCCGGAAAAATCAATTGGTAATAAGCATCTTCAAGTGCTACATCATCACCCGAAAACAATGCTATACCAGTAATTATTAAGTAAAATATTAATGAGGCTCCTAAAAAATACACAAACCTATTTCCGAAAATGATTTTCAGGTTGTATTTGATTATCTTAACTATGTCGGACATGATTTATTAATTTGCTTTTTGTTATTGGTTCTTATTTCCGTTTTAAGGTTGAAAACACTTTTTCCTACCCACTTTTTATCGCTTAAAACACCCATACATCCTACCTAATTATTTCTCAACAACCACAAATACGAATCTTCCAGACTTGACGAAACCAGTTCTGCTCCTTCAACGGGTTGTTGTGCTGATAAAACACGTACTTTAATATTGGCGCCCATTCCAATATGGTGCACTACCTGAAATTCCTTGTTTATCCGTTCAAACTCATTTACAGGAACATCAAAGGTCCATACTTTGCCCTGAGTTATTTGCGAAAGTTCTTTGGGCTCTCCCCAATACTTTAGTTCCCCTTTTCGCATAACTGCCACCATGTTACATGAGCTGGAAATATCTTCAATAATATGCGTTGAGAAGATAACCACCCTATCACGGCTCAGCTCAACCAAAAGGTTTCTGAAACGGATACGTTCTCTGGGATCCAACCCGGCAGTAGGTTCATCAACTACCAATATGCGGGGTAAGTGAAGCATAATTTGAGCAATACCAATGCGTTGTTTCATACCTCCTGAAAAAGAACCGATAGCATTATCTTTCTTTTCCCACATATGAACAGCCTTTAAAACATACTCGATTCTGTTATGCCGCTCCTCTTTATTATTGAGTCCTTTAAGCAAGGCCATATAATCCAGAAACTCATACGAAGTCATGTTTTCATATGACCCAAATTCCTGAGGCAAATACCCTATTAAGCCCTGCAACTCTTCGCGGTACTTTGTCGTATCCAGTCCGTTAATAAATATCTTGCCATAACTTTGATCAAGTATCCCACAAATAATACGCATAATAGTTGTTTTACCAGCACCATTGGGGCCAAGCAAGCCTATCATACCGCTTTCCATGGTTAAAGAAACCCCCTGAAGTGCTTTAAAGGGCTGTTTCTCTTTACCTATAACCGGTATGGAACGAACCATGATATACCAGCTTCTTCTGATACCGGCAAAACGCCCCTTAAGCCGTTCTACATTAATATTTTCCTGAAGCAACTTCTGACCTGTTTTATAAATAAATATACCCAAATACCATAATCCTCCAAGAATTATGGCTGTGGCCATACTATCATGCTTCAGTACAAAAAAGGTTAGAGTAACAGCAGGATACCCCCACATTTTTATCTTAAAAATCCGTGACTTTGGAGAAAACAACGTTGACATACGACCTTTTTTGTCGGGCCACAGACTTAAATAATTTAAAAATGACAACAATATAAAATATCCTACAAACAGATATGTAAAGCACCAAAAACCAGATTCCAGATAAAACCAATTCATCCACACAAAAAAACCAAACAAAGGAATTTGCCATATCAGACTTTCAACGTAATGCTGTCTGCCCTTTTGCAACTGTTCTCTCTTTCCGTATAAACCTGCAGTTTTCCATTCTCGAACAAAACGGTTATCCCTATCGTATATCTTAACCACATTTTGCAGGGTAATGGTAATACTTTCATGGGGTTTTATCAGTGTTGTTTGCGCTTGTTTGAGGCTAGTTAAAATAAAATATAAAACTGCAGGTACTCCAACAACAAAACAAAAATACTCTACCAATTTCCACACAAAAGTATGGTTAAAAACAAAATGGATTAGTACAACTCCCGTAATCCAGCCAGCAAAAATAATGAGTTTAAAAACTAATTTCTGTTCACGAATCCAGGCCAATGCCGTTTCCAAACCAAAACTAAATGTTGGAATAAAAACCAGGGTCAGCAATGTACTCAACAACAACCCTCCAACTACTGTAATTGCAAATGGGGCACCTAAACTCCCTACATATTCAGATTTACCCAAAGCCAATGGCAACATAGCAATTATGGTTGTGGATGCAGTAATTAAAATAGGGCGAACCCTTGAAATACCAGCCTGCAACAATGCCCTGGAATGCCTCATCCCCTGTTTTCGTAAGATATTTGAATAATCGATAAGAATAATTCCATTGTTTACTACAATTCCCAGCAGTATTAAAAATCCAATTAAAGTATTAAGGCTTAATAAGGAGTTTCCTGTTGTAATTAAGCCAATCAATGAACCTATGGCTGCCAATGGAATGGAAAACAGCATTACAAAAGGACTTACAAAAGATTCAAAAACAGAAGCCAGGATCATTAATATCAGAATAAACGCTGTTCCTATCAAAAAGTAAAACTCTTCAAACTGATCTTCTTCATGAATAACCTCAACTGCTGTGCCCGATGGAAGATTGACTTCAGCAATTAAATCATCCACATCCATACGAGCCTGTTCCAATAAATCTTTTGAATCGTTTATTTCATCATTAAAACGATAATTAATAGTAATCTCCTTTTGCTGGTTTACACGCAATATTTCTTTTCTTCCACTTGCATAAACAATGTCTGAAAAATCATTTAATGACACCAAAGCACCACTGGTTGATTCAACATTCAGGCTTTTAAGATCATCATAAGTTTTAGCCGTTTCCTCTTCCTGAGAATACGTTTTATCACTTTTCATGATGATATCATATTCTTCATTTTCAACCTTTAGTTTCCCCCCTGAGGAAATTTCAGGACGAAAATTGGTCAGTTCGGCCAATACATTTTGAGGGGTAACACCATACAGACTCATTAAACCGGGATCAAATTCCAGATGCACTTCAGGCCTCGCTGAGCTGGCACTTACACGCACTGAACGAAGGTCTTCTAAGTTATCCTCCAAAATATATTTAATATCCTGTGCCAGCAGTAGCATCTTATCAAAATCCTCTCCCTTAATCACTACTTTTTCTGTTTGTGCTCCAATGCCAAACATCCCCATTAGGTTCATACCAGGATTTTGGCCAAATCCTCCTCCCATTCCTCCTGACGAAACAGAACCTTGCTCCATTGATATTTCTGAGCCTTCATACCCATACAAACGTCCCTGGATATCAGCTTTAATCTCCCCCAAAGAGCGGTCGGACTCCTTTTTATATCCTTCCTTCAGGGTAACACGGATACTGGCTTCCTCTTCATATACCTGACTGATGATCTTATCGTATTCAGGAACCTTTTCCAATCTTTTTTCAAGCTCCCGCACCATTTCATCGGTATTTTCAAGTGTAGAACCGGAGGGGCGCTCAATATCAATACTAAATTCAGGGGTCTCGACCTCTTTGTTAACATTGAAACTCACCAATAAGGCAATCAACACAGTAGCAAAAAAAGCAGCCACTGCTGAATTAATGGTGCGTGCCGGCAAACGCATGGCATTTTTCAATAACACAAGATAGGACTGTACCAACCTGTTATGCAATGGCAAGCGCCTTAGCCTTTTGTGTACATTGCCTTTTCCATACCACAATACTGCATGGGTCATCATAGGAACCAACAGCAAAGCCACAACCAATGAAATAATCAGCGTTCCTACAATACTCACGCTGATATTTTTAGCAACCAGCTTAAACATCACATTTGACGAAAATACAAAAGGGAGAAATACAGTAATGGTAGTTAAAGTTGCTGCAAATATAGCCCGCCATACCTCCCTGGTACCGGTTATAACAGCTTTGTCCCTGTCTTTTTCGGTAGAAGCTACACGATAAATATTTTCCATTACTACAATACTATTGTCGATGAGCATACCCACCGCCAACGCTATCCCAATCAGGGTAAGTGTATTTAGTGATATATCAAATGCATAAAAAATATTAAATGCCGAGAAAACCGATATTGGGATAGATAACATCACAAGCGAAACCAACGGAACATTTTTTAAGAATATCCACAGGATAAACACTGCCAGCAGACTACCTATCAATGCCAGGTTGATTATTTGATCAATGTTTTCTTCAATAGTATCTGCTGAATTTGATGTAATTACAATTTCGGCACCATCGCCAGTCAGATCATTGTTTAATTTTTCAATTACACTCTTTATTCTGTGCGACAGATCAATCTGATTTACTGTTGACTCTCGGGTAATACGAATTGTTACCGACTCCATGGCGTTTACACGGCTATATGAGTCATTTTCCTTTACTCCGAAAATTATCTGGGCCACATCTTTTAGTAAAACAGGTCCGTTGGGAGAAACCACCACATTCTCCAAATCATTAATGGTATTATATTCGGCACCAACGTTTACAAACATATATTGACCTTGACCAACAACCCTGCCGGCAAACGTCTTATCACCTTCGTTTCCTGTAATCTTTCTCCTGATTGAACTAACTGTAAGGCCCATTGCCTCAAGTTTATCTTCATTAAATACAATTTCAACTGTTTTTTGCTGCCCTCCAAAAACCTCTGCCCCGGCTACACCATCTATATTTTCCAGCTTATCCACAATCTTTTGGTCGGTTAGAGCCCTTACCCTATCAACACCCCCTGTACCCAATACCTGAAGCTGCATAAATTGGTTCATCATCTGGCTTAGATCCATCTTTACAACAACAGCCCTGAATCCGTCAGCCATCACACCTTGAGATGCTTCCACCTTTTCAGCCAATTTTAAATAGGCATATTTAAAATCAACGTCTTTTGATAGATAAACTGTAATATTAGCCCTTCCGGGATTAACCCGGGTTTCCATTTTCTCAATGCCCTCCAGGGTACCAACCACTCCTTCCATTGGGATGGCGGCTTCCTGCTCTACATATTTCGGATCCGATTCTGTACCATCCGTGTTTTGTATCTGCACAAAAAGCATTGGAAGCTCCGTATCTGGATAAAGTTCAACAGACAGGTTAGTATAGGACACGATTCCAAGCATGGATAGTGCCACAAACAACATGCTGATGAGTACTTTTCTGTGTATTATAAAATTCATATTTGTATGAGATTAGAGATACGAGATTAGAAATAAAAGAATAATCTAAACCATATAGTTTACATTTCTGTTATCTTTTATCTCCTATCTAATCGTCTTTTTTTTAAAATCAAAAACATAATAAACACAAGGGATAACAACAAGAGTAAGCAAAGTGGATGTTATTAAACCTCCTATTACTGCGATAGCCATTGACGAGCGGATAGCGGCACTTTCGCCAAACCCGAATGTTAATGGAAGCAATCCAAGGATCGTGGTCAGACTCGTCATAAATATGGGACGTAACCTGCTGTTTGCCGCAGCAATAATAGCATCTTTCAAACTCATACCGTCTTGTTTGTTTTGGTTGATTGCATCTACAAGGATAATTGAATCATTTACTGCAATACCGGCCAACATTACTAAACCTATATATGCCATAATATTTAAAGATTTCCCTAAAATTAAAAAGGCAGCAATGGCTCCAACTCCGGCCAAAGGAATGGTAAGCAGTATGGTAAATGGATGTATAAGTGACTCAAACTGCGATGCCATAACCATATATACCAATACTATAGATAGAATCAAGGCAAAGGACAAACTGGCAAAAGATTCTTTTCGCATAAACTCATCCCCCTTTATCTCATATCGATATCCGGCTGGGAAATCTATTTCGGACAAACTGGCATTAATTTGCTGAGCTAATTTATCAACAGGTATATTCCCTTTGTTATGAGCAGTGATCCTTCCGATACGGTTTTGATTGTTACGGATAACCTCTTTAGGTGAATTTCCTATTGAAATACTGGCTAACTCACTCAGACGATATTCACTGGTTCCATTTTCAATCTTAAAATTTTCCAGTTCTTTTAATGGATAGTCAGGCATTTTTAGGGTAATATCCGTTAGTTCACCATCACTTTCAATACTTCCGGCATCCTTTCCCATTAAAAACTCCTGTAACTGACTGATAATAGATGAAGCATCAATATTAAAAATACCGGCCCTGTACCTGTCAATCATTATATTTACCTCTGGTACGCCATCTTCAAAAGAACTTTTCACATTATATAATTCCTCATCGGCCATTAGCCTGGCATATACCTGATCGGATAACTTATCCAATTCCTCCAGGTCATCACCAATAATTTCAACCATAATTGGAGCCGCATCACTACCCAAAATTTCCTGCAATGCTGTTTCATCTTGTAAAAACTCAAGCTCCATATCATCAATACCTGAAAACAATTCGCTCAATACCGGAATAAAATCACTGGTTGAATATAGAGTAGAATCATTTAAAGTAACCTTGATAAAACCGGTATTTTCACCTTCAAAAACGCTCTGATCAGAACCCTGCGTATTGGTTTGAGGTCCGGCATGGGTATAGATATGGGCAAGATGGCCTTTTAATGTTTCAGAAATCATCTCCTCCATCATTTCCATTGTAGAGGCCGTACGCTCAATGCCAACTCCCGAAGGCAAAGTAACTTCAATAGAAAACTCTTTGGTTTCAGCAGAAGGCATAAACTCGCTACCAACAAATGGCAAAGAAAAATAGCTTGCTGCCACCAACAGTATGGCTATAAATATTACCAGATACCTTTTATTCAACACCTCATCTAAAAACCTTGAATATTTTGGGTATGCATATCCCTGAACCTTTACCACTTCTGATTTTGAAACTTTTTGTGTTTTGAGGAATATGGTACTCAAAATAGGAATGATCAAAAGTGCCACAAAAAGTGAAGACAACAATGAGAATGCAACTGTCCAGGCCTGGTCTTTAAACAACTCTCCAGATGCCCCATGCAGGTACACAATAGGCAAAAACACTACTATGGTAGTTAATGTTGAAGCTACCAAAGCACCACTTACCTTGGCAGTTCCTTCTACAGCAGCTTCTTTCAGGCTCTTTCCCCTTTCGAGCAGACTAAATATATTCTCAACTACAATAATGGCGTTATCCACAAGCATACCAGCTCCGAGTGCCAAACCTCCCAGAGTCATTATATTTAAAGTGAGCCCATTAAAATACATCAGGTTAAATGTGGCCACAATTGAAATTGGAATGGCCGCACTCACAACCAAGGTGGTTCCCAACCTTCGTAAAAACAAAAACAGTACAACAACGGCAAAAAAGATCCCTATCAATGCACTATCTTCTACTTCTGAAATAGCATCTTCAATAAACTTACCCTGGTTTTTAATTACAGTAATATTATACCCCGGCAAACCCTTTCTCACTTTGTCAAAACCTTCATTCAGGGCCTCAATGGCTGATACCGTATTAAACTTTGTTTCTTTATAAATAGATAAACCAATACAGCGTTTTCCGTTTAATCGAACAATATTATCCGGCTCCTGGTTTTTATAACTTACTTTGGCAACATCTTTTAAAAGCAATGGAACCTCAAATTCATGTCCTTCTTCATCTCTTTGCAGGGTTGTACCAACTACCAGCTTACCAAGGTCTTCAGGCGATTTATAAATACTTACACCTTTAATAATATACTTTTGACCTAGCTCTTCAATAGAACCTCCCGAAACATTTCGGTTGTAATTCTGAATCTTACTTACAATACTTGAAGAGGTGATACTATGCGATTCAAGCATATAAGGATCTGTTTCAATGGTAATTTCCTTTGTTTCATCCCCACTCAAACGAACATCAGCAATACCATCGATACGAATTAAGGCATTACGAATATAATTTTGGGCTACTTTACGTAGCTCATCCATATCTGAAATATTTGGGTTTGAAACAGCTGCCAACATTATTGGCGAAGCATTGGGATCGTTCCTGTATATTGTCAGGTCTTCAATATCCTCATTCTGGCTATATTGCGTAAGCGCCTTTTGGAGGTCGAGGAAGGCTTCGTCCATATCCTGATCCCAAGCATATTCCACATTTATTTGAGCCGTTCCCACTTTACTCGTAGAACTTACATTCAACACACCACTCTGTCGGATTACGGTACCTTCAATATTCTCAACAAATTGTTTTTCCATCTCCTCAGGAGGCCTTTCTCCCGATTCAATTTCAACTACAATGCGCGGATTGTTCAAATCAGGAAACAAATCGGTTCCCAGGCGGGAAAAAGAAATAAATCCCAAGAGAACTATTCCAAGTATAATCATGGCCACCGTTACCCGATAGCTCACTGAAAACTGTGCAAGTTTTTTCATTTGGTTATTTATTAAGGACTTTTATTTTTGAGCGATTTTTAAGAGTCTCAAAACCCTTAATTATCAAACGTTCTTCCACTCTGAGGCCGTCTACAACTTCTATCCGGTCCTCATGCTCCATTCCGGTAGTTATTCTTCTTTCACGAGCTTCATCTCCTCTTGCTACAAAAACCACTTTACCATAATCGCGCACAAGGATAGCATCCTTTGAAATTACGATAACACTGTCCTTTTTATCAATAACAATATCCGCTTTTACAAACATACCGGGACGCAGTTTTACCTCAGGATTATTGATATACACCCTGCCTTTAAAAGTTCTGGAGTCGATATCAATGGCTGGGGATATCTCTTTTAATAAACCCGTGAGAGTATCCTCCGGTAAGGCATAATTTGTAATTTGAGTTTCCTGATTTAACGATACCTTAGCAATTTGACTTTCCGGCAACATCAAATCCATTATCATTTTTCGATAACTCATTATTTGCAATACTTCCTGACTTTGCGCAATTTTTACCCCTTGAGAAAAATAGGGCAAATCAGTAATTAATCCGTCAAAAGGAGCTGTAACCTCTATTTTTTCCAATTGAATCAATGCATTTTCATAAGTTTTGCGTGCGGTAATCAACTGCTTTTCGCCTTCAACTTTTTCGCGCAAAGTAACCCCACCTTTTTCATACAACGCCACTTGTTTTTGGTATTCCATTTCAGAAATATCCAAATCAAGTTTTGCACCTTCAATATTTATATTGTTTTCATTCTCTTTATCAACAATCTTAATAATCACCTCTCCCTTTTTCACAACATCGCCCATTTTATATTTTTTCCCTGTACGGGGGTTTATTTGCAGATAATAATCTCCTGCAGCATTATTGGTAAGCAATGTTTCATATTCCGACATTATTGTCCCGGTAGCTGTAAAAACGTCCTGGATACTACCCGTTGTTAACTCTTCAACAGTTACAGGGATGGCTATATCTGCCTTAAATTTATCTTGCCTGTTATCACACGAAAACAGGGAAAGGGCAAGTAATACTATTAATAGATTTTTTTGTATCATGATGGTTATTTTTTGTTTTTTGGAGAGAAATTAGGAGCTACTTCTTTATTGTTTTCAAAATCGTACATCGATTGAATCTTCATATTTAGTAGCTCAAGTTTGTAATTGATAATGGCATTTGTTAACGCATTTTTGTTTTGAGTTAACTGATTTTGAACCAAGTTTAAATCCATACTGGTTAAATCACCATTTTTATATTTTTCAAGGTTGATTTCATAAGTCAATTGGGCATTCTCTACATTTTTCCTCGAAATCTCAATCTGAATCAATAAGTTTTGAAGACTTCGGTATACCTGACGGATATTTAGCTTTATATCAATTTCTTCATCGCGCAAGTCGTTTTGGTTCATTTCTAATGCAGCCCTTGATGCCTTCATCCTGGCTTTCTTCTCTCCCCAATCCCATAGCGGAATCGTTAATCCTAAAGAAATATTCTGACTATTGGTTTGATCCTGAAAAACATCTGATAAGGCTTCATCTTGTCCAAACAAACCGAGTTCCAGACTCAAATCGCCTTTAAATTCGTTAGAAGCATTAGTCCGGATCAAGTCAAATTGTCCCTGCTCAATGGCAATCTCCCTCTGACGAATTTCCATCCGGTTGTCAACACCTGACTTTATGGCCTTACTCACATCAATATCTACCGGGAGAACAGAAACGTCCGCCAGCACCATAATTTCCTCTTCAAGAGGAATACCTAACATTTGTTTGAAATTATCTTTATCATTTTCAAAGGTAACCTGATCATTTTGCATACTGGATTTACTCGAAAGCAAATCCAGTTCTGACTGATAAAGCTCTTCTTTAGCAACCAAACCACCCTCAACTTTATTTTTAATGATTTCGTGACTTTGGTTACGGCTCTGATAATCTTCGGTGGAGACATTCAGTTCCATTTGCGATTGGTACACTTTATAAAAAGCCTGGGTCACCATATTCTCAACGCTTAATTCTTGCAAAGCGTAATTAAGGCTGGCATTTTCATAGGCCAGCTCCAACTCCTTTAACTGAAGTTTGGTTTGATTATAGGTAAAAAGAGGCTGATCCAATCGTAAGCTCAGATTATTGGTAAAACCATCAAAACCAGAGCTACCCATATTACTTGTACTTGTATTTTCACGATAACTGAAGGTATTATTTAATGATATTACCCCGTCGGTAAACAATATAGGTTGTGTCACTCTGAAGTTCCCTAAACTGGTATAGTCTTCAACAGTATACCATTGCGAAAGCTGACTATTAAACTCCCGGTTCTTAGAGTATTCCAGAGGAGTAATATTCAAACTAAAATTAGATTTTAGAGAAGCTCTTTGGGCCTTTAAGTTATGCTCACTCTGAACCAATGAAAGCTTAACGTTCTGCATCCTGGGACTAAACTGATATGCTTGTTCCAGAGCCTGCTGCAGTGATAAAATCCTTTGGGCATCAGTACTAATTCCCATTACAACAAATGCAATTAAGAATAAGTATTTCGCGTTTTTAAATCGCATCATTTTATTTTTAAATTATGTTTGATTTTTCAATATTCAGAACCCCAATAGCTATTGCATAATAGCTTTGGGAATTCAACCTCTTTATTAAAGCTTCTCCCATTTTACAGCATCAGCAACCACAACCCTTCGTGCAGATTTATCCGAAAGCTCAACAACAGCCTCTCCATCAGAAAAATAGAATTCCCCCAATAATTCCCATGTTGAATTATCTTTTTCTACAGCAACGGATACTATTTCTTCACCATCATCATGAAATACCGTATATTCATATGAGCCCTCTTGCCTTTCTCTTCTAAAAGAGCCTGTCCTCTGGGAAGGAACCCGGGCATAAACATTATAACGTCCACTTTCTTGCAGATGGGCCTTAAATTGAGCCCTCGCATTCCCGTCTCCTGACTTTTTATAAGTATATGATTTTATATACTTTCCAAACGACTGAGATTCCAGAACCTTTGTCCACCTGCTTGCCGGATGCCATGGAAACAGCGTTTTATATTCAAATCCCTCTTCGGCTTTTTCTACATCCATTCTGGATAACAAAATCTCTTTTAAGGTCTTTCGACCTTTGTTATTCACCACTGAAAAACCAGGATCCTCATTATCAACAACAATTTCATTATCCCTGATATACTTTACATCTCCTTTCAGATCTTTTATACCGGTAAATGTTTTTAATCCTTTTGGAGCTTCCTCAAAATCTGCTAAAAAGAAACGATTATCTGAAGGAACATTCTCCGATAAGTAGGTATGCACAGACATCATCCTTGGGGCTTGGCTAAGAATAATACCTATTTGAGCATGTTGTCCTTTTTTAACCAGGTAAATATCTTCGTATGAAGCATTCATTCCTCCTCCTCCCGGAGGTCCCCCACCTGGACGTGGAGGACCAGAACGACGTCCCCCGCCAAACAAAGATGCCTTGATCATTCCATCAACTTCACCCACATTAGCAACTTCCAGACTAATAAAATAACTCTCCTTTTTGTTATCTTTAAACTTATATATTTTGCTTTCCCCAAAAATAAAAGCTGGTAATTTTATCACTGAACTTTTATTTAATTCATTCTCACCTGAGTCATCACCAATATAGTCAGTCAACTCGGAAGCGTTTATTGCCTCCCCTTTAAATTTGCCCAACAAACTATCTACAAAGTTTTCAAAATTTTCTATCCCAACTTTTTGTTGTGCTGAAGCAAATTTTCCATTACCAACAGTAAGGATAATATCTGCTATACTTATCTTCAAGTCCTCTTCATCAACCAGGTGAGCCAAACTTTCCGTATTGCTTTTTAAGAAAAGAATAGATTTATCATTCCCCGACAAACTCCCAAAACGGTTAAATGAAGAATGAATACGGGATTGCATATATGATTCCATACACATATTTATAAACGGCAACTCCTTTTCTTTTATGGAATATGAATAGTTATAAAATAACGGAAATATAGAATAAGCACTCCAATTACTTACAGATCGCCCTGCATCTGCTTCATTTCGGAAGAAAAACCGTCGCTCCTTTGGAATAGCAAATGTATTCCCTATTAAATTCATAAACAGATTGGCTTCCATTTCCTTAGGTAGCATCTCTGTTCCTTCCCTTTTATTATCTCTTTCTTGCCGATTTTTTGAATGAGCCAGATTAAACTCATTTATACCCAAGCCCTTTTCCGGTATCAGTACCATTTCCGGACTGGTGTTTTCATTTATCAGAGCCCAGCTTCTATAATAGGAATAAAAATGAAGGGGAACCTCCACAAAAGTGAGCCTTTTATACGGATACGGCACTCCTAACTTCCTTTCAAAATCACCTTTTATTTCTGAAATAAGATTAGGTAGTGTGTCACCCAGGTTTTCAAAATACTTAGTAAAAAAGTCATTATCCTGCTTAACCAGATATGAATATTTAACAGAATCCACTTCTATAGATTTACCTGTAAACTCAGAACCAATTAAAGACAACTTTGAATATTTGGCATCTCCTTTAAAAACTGTCCAATCACCATCATATGATTCTTCTCCCTGAGAAAGATACTTTATACCCGTAATCCCCTTAATCTTTATATCAGATGTAAAAAAACGGGTAATCCTATGTGCATTTCGATCTGCAACTACCGGATACCAAAAATTTTCACTTGTTAGCAAAAGATATTGGTTGCTGACAAACAGCGAACTTTTACCAGCCAACAATGGATCATAACGGTGTAATCCCTCCCTCTTTTCTTTATCAAGATCAAAATATGCAAGGTCGTCATTGGGCTTACCAGTATACTCAATATTTAGTTTAAGCGTATCCTTATTGTTATAATTATAAAATACAGTAAGAAAATTCAAGTTTTGATTATATTCAAGACTCTCGCCATTTGTTTTTACAGAGCTAACAATTAGTCCGTTATTAAAATAAAACTTCAGTTCCTTAATACTTTCTAAACTCTCATCTTTTACAACACAAATCTCGGTGGCTCCGGCAATTGTCTTTTGCCTGTGTTGTAATTCAATATTATAATGAACTATTTTATAACCTGCATCAATAGGTAATTGCTTCTCAAGCTGAGCAAAACTCTCAATCTGTTTTTCCAACCTAAATTGATGCTGCAGGTAATTTCCTATTAAACTCAAGCCCAAAAACAGAAATAAGAACGAAGGTATCAGCGCTACGCTTTTCCCTCTTTTTGTTTGAGAAAGCCTTGACAATTTAAATACAGTAAAAAACATCAGGGAAATACCTAATATAAAATATCCTATACGCACAGATGCTATTTGGAATAAATTTCCCAAACCTACATAATCAGAATATGCCATAGGACTAAAAAAACCTATAAAATCCCACGACCCATAATGATTACCTTTAAGATAGAACAAGTTAGTTGCTATATATCCAAGAACAAGGATAAAAGTAATGGCTTGATTCTTTACCAACTGCATTACAAAAAATGACAATCCAAGCACAAACATCAATGTTGGTAAGGATACTATTAATGGGTATATCAGATAAGTTATAGCACTGAATCCTGCATCCGTACTTATAATATTAATAATGAAAGTAAAAAGCAGTACCAATAAATTCAATCCCCCAAAAACATAAAATATACCCAGAGTTTTGCCAAATACATATTCAAAATTCGACATACTACGAACATATATTACTTCTGTAGTATCCAGTTTCTTGTCTCTACTCAGAAAATCGGATGATAAGAATACTGCTATTATGGATTGCACAATATTTAATATCCATAAATTCATGTATACCAATCCCCCGGGCATCATCCTGTCAGCAAAATTGAACCTGCCTATTTCTGTTGAAGCAACTATATTGAAAAAAAGAAGAAAGGCTATAACGATTGCTGAAAATATTCTAAAAAACCAGCTGCGCAATAAGGTCTTTACCTCAAATTTTGCAACTATAAAAATGGGTTTATTACTACTCATGGCCGGTTAAATTTATTTGATTCGTACTCCATAAAATATACATAAGCATGTTCCAGATTTGGCATAATATTTTCCCCTTGAAAACCATTTGCACTAGGAGAAATCAATTCCACCTCATAACCATTAGCCCCCGGTATGGTAGTAATTACCGGATACTTCTGCTTAATGTCTTCCATATCATCAAAAGCCACCTGTGTTTTCCATACTTTACCTTCTGAAAGCCTGATAAACTCATCCGGACTTCCAGTAAACTGAATTTGCCCTTCGTTTAATAAGGCCATTTGGTTACAAGTACTGGAAATATCGCCAACAATATGGGTTGAGAGAATAATTATCACATCTTTTTGACTTAAATCAGCCAGAATATTCCTAAAACGTATTCGTTCTTCGGGATCTAATCCTGTTGTTGGCTCATCCACAATAACAATTTTTGGGTCACCTACAATTGCCTGTGCAATGCCAAGCCTTCTTTTCATCCCCCCTGACAACTTACCCGCAAAACGGTTTCTCACTTCAAATAGCCCTACATCTTCAAGTAGCCGCTCCACCTCATCCCTTCTTTCTTTACGACTATTTATACCTGCTAATGAGGCAGCATAATCAAGAAATTCATATGTTTTAAGCTTTGCAAAAAAACGAAAATCCTGGGGCAAATACCCCATCATGGCCCTTACTTGTTTACGGTTTTTTTCCAGGTCAGCACCATTAACTTTAATAGTTCCGCTTGAGGGTTCAAGTAAAGTAACCAATATTTTCATTAAGGTAGATTTACCTGCACCATTAGGGCCAAGCAAACCAAACATCCCTGAATTTATATCCAATGATACATTTTTAAGCGCCTGATGTTTGTTTTTATAAATCTTATTAAGATTTTGAATAGATATATCCAATGTTTTAGGTTTTATGGAATAGAAACAATCTGGTTTTGAAAATTCTGAATAAATATAAACTAATTAGTTTAAACATTCATTTTTATTTTATACTTCAACTAAAAACCTGTCTGTTTATTGTAACAGACAGGCTTTTTCATTCATCTACAATACAAAAACGTTAAAGAGTAACGGTTAGTATACTTCAATACATATTCTATCCAAATATTTCCGTTTTTTCTTTTAAGGGGCATTCCTTTTTATTATACTGATCAGGAGCACTTTTCACTACCGTGCGTTTACCTTTGTGCATCCGGTGCTTCATCATTTGCCCATCTCCTCGTTTTGCTTTGTTTCCAAACATTTTACCTGCATGGGCATCAAACAACACCTTTTGCTCATCAGTTAAAATGCCTCGTAGTTTTTGCTTGTGAGCAAATTTCTTTTTAGCCATTTTTGTTTTTAAACTACCAATCTCATCCAATAAACTATTCACCTTTTTTGTATCAACATTATCCCCGGTTGATATCATATTTAGTTCTGCCGTCTTTACCTTTATTTCGTTTTTAATTGGAGTCATTTCCTTCATTAATTCAAGTCTGAAGGTTTTTATCTGCTCTTGTTGCTCATCTGACAGGTTTAATCCCCCCCTGTGCAAACCTCTATCATCTTGAAATCTTTCATGTCCCGTACATTGGCCAATTGCTGTACTTCCTATAATTACAAACAGCAGCGTAATTACCACATAACTTTTCAAAAATTCTAATGTTCTCATAATTCAATATTTTTAGTCTAAACCTTTACTTAACTCCCCGTTTATCCCCCCTTCTTTTATCCCAACGGTGGAAACGTTTTACCATCATTGAAGTTATTGAATCAAAACCTTCCTTTTGATCGTCGTTGCATACCTCACGTAAAGATTTAAAATGATTAAATGTTGCTTTTTCTATTAACATTTTATTTCTTCCCAACACTTCAAAAAGTGAATCTCCGGCAGAACCATTATTCTCATAGCTTTCTATCAACAAACGTCTGCTATTTTCAATTTCAGCATTTAATTCCCCTATCTCCTTAAAATAGCTCTTCCTTTGTTTTTCAAATTCAGCCTGCTGATCTGGTGTCAATTGAAGTTCTTCAAAAAAAGCATTTTTACCTTCATGCCTGTTGTCTTTTCTATGCTTTATCTGTTCAATTACCGATGGCACCTTTGGCTTTTCCCACCAAAAACGCCACGAAAAAACATTTAAAACAATCAACAACCCAATAATTATATGATAATATCTATTTTTCATTTACCGCTATTTAACTTCATAATTACCTGTCAACAAATCCTCGGAATACATAAAATCATTCGAAGCATATATATACTCCGAACCAGCATCTTCAATACTTTCATCCAACGACATATCTGAATCTGAATTATTAAAGAAGTAAAAATTTGCAACATTTATTAAAATAAACAGTGCAAATGCTGGTCTGATTATATATGACAAAATGGAAATGCCAGCCCGAACATCATCCAACTGCTCCACTTTACCCATAACCCTGGTTGTAAAAAACGGAGAAGCCTTAATCTCCCCATGTTTTTTATTACCTACCTTAAATACCTGATCTAATTCCCGATCCAATCTTTCATTTTTCATAACTCAACCTCCCGGTTTCTTTATCTACATAACCTTAGACGATAACGTCATTAAATTCCTTCGGATCAATTACAAATATTCTTTAATCCTTTTCTCTAAAATCTGTTTCAGCTTCTTTTTCGACCGTACAACTAGCGACTCAACACTCTTAACTGATGTTTCCATTATCTCTGCCACTGTACTTTGATCAAAGCCTTCAATTTGTGTCAATACATAAGCCTCCTTCTGACGCGATGGCAATTTATTCAAAGCGTCATACAACAAACTTTTTCGTTGTTGCTGTATCAATTCATCATCTGCCGATTTATTATCTCCCACAATCCAATCATAATACTTCTGATCTTCGAGGTAACCAATCTGTCCACTCCCTCTTTTCTGTCGTTTTTTGCTTCTGATAAAATCAATGGCCTTATTAGAAGCAATTCTGTATATCCAGGTAGATAAGGTTGATTGATTTTTAAACTTATGCAAAGATCTATAGAGCTCAACAAAAACTTCCTGAGCAACATCTTCTGCATCATGGTAATTATTTGTATATGAATAACAAATATTCACTACCCTATCCTTGAATAAATTGACCACAATCTCAAAGGATTTATAATCACCTTGCAGAAAACTTTCTATATCTATCTTTTCAACCGTTTGAATCACTTCCTATATTCTTGTACTACGCATAAGACGTCATAAAAAAAATAAACCTTCGCTTCTGAATAAAAACTTTTAAAATAATTTTTTTTCATATCTTAAACATCATATATTTTGATATATTTATATTTTAAGAAAATATCTAAACCCTTTAATTCAGCCAAGTATAATAAAAGGTTTATCACTCAAATGAGTGGTTTTCTTTTGCATATTTCGCAACCACAAAAACAATGTACTAAACGCATGAAATTATTTTATACCACACTCTTGCTGTTTTGCTGCTTTCATTTTTCTTTTGGTAAAGAAGTTAAGGAAATTCTTCTTTTAAATTCATATCACACAGGTTTTAAATGGACCGATGACATAACCCAAGGAGTACTTGATGCCATTGATGAAAAGGAAGACTACAGGCTATTTGTTGAATACATGGATTTCAAGCGTTTTCAAAACCAGGGATATTTTTACGAATTAACCAATCTCTACAAATATAAATATGAAAACATCGACCTTGATGGAATAATCTGTTCTGATAATTATGCATTTCAATATGTGTTGGAAAAAGGAGATAGTATATGGAATAAAAGCATACCCATTACTGCATGTGGAGTGAACAATATTGACTTAATTCCTTTTGACACCACCCGAATCAATGTCATAAAAGAAGATATTGATATTAAAACCACTCTTCAGCAAGCATTCATTTTGAATCCCAATACCGATACCATAATTGTCATATCTGACCAAACCTTATCCGGAAAAATTTTCCTTTCTCAATTTTTCGATGGCCTGAACGAATTCAATCCCAACATTCCCTTCCAAATTATCGATGGCACTGATTATGAAACAATAAAGACTAAATTAGATGAATTGCCACATCACGAAAACAAGATGATCATACTACTAAGCCTATATTCCAACAATCATCAAGTACCCATTGAGATGAAACATCTGGGAACGCAACTGTTAAAAGATATTGATATTCCGATATATAGTTTTTGGGAATTTTTATTGGGCGATTTTATTGTTGGCGGACATCTTATATCATCATACGATCAAGGCTATGAAGCTGCCAAATCATTGCTTAACAGAATAAACAATCCGGAAAAGAAATCAAATCCCCTTACACCCACACAGTACAAACCCACATACGATTTTAACCTATTAAAAAAATATAACCTCAACTACAAACTCTTGCCCCCTAATACAGTCTTTACAAACAGGACTATCCCATTTTATGTAAAACACAAGAAAAAACTAATCTATTACTTCTCTGCTCTTGCCCTTTTGATACTATTAAATTTCCATCTTATATCAAATATTATCAAAAGAAAAAAAATACAAAAAAGATTAACAGACAGCGAAAGAAGGCTGGAGATGGCACTTGAAAGTGCCAATGAGGGACTTTGGGATGTTTCATTAAACACAAACACAGTTGTTTTTAACCGTCGCTTTGCCAAACTATTAGGATACAAACACAAAAAAAACATCAGCGTTAACATTAAGGATTGGGAAAAATACGTATACGATAAAGATGTGGTTAAAATATATGCAAACTGGAAAAACTACACAAAAGGAAGCACTCCATTATTTAAAACGGACATAAGGATTTATCAGAAAGACAATACCCTAAAGTGGTATTCTGTTCATGGAAAAATCACAGAAACCGACACAAACAAGAAGCCTGTTCGCATCACCGGCGTATTAATGGATATTTCTGAACAAAAAGAATTTGAGAACCAATTAAAGAAAGCCAAAGAAAAAGCAGAAGAAAGCGATCGGTTGAAATCACGTTTTTTAGCAAATATGAGTCATGAAATACGAACTCCGATGAACGCCATTCTTGGTTTTTCCGATATCCTTCAATCGCCGGAACTCAATATCCAGGAAAAAGATGAATACCTGGATCAGATTAAAACATCAGGAGAAAACCTGTTAAACATCATTAACGACATAGTTGATATATCAAAAATAGAATCAGACCAATTACAAATACGAAATGAAAAGTTCAATTTAAACTCTACCCTAAACCACGTAAAATATACAGCAGAAACAATTATCAAATCAAAAAACAAAAACATAAAATTTTGCCTTGACTACAACCTGCCTGAACTTTTGATATATTCTGATCCCTATAGACTGGAGCAAGTATTGTTAAACCTGATATCCAACGCCATCAAGTTTACTCAAACCGGGGAAGTGAAACTAACTGTAGTACCCCTAAAAAACAACATTTTATTAATAACAGTAAAAGATACCGGAGAAGGAATTTCTCCGGAGGATATTAATATCATCTTTGAGAGGTTCAGACAAGCAGAAAAGACAACAAAACTCAATACCGGAACAGGACTAGGATTAGCAATAACAAAAAGTTTAGTGGAATTAATGGGTGGATTTATTACTGTAAAATCCAAACTTAACAAGGGTTCTGAATTTACCATATCACTTCCCGTTTTAAATAGCAACAACAATTAGTATATTTGCTACCAGTTTAAAATTATAACATATACTTATGCAATTATTTTTTGATACAGACTTTTCTGCTAAACAGCCCACTTTAAACCTTGAAGAATCAAAACATTGTATAAAAGTTTTAAGACATAGAAACGGTGATGAAATATCTGTATTAAATGGAAATGGTACCATATACACAGCCACTATAACCGATGCTAACCCCAAAGCATGTAGATTGGAAATTACTGAAGAAAAAACAGAAGAAAAGAGACCGTTCAGAATTCACATGGCTGTAGCCCCTACTAAAAACATAGATAGGTTTGAATGGTTTTTAGAAAAAGCGACAGAAATTGGCATTGAAGAGATAACTCCTATAATTTGCGATCATTCTGAACGAAAAGTAATTAAACCTGAGCGGCTCAATAAAATCCTAGTGTCAGCAACAAAACAATCACTAAAACATTATCTACCACAGTTAAATGCTGTTACCTCATTTAAAGATTTTATTTCCAACAACAAAAATACAAATTCAAACAAGTATATTGCACATTGCCAGAATCACCCTAAAACACTCCTCAAAAACAGCTACAAAAACAATGAGGATGTTCTTATCTTAATAGGCCCTGAAGGAGATTTCTCTATTGAAGAAATAAAAGAAGCCACAGAAAACAACTTTAACGAAATATCTTTAGGAAAGGCCCGGTTGCGCACAGAAACAGCTGCATTAATGGCTTGTGCAACAATCAATTTTATAAATCTAACCGATTAATTACAAATAATCGGCTAAACTTCTGCCACGCAGATAATCACGAAACTGACATGCCAACTCCTCTGCTATATCACCCATTATACATCTATCAAAAGGACATCTTTCTTTATCCCCCGGACAGCCCTGTACCTGAACAGGACCTTCGATAACCTCATATAAGTCAAGTAGTGAAATATCTTTAGGATCCATTTTTAATAAAAAACCTCCACTTGGTCCCCTATTTGATGATACAAAATTTTCCTTTGCCAAACGTTGAAATATCTTCGCTACATGATGTCTCGAACTTGAAATTTCCTCTGATATCTGGTTCACATTTAGCTTCACATCTGACTTCGCAATTAAGATCATTCCATGTAACGCAATCGATGCAGCCTCTGAAAGTGTAATAATCTTTGACATTATGGTATATTGATAATTTAAATACTCTATAACCTGAATTGGTACGAAAGTAATTATAAAATTCTGACAACAAAACAATAGAGCCTCATTTTTTTAAGCACCTTGTAACAATTCCATAAAAAAAAGCCACAGCTAATCTTAACCGTGGCTTTTATATCTTAAACAGAAGTTTACTATTTACTTTCCTCAACTAATGTTTTGGTTGGTAAATCACATACTTCGGTAGGACCAAAATACTGAATTGGACCTGGATAAACATACTTTGTATTTAAAGCCCAATCATCACGTTTTGCACATAAAGCTTTAAATGGAGCCCCATCCAATTTTACAAGTGCTTTTTGAATCACAGGCTTCATTTCTCCATGGCGACGTTCCATGTTCATCATCATAGTCACTGGCACTCCACCAGCAATCCACTTTTCTGCAGGGGCAGTTAAGTTTCTAACAGACGACATATAACCTGTTTTCCCTTCAGCAATAAGAACTGATGCGGTATAACCCAAAGAATAACAGTAATCAGCATCAAAGTTAGAAGGAGCTGCACATCGACCTTCATACCCAAAGAAATGACCTTGAGCTGCAAATTTACCTACATACTCACCAGCTTTTTTCATTTTCTTAAGCTTGGCTTTCACCATATCAATCAACAACTTTTCAGTTTCGATCATTGATACCTGAACATTACCATGTGGGTCACGATCAAGCATCAACTGATTAGCAATTGCATTTGGAAGGCTCTTAAATACTTCAGCCATTTCTGCAGAAAGCTTCTCAACTAAATACTCTCTTTTTTCTTTGTTAGTTTCAAAGGCATTTACTTCTTCCTCATTATGAGCCAATAGGTCATTTAATTCAGCAATTAATTTTTTCATTGCTGGAATAAATTCAACCAATCCCTCTGGAATCAATACTGTACCAAAATTTTCTCCATTTGCAGCACGAGCAGCAACTTTATTAGCTATATCACTTACCACTTCATCCAAAGTCATGCTTTTAGCTTCAACCTCTTCTGAAATAATTGTAATATTAGGTTGAGTTTGAAGAGCACATTCCAATGCAATATGAGAAGCAGAACGTCCCATCAACTTAATAAAGTGCCAATATTTTTTAGCAGAGTTGGCATCACGCTGAATATTACCAATCAATTCACTGTAAACCTTACAAGCTGTATCAAAACCAAATGAAGTTTCAATCATTTCGTTTTTAAGGTCACCATCAATAGTTTTAGGACAACCAATAACCTGTACTCCTGCATCTTTTTGCTTATAATATTCTGCTAATACACAAGCATTAGTATTAGAGTCATCTCCTCCAATTATAACTAGTGCATTTATTCCCAAAGCTTTACAATTCTCCAATCCCTTATCAAATTGCTCTACTTCTTCTAATTTTGTTCTACCAGAACCAATAATATCAAAACCACCGGTATTTCTGTAATGATCAATGATATCATCAGTTAACTCCTGATAGTTATTATCAACCAATCCGCCAGGACCACCAAGGAATCCATATACCTTGTTAGCAGGATTTAACTTTTTTAATCCATCGTAGATTCCGGAAATAACATTATGACCACCAGGGGCCTGACCACCAGAAAGAATTAAACCTACACTAATAGCTTTATCTGTAGCACCAGACTCTCCTTCTTCGAAAGTTAGTACAGGCATTCCATAAGTGTTAGGGAAAAGTTTTTCAATGTCAGCCTGATCTGCCACTGATTCTGTTTTCTTTCCTTCAACAATTTTTACAGAGCCTTTTAATGCTGCTGGTAACTTTGGAGAATAACTCTCCCTTGCGATTTGAAGTGGACTTTTAATCATCTTATCCAAATATTTATAAATAGTTTTTAGAAAAATTCAATTGAATAAAAGCATCTAACAATAAACCATCAAACCTATATTAATCAATTCCATCACTTTTGAATGATCCAAATTTAGTCTGCTTTAAAAGCTGCAAAATTGTTTATATTTTTTCAAATTCGAAAAAAAATGCTCTAATTATTTACAATTTAACACTTATTTAAACTCATTATCTGTTAACCCTAATCCTTATTTATAACTTGACACACACCTCAATATTTGCAATAATCAATTTTACCATTCTATGTATCGAAATATTTAAACTAAATGTTTATATTTAATAAACTCATTTACAAAGCTTTTAAATACACCATACGCATATTAGTAAATTAAAATACAAAACCCTTAAATTTTTTTACACTGATGAACAATAAAAAATTAACCATTGGTATTTTAACAGGAGGCGGAGATGTTCCTGGATTAAACCCGGCAATCAGGGCCATTACACTCAGAGCCATAAGAGAAGGTTATGAAGTTATCGGGATTAAAAACGGCTGGAAAGGTGTAATAAGCATTGACAGATCTAAACCACTTGAAGATCAGGAATATTGCATTCCCTTAAAAGAAATTACGGTCAACAGGATAGGTCGCACAGGAGGAACATTTTTGCATTCCAGCAGAACAAAAGCCACTAAAGTTGCTCAAAGACACCTGCCAGACCACCTCAAACACCTATACAAAGACGAATATAATGATTTAACAGATGAAGCAGTTGCTAACTTAAAACACGTCGGGATAGACTATTTAATTCCTATTGGTGGAGATGATACATTAAGTTACGCAGTCCGGTTACATAAAGAGGGAATAAAGGTCATTGGTATCCCCAAAACCATGGACGGAGATGTTCCCGGAACTGAATATTGCATAGGATTTAGCACCTGCATTACACGAACCATTGAACTAACTCATGCATTACGAACCTGTGCCGGTTCACACGAAAGATTTTTAGTACTCGAAGTCTTCGGCAGAAATGCAGGGTTCTCTGCCCTTCTACCCACTATAGGTGGAGCTGCAGACAGGTGTGTAATACCCGAATATTCAATAAACACAGAACACTTAACTGCATTAATGGTAGAAGACCGAATAAACAATCCCAGCAATTATTCTGTGGTTTTAGTTTCAGAAGGCGCTACATATGATGGACAAGATATTATTTATTCCGACGCAGAAACCGATGCCTTTGGTCACAAAAAGTTAGGAGGTATTGGAGAACAAATAGGTAAAGAATTAAAAAAGCATTCGCCAAAATTCAACGGTGGCAGAGAAATAAATATCATTAACCAAAAACTTGGATATCTGGTACGATCAGGCCAACCTGACGCACTTGATTCAATCATCCCTACAACCTATGGAAACATGGCTTTAGACTTAATAAAAAAAGGAGAGTCTGGTCATATGGTTTGCGTTAAAAACGGAAAATTTGATTATGTATCCATTGAAGCAGTAAAGAAAGATACAAAGGGAGAAAGCATAAAGAAGGTAAACGTAGCCAAATTTTACGACACCAACAGGTACCGTCCTATATTTCAAAACATCATCGGAGATCCAATGATGTTTCTAACCACTGATTTTACATGATTATTTTCCTAAAAAAGCCTGAAGAAAACATTTCAGGCTTTTTTTAATATTTATTGGTTTTAAACCTTATAATTTTATCTTTGCCACAAAGATATTTAGTATAAATGCCCAAGTTCTCAGTAATAATCCCGGTATACAATCGACCTCAGGAAGTTGATGAGTTACTTCATTCCTTATCTGAAGTAAACTACACGGACTTTGAAGTCATTATTATAGAAGATGGCTCCCATTTACAATCTGAAGATATTTGTAATGGATACAAGAAAAATCTTGACATACATTACCATTACCAAAAAAACTCAGGCCCAGGTCCTGCCCGAAATGAAGGAGCAAAACATGCAACAGGAGATATACTTATATTTTTTGACTCCGATTGTTTAATTCCTGAAAATTATTTTACAGTAGTTGAAAAGAGTTTTGTTGATTCCGATTGTTACGGAGGCCCGGATAGAGCACATGAATCCTTTAACAATATCCAAAAAGCCATCAATTACTCCATGACATCCATATTAACCACAGGAGGGATTCGGGGGGGCAACAAAAAAATGGACAAATTTTATCCACGAAGCTTTAATCTTGGGATAAAGAAACAAGTTTTTATGGAACTAAAAGGTTTTAAAAAGTTAAGGTTTGGCGAAGACCTTGATTTTAGTATGAGATTGATAGAAAAGGGCCATACATCAATACTTATAGAAGATGCATGGGTATTCCATAAACGACGCAACAATTTCAAATCATTTTTCAAACAAGTATACAACTCCGGAATTGCCCGGATCAATCTAAATTTCAGACATCCAGGAACAATCAAGATGGTACATTGGATACCGGCTATATTCACAATAGCATATCCTGTATGGATCATTATTTCATTGCTAGTCCCAAATACAGGCTGGCTTTTACTTATACCCCCAATAGCTTTTTTAACACATGCTTTATTTACTATTAAAGAAGTAATTCCATCTTTTTTAGCAACTATTACATCCTTTACTCAGATTTTCGGCTATGGATCAGGCTTCTTAAGTGCATTTATAAAAAGAAACCTCTTAAAGCAAGGTGAATTTAATGCATTCGAAGAAAACTTTTATCAATAGCTAATTAAAGTTGTAACGCTGTAATCTGGAATCATCAGTTAACGATTGATCATTTCCTCTTAAATGTTTAATAATATTACCCATTACTTTTTTGGAAGGAGACAATCTTTCATCCTCAAAAACGGAATCCGGTAATTCATCAAATAAATCCAAAAGGGATAAGCTATATTCTTCAATCGTTTTAATGTTTTGAGTAAAATTTAAGTTCATAGGCATTAAAATTATAATGTAATAACAAAATAAAAACGCCATAAACATTAAAATATTGTAAGACTAAAGTGTTAATGACAGATTTTTTTCTTCCATCATATTACGCATATTGATTAAAGCATACCGCATGCGTCCCAATGCCGTATTAATACTAACCCCTGTCTCCTCTGCTATTTCCTTAAAACTCAACCCCATAAAATGACGCATCTGAACCACTTGCTTCTGATTATCAGGTAAATAATCAACCAAGTCACCCACTTCTTTTAATATTTGAGAAAAAACTAACTTATCTTCTATATTTGAATCTGAATATTTAGGGGAGTTAAGCAGATCATAATCATTGGAATCATTTGAAACCACCTGCATATTCTTTTGCTTACGATAATAATCGATGATTAAATTATGGGATATACGCATTACCCATGAGGCAAACCTACCATTTTCAGTATATCTTCCCAACTTTAAATTTGTAATTACCTTAACAAAGGTATCCTGAAAAATATCTTCGGCAAGTTCCTGATTCTTAACCATCATTAATATATATGAGTATATTCTGTTCTTGTGTCTTTCTATAAGAAATTGCAAACTACCCTCATCTCCTGATATGAACATTTTAATTAGCTCATCTTCAGAAAGTAATGTTAATCTATTCATGTCTCCTTCTTTTATATACTAAAGAGTAAACATATTTCCTATAGGCACAATATTTTAATGATGTTAAACGTAAGATTTTATTATTTTGCAAAAAACTAAAAAAAAGTATAATATCCAATCATTTTAAAGTTTTTATTTTTAAATACTCAACAACTATTTACTTTATACCCCTTAGTTCAAATTAATTATTCTCTTTGTTAGCTGTATTAAAAAAAAGAACTATAATTTTCATTTAGCAACCAAATCTCACAACCGCATCGTTTTTAAGCATTACCCCCACATTTACACACCCCTCTCCAATATTATAGATATAATAACGAACACAAACCCCATATTATCACATCCTCTTTATAATATTTTATAATATTTTACACAAACACCCCAAAATACTTACATTTACAAATAATAAGTAAAATATTGTTTTTTGTAATAATTTGACATTTTACATTGCCAATAAATATTAATTAATTACTTTTACACCTCAATTAATAATAAATCACAATAAAATATATCCAAAAGACAAAAAATTTATGTGCGGATTTGCAGTTTACACAGGAAGTGATATGATGGACAAACTACTGTTTGCCAGCGAGTTTAAAAACATTGAATACAGGGGACCTGATAATTCAATTGTAAAAGATTTTGGAAAAGATGGTTGGATGGGATTCCACCGCTTAAGCATTATGGATGTTTCAAGCAATGGTAATCAGCCATTAACTTATAAGCATATCAATTTAGTTTGTAACGGAGAGGTATATAATTTTCAGCAATTAAGGAAACAATACGAACACAAATATGAATTTAAATCATCAAGTGATTGTGAAGCTATAATCCCTTTGTTTTTGGAAAAGGGGATTGAAGAAACAGCAAAATCATTAGATGCTGAGTTTGTATTTGTTATATATGATTCTGTTGCAAAAAAATATTTTGCGGCCCGAGATCCTATCGGTATCCGTCCATTATTTTATGGATACTCTGCAAATGGAGAAATCATGTTTGCCAGCGAAATGAAGACTTTACATTCTTTGTGTGAAGAAATCAAACAATTCCCTCCAGGACACTATTATGATGGAGAAGGTTTTCACTGTTACAAAGATATTTCTAAGGTTGAGAAATTTGTAGATCATGATCTTGAAGAAATATTTAAAAACATAAATAAAAAACTTACAACAGGAATTGAGAAAAGGCTTCAGGCAGATGTACCTGTTGGTTTTTTATGTAGTGGTGGATTAGATTCCAGCCTTGTATGTGCTGTTGCTGCAAAAATGCTGGGTAAACCTATCAGAACCTTTGCTGTTGGTATTGAAGATGACCCAATTGACACAAAATATGCAAAGAAAGTTGCAGATTACCTGGGAGCAGAGCACACTGAAGTTTTATTTACAAAACAAGATATCTTCAATACACTTAGTACATTAATTTACAACATCGAAACCTGGGATATTACAACCATCAGGGCTTCAATGGGAATGTACATGATTTGTAAATACATTAGTGAAAACACTGATGTAAAGGTTTTAATGACTGGTGAAATTGCCGATGAGATCCTTGGATATAAATACACGGACTTTGCTCCTACACCAGAGGCTTTCCAGCAAGAAGCTGAAAAAAGGATTCGTGAAATCCACATGTATGATGTATTAAGAGCTGACAGATGTATTTCTTCTTGTGGACTAGAAGCTCGTGTTCCATTTGGCGATCTTGATTTTGTTGACTACATCATGAGTATTGACCCTGCCAAAAAAATGAACACATATGGTGAAGGAAAATACTTGTTACGTGCTGCTTTCGAAGGAGACTACCTGCCTCAGGAAATACTACATCGTGATAAAGCTGCTTTCTCTGATGCAGTAGGACACAGTTCGGTTGATTACCTTAAAGGCTATGCTGAAGAAATGTACTCTGATGAAGATTTGGCAAATGCTAAAGAAAAATACCCTACAAACACGCCGTTCACGAAAGAATCGTTAATGTATCGGGATATATTTGAAAAGCATTTCCCGGGAAGAGATGGCGTTATTAAAGATTTTTGGATGCCTAATAAAGAATGGGAAAATTGTAATGTTGATGATCCTAGTGCTCGTGTTTTACCCAACTATGGAGCTAGTGGGATATAAAAAATAACATCTCTCAAATACGAAAAGGGGCTTCCAATTAATGGAGCCCCTTTTCTTTATTCCTCATTTCTATTGATATGTAAACTAATTAGAAATAACCAATCTCTCGCCATCTGTGTCAATCATAATTTTATCATCCTTATTTACATCATCTGCCAATATTCTTTTTGACATTTCATTTAATATGTTTTTTTGAACAACACGCTTAATTGGCCTAGCTCCAAATAGAGGGTCAAAACCAACATTTGCAATATATTCAACTGCCGAATCGGTTATATCAACGCTCACACCTTTTTTTTGCAAAGACCTTGTTAATACACCTATTTGAAGTAACACAATTTCTTTTATTTCAGAATGACTTAAAGGGGTAAACATGATAACATCATCAATTCTATTTAAAAACTCTGGCCTGATAGTTTGCCTTAATAACTGAAACACCTCCGATTTCGACCTTTCAGATACATCAAACAAATCCTCTTCTTTAACACCTTCAAAGTTTTGCTGAATGATATGAGAACCCATATTTGATGTCATTATTATAATGGTATTCTTAAAATCAACAACCCTCCCTTTATTATCCGTCAACCGTCCATCATCCAACACCTGAAGCAAAACATTGAACACATCAGGATGGGCTTTTTCTATCTCATCCAGCAATACAACCGAATATGGTTTTCGCCTCACCGCTTCCGTTAATTGGCCACCTTCATCATACCCAACATATCCAGGAGGCGCTCCTATCAACCTTGATACCGAATGCCTTTCCTGAAACTCTGACATATCTATTCGCGTCATCTTGTTTTCATCATCAAACAAAAAGGAAGCCAATGCTTTAGCTAACTCAGTTTTCCCCACTCCCGACATTCCAAGAAAAATAAATGAACCCACCGGTTTTTTCTCATCCTGCAGTCCAGCCCTACTCCTTCTGATGGCATTTGAAACCGCTTCAATTGCCTCGTTTTGTCCAACTACTCTTTTATGTAATTCTTCCTCAAGAGAAAGTAATTTTTCCTTTTCACTCTTCATCATTTTAGTAATTGGAATCCCAGTCCAACGACTTATTACACCAGCGACATCTTCTGAATCCACTTCCTCTTTTAACATAGCATTTTCCGCCTGCTTTTTAGATAGCTCATCTTTCAGACGCAAGATTTCTTCTTCTGCGGCCTTAATTTTGCCATAACGCAATTCTGCTACTTTATCAAACAGCCCTTCACGCTCTGCTTTTTCTGCTTCAAACTTAAACTGCTCAATATTTGATTTATGATTCTGGATCAAATCAACCACATTTTTTTCCTCCTGCCATTTTGCTCTCAAAGTGGATCTTTCATCTTTTAACTCTGCGATCTCAGCACTTAAAATATCAAGCTTTTTCTTATCCCCTTCCCTTTTTATGGCTTCACGTTCAATTTCCAGTTGTTTTACCTTCCTGTCAAGCTCATCAACTTCACCTGGTACTGAATTCATTTCCAATCTTAACTTAGACGCAGCTTCATCTATTAAATCAATAGCCTTATCCGGCAAAAACCGATCTGAAATGTATTTATTCGACAAATTGACTGCTGCAATAATTGCATCATCTTTTATCCGTACTTTATGATGGTTTTCATACCTTTCTTTTAAACCCCTCAAAATTGATATGGCACTCAACACATCCGGCTCATCAACACGTACAATCTGAAATCGTCGCTCCAACGCCTTATCTTTTTCAAAGTATTTTTGATATTCGCCTAAAGTGGTTGCCCCTACAGCTCTCAATTCACCACGTGCCAATGCCGGCTTAAGAATATTCGCCGCATCCATAGCTCCTTCCCCTTTGCCTGCTCCTACCAGGGTATGAATTTCATCAATAAACAAAATAATTTCCCCATCACTATTTATCACCTCCTTTACCACACTCTTTAACCGCTCCTCAAATTCACCTTTATACTTGGCTCCGGCAACAAGTGCCCCCATATCCAATGAGAAAATTAATTTTGATTTTAAATTCTCAGGCACATCCCCATTTACTATCCTTATTGCAATACCTTCGCCGATAGCGGTTTTTCCAACCCCAGGCTCGCCTATCAAAATAGGATTATTCTTGGTTCTCCTCGACAAAATCTGGAGTACCCTACGTATTTCTTCATCCCTGCCAATAACTGGATCCAACTTACCATTTCGGGCCTGCTCATTTAAGTTTATGGCAAACCGATTTAATGCATTAAAACTATCTTCTGCAGTTTGTGAATCAACAGAAGCCCCTCTACGTAGTTCTTTTATGGCGGCAAGCATGCCTCCTTCTGTGGCTCCTGCATCTTTCAACATCTGCGATACTGAATCTTTCACTCCCAACAAACCTAAAATCAAATGCTCAACTGAAACATATTGATCATTAAAAGTTTTTAAATAACTCTTGGCTTTTTGAAGCACATCATTGGTACCTCTTGACAAGTAAGGTTGCCCTCCACTCACTCCGGGATATGAATCTATTATAGCATTCAATGCAGGTTCAATATTACTGACATTTAACTTATCAAATAGAAATGAAACAATATTTTCCTCCACTTCAATAATACCTTTTAATAAATGCCCAGGTTCTATTGCCTGATGATTTCTTCCAGATGCTATATTCAATGCCTGCTGAATAGCTTCCTGCGATTTTATTGTATATTCTTTAAAGTTCATAACTAGTGCTTTTTTAACCTGTATTCACACAACAAAAAAACATCCACAATCAGATCCATACCAAAACTGTCAGATTTACAATCCATTACACGACACTTTTTCAGACTTCCAAATAAATCCTCTGCCATTTTTTCACTTTTCCATACACCACACATCCTTATTATGCTAATCTTGCATATGACGTATTAACTCTATAATTTTTGTTAATATTTATCCCTTTTATCATTTACTTATTATATTTAATTACCCAATAACAATATATACAACCATTGAGATTAATATTCAAATACAGGCTGAAATCCGTAACTTATACTATAAAACTTATTTTATTTGTTTTATCTGTATTTGTCTACTCAAATTTTACCAATGCCCAAAAAACATTAAACGATACCATAAAACAACAGCCAACCTCTATTCAAAATCTGCTAAAACAAAACAAGGATAGTAGTTTTGTATACAGCAAATTGTATGAGTGGCTCGTGGTTAGTAAAGACTCAAACCTAAATGCCAGCAAGCTGATACTCCATTTTGAAAGAGAAAACAAAAAATACAATCAAAAAATCATTAGAAAGATCAACACCAAACAAATTTCCCCATTTGCAAAAAATATTCTCGACACAGTTGGCTTTTCAACCAATACAATAGAAAAAAAACTTTCTTCATTAAGATTCCAAACCAAAAAGAGCATTATAAACAATGCATTAACATTTAAAAACGGCGAATTGCTAAACCTCCAGGATATCAAAGACAGCGAACGAATTCTCAGGTCGTTTCATTTTATTTCTGATGCTTTGATTTTAATTGAACCTGCAAATGCAGACACTTCTCTGGTTGACATTTTGATTTTAACACAGGACAACTATCCATATGGTTTCAATACTTCAATATCTACCCAAAAGGCAAACATTAGCATCTTCAGCAAAAATGTTTTAGGTTATGGTTTTGAAATGCGACATATTTTTGATACTGAAAAAACCTCCAACCGAAACTTTGGATTTCAGGAAAACATTGACTGGAGTAATATTTTCGGATCTGACCTGTCAATTTTCACCCACTTTAGTGATATTTTCGAAAGTCATTATTTTAGAATTGGCCTGAGTAAAGAATTTTTAACTCCGGATATTAAATATGCAGGAGGGATAGACATAAAGCGCAACTACAAATTCCAAACTTCCAATAACAGTTCCTATCTGGATAATTACGATTACCTTTATCAGGATTATTGGATTGGTAAATCATTTTTAGTAAACACACCGGGATATTTTAACAGATCGAATTTTGGAATATTAGGACAGGTAATGCTAAAACAATATTATCACATGCCTGATTCTATCAGCAGTATGCCCACATATCTCCCCAATTACTACCTCTTTGGAAGCCTCGCTTTTAACAAACGAAATTACTACAAAAACAGACTTGTATACAATTATGGCCGAACTGAGGATGTTCCTTATGGCTTTCTCACGTCTGTTTCATTTGGATTTAATAACAACCCGAAAAAAAACAGAATATACTTAGGCACTCATCTATCATTAGGTACCGCCATTGTACCTAACAAAGGGTATTTATACTTTAGTGGAGATATTAACTCTTTTTTTTACAAACGGCACCCGGAAACAACTGTACTTAAGTTGGGTACACGGTATATTTCTTCATTAAATAAAGTTGGCAACAATCATTTACGAAACTTTATTTCTATAGATTACACCAGGGGAATGCACTTACAAGAGGAGCAATATTTATATCTTAGAGAATCCTCAAAAGGTATCCGGTCATACAACAGCAAAAGGCTAAAAGGAAATCAAAAGTGTGTAATCAATAGCGAAAACGTCCTGTTTACAAAAAAAGAAGTTCTTGGTTTTAAAATTGTACCGTACACTTTTTTCGATTTCGGATGGCTCACTCAGGACGATGTGCTGTTTTCTTCAAAACCGTACTACTCACTTGGAATAGGCGTAAGAATGAGGAATGACCACCTGGTTTTCAATACTATACAATTCCAATTTGCATACTTCCCAAGGATACCCCCCAATGGGGTTAGCAATAGTTTTAGGTTATCTGGTGAAGATGTTGGAAAGTTTAACCACTTTGATTTTACGAAACCTTATTCAAATATTTTCAAATAAAAAAGGCTGATTTGTAACCAGCCTCTTTATTCTTTTACAAAAAATCTTCAAAATACCTTGTTACTTTTTCCATTAAATGAACTCTATCCACACCTCTAACATTATGTTCATGTTTGGGATAAACAAAATAATCAACCTGCTTACGCATTTTGATACACTGTTCTATAAAGGTAAGGCTATGCTGCCAAACCACAGTAGGGTCAATTGCCCCATGAATTACCAAAAGTCTCCCTTCTAAATTACCAACCCGTAAATTCAGGTTAGAGTTATTATACCCTTCCAAATTTTCTTGCGGAAGATCCATATAACGCTCTCCATACATTATTTCATAGTATTTCCAATCAATTACCGGTCCCCCAGAAACCCCTACTTTAAAAATATCAGGATACTTCTCCATCAAATTTATTGTCATAAAACCTCCAAAACTCCATCCATGCACACCAATCCTACTTTCGTCAACATAGGGCAAAGACTTCAAAAACCGGACTCCCTCCATTTGATCAGCTGCCTCGCATTCACCTAAGTGGCGGTGGATTACTTTTTCAAATTCACATCCTCGGTTTGGAGTACCCCTGTTATCCATAGTAAAGCATATATACCCTTTTTGTGCCATATATATTTGCCAATACCTGGCTGCCCCCATCCACGAGTTTTGCACCAATTGAGCATGAGGACCTCCATAAACATATACTACTACCGGATATTTCTTATTTTTATCAAACCCCTGTGGCAAAATCAGCCTATAATTTAAATCAGTAATACCATCTGCTGATTTAAGTGTACCCAATTTTATTTCTCCATAATCAATATTTTCAAAAGGATTTTTAGCCTTAAACAATTCTTCTGATGATTGTTCATTTAAATTATGCAGCTTAATAATTCGTGGCACTTTTAAACTAGAAAAGTTATCTACTAATTTGTTTCCATTCTCGCTCAATACAAAAGAGTGCATTCCTGGCTCCTCTGATATTTTATGCATTTTACCTGTTTTCAGAGATACATTATATAAATGTCGCTCCATTACACCTTCCTTTGTTGCTTCAACAAAAGCACAACTCCCTTTTTTATCAAAACCAAGCAGCTTTGTAACAACCCAATTTCCTGCAGTTATTTGTCTCAACAACCCTTTCTTTAAATCATATAAATACAGATGATTATACCCGCTTCTTTCACTTTGCCATAAAAACTTTGAATTACTTCCTGGAAGAAACTCCGCTGGATTTTCTGGTTCAACCCAAGTCGCGCTGCGTTCCTCAAACAATGTCCTTTGCAAATCACCAGATGCTGAATTATACAGCTTATATTGCATATGATCCTGAGCCCTGTTGAGTTCTGCTACTGCAATATATTTAGCATCCGGAGTCCATGAAAGGTTAGTTAAATATTTGTCATCAGGCTCTCCGGTTTTTAAGTATACTCTTTCTCCAGTAACAATATTAAAGACGCCGACCGTTACATGGTGGCTCTTCATTCCGGCCATAGGATATTTTATTTCTTCCAACTCTGCCACCCTTGCACTCACATCAACTAAAGGATAATCAGAAACCATTGATTCATCTTTCCTGTAAAATGCAACCGATTCTCCATTTGGTGCCCAAAAAATACCTTTGTCAATGCCAAACTCATTTCTATGAACAGTTTCCCCAAGGACAATACCTGGCTTATCTGCCTTTTCTATCAGCAGGGGCATACCATTTAATCCCAACACGTACAAATCTCCCCCTTTTGAATAAACTACTTTTTTTGATATTTCATTGAAACTTAAAAATTTTATACCTCCGGGAAGCTTAATAACACCAGTTACTTTTTCTTGGCGTACATCCATAACGACAACCTCTGCAGGATTTTTAATCCACAGTAAGTTGCTGTCTATCAACTTCACATTACGCAAACTCTTTATGCTATCGATGTTATTTATTTCAAGAATCTTATTAATTTTTTCTTTTTTTATGAATGGTGATTCTACCAGTTTATCATCAACATAATATATCCCATCCGTTTTATATAACAACAAAGAATCAGTTTTTGGGAGAAATTCATATAGTCTATTTTCTGGTATATAATTCCGAAAATTTTTGCCCCCTGAAATCACATCTTCAAGGTCTAACATTTTTTGGGCATTCCCTCCCGTTACATGCATCACTCCTAAGAGAAAACACCAAAAGAACACTTTCATACTTCAATTATTTACATTTATATTTTTAAAAATTCGATTTTCGTAAAATTTTGGATAGAAAAAAATGATATTTTACAAGAGAAACATGCTTTTTATATTATTGTTTTAAGAAAAATAACTATTTTAGATTTGTGTTTGCTTGATCACTCCCTTACTTTAGGGATATTATTACAATCTCTTTTTATGATTATAATAATTAAATTAAAACACTATAAAAATTACAGGCAACTTTTTAACCTCATAAACAATACAGTAAATATGAAAAAGGGACTATTTTTATCATTTCTATTGGTCTTAGCAAGTAGCATTATGCTGCCTGGTCAAGCCAATAGCCAGGAAGAAAAAGTCGAAACATGCGAAGGCCTTATTCAGGCACCTTTTATATCAAATGGGCAACCTTTCAGGGCATTTCTAACCGGCGACGAGGTTGCTGAGTTTCATACAACATTTTTAAACGGAAGTATGTATCGGGTTGTTGCCTGTTCCGGCAAAAACGAACCAATTATTTTCTCAATATACGATACCAACCGGAACTTACTTTTTTCAAATGATGAACACAACAAATCAAATGTATGGGATTTTAAGATTGATGGCTCTGTAGAGTGTATCATTGAGGCCAGGTTGGATAAAAAAATTACAACATCAGGAATGGCATTACTATATATAGGTTTTAAAAATCTAGAAGGTAATTAGGAAACAAAAATTATTAATCTTAAAATATGAGTGAAGGAATTCTAAAAGCATTAATACAACTTTTTGCTTTAGTAGCATTTCCTGATAAGGACAGCAAGTCAAGACGAAACATAGTAAAAAACTTCCTCGATCAGCAATTAAACAAGCAAATGGTCGAGGAATATTTAAATATATATGAAACCCACTACCAGGAACATGTTTCAAAACTTGAAAAACTTCAGAAAAGAGAAATTGAGCGCTCCACACTTACAGCAAATTCAGTAAAGGCATTAAAAATATCCAATGCCATTAACAAAGAACTTGTTCATTATCAAAAACTCATTGTCATAATCCAACTTATTGAGTTTTTAAAGGCAGGGGTAGAAATCAGCCATTTCGAAAAAGATTTTGTATCAACTATTGCCCAAACTTTTCATATCAAAGATGAAGAGTACAGACTAATGGAGAATTTTATCATTGGAGACCAAAATACTCTAATAGATAATAAAAACCTCCTCATCATAAACAAAGAAAGCGCAACTTCTTTTCGGAACTCAAGACACATTCAAAGAGTTAACCTTAATGACGAGATCCAGGTTCTTCATTTAGAATCTGGAGATCTATATCTCTTGCGCATTGGAATCAATGAAGACATAAGCGTAAATGGACAACCTCTAAACCCCCAAAGAATACACGTACTGACCCCCGGGTCTTCATTGCGTAACACCCGGATCATACCAATATATTACAGTGACATAGCAGGCACTTTTACCAGCGACAACATATCCAACCCGATTACTTTCGATGTTGACAACATAAGCTATTCATTTAAAAACAAATCCATTGGAATCCAGCCAATGAGCTTCCAAAGCGAATCTGGTAAGCTTGTAGGAATCATGGGAGCCAGCGGAGCTGGTAAATCCACCCTGACAAATATCTTAAGTGGGATTCACAAACCCCAACAAGGAACAGTTAAAATAAATAATGTAGACATACATGAAAATCCAGGAGAAATAGAAGGCTTAATTGGATATGTTTCTCAGGATGATCTTTTAATGGAAAAACTCACGGTGTACCAAAACCTGTATTACAATGCAAAACTATGCTTTGGCGACTATAGTGAGTTCAACATAAAGAAAAGGGTTCTTAGGATTCTTTCTTCCTTAGGGTTAAACGACATCAAAGACATGAAGGTAGGTTCACCTTTAAATAAAAAAATTAGCGGTGGACAAAGAAAACGACTAAATATTGCTCTTGAGTTAATTCGTGAACCTGCTATTTTATTCCTTGACGAACCTACTTCTGGTCTGTCATCAAGAGATTCGGCAAATATCCTGGATTTATTGAAAGAACTTGCCCTTAAAGGAAAACTTGTATTTGTTGTAATACACCAGCCTTCAAGTGATATTTTTAAAATGTTCAACCAACTTTTGGTATTGGACACCGGAGGATATTTGATATACAATGGAGATCCTGTTGATAGTATTACTTATTTCAAGTCAAATATAAACCAGGCAAATAAAGAAGACAGTGAGTGTCATACATGCGGAAATGTAAACCCCGAACAGGTATTAAACATTGTATCCTCCCATGTTATTGATGAATATGGCACTTTCACCCCTAACAGGAAAATAGATCCCCAGGATTGGTACCAACGCTTTTTGAATACAAATAACAAGATTAAAAAATCAAGAAACATACCCAACACCCCACTGCCTGATATCAACTTCAGGGTACCTAACAAACTAAAACAGCTTGGCGTATTTATTAAAAGGGATGTACTTTCTAAGATTTCAAACCCTCAGTATTTAGTAATTAATTTATTAGAAACCCCGATTTTAGCGCTACTCCTGTCTTTAATAATAAAATTCTACAATGTAGATGCCAGCAACAGCCAGGGTTATGTATATCAAAACAACCCCAACGTTGTTATATATATAATAATGGCTGTAATTATTGCACTATTTGTAGGCTTAACAGTAAGTGCTGAGGAAATAATCAAGGACAAAAAAATACTGAAGAGAGAGGAATTCTTAAACCTTAGCAGATTGAGCTATCTGTTATCTAAAGCTTGTATTCTCACTGTAATATCAGCTGTACAAACATTCCTTTTTGTACTATTGGGCAATTCAATAATTGAAATTAAAGGGATGTTTTTTGAGTACTGGATCATCCTTTTTAGCTGCGCTACATTTGCAAATATACTTGGACTAATCATCTCAGATAGCTTTAAAGAGGTAGTAAATATTTATATTCTAATCCCGTTCCTTATCATTCCTCAGATTATTTTATCTGGTGTTTTTATTAGTTATGACAATTTAAATCCAAAAATTTCGAACCCTGAAAAAATTCCATGGTATGGAGAAATAATTACTGCCCGATGGGCATTTGAAGCTTTGGCTGTTAATCAGTTTAAGAACAATAAATATGAAAAGGAATTTTATATTTACGACAAAATAAAGAGTGAGGCTAAATATAAAAAAGAATATCTGATACCTTCATTATCGGCCAAATTAGACAACTGTTTAAAGTATTACCAAAACAACGACACCACAAAACTCAAATATACCCTGGAGATATTAAATAAAGAGATTAAAAAAGAAAACAGCCTGGGAATTATAAAAAACAACATCTGCATTGATAAACCTCTTACTGTTAATAGTTTTGATTCCATTAGGTATAACAACATTAAATTTGCCTTTAAAAACCAAAGAAATGCCTACATCAAAGTTTTCAATAAAACGGATCTTATTTCAGATAAGAAAATCAAAGACCTGACTCATAGTAAAGAAAAAAGAAACGAGTTTAACTCTATCAAAAAAAACTACCACAACCTGGAACTTGAAAGATTTGTAAGAAACACCAATAACATTTTCTCAAATAAAATTATTGAGTATAAAGGCAACATGATTCAAAAAACAGATCCTATATTCAAAGATCCATCAAACAAGTTTTTGTTTGCTCACTTCCTTAGTCCTTACAAAAATTTTGGTAAGATAAAATTAGATTCTATTTGGGCCAATACAATTGTACTATGGGTAATGAATATCTTATTATTTGTTCTGCTTTATTATGGTCTACTCAAAAACACGCTTGACTATATTGAGGAAAAACTAAACCACATAAAACACAAAAGAGAGTAATAATAAATCATTACTCTCTTTATATCATCATAATAAAAAATCTTTCCTTTAAGTGCTATTCTTCCATTTCTATCATCTTAAATGGAATATTAATGATTGACTGGTAATCTTCACCTGCCTCAAACATATCCTCATCATCTTCTTCATAATACCAGTTCACTTCAACCTTCTGCCCTTTTTTGAATATGTTTTCTAATTTTTTAAAGATATCTAAAATACACTTAGAAGAACTTGTATTAAAATACTCGAGCTGCACATTCACTGCTGTATCTGAACTAACTCCACTACCATACTCTTCCAGCCAATCAATAAGAGGCTTATAAAATTCTATCGAATTTTCAGGTATTGAACGTCCTTTTATTTCAATAATTCCTTTTTCTCCATCCAATCTAACATATGGAGTTTTTGGTGTTCCTTCTCTAACTATTGTTTCCATATTGGTAACTATATGGTTTTAACTAATATATACATCTAATGAAAAAAATATGTGACTGTCGTTGTACTTATAAAAATAGTACTCCAATTTATTTCCAGTCTTCCTCACAATATCAAGCATACCCAAACCTCCGCCACCTTTATCAGAAAATTCACCGTTACTCATAATGTCTAAATACAGCATTTTGATTTCTTTATCAGACAATGAATTAACCTGGTCTATCCTGTCTTTGATGACGTTGATTTTACTCTTATCTACAAAATTTCCTGTAGAAATTCTATAGAATGAACCATCTTTGCTTAAAATAATAACACCAAAATTATTTTCTTGATTATCAATCAATTCCACCGGTGCTTTATCTACGTGATGATACAAATTCTGAAGACATTCAACAAACACGTTGTATACTTTCTTCCTGATCTTATTTTTCTCGTTCTTAAGGTTCAGACTATTTTCAATAGTATCCAAAGCCTCCGTAATAAGATCAGGGGTAATACTTCCATTAAAGTTAAGAATAACTTCGCCCTCTAATTTATCGTTATACCACTCTGTTATGCTAAATGCCATTTGTAATTATAATATTGCTTGACACAAATATATAAATTTTGATTATTGTACAAACTTATTATCCCATCAATTTTACATAGAAGGTCAATCTATTCGAATTATTATCGAATTTGATATACTATTTTATATACCCGCCCCTTCAACAAAAGTAGAATCCTTTGGTTTAAACTGAACTATTTTTGATCCGGGTTTCACATCATTTGTCACCCACACATTTCCTCCTATCACAGATCCTTTTCCAACAGTAATTCTTCCTAAAATCGTTGCCTGAGAGTATATTACTACATCATCTTCAACTATGGGATGTCGAGGGATTCCTTTTATCGGATTACCTTCACCATCCAAAGGAAAACTCTTGGCTCCCAAAGTAACACCTTGATATAACTTTACATTTTTACCAATTATAGAAGTAGCCCCAACTACAACCCCTGTCCCATGATCTATTGTAAAATATTCGTCAATTTGCGCTTTAGGATGAATATCTATACCTGTTTCAGAATGAGCCATCTCCGATATCATCCTTGGGATAATCGGAACATCAAGCTTAACCAGTGCATGAGCTATTCTATAACTGGATATTGCCCTTATAGCCGGATAACAAAAAATTACCTCCCCCCTGCTTTTTGCTGCGGGATCTCCCAGGTAACCAGCCTCCACATCTGTAGACAAAACCCTTCTCAATTCTGGTATTTGAGATATAAACTTTTGAGCTATATCAAAAGCACAACTCTTGTTTTTCTTTAATTTTTCCGGATCGGATGTGCTACATTGAAAACACAACCCAGCCAATACCTGACGGTTCAATATTTCAAACAAGCGTTCAGTGTTAACTCCAATATAATAACTAATACTCTCCGGCCGCACAGGTGAATCTCCAAAATAACCAGGGAAGATAATTTCTCTGGTAAGGTCTACTATTTCAGCCACCATTGCCATTGATGGCATAGGATAATCAAAGAAGTGTTTATGGCACACCTCTTTATACGAACTTTCTGATGAAAGCTTTTTTATTGTACTCTGAATTACTTCCGGATATTTAAAATGCGTCATAATCTAATGATATTAGTTCAATAAACCAGTATATGATTTTTCAGAGGACAAAACCTCTATTGCCTTATTAAATTCTTCTGAAATGGGATTAATAGTTTGAAAATATTCACTTACCCCCCATAAATTTCTTGCTATCAAAGCTTTTATTTGTGTTTTTAACAAATGTAAGGAAACTTCCAAACCTTTTGTATCTGAAGTGATCTTTTCTTTCTTTGCTTCTTCAACAAGCTGGTTTATCATATTTTCTCCGACTTCATATTTTTTTAAAAATTCGTCGTACGAATCATACTTTATTGATAACATATCTCTTGATTCATCCAAATATGCCAAAACAAACCTGTTTAATACACCCAATGCCACTATATCCCTGTAATAATCAGAATAACCTGAAGTATCTGCCGCTATAAAAATATCCGGTTTTATACCTCCTCCTCCATACACCAACCTATTAGAAGTCCTGGTTTGATATGTTGGCAAATCTGCTGCAACAGAATCTTCACTATGAAGGATATCTCTTGTATAGATTTCTTTTCTATAGGCATCGGCTCCCTTATCATATGGTTTCTGTATACATCGACCAGATGGGGTGTAGTATTTAGCTATAGTAAGTTTTATCATGGATCCATCCTGAAGGTTCAGTGGGCGCTGTACCAAGCCCTTTCCAAAACTCCTCCTGCCCAAAATAATACCTCGATCCCAATCCTGAACAGCTCCGGATACAATTTCACTAGCTGATGCAGAACCTTCATTAATAAGCACAACTACTTTACCTGTCTTAAACAATCCCCCATTTGATGAACGGTATTCCCTTCTTGGATTTGTCAAGCCTTCGGTATAAACAATTACTTTATCTTCTTCAAGGAACTCATCTACAACATCAATGGCTGCTTTTAAATACCCTCCAGGATTCCCTCTTAGATCCAATATCAAATTTTTCATCCCCTGGCTATTTAAAGTCTTAAGGGCTGTTTCAAATTCTTTGTGTGTTGTGGCACTAAATTGGTTTATTTTAACATAGCCAACATCCTTTGTTGCCATATAGGTTGCTTCAACACTATAAATTGGAATTTTATCTCTTTCAACGGTAAAATCAAGTAGTTTTGAATAACCTTTTCTTAAAATCTTCAACTTTACCTTTGTTCCCTTTTTTCCTTTTAACCGATCTTTCACCCCGCTATTTGTCAATCCTATTCCGGCAACATTCTCATCATCGATAAAAATGATCCTGTCTCCGGCCAAAATTCCAACTTTTTCAGACGGACCTCCTGAAATGGGGGATACAACCATTAGGGTATCATCCATAATATTAAACTGCACGCCCACTCCTTCAAAACCACCATCTAATGGTTCATTCAATTTTTTCACTTCTTCTTTAGACAGGTATTCTGAATGTGGATCCAGGTTTTTAAGCATCCCAACAATTGCATCTTCAACAAGCTTTTCATTATCTACTGAATCTACATAAAAGGTAGACACCAGCTTATAAGCCAACTGGAGTTTTTGAAGATCCTGATTAAAATTCTGGGCATTAACTCTGATTACTCCTGTAAAGGATACAATCAACAGGTATAAAAACAAATATTTTTTATATGAAATATTCAATCGCATAAGTACTTGTATTTTGTTTGAATAGCAAAGATAAAAACTATTGAATTTTTGCTATTTAAAAAACAAAAAAAAGACCGGAAAAGTTCTTTTCCGGTCTCATTATTATTCCCATTCAATTGTTGCAGGCGGTTTAGAGCTGATATCGTATACCACCCTGTTTACCCCTTTAACTTTATTGATTATATCATTTGATACCTTTGCTAAGAATTCATATGGTAAATGAACCCAGTCTGCTGTCATGCCATCGGTTGATGAAACGGCTCTTAAAGCAACTACCCTTTCATAAGTCCTTTCATCGCCCATCACTCCAACTGATTGTACAGGCAACAACATAGCTCCGGCCTGCCATACATCGTCATATAATTCATTATCTTTTAATCCCTGAATAAAGATATGATCTACTTCTTGCAGGATATTAATCTTTTCTTCTGTAATATCACCAAGAATCCTGATAGCTAATCCAGGACCCGGGAATGGGTGACGTCCTAACAAAGCCGGTGAAATAGAAAGAGCCTTTCCAACCCTACGGACTTCATCCTTAAACAACAGATTTAATGGCTCTACAACCTTAAGGTTCATTTTTTCAGGTAATCCACCTACATTATGATGCGACTTAATGGTTGCTGACGGCCCATTTACAGAAACAGACTCAATAACATCAGGATATATAGTTCCCTGAGCCAGCCATTTCACATTTTGTATTTTATGTGCCTCTTTATCAAAAATCTCGATAAAAACACGTCCTATAATCTTTCTTTTAGTTTCAGGATCTGAAACACCAGCCAATTCACTTAAAAACTCCTGCTTAGCATCAACACCAATAACATTTAATCCCATATGTTTATATGAGTCCAAAACATTTTGATATTCATTTTTTCTAAGCAAGCCATTATCTACAAAAATACATGTCAGGTTTTCGCCAATTGCTTTATTTAGAAGAACCCCGGCAACTGTAGAGTCTACTCCTCCGGATAATCCTAAAACAACCTTATCATTACCCAACTTTTCTTTTAAAGAAGCTACTGTTGAATCAACAAATGAATCCGGAGTCCAATCCTGGGCACAACCACAAATTGACACTATAAAATTGAACAATATTGTTTTTCCATCAGTGGAATGATAAACTTCAGGATGAAACTGAAGCCCCCATGTGTTTTCACCTTTAACTTCATACGCTGCTACACTTACATCTTCAGTACTGGCGATAATTGAATAGTTATCAGGCAAATTAACAATTGTATCACCATGAGACATCCATACCTGAGACTGATCAGGCACACCTGTCATCAAATCATTATCCTTGTTAATAAAAGCAAGGTTAGCTCTTCCATACTCTCGTGTATTTGAAGGCTTAACTTCTCCTCCAAAATACTGAGAAAGGAACTGTGCCCCATAACAAACACCTAACAATGGCATTTTTCCTTTAATTGTTGACAAATCCGGCACAGGAGCTTCTTCGTCCCTAACACTATATGGGCTACCAGAAAGGATAACACCTTTTACACTACTATCTAGCTCCGGCACTGAATGAAAAGGATGTATTTCACAGTACACATTTAACTCTCTTACCCTGCGGGCAATTAACTGGGTATATTGAGACCCGAAATCAAGAATAATTATTTTTTCTTGCATTAAACAGAGGCTTAATGGGTTTATAACTTAATTTTTGCGCAAATATAGGCATTAAAATTTAATTCTGCGGATTTTAAGATATTGTTATCACATCACCTTCTTTTGACAGTTGGGTGTTTGTGAATATAGATTTGGCTTCATCCAGAAACAAACTCAAATCCCTATACCTGGTTGAATAATGCCCTATCAACAACTTACCGACTTCGGCCTTTTTTGCAATCCCGGCAGCTTGTTGTGCAGTTGAGTGATAGGTTTTGTGAGCTAACTTTTTATCTTCGTTTAAAAACGTAGCTTCATGATATAATAAATCCACTCCTTTTATAAGGTCAATTATTTTTTTACTCGGCCTGGTATCCGTACAAAAAGCATATGACATAACTTTGGGAGGGTCTAATGTAATATCGTTGTTAGCAATTAATTCCCCTTCTTTTGTATAATAATCCTCTCCTCTTTTTATGGAAAGAATCTCTTTTATGGATGGTTGATACTTAAAAACAAACTCCTTTTTAATCTTCTTCTCCCCTGCCTTTTCCTTAAACAGAAAACCTACAGTAGGAATGCGATGCACAAGGGGAATTGTATAGATTTCAAGGTGCTTATCAGAATATATCAGTTCACTATTTGCATGATCAAAAGACTTAAACACCACTCTATAAGGGAGTTCCTTACAAAAATATTGCAATTGAGGCAACATAATCTTTTCCAGGTCGGGATGCGCATAAATATACAGATCATTTTTCCTGCCCAACAATCCCAATGTAGAAATTAAACCGATCAAACCAAAACAATGATCGCCATGCAAATGGGAGATAAAAATATGATTGATTTTTGAAAACCTAATTCTGTTACGCCTTAACTGAACCTGGGTTCCCTCTCCACAATCTATTAAAAAAAACCGCTCAGATACATTGAGCACCTGAGCGGTTGGATATCTTTCGGAAGTTGGTAATGCTGAATTACTCCCTAAGATGGTTACTGAAAATGATTTTGACATTACTTATCAATAGCTTTCCTCATTAGTTCAATACCTTCATCTAAGTTTGAGGCAATTGTTAAAACAGAATCCAACTGCGATACTGAAATCAATCTTTCAACCGCAGGTTGAAGCCCTGACAAAACAAATGCCCCATCAGCATTTTTACACAACCTATTGGCTACAAGAATAGCACTCAATCCAGACGAATCACAATAACTTGATTTTCCAAGATCCAGAAGAATATTTCTTTCTCCATTACCTGATAATAATACAAGTTCAGATTTTAATGATGGCGCAATGTGCGTATCTAACTTTTCTTTTAAAATCTGTATAAGAGTGAAACCGTCTAATTTATCTATTTTAAAGTCCATCTGTTAAAAGAATTTATTGAATACTACTCCTTTAGGCTAATAAATTATTTCTTCTCGTCTTTCTCCATTTGATCTTTTAGAGCTTGCAAGCTAGAAATATCACCTAATGTAGTCTTTTCTAAGTTATCTTTCAACTTCTTCACACCTTTTTTTGTTGATTTTACTTGTGCAGCCTTTTCTGAATCATCAGCAGCTTTTTTCACATCCTCAAATACTCTTGAGTGAGAAAGGATAATACGCTTAGATGCTTTATTAAACTCAATTACTTTAAAATCAAGCTTTTCATCAACCTTAGCTTGCGATCCATCCTCTTTTACCAAGTGGCGTGGAGTAGCAAATCCTTCAACTCCGTATGGAAGAGCAATTACAGCACCTTTATCCATCAACTCAATGATAGTTCCTTCGTGTACTGAATCAACTGTAAACATTGTTTCAAATACATCCCATGGATTCTCTTCAAGTTGTTTGTGTCCAAGGCTTAATCTTCTGTTTTCTTTGTCGATTTCAAGAACTACAACATCTACTTCTTCACCTATTGATGTAAATTCTGCAGGATGCTTAATTTTCTTAGTCCAGGAAAGATCAGAAATATGGATCAATCCATCAATTCCTTCTTCGATCTCAACAAATACACCAAAGTTTGTAAAGTTTCTAACTTTAGCTTTATGTTTAGAACCTACAGCATAAGTTTCTTCAATTTTCTCCCATGGATCAGCTTTTAACTGCTTAATACCAAGAGACATCTTACGCTCATCGCGATCTAATGTTAAAATAGTTGCTTCAACATCATCACCAACTTTTAAGAAGTCCTGAGCACTTCTCAAGTGTTGCGACCATGACATTTCTGATACGTGGATCAATCCCTCTACTCCTGGAGCGATTTCAACAAACGCACCGTAATCAGCCATTACAACTACTTTACCTTTTACTTTATCACCTACTTTAAGCTCTGCATCTAACGAATCCCAAGGGTGAGATGTTAATTGTTTTAAACCTAAAGCAATACGTTTTTTCTCATCGTCGAAATCAAGAATTACAACATTCAATTTTTGATCCAACTGAACAATCTCTTCTGGATGAGTTACGCGACCCCAAGATAAGTCTGTGATGTGGATAAGTCCGTCCACTCCACCAAGGTCGATAAACACCCCGTATGATGTAATGTTTTTAACAGTTCCTTCAAGAACCTGTCCTTTTTCAAGCTTAGAAATAATATCTTTCTTCTGCTGTTCAAGCTCAGCTTCAATAAGAGCTTTGTGCGATACAACAACGTTTTTGAACTCTGGGTTAATTTTAACCACTTTGAATTCCATTGTTTTACCAACATACATATCGTAGTCACGAATAGGTTTCACATCAATTTGTGAACCTGGAAGGAAGGCCTCAATTCCGAATACATCTACAATCATACCTCCTTTAGTACGACACTTGATATATCCTTTGATTACCTCGTCGTTTTCTAATGCAGCATTAACTCTATCCCAAGAACGTAAAGCACGGGCTTTTTTGTGAGAAAGTACCAATTGACCTTTTTTGTCTTCCTGGCTTTCTACATAAACCTCAACTTTATCACCAACTGCTAATTCAGGGTTGTAACGGAACTCATTTCTAGAGATAATACCATCAGATTTAAAACCGATGTTGATTACAACTTCTCTTTTGCTTAATGCGATAACTTCACCTTCAATTACTTCTTTTTCAGAAATAGTAGAAAGTGTTTTGTCATACATTTTTTCAAGATCTTCTTTTGATCCTGACTTTCCAAATACATCTCCCTGCTCAAACTCATCCCAGTCAAAGTTTGCATCAGAAGTGTTTGCAGTTACGTTTACTGCTTCATTTTTTACTTCAGGAGTTTCATTAACTTCCTGAGCATTTTCATTTACTTCACTCATTGTAAATCAATTAATTACTAGTTGTTAGACATTATATTTTTGAAAATCAGCTGCAAAAGTACAAACTTTTCACTAAAAATCATTAATAAACAGCAAGATATTTTCTCTTTAATTAGCAGGGAATTAAATATTTTAAAAACTACCTTTTGTGTAAAATGTGTTTCTTAATGGTTTTTTTTTGCAGGCTCCAACAAGTTTCAAAACCGAATTATATCATTTTTTATAATCCAATACCATTATGAATCCCAATACATTAATAATATCCTTCATCAAAAAATCCAATTTTATCCTATACAATGTATAAGCATTTTGGGTATAACTACACAAATTTATATACATTTGAGGCAAGTATATTTTTATTTACAAAAGACTTTACCTTAAAATAAATATTATAACAAATGAAAATTTCTATTGTTGGAACCGGATATGTCGGGCTGGTATCTGGAACGTGCTTTGCCGATGTTGGTATTAATGTAACTTGTGTAGATATAGATGAGAAAAAGATTGAAAACCTGAAAAACGGAATAATTCCTATCTATGAACCTGGCTTGGAAACAATGGTTCATAACAATAGCGAAAAAGGAAGATTGTCATTCACCACCAGCATAAAGGAATCCCTGGAGAATACTGACGTAATTTTTATTGCAGTGGGAACTCCTCCTGACGAAGATGGAAGCGCCGACTTGAAATACGTACTGGAGGTTGCCCGTCAGATTGGAAAAAACATGAATCATTATATGGTTGTTGTTACTAAAAGTACGGTACCCATCGGAACTGCCCAAAAAGTAAAAGCTGCCATCACCGATGAATTAGAAAAAAGAGGTGTGGAGGTTGATTTTGATGTGGCCTCAAATCCTGAATTCCTAAAAGAAGGTAATGCCATTGAAGATTTTTTAAAACCCGACAGGATTGTTGTGGGAACAGAATCAGAAAAAGCCGAAAAAATGATGCAAAGGCTATACAAGCCTTTTTTGCTAAATGGCCACCCAATTATATTTATGGATATCCCATCTTCTGAGATGACAAAATATGCTGCCAATTCTATGCTGGCTACAAAAATAAGCTTCATGAATGACATGGCAAACCTTTGCGAAATTGTTGGAGCAGATATTACTTCAGTAAGAAAAGGGATTGGCTCGGACGCCAGGATCGGAAACAAATTTATTTATGCCGGTGCAGGTTATGGTGGATCTTGCTTTCCTAAAGATGTAAAAGCAGTTATCAAAACCGCAAACGACAACGGTTACTCTTTAAGAGTACTAAAAGCTGTTGAGGATGTAAACAACGACCAAAAACATGTTCTTGTAAGTAAAATAAAAGAAGAATTTGGCTACAACCTTGACAAAATGACTTTTGCTTTATGGGGCTTATCATTTAAACCCAAAACAGACGATATGCGTGAAGCTCCATCATTGGTTTTAATTGATGAACTGATTAAAATGGGGGCAAATGTTAAAGCATACGACCCGGTTGCCATGGAAGAAGCAGAAAGGATTTTGGGAGACAAAGTGGAGTATGGCAAAGATCCTTACGAAGTTTTGATTGATGCTGATGCCCTTATTGTAATTACTGAATGGCCTGAATTCCGAATTCCGAATTTTAAAGTTTTGGAGAAGCTGCTTAAAAACAAAGTGATTTTTGACGGCAGAAACATTTACGACCCGGAAGAAATAGTTGAAAACGGCTTTACATATTACAGCATTGGCAGAAAACCTTTTAAACCGTAGTGTTTTAGCTTTGAAAAATAATTCAAAAGTCATTTGATTTTGTATCAAATGACTTTTCTGTTATATTGTTATCTCAATCAGTTAGGAAAACATATTGATTTAATGAAAAGAATTTTAGTCACCGGGGGAGCCGGCTTTATTGGATCTCATCTTTGTGAAAGGTTATTAAACGAAGGAAATGAAGTTATTTGTCTGGATAATTATTTTACCGGAAGCAAAGCCAACGTGGTTCACTTATTGAACAACCCGTTTTTTGAACTTATCCGGCACGATGTTACCCATCCGTATTTTATTGAAGTCGATGAGATATACAATCTGGCATGTCCTGCTTCACCGGTCCATTACCAGCACAACTCCATTAAAACAATTAAAACTTCGGTAATGGGAGCTATCAATATGTTGGGCTTGGCAAAGCGCATCAAAGCCAAAATACTGCAGACCTCTACCTCAGAAGTTTATGGTGATCCGGAAGTGCACCCTCAAACAGAAAGCTACTGGGGGAATGTTAACCCTATAGGTATTCGCTCTTGTTACGATGAAGGCAAAAGATGTGCAGAGAGTCTGTTTTTCAGTTATCATTATCAAAATGATGTAGCCATCAAAGTTATAAGGATATTCAACACTTATGGCCCGCGTATGAATCCTAACGACGGCCGGGTTGTTTCTAATTTTATAGTACAGGCCTTAAAAGGCGAAAATATAACCATATTTGGTGACGGGCAACAGACGAGAAGCTTTCAGTACGTTGATGACTTGATTGAGGGAATGATTAGGATGATGAATTCCAGGAGTGACTTTTTAGGCCCGGTAAACATTGGTAACCCAAATGAATTTACCATGCTGGAACTGGCCGAACAAGTCATTGACCTCACTAATTCAAAATCAAAACTGACATACCTCCCATTGCCATCTGATGATCCAACACAGCGTCAGCCGGATATTTCGTTGGCACAAAAAGAACTAAACAATTGGGAACCTAAAGTTCAATTGCGCGAAGGGTTGACCAAGACTATAGAATATTTTGACAACCTGCTTAAAATGCAGGTATCATAATCTAAATCATAGAAATATGGCAAACTACAAAGGCATTATTTTAGCAGGAGGATCTGGCACAAGGCTTTATCCCATAACACAAAGCATCTCAAAACAAATCATTCCGGTTTATAACAAACCTATGATTTATTATCCCTTGTCTGTTTTAATGCTTGCAGGGATCAGGGAAATACTAATAATTTCAACCCCCAACGACCTGCCTCTATATAAAAATTTATTTGGCGACGGTAAACAGTTAGGATTATCCTTATCCTACACAGAACAACCCAGCCCGGATGGTTTGGCCCAGGCCTTTATTATCGGTGAGGAATTTATTGGAGATGACAATGTGTGCCTGATCCTTGGAGATAATATTTTTTATGGTTTTGAACTTCCCCACAAACTGGTAAACACAGTAAATAGTAATACCGGGGCAACAGTATTTGGATACTACGTTACAGATCCTCAGAGATATGGGGTTGCAGAATTCGACTCAAACAATAACGTTGTGAGCCTTGAAGAAAAACCGCAAAACCCAAAATCCAATTATGCCATAACCGGATTGTATTTTTATAACAACTCGGTAGTTGAAAAGGCAAAAAAACTAAAACCCTCAGCCAGAGGCGAATTAGAAATAACCGACTTGAACAAACTATACCTTGAAGAAGGCAATTTAAAAGTAAATTTAATGGGACGGGGAATGGCATGGCTTGATACAGGAACTCACGACAGCATGTTACAGGCATCCAATTTTATTGCCACTATTGAAAACAGACAAGGCCTTATGGTTGCCTGTTTAGAAGAGATTGCCTACAATAGAGGGTATATTACAAAAGAACAATTACTGGAACTTGCTAAACCGCTTGAAAAAAACCAATATGGGGCTTATTTAAAAAGAATAGCAAAGTAAGCATGCCACCATCTTTTTTTAATTAAACAAAACGCTTTTAATTTATAATGGAGATAAAACAAACAGGATTTCAAGACCTATTAATAATAAAACCTACTAAGTTCAAAGATTCAAGGGGATTCTTCCTGGAGTCTTATAACGAAAACAAGTACAACCAATTGGGCATTACAAATCATTTTGTTCAGGATAATTTATCCAGTTCCCAATATGGTGTAATCAGGGGCTTGCATTACCAACTGGCACCTTATGCACAGGCCAAATTAGTCCATGTTATTAAAGGTTGTATTATTGATGTGGTTGTTGACTTAAGAAAAAACTCTCAAACCTTTGGAAAAAGCTTTAGCATTGAGCTTTCTGAAGAAAATGGTCTCCAATTATTAATCCCACAAGGATTTGCCCATGGGTTTTCTGTAATTTCTGAAGAAGTCCTTTTTTCATATAAGTGCGACAATTTGTATAACAAGGAATATGAAAAAGGGATTCTATTCAACGATCCGCAGCTAGGCATAGACTGGAAAATACCGGCAGACAAAGCCATCATTTCCGAAAAGGACAAAAAACATCCAACATTTAATAACGCAGAATACAATTTCTAATTAAAGAAATATGACAAAAATTCTAGTCACAGGAGGCAAAGGTCAACTAGGACAAAGCTTTCAATCAATCACATCCCAATATGAAAACATCGAAGCAATATTTACCGATGTAGAGGAGCTTGACATATGTAATATTGAAAACATTACAGAATATCTCACAAATACAGACATAAAATACATAATAAACTGTGCGGCCTATACCGCGGTTGACAAGGCTGAAACTGATCAAACGGCAAGTACCAGATTAAATGCCACTGCGGTTAAGAACATTGGAAAAGCCGCAAAGGAGCATGGAATTAAGGTAATCCACATCTCAACAGATTATGTTTTTGACGGTAACTCCCACAAACCATACAATGAATCTGATTATGCGGTTCCCGCTTCATTTTACGGACAAACAAAATTACTTGGCGAAAAATATTTAATGGAAGAGCAACCCGATTCCATTATTATCAGAACAGCTTGGCTGTATTCTGAATTTGGGAACAATTTTGTAAAAACCATGATCAAGCTAGGAAATGAGCGGGATGAGTTAAGGGTTGTAGCAGACCAAATCGGCTCACCTACATACGCTGTTGATTTAGCTGAATCAATTTTAGATATTATTTCTAAAATCGAAAATAATTCTGTTAAATTTGTGGCCGGAATATACCACTATAGTAACGAGGGTGTTTGTAGTTGGTACGATTTTACTATCAATATTCATCAAATGATGGGTATTGAATGTAGAGTAATGCCAATTGAATCAAAGGAATATCCTACAGCTGCACCCCGACCATACTATAGCGTTCTGAATAAAACTAAAATAAAAACTACCTATAAGTTAAATGTTCCATATTGGAGAATTAGTCTTGAAAACTGCCTTCGTAAGCTGGCAGTTAAAAACTAGAAACTTATAACAACAAATAAACATGGAAAACCAAGATGTATTGACATTGGTCACTAAAAAAGCAAACCAGTGGCTATCGGGAAATTATGACGAAGAAACAAAAAAACAAGTTTCTGAGTTATTAAACAAAGAAGATAAAACTGACCTTATTGATGCCTTTTATAAAGATCTTGAATTTGGAACAGGTGGTTTAAGAGGTATCATGGGACCTGGTTCAAACCGCATGAATATCTATACGGTAGGTGCCGCTACACAAGGATTGGCAAATTACCTGAACCAGCAGTTTTCTGAGCTGGACGAGATTAAGGTATGTATTGGTCACGACTGCAGAAACAACAGCAAAGAATTTGCAGAAATATCAGCAAAAATCCTTTCGGCAAACGGCATCAAAGCACTTCTTTTTGACGACCTGAGGCCTACGCCTGAAGTATCCTTTGTTATCAGGGAATTAGGATGTCAAAGTGGGATTATCATTACTGCGTCGCACAACCCAAAAGAATACAATGGCTACAAAGCATATTGGAATGACGGAGGCCAAATGATTGCTCCTCACGACACCAATGTTATTGATGAAGTTCAAAAGATATCTTCTGTAGATGAAATTAAATTTGATGGTAATGATGATTTAATTGAAGTATTGGGAGAAGAAATGGATAATAAATACCTGGCAAAGGTAAAATCTATTTCACTTGACACCGGGGCCATTGAAAGAAACAAGGATTTAAAAATTGTATACACCCCTATTCATGGAACCGGCGTTAAGCTTATTCCTGCAGCTTTAAAATCATACGGGTTCACCAATATCATCAACATCCCGGAACAAGATGTTGTTAGCGGAGATTTTCCAACAGTGATTTCTCCAAACCCGGAAGAACCTGCAGCACTGAAAATGGCAGTAGATAAAGCAACACAAATTGATGCCGACCTGGTTATGGCTTCCGATCCGGATGCTGACCGTTTAGGAATAGCATGTAAAAACGAAAAAGGAGAGTTCATTCTTCTAAACGGAAACCAGACTGCACTTCTTCTTACCTGGTACATGGTTAAAAGATGGAAAGAAAACGGACTTTTGACCGGTAAAGAATTCATCGTAAAAACAATTGTTACTACAGAATTATTGAAAGAAATTGCAATTAAAAACGAAATTGAATTCTTTGATGTATATACAGGATTCAAATGGATTGCAGACAAAATCAAGAGTTACGAAGGAGAAAAGAAATACATTTGCGGAGGAGAAGAAAGTTACGGTTTCTTACCTGGCGATTACGTAAGGGACAAAGATGCTGTTGCATCATGTGCCATGTTTGCTGAAATTGCTGCCTGGGCCAAAGATAACGGGGTAACATTATTTGAACTTCTTCAGGATATCTACCTTGAGTTTGGTTACTCTAAAGAAAAAATGATATACATTGTTCGCAAAGGGAAAACAGGTGCCGAAGAGATTCAGCAAATCATGAAGGATATGAGAGAAAATCCGCCAGCAGAATTAGCCGGGTCAAAGGTTTCTATTGTTAAGGATTATGCCGTTTTAAAAGCGTATAACAAGATTGACAATACGGATGCTGACATTGATTTGCCAACAACTTCAAATGTGCTTCAATTCTTTACCGAAGATGGTTCTAAAGTAAGTGTACGCCCTTCGGGAACAGAGCCTAAAATTAAGTTCTATTTTGAAGTAAGGGGCGAAATGAACAGCAAAGACGAATATTATTCTGCCGATGCTAAAGCTGAAGATAAGATCAATGCCATTGTGAAGGATCTAAAAATAGAATAGTCTATTAAGCATTAATAAATATAAAAGGGGCTTATGCCCCTTTTTTTTATTCAAAATATTCATCCTTAAAATTAACCAGGTACAACTTCTCGGTACAACGCGTAAAGGCAGTATATAACCACCTGTAATAATCCCTGTTTATATTTTCTTCAGGTACAAAGCCTGCATCTACAAATACATTTTTCCATTGCCCACCTTGCGCCTTATGGCAAGTCATGGCATAGGCAAACTTAACCTGCAGCGCATTATAATACTCATTATTTTTTACCGCCTCATATTGTTTGCTTTTGGGCGATAAATCCACATAATCCTCCATGATTTCATAAAAAAAAGCTTCCTGCTCCTTCTGTGTAAAGCCAGGGGTATCAGCGGTAAGCACGTCCAAAATTAGTTTAACATCAACCTCAAGCTCTTTATAATCAATTAACCTGATGGTACAATTCACAAATTGTTTCCCATACAGTTCTTCATAGCCCCTTATCCTCACAATTTCAGCAATATCGCCATTTGCTATAAAATCAACTTCTTTACTTTCCTTTAACCAGTGATAATTGTTTTTCACAATCAATATGTAATCCCCTACGGTGAGTTGCTCTTCTTTAAACAAAATAGAGTTCCTGATGCCCAGATTATATAAGTTGGTGCGTTTATTCGACCTGTTAACAATAAGGGTTTCATCCATCCCAACCGTATCATATGAAAGAGTGATCTTATCAATCAGTTCCTCCCCCGTTATCCTTTCAACATCAGGGCACCCATCAACCTCAAAAGTTGGTATATCATCTAAAAAAGTATCCGACTCAATTGAAAACCTCAAATTAGATGCATTCTTTAAAATACCACTCTCATGCGTTTGCCTTACTATGTCATTTAAAAAGCAAGAAGTAACCGCTCCCCCATAACATTGTAAGGTATCCACATCAAGCGCCGGACTTTCTGAATTGCCTACCGGAGGCAACTGCGCAGAATCACCAATAAGAACCAACCTGCAGTTCCGGTTTTCAAACACAAAATTGAATAAGTCTTCAAGCAGGTTCCCACTCCCAAACCCGGTGTAATCAAATGAATTCCCTGAAATCATTGAGGCCTCGTCGACATAAAAAACCGTATCGGACTTAAAATTCTTATTTAAATTAAAGCTCCCGAAACCATCATTGGCCGATTTTTGCCTGTAAATTACCTTATGGATTGTATAAGCCGGCAATCCCGAATACGATGAAAACACCTTAGCCGCCCGTCCTGTTGGTGCCATTAACACTTGTCTGAAATTTAATTTATTCAAAGCATTTACCATCGAACTTACCAAAGTGGTTTTCCCTGTTCCGGCAAAACCTTTTAAAACAAAAACAGGATTATCAGCAGGAGATGTCAAAAAATCGACGAATTTTTCAATTGCGCCACTCTGAGCCCCTGTTGGAATATGCTCAAAATGAGCAATAATTTCAGATATTAGATGTTTATTTATCATTATTGACTATAAAAAAGTGTAATCAAAATCCAAAATTTGATTTTTTTTTTAAATTTGTGCATTCAAACTAATACAAAAATCTGTAAAATAATGAAAACAGTAATTCAAATCGTTCTATTTATTGCAATTGTTGGTTTAGCATATCTTTGTTATGACAGTATCAATAGCGTTATTGAGTTTAATCGGGTTCAAAAACTAAGAACCGAAGCAAACATTGAAAAGCTTAAAGATATCAGAACTGCCCAGGTTGCATTCAAATCTCAATATGATACATATACAGGAAGCTTTGATTCTTTAATAAACTTTGTAAAATCAGATTCATTAAAACTGGTTAAAAAAGAAGGTAGCCTTTCTGATAGTTTGATAGCTGAGGGATGGACTGAAGAAAAAGCCTTAAAAGTAGGAATGATTAAGCGTGATACTATTTTGGTAAGTGTTCTTGACTCTTTATTTGGAAAGAACTATCAAATTGATTCATTAAAGTTTGTTCCTTTTGTAAGCAATGAAGAATACGAAATGGGATCAGGAGTAGTTGTTACTGGTTCTGGTGTAAAAGTACAGGTATTTGAGGCTAAGGTACACAACAACGTATACTTAGACGGACTTGATAAACAAGAAATCATTAACCTTAACGACAAAGCAGGAAAACTTGAAAAATACCCTGGTTTAAAGGTTGGTTCTCTTGAAGAAACTAATAACAATGCCGGTAACTGGGAATAGTCATATTTACCAACATTGAAGCACTCCAATTAAAAACTGCTTTAACGTAATTTATTATTTATGACAAACCAATTTGTTATCGACAATAATTTCGATAAAAACATTACTACATCATATTTTTTATCCATCCAGTTAGCTCTGGATGGATTTTCTTTTTGTGTACTCGACCCAATAAGCAACGAGTATATCTTATTTTATCATAAAAATATTTCAATTAACGAATCCTTATTTGGTGTAACCGACAGCGAAATCGCCAATAACGAATACCTTCAACTACCTTACCAAAAAACCTTTGTTTTATTCCAGACAAAGCACAACACCCTAATCCCATCTTCTTTATTTGATGAAAATCAGAAAGAGGACTATCTCAATTTTTGTTTCAACCCAAACAAATACGAAGAAGAAATTACTTTTAGCCACAAAATTAAAATGGCTGATTCATACTGTATATTCAGCATTCCCGAAAAATTTTCAGATTTACTTAGCTCTAAGTTCTCAAACGTATTTTATTTTAACCAAACTATACCATTCATTGAGAGTGCATTATTAAACACAACTTTTAATACAGACCAACATTTGGTGTACATCAATGTACAAAACTCATGTTTTGATATTATTATTATTGCAGGTAACAACCTGAAACTGCACAACACCTTCAATTTTCACAACAAAAAAGAATTTTTGTATTATACCCTTTTAGTGTTTGAACAACTAAAACTCAACACCCACACTTCGCACATCTATTTATCAGGAAGGGTATCTAAAACCGACGACATATACAGCATGCTAAAAAAATACATTAAGCATGTTGAGATAGCAAATGAGAGCAAGCATTTTAAATTTGCTGCTGTTTTTAAACAAGTATCATTGGTAAACCATATAAATCTAATTAACATTCCATTATGCGTGTAATAAGCGGTTCTTTAAAGGGAAGACGTTTCTCTCCCCCTAAAAATTTTAAAGCAAGGCCCACAACCGATTTTGCTAAAGAAAATCTGTTCAACGTTTTAAACAATCATTACACAATTGAAAACCTAAAGGTTCTTGATTTATTTGGGGGAACAGGAAGCATCAGCCTTGAATTTGCCTCAAGAGGAGCAAAAGAGGTAACGTGTGTAGAGCTCAACTACAACCATTTCAAATACATACTTAAAAATACTGAAGAACTGGGTATGAAACCCGTCATTAAAGTAATTAAAGGCGACGCTTTTAAGTTCATTGAAAGATCTGCTGAAACTTACGATATGATCTTTGCAGACCCACCCTACGACTTAAAAAACTCGGAAACCATTCCTGACTTAATCATAAAAAACAAATTATTAAAAAGCGATGGGCTCTTAATATTTGAACATTCAGGAACTGTTGATTTTAAATCCCACCCAAATTTTATCGAAAACAGGGAAAACGGGAAAGTAATATTTACATTTTTTAAAGCATAAAAAAAGAGGAGATCAACTCCTCTTTTTTTATTCATTATTGTGCAGTAAAGCAAATGACCAATTTCACTAATTTACAAGCACATAACCCCTATGCAGGCATTCTGAAGAATTACGACCTGGGATGAAATTGAATCATCGTATTTTTTAAATACTCTTTATCCAAATGGGTATATATTTCTGTTGTTATTATCGATTCATGGCCTAACATCTCCTGAACGGCCCTTAAATTAGCTCCACCATCAATTAAGTGGGTAGCAAATGAATGCCTGAAGGTATGGGGGCTAACATTTTTTTCCATCCCAATGGCCTCAACCAAGGTTTTAATAATGGTAAATATCATTACCCGCGATAATTTTTTCCCTCTTCGGTTTAAAAACAAAACATCTTCACTATCCGGATGGATACGTAAAGTCCGGCGGTATTCACTCAAATACAAATTGATTTCTTTGATAGCCTTGGTACTTATCGGTACCAGTCGTTCTTTATTTGCCTTCCCTTCAATTTTTATAAAACCTGATTCAAAAAACAGATTGGAAATTTTAAGATCAATAAGCTCCGAAACCCTCAATCCACAACTGTAAAGAGTTTCCAATATCGCTTTGTTTCTTTGACCTTCAGGCTTTTTAGTATCAATTGCCGCAATAATGGAATCAATTTCTTCAACAGATAAAATCTCTGGTAATTTCCTTCCAATTTTTGGTGATTCCAAAAGAGCTGTTGGATCTTTCTCAATCTTCTCTTCAATCAACAAATATTTAAAAAACGATTTGATCCCACTAATTATCCTTGCCTGGGTACGTGGGCTTATCCCCCTTTGGGTAACCCATTCCATCATTTCATTCAACTCGGTAAGACTGATGCCATCAGGCCCTTTATCTAAAATTCCTTTTTCTTTTACAAAAGTAACCAGCTTGGTAAGGTCGGTAACATATGCATTGATAGAATTATCTGAAAGTCCTTTTTCAACTTTAAGATAACCTTTGAAACTTTCAATTTCTGATTCCCAAATCATGTTATTTACATTAAATATTATTTATCACGCATTTTAAAGTAAATATAATAACATGAATTGTAGCAATCAAGAAAAAAAATCTTTTTTATGTAAATTGCATATCAAATATATTTACACAAGCCAGCTTTCCTAATCACCTGATTAAGCACACATCTGCCTTATTCTTTCATTATCCCTGATAATTATAGGCAAGAACCACTATAACAAAATAACAACGATTGAAAGTTTTGATTAAATTCATCAAAATGTAAATCGTCCTAAATACCCCGGTTCCAATTTGTAATCATATTTAGTTCTTTATATTACAATTCAATATTATAACTTACCAAAAACGTTAAAATTTGTATACTTCCGATAAAAAAACAATTCATCTCAGTCAAATTCAAAAAACCGCCCTACCCCCTACCCTACAAGCATTTATAGTAAAATAAATGTCTCAAATACAGAAATTATTATTGTTATACTTATTTATAGTCTATAAAAACAAGGTTTTTGTTCTTATTGTTTCCAAAATCTGTTTTATTATCACATAAGTTTTCAATACATTTGCAGCGAATTTATAAGTGCTCAAAGACAAATTGATTCTTTTCAATAGAAAGAAAAAATGAAGCTATTAATATTGAATGGCCCGAACCTAAATTTATTAGGTAAAAGAGAAGTAAATATTTATGGTAATCAATCGTTTGATGATTATTTTATTAAGATACAAAAGAAATATCCCGAAATTGACATGGAATATTATCAATCCAACAGCGAAGGAAAGATAATAGATAAAATCCATGAAACAGGGTTTGATTTTGATGGAATAATTCTTAATGCCGGCGCTTATACGCACACCTCTGTAGCTATTGCCGATGCCATATCCGGAATTACCACTCCGGTAGTTGAAGTACACATATCAAATGTTTTTAAAAGGGAATCCTTCCGTCACCACTCTTTCATATCGCCCGTATGTAAAGGAACTATTGCCGGATTTGGATTAAAATCGTATGATTTGGCCGTTGAGAGCTTCTTAAATGAACAAGTAAAGGAAAATTGAAATAACAAGAAAAATTGAAATAAATAATTTAGTTGATGAAAAAGTTTACGAAAATTGTTGCTACCGTGTCGGACATGAAATGTGAACACGAGTACGTAAAAAAATTAATTAAATCAGGAGTAAATGTGGTTAGATTAAACACTGCCCACATGGATTACGAAGGAATGGAAAGAGTGATCAAAACTGTTCGTTCTATTTCTGAAAAAGTTGCCCTTTTAGTAGATACTAAAGGTCCTGAAATCAGAACTACTCCTACTGAAGATGGTAGCAAAATTTTAGTTGCCAAAGGATCAACCATCATGGTTAAAGGAGCTCCTGAAACAAAGTCTACTGAAAAATGCGTTTGCGTATCATACCAGGATTTTGTTAAAGATGTACCTGTTGGCAGCGATGTTCTTATCGATGATGGGGAAACTGCACTTAAAGTAATTGAAGCTAAAGATGATTACCTGGTTTGTTCTGTTGAAAACGACGGAGAAATTGGTGGTAAAAAGAGTGTTAACGTTCCTGGAGTTCGCATCAACCTTCCATCTTTAACTGAAAAAGATATCCGTTTTATTGGATACGCTGCAAAATTAGAAGTGGACTTTATTGCTCACTCTTTTGTAAGAAATGCACAGGATGTTGCTGACGTTCAAAAAGAATTGGATCTTTTGGAATGCCCTGCTAAAATCATTGCAAAAATTGAAAACCAGGAAGGTGTTGATAACATCGACGAAATTCTTGAATGTGTTTACGGTGTGATGATTGCCCGTGGTGATATGGGTATCGAAATCGCTCAGGAAAAAATTCCTGGAATCCAGCGTGCATTGATCAGAAAGTGTGTTGAGATTAAAAAGCCTGTTATTGTGGCAACTCAAATGTTACACACAATGATCAAAAACCCTCGTCCTACGCGTGCTGAGGTTACTGACGTTGCTAACGCAATTTATTACCGTACTGATGCCATCATGCTTAGTGGTGAAACTGCTTATGGTGACTATGGTGTTGAAGCTGTACAAACCATGTCTTCTATCGCTGCAGAAGTTGAAGCATCTAAAGATATCCGTAACGATATCCACGTACCAAATATTTCAAAAAGTAAAACTGCTTACTTAGCTGAAACTGCATTAAAATCAGCGAACGACTTAGGCGTTAAAGCGGTTCTTACTGACAGTATTTCTGGTAGAACGGCTCGTTATTTGGCTGCTTTCCGCAGAAACACTCCTGTTTATGCTCTTAGCTTTAGCCCAAGAACTGCAAGAGAGTTAAACCTTTCTTACGGTGTTTCTCCCAGAATCATGGAGCAAGGTGGTTCTAAAGAGGAAATCTTGATCAAAACTCTTGAAAAATTGAAGAAAAAAGAGATTCTTGAAGATGCTGACCAAGTGGCTTACTTAGGAAACAGTTTTGCTATCGGTGGTGGTACAACTTTCCTTGAAATTATCACTGTTGGAGAATTGCTTAACAAGACAAAAGATAAATTAAATAAGTAATTATTTAATATCATTTTTAAAGGGGTGAGATTTTTACAATCTCACCCTTTTTTTTTGCACCTAACCAGAAGTAATAATTTTAATTAACCATACACTATTCCTACCCGATGCTGGTTGACATAACAAATAACCCCCAGGTATTATTACGTTTTTTATCTGACACAAGGATAAAACTGGCTTTCGGGGCAAAAAAACTTTAAAATTAGCTCATTTTTTATCCCGCACAACCCTCTGGTTTGCAAGCCAGTATTGAGATACAGGAAATTTTATTCAATTTTGCATTAAAAAAAACGCTTGAAATGTTGCAAGTAGAAACAAAAGCTCTATCTTTGCATCGCTTTCAGAAAAAACAAACATTGTTGGTCTGGTAGTTCAGCTGGTTAGAATGCCGGCCTGTCACGCCGGAGGTCGCGGGTTCGAGTCCCGTCCAGACCGCAAATGAAAGCAAAAACAAAGAAAATGTTTTTTGTTTTAAGAAATTGAAAAGATTGAATTATGTTTTATACTGGTCTGGTAGTTCAGCTGGTTAGAATGCCGGCCTGTCACGCCGGAGGTCGCGGGTTCGAGTCCCGTCCAGACCGC
>NZ_JAPDPI010000022.1 GCF_026013615.1 Plebeiibacterium marinum
TTTGACTTATTTAGAATTTTATATCTAGAAAAATACTATTCTCTGAAAACAATTAATTCTCAAAGAATAGTACTTTTTCAGGTCTGACTATTTATAAGTCGTTTTTTGTTTTATTTTGACAGGCTGGAGTTAGGGAAAATAAAAAGCGGCTTTAAGAAAAACATAACTTAAAGCCGCTTTTTATTAAATTATTCTGAATTGATTACCTGTGCGCAATCATCGATTTGTTTTTAAATCCTTTTGCCCCAAAAACAAAGTTAATACCAGTCATTAAAGAAAATGATTCCATATGTAAGGGAGCAGGATAGCTTGTTCCATCATCTTCAATAGTATGGTATTTAAAAGGAATGTGGTCGGCAACAATGTAAAACTGTATTGGTCCGCCTTTTAATGCCAGCGCTAAACCAATAGCACTGGAACCGTTAATTTCCTTGTTGTAATTGATACTTGCTGTAACAAAACTGTAAGGATTGAAATTAGCCGACAGGTTAAACTCCTGGCGGAAATTGTATTTTTCAAAGGTGCTTCGCGACAATAATCCAAGGCTTACAGCGTGGTTTACTTTATATTGCCCCCCAATGTACAATGACGGGGTTAGTCCGGTTGAGAATTTCTTATTGCCGGTTTCACCCTGTAGTACATCTGTAATTGAGTCCATTTCGTTCTCAAACATTTCGCCAATGCTGTCAAGGGTTAAAACACCCACGTCTGCACCAGTAAATTTATATTCCCCGCTAAAGGATTGTGAATGTAAATCTTCTTTCCATTTGATGAACCCAAGGTTGTTTAATGCTGCCGAAAAAACGATTTTGTCGCTATAGGCATAAACTCCTCCCAGGTCAAAAGCAATACCGCTGTTTTTAAATCCTGAGCCATATTTGCTATTGTATTCGCTGTCTTCTAAATCCTGGAATTCAACATTGTCGGCAAAGCCATCTTCTCCTTCTTCCACTTCAAGAGGAGCCGATGCGTATATATTTCCTTTTACATTAAGAGTGTATTCTTCCAGTCCTGTTTTGATAACAAAATTATCTATTTCAGATAATGAGGCCACTTGTCCGAATAAAGGTTTAACGTGGATACCAACTGTTAACTTTTCGTCAATTTTATGGGCGTAACCTAATGATATTTCTTTGTAGGCCATAAGCTTTTCCCCGGTTCTTGACAGGTCAAGTGTGGTATTTACCGGAAGCCCTTTGTCTGCTATCTCAAAAAAGTCGCTGGCTATATTGATCCTGGCGCTTATTTTTTCAGCAAAAGAAAAGGTAAAATACCCTCTTTCCCCGGTCCTGAATCCAAAACCGATAGGGGCTATGCTTATTTCTGATGAGAGTGCACTTGATTTCCCAATACTGGTGTATAAATCGTCATAGTTAAACGATTTGTCAATAGGCGTAACCCACTGGCCGTTTTGTTTTTGTAATAAATCTTCGGCAGCCAGGTCGGTGTGGATGCCGGCATAAACACTTGGTATAGAAATATAAGTGTTGGCGCGGGGCATCATGGCCGGGTTGCTGATGTTAACCTGTGGGAGGCATTCTAAATAATATGTGGATAAAGGGCTCTGGGCGCTTAGGTTTACACCATATAACAAAGTGGCAAAAACAATAACAGCGCGTATATATTTATTAAAAATCATCTTCTTATTCTTAAATTGTTAACATTACTCTATATTGCCTTTTGCTTCCATTGAAATGGAGATGTCGCAATAGTTATCTTCCCGTATACGAACCAGTTTTTCACCATTTTCTGAGGTGGCAGATAATGTTTCTACAAATATGTACATCACTTCAGAATCCCTGAAAAGCTCCATTTGTTCCTGGGAAAGCTGTGCTGAAAAGCTGCTTGCTGATAGTTTGGTAACTATACCATTTGCATCAACTTCCGGTCCGGCAATGCTTACCGGGGTATCAAATAATTTGTCAACAATGTTATAGTTTGCATCCCTGAAAGATACTTGCATCATGATGTCAAATGGAATTCCATTGCTCATATTCAGATGGATGGTTGCTTCTTCAAAGTTTTCGGTGAAGTCATCGTCCTCTCCTTCACCAACTTCTTCAACGTAATTAAAATCAACGGTATCGGTGCGGGCATATTGAGATGCTTTGAACCACAATGGTATTTTTATATTTACAGAAGCATTGACTTCACTTGTACGGCTGATAAAATAGGATTGAGAAGGATCTGAGCTGACAATATTGGTGGCAATTTCTCCAATAACCCGGTTGGGCTGAAATACACCCAGTTCCATTTCGAGGATATTTGAATTGTCGCCCGATATGACTTTGTTTGCCAAGGAAGGGGTGACAGGGTTGCCATAGGTTGCTGCTTCAACAGAGAATGTGTTGTCGTCTAATTCAAGCGTTTTGCTTGTTGATGAATAGGTATCTAAAAATGAAATCTCGTTGATGCTGGCTTCAAAAGGAACTCCAATTGTGCTGGATGTGTTCACGTCGATCCAAATATTCCCAAACTCAACCAGGCTGTTGATGTTCATATCCTCAAAAGCATCAAATTCAAGGTCGATACTTTCCGTGTCCATTGGGCGGGCATCAAAATATCCAAAAGCTACATCAGGCTCTATGTCTGTAATCAGGAAATTGACCTCTACAGGAGTTGGTATTGCAGGTGAAAGAGGGTCTATTTCAAGCGAAATGTTAGTAAACTCAATAACAACATTTACTATACCTGCCGGATTGGCTTCGTCTTGTTGAAATTCTATTTCATACCCAGCCAGCGATTGTTGAAGCGAGTAAGTATTGTTGCCCGGAGTGCCATCAACGCTAAATGTTGTAGATAAAATTTCTCCGTCTTTACTAACTTCAGGAAGTGATATTTTTACATCGGCCTGAAGTCCTGCCGGGGTGTTAATATTAAGGTTTAAATCTGCTCCAGAAATAATCATGCGATCTAAACGGATGCCTTCATCCTCGCTCATGGTTATTGTTTCGGTATAGGTAACATCATCATATGGGATTAAGGCATTTGATGCTTTTAGTGTTGATTTTGAAGGTAATTCCACCGGGGTATAGTACCAGGAGTAATTCACATCAGATAATGTGTAAACATCATCTATTTCAAAAGGGTATTCCTCGCTGAATTCATAATACAGGTTTCCTTCGGCATCTTTTGTAATCCAGCCTTCTTCATCAACTTCTTCAAGAAAATCCTCTACTGAAATATGAAGGTTGCTAAGTGGTCCGGCAAACTCATACGTCCTGTTGGCTTCGTCTGCAATATCATCAACATTTATAGTGTCCTGTTCGCAGGAAGTAAGCATGCAAATGCCCGATAAGAACACTGCGGTTATTAATTGATGCATTTTCAAATTAATAGATACAAGTTTATGTATCCAACTTCTTTTTTCAGGAAGTTTGTGTGTCATTTGATTTATCATTTTAGTTTTCATTATTAATTACTCGTTTACACTTATTGAATAAATGTCGTACCCGCCATTGCCACCATCTCTGTCTGAAGAAAATAAAATGATGTTGTCACCAGGGTAGGGTTGAAAGAAAAGTTCGTTTGCCGGCGAATTGATCATGGATCCCATGTTTACAGGTTCGGTCCATGAGCCATCTTCGTTTTTAGTGGTTTTAAATATGTCGTAACCTCCCAGACTGTCGTGACCTTCTGATGAAAAGTACAGGGTGTTGCCATCCGGGGATATATATACAGCTTCCTCGTTGTATTTTGTGTTGATTACAGATCCCAGGTTCTGTAATCCGCTAAAACGGCCTGATCCGTTGTGCTTGCAAACCCAGATGTCTTTTTTTCCATGTCCACCCACTCTGTCTATTACAACATAGGCCGATCCGTCTTCTGCGATAGAAATGCTCGATTCGCGATAGGCAACATGGTTGATGGCACCTTTGAGTATTTTCTTCTTCAGGACTTTGCCGTAGTTTATTTTTGCCGAGTTAAGGGAGCCGTTTTTTCTCTTCCCTTTATAGAAAAGAATCTTTTCGTTTTTGCTGTCTACACCAGCGATGCTAATATGAACCGATTTTTTGAATCCTTTGGTTGGATAAACCTGGATACTTGAATCGTTTGGTGCCCCTAGGCAATAATAGATTTTTTCGTTACCATGGGTGTTCATCTTTTTACCCCTGGTAGAGGTAAAATACATTAATGAGTCCCAAGGGGTAACCAGAGCGGCATATTCGTTAGCGCTTGTGTTGATTGTTGGCCCCAGGTTTTGGGGATAATCCTTAAATGAGACCGTATTTTCTGTGCTGTTTTGGCTATAGGTTGCAGCTCCTGTTAAGGCCGTAATCAGGAATAGAGTAAAGAATTTTCTCATGAGTTTTTATATTTTTTCTTTTTATGTGTGCAAAGAAACAGATTGCCTGTAAAATGTCAATTAATTTATAGTTAAATGTCGTGAAATGTACGCCGTGTAATTATAAAAGGTTTGAAAATTGTGATAAATAATAGCTTTTTTTACGCAAAGTAAATGTTAAGAATAAAATAGGGGAATGTTTGTGTACTTGTTTGGTCAAATATTTCGTTTGATTGGTCGATGTTTTTATGTGACATATATATAATTTGATAATTTTGTTAGGAGTGATTAATGTGAGCTTTTCTAAACTATATGCGGAAAGATTATAAGAAATTTAGTGAATTTATAGATAGTGTTACTTTTACATTTGATCCTGAAATGGATGTTGGTGAGATTGAGCGAAAGATAAAAAGTCAGATACCTGAGCATACATTGCCAAATCAGTTCTATTACATAACAAATAATTATACCCGGGAGATTATATATGTTTCCGAAAGTATTACTGAATATTAAAAACACTGCACAATTGATGTTGGAATATGTGCAAAGTAGAAGATAAACTTTACAGGTTATGAATATTTTATTTATACCAGGGAATTCGCAAAGTGTGGATTCTTTTTCAGAACAAATAGGTAGTTCATTATTTGATAAGCACCAATTAACTGTATTTGACTTAGAGGGTGAGGTAAATGCACTTGAAAATCCTGGTCCGATATCATTTTTTTCTGATTTAAAGGAGCGTTTATTGGAGTTGCACAGGTTTAAAAAATTTGATTGTGTTGTGGGGCATTCCTGGGGAGGGCATTTAATTGCTGAAAGTGTTGCCCAAATGGAAGGGGTGAAAGGAATTGTGACTTTTGGAGCTCCATTTATAGCAAAGCCGCCTCGTATGGAAGATTCGTTTCTGCCTAATCCAGCAGTCCCTTTGTTTTTTACTAAAAATTTAAATGATGAGCAATTGGTGCAATTGGCAAAGGCTTGTTTGTATAATAAAGACTGGGTTCAACATATTTTTAATGGTATGAAGAAAAGTTCCGGGATAATTAGGGAATTAACCCCGGCGGCAATTTCTACAGGGAGTTATGTGGATGAGGTTGAGCAGGTGGCAAAGCTTAGTATTCCTATATGCATAGTTCATGGTGAAAAGGATGAAATGGTTAATGCTGACTATTACGGCACAATGGATATTCCTACATTATGGGGTGGCGAGGTGTTTCGTATTTCAGGTTCAGGACACTTTCCTCAGCTTGAAAACGCCGAAGAATTTAATAATTTGCTGGCTCGTTTTTTTGAAGACTTATGCTAATACTGGTTTTGTAGAAAATAAAAACGGACATTGTGTTTCCCCCACAATGCCCGTCTCATAAACATAACCAATATATTAACCTAACCTTTTACAAAAATAGATTTAATGATGTGTTGTGCCATTTTGGGGTTTTCCTTCAGTCGCCTGGTTGAATAGCCAAACCAGTCCTTCCCATATGGAACATACACTCTCATTTCGTGTCCGTCTCCAACGATGCTGTTTCTTAATTCAGGAGTTACTCCATACAGCATTTGGAATTCGTACATATCTTTGGGCACATTGTATTTTTTTATTAATTCAAGTGCTCCTTTAACCAAAGCTTTGTCGTGTGTTGCGATACCTACGTAAACACCTTTAAAAAGTAGTTTTTCCAAAAGTTTTAAGTAGTTCTCGTTTATTTTTTTTGGATCTTTGATTGCAATTTTTTCCGGCTCCACATAAATGCCTTTGCATAGTCTGAAATTCAATGGAGAATCCGGAGTGTGCAGATGCATCAAGTCATCAATGTCCTTGCTTGTTCTATGCAAGTAGGCTTGTAAAACCAGTCCTACGGTTTTAGGGAATTCGTGTTTTAGCCTTTTATACAGAGTCAGCTCCAGATCAACGCATTCAGAATCTTCCATATCAATCCTCACAAAACTATTGTGCCTGGCAGCAAGTTCAACTATAGTGCGGATGTTTTGATAACATTTTTCCGGATCGAGCAATAGGCCGAAGCTGGTTGGTTTTAATGAATAATTGCCTTTAATGTTGGCATTTTCAAAAGCACCTATGATATGAAGATATTGATCGCGGTTTTTAGTCGCCTGACTAAGGTTTGTGATAAACTCACCCAATAGGTCGATAGTTACCATAACGCCATGCTCATTTAAGCTTTTGGAAGCTGTGATGGCTTCTTCAATTGTTTCCCCTGCAATGTATTTTTTAGAAAAAACCCATACAAACTTCTTTGGGAAGTAGGGAACAACTGATGCTATTGCTTTATTTATCATATTCATAAATTTACTTACTAATAAAATCTTACAAAATACAAGCGTATTTTGTAAGAATAGTAAATAACCAGACTGTTATTAACGATGTAAAATTCTACTTTTGGTGAAATATAAAAAATGACGAATCTCATTAAAACCCTTGAAAATAGGGAGATGCTGATATAAATCATGTAATTAACATACGTTTACAAATGTGGGTTTGTAGTTAAAGTTAAAATTGTAAGTAGTTTGTGGTGTGTATGTTGTTTGTTGATCATAATGTAGTTTGGAGGGAGTGTATTTGTCCATGTAAATATTTGCATTGTTTAAAGATGTTGATCAAATATTTTTTTAAAACAATCTAAAAAAAATGTGTTTTCATCAAAACTATTTTTAAAATTCCTCGTTAAATGGCATAACACAAAACGAAACCAAGGTGAAAATTCAACACAACACAACAATACACCTGGTACTTTTTTTATTTTTGACATCCCTGCTTCCATCAAAAGTTTTGTCGCAGGACTGTTCGTATTTATCTAAGGCCAATGATATTGTGCCTAATGGTAAATGTGCTCCCGTTGATGTAGTGTGGGTAGTAACCTACCGGGGGGTTAATAATCAAGGAGCCAGTGTTCAGATACAATATGATTGGGACGATGGAAACCCTGTTGAAGTAATAGATGCTTCAAACCCAGGGGTTGATCCCAAAGAGTGGCAAGCTACACATGCCCATACTTATCCAAATACAGGAGATTTATGTAATTACCATCCAAGGGCAACCTTAGTTGTTAATGGAGTGGTATGTACGAGTTCTGTGCAGGAACAAATTGTAACAGTTTGGGATACTGACGACAGGAATGGAGGAGAGCTTGCAATTGATCCTCAGGTGTATCCGATATGTGTTGGTAATGGTGCCACTTTTCATTTTACGGATAATAGTCAGTGGAATTGTACTCCTCCGGATGAAAATGACGTTATTAATAATGAAGACAGGTGGATTCAGTGGATTTATGGAACGGGAGGAACTACTATAGTTGATGCAGAAGTGGGTGGTGTAGTCAGGACTTATCCTTTTGCCGGGAGTATTGATCATGTTCCTGGTCCTATCGAAGGGCCAATAGCCCCATATAATACCACAATGGATATAACAATCCCGGATCACCATCCGGTGGGTGCATTTTTTGAAGTTACTTTAAGGAATTGGAATGTTTGTAATCCCTATGATGAAAACTTAACGGATGGCTTGCCTCCTGCGGATCCCTTAAACGGGGATTATCCTCCGGTTACTACTACTGCAATGGCATTGATTGTTCCGTTGCCCAAAGCAAATATAAATGCGGTTCCGGATGTATGTGTGTCTGACGCTGCTTTTATGTTGATTGCCGCAGATGGAGGTGGTCAGTGGAGCGGCCCTGGTATAACAGATGCCTGGAGCGGTATGTTTGATCCAGGGACTGCCGGCCCGGGTACCCATACTATTACGTATAATATTACTGATGGGAATGGATGTTCGGATGTTGGGCAGGTGGATATTAATGTACTTGCAGGGCCTCAGGCTGGTATTCTGCAAGGAGGAACTACTAGTTTATGTCCCGGTATTTCCTTGTCGTTAGATGGAAATCCTACAGGAGGAGTTTCTCCATATACCCATTTGTGGAAAGGAGATATTGCTCCCCTGAATGATATTTCGGTTGTTGACCCGGTTTTTTCTACCAATACGGTGTCTTCATATGAGTTGATATACAGGGTGGAGGATAATAATGGTTGTTTTGATGAAGATACGTTGGATTTAACTGTTGAAGAGGTAAGTATTTCGTTTGCGAATACTGCCTTAGAGCTCTGTAAGGGAGATGTGGTAACAATGGCACCCTCGCCAGGTGGGGGCTCCGGTAATTATGTTTTTCACCAGTGGACGGGAGCCCGCGTTGACAAGCTTTCGGATGTGAATATCCAGAATCCGCAATTTAGTGCCGATGAAGTGGGAACCTTTGTATATACTTACACCGTTAGGGATGCCGATGGTTGTGAGGATTCTGATGATATTACGGTTGTAGTTTATGATCAGCCGGTTGCAAATGCTGGAATTGATATTGATCAATGTGGCTTGCAAACCTCATTGGCGGCAGTTCCGAGTGTGGGCAATGGTTTCTGGAAAGTAGTTAATGGTAGTGGGGTGTTGACCTTTTCTGATTTTAGTGCTCCGGATGCAATAGTAGTGTCAGATGTATATGGGAGTTATGATTTAAGGTGGGTTGAAGATAATAATTCATGTAGCGATTCTGCAGATATTACGGTTTCTTTTACAGAGGTTCCTAATCCATCAGTTATGGCAGATAAAGATACCTGTGGTTTGTCGATGAAGTTGGTTGCCTATCCGCATATTGGTGTTGGACAGTGGATTAAATCAAGTGGCCCAGGTAGTGTGGTTTTTGATGATGTAGCAAATGACACCACAAATGTTTTGGTGGATGCGGCAGGAGCCTATGAGTTTACCTATTTTGAAGATAATGGTAATGGATGTGTAGGGGATGCTACGGTAAGTATTACTTTTTACCGGGTTCCGGAGGCAAATATAACGCCACCGCCGGCTATCCATTGTACGCCTTTTGAATTACAGTTTGAAAATTTATCGGTTAATGCAGATAGTTATTACTGGGATTTTGGAAATGGAAATATTTCTGTTGAAGAGAGTCCTGTTCAGGTGTTTAGTAACAATACACCTAATCCGGTAACTTATGATATAATGCTTATTGCCAATACGGTTGATGGATGTTCGGACACTATTGATGCATCTATAGAGATTGCTCCTGCACCTGTTTCGTATTTTGAAATGGATAATTCAATAGGTTGTTCGCCTTTGGAAACGGATTTTACAAATAAATCGCAAGGGGCTACTTTTTATGAATGGGACTTTGGAGATGGGGCAGATAGTGAAACGTCAGAGCATGTATCTCATGTTTTTAACAATAAAGAAGTGTATACCCAGTCGTTTGGTGTGCAGTTGGTTGTTAAAAACGATTATAATTGTACCGATACTTCCAGATTATATACAACTGTGTATCCGTTGCAGGATTTTAATTTAGTAGCAGAACCGGATAGCGGATGCTCTCCTCTTAAAGTAAGCTTTGTGGCTGACGCCGGAGCCTTTAAGTATGAGTGGGATCTGGGGGATGGGAATCTTAATCAGGGCATTCATTTGTATACCAAAGTTTTTACAAATGACACAAAAGGAAAGGAAAGACATTCGGTAACATTGTATTCAACGTCTGTTTATGGTTGTGTGGATACAACAGAAACGGAAGTGGTGGTGTTACCTTCGCCAGGTGCAAATTTTGAGCCCAATGATTTTGCAGTGTGCTCTCCTAAAGAAGTAACTTTTATTAATCATACATTAGATATAGAAAAATCGTACTGGAGTTTTGGGGATGGTGATCTTCTGTCTGTTGATGGTAATCAATCTGTAGTGCATATATATGAAAACGGGGGTATGGTTCCGGAGGACTTTAAAATACGATTGGTTGTTGAAAATAGTTTTGGCTGCCAGGATTCGATGGACGGTTTTACAACTGTTAATCCTGTAGTTGTGGCAAAAATATCTGATGGACTCACGGCATGTTCTCCATACGAAGCTCAATTTACAAACCATTCGGTTGGTAGTATTAATTACTTGTGGGATTTTGATGATGGTAATACATCAAATAATGTTCAGGGGCAAAATGTTTTTGAAAATCCGGGTGATGTGCCAATGGACTTTGATGTGAGTATGGTTGCTACGTCTGCTTATGGCTGTAGCGATACAGCGCATACGGTAATGACGATCCTGCCTTCACCGGATACTTATTTTGAACCCAATGATTTTTCTGTTTGTTCACCCAAACTGGTTGAGTTTACCAATTATACAGAGAATATTGATCAGTCTTTCTGGACTTTCGGGGATGGGGGTATGGCTATTGTGGAAGGCAATCAGGGTGTTGAACATACGTATTACAATGAGAAATATACCCCGTTGGATTATAGGATCAGACTGGTGACAGAGAATAGTTTTGGGTGCCGGGACTCAATGGATGGTTATACTAGTGTGAACCCAAATGTGGAGGCTGTGGTTTCTGGGGGAGGCCAGGGGTGTTCTCCTTTGGAGGTTAGTCTGGGAAACAATTCAATCGGGGCAAGTAAGTTTATTTGGGACTATGGCGATGGAAATACTTCTGGTGACTACCTGGGCTTAAATGTATTTGTTAATGAGAGTGCTGAGGATAAAGAATTTGAGGTGTCATTGATTGCAGAGTCAGTTTACGGTTGCCTTGATACGGCTTATGCAACGGTGAATGTTTATGCTACGCCGGTTGCTGATTTTTCTGTTACGCCCGATTACCAACAGATGCCGGAATCTACGGTTGAGCTATCTAATCTGACCATGGGTGATCAATGGACTTATGAATGGAATTTTGGGGATGGGGATGCTTTTAGTGGCAAAGATCCGGTTAGTCATAAGTATATAAATTCAGGAGAGTTTGATATTACATTGAAAGCGTATAATGGTCAGTGTGAGAATATAATTGAGAAAAGGATAGAGATTCTTCCTAATATACCAACGGTGGATTATGGTCCGGCGAGCCAGGGTTGTCCTTCGTTAACGGTTGAATTTTACAGTGAGGCTGTTGATGTGGAAACTTTCCTCTGGGAATTTGGGGATGGAAGTGTTTCGTCGCAAGCTAATCCGGTACATACTTATTATTCCTCTGGAGAGTATCAGGTGAGGCTTACTGTTGTGGGACCCGGGGGGCAAGTGGTTAAGGATGATCTTGTGATTCAGGTGTATCCACAGCCAACTGCTTTCTTTGAGGCGTTCCCTAAAGTGGTTACAGTGCCAGGTCAGAGCGTTACGTTTGCTAATAAGTCTGTGGGAGCAGATGCTTATGTTTGGGATTTTGGTGATGGTACGGTGTCTACTGCGGTTAGTCCCGAATATGAATACCAGGCAAAGGGTAATTATAATGTGTCTTTGGAGGTGGAGAATGAGTTTGGTTGTAAGGATGTGTTTGAATTGAACGAGCCTATTATTGCAGAAGAAGGTGGAGATATTGATTTTCCTAATGCCTTTACGCCTAATCCTTCAGGTGAAAATAGTGGGGAGTATGTGTTTGGAGATAAAAACAATTATGTGTTCTATCCTGTGGTTCAGGAAGGGATTGTAGAGTATAAAATGCAGATATTCTCCCGTTGGGGACAGTTGATATTTGAGAGTGATGATGTAAATGTGGGATGGAACGGTTATCATAAAGGGAGTTTGTGTGCACAGGGTGTATATATATGGAAGGTGACGTGTAGGTTTGGTACCGGTCAGGTGAAAGTATATACAGGAGATGTAACATTAATAAGGTAACAGGGAAATGACAGCAATAAGGAATATCATATTTGTAGTGTTGGTTTTGTCATGTACCGTGATGGAAGCTCAGGATCCTCATTTTTCTCAGTTTTATGCCAATCCATTGTATATGAGTCCATCATTGGCAGGTTCAACTGATGGAGGGAGATTGGTGGCCAATTACAGGAATCAGTGGCCGGGTGTGCAAACTGCTTATGAAACTTATTCGGTTTCGTTTGATAACTTCTTTCATTCTATCAATAGTGGGATTGGTTTTTTGTTGTATCAGGATGTGGCTGGTTCTGCAGGGTTAACGAGTAATTTGTTGGGATTTCAGTATAGTTATAATTTGATGTTGAATGATGAATGGCAGGTAATTCCCGGTCTGCAGTTTAGTTATGGGAGTAAATCCATTAACTTTAGCAAGCTTAATTTTGGTGATGAGATGATTGGGGGTGGCGGGTCTGGCTCGTGGCAGCGATTAAATAATGAAAAAACCAACTATATCGATTTTGCGTCTTCGGTATTTTTGTACAGTTCTAAATATTGGTTTGGATTGACTTTGGATCATATGGCTCAACCAAATTATACCTTTTTGAATGAAGAGATGAAGATGGCTTTGAAGTATGTTTTTTTTGGGGGAATGAATATCTGGACCGAAAAAAGCAGGATGAAAGGTGTTAACAGGTCGTTTTCGTTAAGTTATCGTATTCAAAAACAACTCAAAAATACGCAGTCTGATCTGGGGGTGTATTGGCATAATGATCCTCTTGAGATTGGAGTGTGGTACCGGGGTGTTCCTTTTATTTCTACAGATGGGGCATCCAATGTAAACCAGGATGCTATAGTGGCTTTGCTTTCGTATAATTATGGCCCTTTTAGGGTGGGATATAGTTATGATGTTTCCATATCGGGATTGGGGTGGAATGCGCAAGGAGCCCATGAGTTGTCCCTTATCTTTGAATTTAATCAGCGTAATTTAAGGTTGAATGGTAAACGGCCGGCATTACCTTGTTCTGAATCAGCTAATCCTTTGTCTAGTACTTCAAGAAGTAAGTATAAGAAAAAAAGGAGACGGATTTTTTAGGATAACGGGAGTGGGTTGGTTATTGTTTTCTCTCAATGTAGCGTTTGATTATGGCTGTCAGTTTTATTTTTCTCCCAAAGTAATGCATTATTGAGTGTGTCAGCTTTTTTTTCTTGTCAATGTAATACTTCATTGGCTCTGTTGGTTTTTTATTCGTGGTATTGAAGACCTACATAGGGAGTATCAAGAAAACTCATGATTCCTGCGCTTACCCCTTTGGTTCCCCTAAAGGGGAAAACTCCAACGCACTGTGTGGAAGCAACTTCCCCTTTAGGCACTGAGGGGTGTGGGTGGGCTAACAAAAATTTTAGCAGTTTTCTTGCCAACACTGCATAGGGAGTATCAAGAAATTTACCAAGAAAAAAAAGGAGACTTCCTATGGAAATCCCCTTTCTCTTAAATCAGACTAATACAAAAATATTTAGGCAATTTCTACGTTTCTTGCCGGTTTTGGTTTTACTTCTTCGCGTTTTGGGAGAGTGATGTTTAGTACTCCGTTTTCATACGAAGCTGTAATTTTTCCGTCGTCAACTTTCTGTTTTGGTACAACAAAGGTTCTTGAAAAACCAGCGTAGTTAAACTCGCGTTGTGTGTATTTTTTGTCTTGCCCTTCTTTGTTTTCTTCTTTTGCAGATACGGTCAGCTTGCCATTGTTAAACTCAATGCTAAAGTTTTCCTTTTTTAATCCTGCAGCAGCAAGTTCAATTGAATATTGCTCATTGTCTTCGTAAATATTTACGGCAGGCATGGTTTTGTTGCCACTATATAAACCATTTTGGTTCATGTGGAAATCCCCATTCATAAAATTGTTTAATAATGAATCAAAGTTGCTGTTTGTTTTTCTGATAAGTGTCATAATTAAATCCTCCTATTTTAAATTTTTAATTTTTTTTCGATTGTTAATTCGGGAAGTAATATTTCAAATGAAGTGCCATCTTGTTAATTGGGACAAGAGGGCAGGAGGAGATCATTTATTAGTGTCAATATGGCACATTGGTGTTGTTTTTAAAAGACAAAATGACAATGTTAGATTTTTGTTATCTGTAATAATGGAATTATAAGGTTGTTTATCAGGGTGAAAGGTTGATTCTATGGGTTGGGATAGAGAGGTGGCGATTTAAAAAAGAATTCAATAATTAAGGTATTGGTAACAGATGCGTAATGATTAGGAAGTACTAAAACTGGATATTTGTTGCAGAACAAAAAGCATATAAGATAAATTTTCCTCCCAACAATTCCTGTGTGTACCGGAGGTCGGTTCTTTCCTGAATTCGACCTCCTTTTTTTGTCTTATTGTTTCTGGTTTAGTTATGAGGGGGCTAGAATTTGCAATTAATTTACGGTTGTAAAATATTGGTAGTTCATAAAAATTTTGACAACAAAGATGATGCTTGATATAATCAGACCGGTAACAAAAGTGATGTATCCTACACGTAGAAATGTATATTTCTTTTTTAGTACAATGCCCAGGTAATATAAATCACGGGTTAATGTTTTGTATAGATAGTCTTTGTCGTTGAGCAGCTCTTCAATACCCCATTCAAAATCATCAAGGTTCATTTTGTAAAAGTTTCCAAAGAAAACCAGGTTGCCTCTTCTGTTAGTTACATCATCCCTCGTTAGCAAACCATGTGTGGTTCTTGGAATGGTAGATACAATAGATATTATGATGGTGGTTATACTGCTTAGTACCAGGGTTAGCGCAGGGAAAGTTAAGTAGGGGTTGTTATCTAGTTTAGGAAACAGGGTAGATAGTACTATGGATATAATAATCGCGTTAACGCTTATTAGAGTGTTGGCTTTATCATCGGCAATCCTGCTTAAATTCAGGTGGTTTCTCAGTTCGATCCGGAACATGGTTTCCACTCCTTTGTCAGGTTTTGTTTTGTTATTTTTTTTTGCCTTTCCATTGGCCTTTTTCTTCTTGAATTTTGAAGTTTGTTCCTCAAGTTCATTAGAATTTTCAATTCCCATTCCGGAAAGCTCTAATAACCGAGCCTTGTTTTTTTCTTTGCCCTTATTGAAATTCTCGAGGGCGTAAGGCGTAAAAAAGTTGTTTTCTTCAAAAAAACTAATGCACTCGTTTATCCATTCCTGTGGTGTTAGTTTTTTTAAGGTGTTGATTTCCTTAAACAGGTTGATAAACGGACGGGTGATGTAGCTGTCTTTTCTTAAGTGAGATAAATCAGCATCCTTGATTATGCTCTCGTATATATCTGCAGGTTCGTGTTTTAGGTTGGTGGAAAGGATGAGCCTTGTGATAAAATCAATTTCCTTTTGTGGGAGTTGTTTTTCTTTAAGAACCCCGGAAGCAAAAGTGGCAGAAGTCTTTTCGTGACCTTTGTGGTCTTCACAAGTAGTTACATCGTGGAAAAGAGCTGCAATTTGCATTAATTCTAATTCTCTTTCAGTAATACCTTCGGTATTTGAAGAAATCTCGGTTGTAGCCTGGAATACATTTAAGGTATGATCCCAATTATGGAAATACATTGCAGGATTGCTGGTTTTTTCAATTTTATCCTTTGCAATTTCAATACATTCTTTAACCAAGTTGGTCAAGCTCTCTTCTGCCATCATCTGTTCGTTTTATTATTCTGTTGATTGATAAGATCAAACATTTTTAATTGGGAGGATTTTTCGTTGCTGCCGGAAACATAAATGTTTTCTTCTCCATTGGAAATATATCTCCCTTTTAAATTGTCGGTAATTTGATAATTTATTTCCTCACATAAAAGTTTTTGGTCAGTTTCTTTAAAGACAGGAAAGGCCACTTCAATTCTCCTGTACAGGTTGCGTGTCATCCAATCAGCAGATGCCAAATATGTTTTGGGCTTGCCGTTGTTGTAAAAATGATAAATGCGGGTGTGTTCCAGGTATTGGTCCACAACGCTCACAACCTTTATGTTTTGTTTTTGCATCTTGCTTAAGGGGGTATAACAGCATATGCCACGAACAACCATGTTTATTTTTACTCCTGCATCGGCAGCTTTTCTTAGCCTGTCTATCATCAGTGGGTCTTCCAGGCTGTTAAGTTTAATGTTCATCTCTCCCCGGAGTCCTTTTGATGCAAATTCAATCTCGTTGTCAATAAGGCTTTCGATAGTATCCCTTAAAATAAAAGGTGCTACCAGTAGGTGCCTGAATACAGGTGTGGTCTGTTCGTTTTTTAAATATGCAAAAACTTCATTAACGTCATTGGTATAACGGGGATCTGCTGTTAATATTCCATGATCGGCATAAATTTTTGCAGTTTTTTCATTCAGATTGCCAGTACCCAGGTAGGCATAGGTGCGCAATTGTTTGTTTTCCAGTCTTTTTATGGAAAAGGTTTTGGCATGTACTTTTAGGTTTTTGATGCCATATTTTACTGTGGCGCCTGCTTTTTCAAGTCTTTCGCCCCAATAAATATTAGATTCTTCATCAAAACGTGCCAATACTTCGGATAGCACAAATACTTTTTTGCCATTTTGAGCTGCCAATTCCAGGGCTTCGCATACTTTTGATGCTTTGTTTACCCGGTAAAGTGTGAGGTTAATTTCTGTTACATCTTTATCTGTGGCTGCTATTGTTAATAGGTTGGTGACATAATCAAAGCTTTGGTATGGGTAGCTTAAAAATATATCGTCCTTTTTTATTTCTTCAAAATAGTCATCCGACTTTTCAAGTCGTGGACAAGGTATTTTTTGGGGTTCCTGGCTATAAAGGTGTGCCTTGTTGCTGTAGGTAGGAAAACCAAAGAAATCGTAATAGTTGTGGTATTTTCCTCCGGGGAGCAGGCTAGCCATGTCAATATCGATCTTTCGCCGCAGGCTGTTGATGTATTTAAAAGGGATGTTTTCGTTGAATAACAGGCGGCATGGCAGACCGGTTTCCCTTTTTTTAAGACTTTTCTTTATCTTTTTTACAATGCTTTCGTCCTGGTCTTCATCAATATAAAGCTCGGCATCCCTTGATATTTTTACAGCAAATATTTCGGCATCTTTGTGTAAGAATTTCTCAATGTTGTATTTAAAAATGTCATCGAGCTGTATGATGCGGTGTTGTTTTTCATCTTTAAAAATGGTGATAAACCTTCCCCATTTATCATAGTCGAGTTCGAGTAAATACTGCTTGCTTTTGTGAATGCAAAATAAGTAAATGGCCTGGTTTTTAAGGTTGATGTTTGATTCATCGGTAATGTCATAAAGGGAGAACTGTCCTTGCAGGTGTTGGTCGTAATATTCCGAAACCTGTTTACGATCTTCATCACTAATGTTGTTATGAAGCAGATGGATGCCTTCCTGTGCCATTTCCGGGATCAATTCAGTATAAAAAATACTGCCTAATTGTTCTTGTTGCCGGCTTACGGTTGTATTAATTTGTTGGAGTATAAATGAAGGGCGGAAGCCGAATTTGTTTTTCTTGTCGCCCTTGTACTTCTGTTCAAATTTATGACTAGCAACCCTTACTTTATAAAATTCTTCAAGGTTGGATGAATAGATAGCAACAAATTTTAAACGTTCCATTAATGGGATTGACTTATCGGCAATTTCCTGTAAGATTCGGGCGTTAAAACTCAGCCAGCTTAGATCCCTGTCGACATACTTCATGTTTTACTTCAATTTTTGATAGGTTTTCAATCATAGACAACTGTTCTCAAAATTACATGTTGTTTTGGAATAATTAAATTTTAACCAAAATAATTTAAAGGTAATTGTCATTTATCAATTATTTTTAGTTTTGTCGATTAATCATAAAATTGTCGATGTTCATCATGCGGAAATGGATGTTTGTCCTAAAGCGGTAACAGTGGTGTCACCCTTTCGTATGTTGTTTTGAATGAAAAGTTCATTGTTGACAGAACAGAATAAACACTAAAAACTTTTAACGTTATGAAAAAGGTATCATTATTATTTTTAATGATTGCTGTTTGCTTATGCACATTTGCTCAATCGAAGTACCAGCCTAAGGTAGTTGTATTGTTTATGGGTGAAAAAAATGCCACTTTTGATGAAAGTAAATTCCCTGACTGTAAGTTCTATTACACTCCGGGTATTACTGCAGAGGTAAAAGAGGCCAAATCTGCAACCGGTATGGGGCTTGCTGCTATGGGAATTAAAAAAGAAGGTGCTGCTTATGATATTACATATAGCGGAGCTCCGGCAGAAGCTTATTCGTTGGCTTGGAACGGAGGAATCTTTTTTGATAAGGATGGTGTGGTTTCAGGACTTTATAAGTCGTTTAAAAACGTTGCCTTAAGCCCTAAGAAGAATATGCAGGGAGTAATTGAATTCGCTGACTATAATGCTTTTGCAAAGGATTACGTAAAAAAGAGCAAGTTGACTAAGAAAGCTAAGAAAGATCCTAAGAAACCAACAACCTTTTTTGATTACCATGGTAAAGAATTGCCTGGCGATTTTGAAGTTCAGGATGCTTCAGGTAATAAAACAACTATTAAAGATTTAGTAAAAGGTGAGAATCTGACTTTGCTTTATACTTTGTATTTAAAGCCTGATTGTGACTTTAAAGCCGGAATGGAAAGCGGTAAAGGTAAAAAAGGCAAAGAGTGGATAAATGCCAATATCAATACAGCTCAGGCCATTGCAAAATTAAAAACACTTGAGGATATTGAATATTCTATTTTTGGCCATAAGGTTGTTTGGTAGCATGTAATATTGCTTAATTCGTTAATACTATACATTTAAAGACTGTTCCTTTTTGGGACGGTCTTTTTTATTAGATGGAATAGTAGTAGTTGTTGCTTCTGTTCTCAGTAATTAATTTAAATTTGTTTTTGTTTCCAATTAAACTCCAAAACAAATCATACAATGAAAAGATTACTGTATATATTAATTGCAGTATTATTATTTGGCTGCAATAAAAATGAAACTCTAAAAATAGCAATAGAGAATCCTTATTCAGGAAAATTGTATTTGTATAATACTGTTACGCAAAAAGCAGATACAATATCTTTATCCGGTAATCTGTTTGATATTAATATTGGAGATATAGAAGAACCTACTTTATACCATATAATGTTTGAGGGGATTAATAAAAGCGACAGACCAATATATTTAATCCTTTCAAAAGAAGTGACAGAGATAAAATTTGCAGATTTAATTGAGGTCAATAACAAATTTTCAGCCAATATTAGAGCTAAATATCCTAACAGGCCTATATTTATGGCAGATCCGAATAATAATAGTGAATTCTATAAGTTTCAGGATTTATGGATTGAATTCTTTAATAATGTAACAAATTCTGAGTTGAATAAAGATGATATAAAAGAGTTATACTTAAAATTTATTGATGATTCAGAAAAGATAATTTTAGCCAACAATAATAAACTTGTTGCTGCTTTTGTAATTAATTATTTGATGAATAATAATCTAATACACCTTGATAAAATTCAATTATTCTACTCCTATTTAGAACCAAGAATACAAAAGACTCCATTGGGGCATATAATAGGAAATGAAGTAGGATTTGCAAAGCAGACGGCAGCTCCAGAATTTTCATTTAAAGATAATCATGGGAATTTGTGCTCGCTTGAAAATCTTAAATCAAGTAAAGTATTATTGCACTTTTGGTCTTCATCTTGTGCTCCATGTATTGAAGAAATACCGGAATTATTAAAACTATCGCATGAAAACAAGGGTTTAAAAATCATCAATATATCATTAGATTTGGATAGTATAAGATGGGTTTCAGGAATGGAGAAGTTAGGGATAGCTGGCATGGTTAATTATTGTGATTTTAAAGGAACATTAGGAAAAATTGCAACCGATTACCATATAAATTCAATACCTGCAAATTACCTGATAGATGAAAATGGAAATATTCTATCAAAGGCTCAAACAATCAGTGAATTGCTAAATTAGTTGATGTTTTTTCGATTTACTACAAATTCCTTTGCAAGGAAATATCGTTAAGTGAAACTGACGGGTGGTGATGGCGGGGTTTGCCTACCGATAATTTTTTATACTGAATAACCGATTTGGAGCAAAAGTGCAAACAGGCAAAGCAACTGTGGCAGTTATCCAGCCTTTGGATATGTTTGCCATGTAACCTGATGTTTTGAAAGGGGCAAACCTGCATGCAATACCCGCAACGTATACAGCCATCATCTATGGTAAAAAACTTTTCTTTTGCCTTCGTTTCTTTAGTTACAAGTTGTTTAATATCAGCGAATACGGCAAATTCTTTGTCAAATCCATTTTCCAGCTGCCTGATTTTTTTACTGATATCTAACACTTTCTTGTGCGCTTCCTGGTATTGTTGGTCGGGGTGTTTTGTTTTTGATAAGCTTATATATGGAAAATGAGCTGCTACCATTGGGATAAAATAGCCTGCATTTAGTGTTTGCCCTAATGCCTGAAGGTATTTTACGGCTAAAGAAAGGGCATTGCCAAGCTTCGGGTTTGCACCTGTAACTATAACAAAAATATATTGGGGCTTCTGAAAGTTCATTTCTGATAAAAACTCGCAAACAATACGGGGAATCGTCATAAAATGTATAGGAAAAATAATGCCAACCCTTTGGGCACTAATCTTTATTGGCCTTTGCTTTAAACACCCGATGATTGGAAAAATTTCACAATCCGTTATCTGGTCTTTGATAGTTCGGGCTACACTTAAGCTATTGCCGGTACCAGAGAAATAATACAATGCCGTATCCATAATACATAAAATGAGCATGCAAATATACCGGTTTAAAATTGAATTGCACAGAACCTGTAGCAGAGACTAATTAATTCTAATAGTGTGGTTTTTTGATCCTGAAAATAATCTGATTGAAATAGGTGAAACCATTCCCTGTAAAACACTTTTATAATAGCGGAATGACTGTAGAGGAAATAGCAGAAAGAACTTCTGTTCCAATTTTAATGGTTGGGGAGATCAGTAAAGATTAAGAAAAGAAATAGCTATTTTATCCATTAGTCAAACAATGTAAAGCACTTCATCATAAAAATATATCCATTCCTATAAAATACAAGTATTAGTGTATATCATTTGATGCTAAATTTTGAAGGATGAAGAAGATACTCATAGTTGATGATGCCCCAGATTCAAGAGTTATTATCAAAAATATATTATCACCCTATAATGTAGAAATTATTGAGGCTTGTGACGGGGTAGAGGGGTGGAAATTGATTTTGGTAGAGAAACCGGATCTTATTTTGCTGGATTTGGAAATGCCAAACAAAAATGGTTTTGAAGTTTTGGACGATATACAGGAAGAATGGCTTGATGTTCCTATCGTAATTATTACCGGAGACCAAAATGACAGTACTTTAGGAAACTGTCTGTCGAATGGAGCAACCACTCTAGTCCATAAACCAATAGATAAAGAGGTGTTAAGAAAGAAAATATCTGAAATATTAAGCGATATTGTTTTGAAGGATTTAAACTGAATTGAAAATCATTCTGCTTAGTTCATATAGATATTATTAGGTACAAGAAAAAATACAGGTCTATTGAACAAAACCAAGTTTTAGTGTTTTTTATACATAATGATTTGTGTTATAAATTAACCTGAAATGATAATATATGAGAACGATATGGATACTTGTTTTAGTTACTCTCTCTGTTGTTGTTTATGCTCAGGACGGAGTTCCGGAATTGATTACAGACAGGCCTGACCAAACCGAATCTTCATCGGTAGTCCCCCTTAATTCATTGCAAATTGAAACAGGATTTGTGAGAGAAAATAACAAAACGGATGATGCCAGGCTAATATCCTTTGCTTATAATACTACCTTGTTGCGTTTTGGTTTGTTCAATAATTTTGAGTTGCGTTTAGGTATTGACTATTTGGGTGAAGATGTTTTGGCAAATGATACAGGGGTTTCTGATATTTACTCAGGTTTTGGACCTTTATACACGGGTTTTAAAGTGAAAATTGCAGAAGAAGATGGTTGGCGACCTGAAGTTGCCTTTTTGGGTGGATTGGCTTTGCCATTTACCGCCAATAAAGATTTTAAGACTGATTATTCAGCATTGAGTTCCCGGTTTTCCTTTGGACATTCCTTTTCAGAGAGGATTTCTCTTGGTTATAATATTGGCGTTGAATGGGATGGGGAAACACCTGTGCCCGGATATATTTATTCGGCAGCCTTAGGAGTTGGGTTAACAGAAAAGCTTGGAGTATTTTTGGAAGGCTTTGGGTTGATTCCGGAAGAAGGAGGGGTAGAACATTTGTGTGATGCAGGTTTTACGTTTTTAGTTTTACAAAACTTTCAGTTGGATGTTTCGGGAGGTATAGGAATAAATGAAAATGCAATTGATAATTTTTTTAGTTTTGGTTTTTCGTATAGGTTCTTTAAATAGAAATTAAACCTGATATTATACATATAGGAAATAAAACTTGAATAATGATCACCAGGAGTTTAATAATTAAAGTTGATTCAGAAATTAATTTGAAGCAACTGGAGCAGTCGGATTCTAAGGATATTTTTGAAACAATTGATAGCCAGCGTCTTTATCTTGGTCGGTGGCTGCCTTTTGTAGAAAAAACCAAAGCCTTGTCTGATACAGAGGGATTTGTAAAATCAATTGTTAATGCTCCGGGTGAAAGCTTTGAATATGTTTTTACCATAAGAAAAAACAATGAGTTTGTGGGACTTATTGGTTTTAGGGGCACTGACCGGATTAACAACAAAACAGAAATAGGATACTGGCTTTCTGAACTATACCAAAAGCAAGGGATCGTTACCAAATCGGTGAATCAGTTATGTGATTTTGCCTTTGATGAACAGGGCATAAACCGGGTTCAGATCAAATGTGCAGTTAAAAATCAGGCTAGCAACAATATTCCGGTACGGCTTGGATTTAAGTTTGAAGGGATAGAACGATCAGGAGAATTGCTATCAGGAAATGCGTATACTGATTTAAATGTTTATAGCAAACTGAAAGGGGATAGGAGATCAGGAAATTAGTCATTTTAAAAATCTTTATGCGTTTAAGGTGGGTTGCAAATTTTGAGCAATTATCATCGACATAGAAAATTACTTGCGATAGGTGATGCGATAGGTTCAAAAATGTTAATTTTGTTACGTATTAAAGCCAGAATATAACATATACCAATATTATTTAATGTATTGACTATTGCCTGTTGTTATTAATAGGGGTGGTTGTGCATTGAAACCAAAAAAACAATCTACCGATGAAAAATAGTTTGGATGTAATTACATTTGGAGAGTCGATGGTTTTATTTAGTCCTGGAGACAAGGGGCCGTTGCGACATGTCCATAATTTTACCAAGTCAATTGCCGGAGCAGAATCAAATGTTGCCATAGCACTAAGCAGACTTGGGCATAGTGTGGGATGGTTTTCAAAAATTGGCGACGATGAATTTGGTCGTTACATAAAGTTCATGGTCAGGGGCGAAGGAGTTGATGTATCACGTACTATAATAGATAAGGAGCATCAAACCGGGCTTTTATTTAAGGAATTATTTGAACATGTAAACCCCAATGTGTATTATTACCGGAAAAATTCAGCCGCAAGTTTCCTTCAGCCTGCTGATTTAGATCTGGAATACATTAAAAGTGCAAAGATCCTTCATATTACAGGTATAACACCTGCAATAAGCCAATCAGCAAAAGAAACTGTACTTGAAGCTATAAAAATAGCAAAGCAAAATGGTATTACAGTTTCGTTTGATCCTAATATAAGGTTGAAATTGTGGTCGCTGGAAGAAGCAAAGGAAACCATTCTGGAAATATGTAATCACGTGGATATTTTATTTCCTGGAATAGACGAATCAGAGATATTATTAGGGGATACAGATCCTCAAGAAATCTTTAAAGCTTTCCATGGTATGGGAATTAGTGAAATTGCCCTAAAGCTTGGAAAAAAGGGTTGTATGGTTTCTGATGGAAAAGTTACTGAGTTTGTACCGGGCTACATAGTGGAGCACCTGGAGGATACTGTAGGAGCAGGAGATGGTTTTGCAGCAGGGTATTTAAGTAGCAGGTTAAAAGGCCTTTCAATTCAGGAGGCAGGTGATTTTGCCAATGGAGTGGGTGCTATGGCTACCTTGGTAAGAGGCGATAGTGAGGGATTTCCTACTTATCAGCAACTTCTTGCTTTTACCGGAAAAATAGATTCTATTGATAGGTAATAGCCTTATCAACCTGGACTAGTCAAAAACTACTATTTGTTTTTGGCTGGTACAGGTTAGGTTTATAAAAAATAAGAATCTGATCATTATCTGCATGAGCTCAAACCTTACCTCGCACCCCTCCCCGTCAGTACACTTCAGTTTATTTATTTAAATATCCACCGCATATATTTAAAATTCCACTGGTATTATAAAATTGCTTTTGATCTTTGTGCATGGGAGTTAATCCATATTGTGGTAATAAAACAGACCTTGGAAAACTTCTTTATTCAACAAAATTCAAACATTCATTAAAGAAGAATAAATGAAACCTCAAAAGCTAAGTGTACTTGAAAAAATCGGATATGGCTCGGGAGATGCGGCAGTAAATGTTGTCATTTCATCTATGTTCCTTATCATCACTTATTTTTATACTGATGTATTTGGTATTAAACCCACTGATGTTGCTCTAATGTTCTTATTGGTAAGACTTATTGATGCCATAAGTGATCCATTAATGGGTATTATTACAGATAAATATAAATCTAAAAAGTATGGTCGTTTCCGTCCTTATTTCTTGTATTTATCTATTCCTTTCGGGATTTCAGTATTTCTGACGTTTACAACTCCCGGATTTGATTATACAGGTAAACTGATCTATGCTTATTGTACATACATCTTAGTAACCTTAATGTTTACTTCAGTTACCATTCCTTACATTTCATTAATCGGGGTGTTAACAAATGATCCAAAAGAGCGCTTGTCTGCAAGTGGATATCGTTTATTCTTTGCAAAAGTAGCAGCATTTGGTGTATCTATTTTGGTTCCAATCATGGCTAAATCATTCGGAGCTGGAAACATTGCTCGTGGATATCAATTGGCTATGGGTGTTATGGCACTTGGGGGTACACTATTATTTATATTTTGTTTTGTTACAACTAAAGAACGTATCGAACATATTGTAGAAAAAACACCTTATTTACAACAATTAAAATACCTGATTAAAAACGGTCAATGGATGTTACTGTTAGGTTCGTGTTTATCGGGTACTACAGGCTATGTTATTCGTGCCTCAGTCGCTATTTATTACGCAAAGTATTACCTTGGAGGAGATGAGGTTGTACAATCTACATTTATGGGTACCGGAGTTGCAGCTGCTATTTTAGCTATGCCGGCTTCTACTCTTATTACCAAACGTTTTTGTAAGGTGAAATTATTCTGGATGTCACAGTATGGAGTAGGAATACTGAGTATCCTTATGTTTTTATTAATTAAACCTCAACCAGAAAGCATGATGTCTGCTTACGTAATGTATTTCATTCTTTCGTTTGTAGTTGACATTCATGCTCCAATATTCTGGACTGCTATTGCTGAGGCTGTAGACCATGGACAAGCTGAAACTGGTGTACGTGTTTCTGGTTTGGCATTCGGAGGTATTTCGTTTGCGCAAAAAGCAGGTATGGGTGTTGCCGGAGCTGTTGTAGGTTTATTACTTTCTGGCTTTGGATATGTAGCACCAACTGAAGAAATTCTTAATCCTGTTCAATCAGAAACTGCTCTTTTAGGACTGTCTTTAATGTTAACAATTATTCCAGGAGTATTCCACGTAATCAATGGAATGTTGATTATGCGATATAAGATTACAGATAAGTATTACGAAACAATAAAAGCAAAAATTCATATTTAAGATGGCAACAGAAAAAAGTGCTCCTATTGTAGAGCAAAGAGCCGATCCATTTATTTATAAACATACTGATGGGTATTATTATTTTACCGGTTCGGTTCCTTCGTACGACTGCATAGAACTCCGTAAAGCAAAAACGCTTGAGGGATTACAAGATGCAGAAATATTTAGTATCTGGCACAAGCACGAGTCTGGTCCGATGAGCCAACATATCTGGGCCCCTGAAATTCATTATCTGGATGGGAAATGGTACATTTATTTTGCAGGCAGCGAAGTTGATGATATTTGGAAATTAAGGCCATATGTATTGGAATGCAAAGGCCAGGATCCTTTGAAAGATGAATGGATAGAGTTGGGGCAGATGCAGCCGGCAGATGGAGACAATAAAACATTTATTGATTTTTCGCTGGATGCAACCATCTTTGAAAATAAAGGAAAAAGGTATTTCTGCTGGGCAGAAAAAACAGGGGGGCAGTTTGCTGCTTCCAACTTATATTTGGCAGAAATGGAGTCGCCCATTAAATTAAAAACAGTCCAGTTTATGCTTACTACGCCTGATTATGATTGGGAACGTGTTGATTTTTGGGTAAACGAGGGACCTGCTGTAATCAAGAATAAGGGAAAGATTTATATTGCATTTTCAGCGAGTGCTACGGGAGCATGTTATTGCATGGGGATGATGGAAGCTGATGAAGACTCCGATTTGCTGGACAGGAATTCATGGAAGAAATCAAGGTATCCGGTTTTGGAATCCGATTACGAAAAAGGAATATACGGACCCGGTCATAATTGCTTTACAGTAGCCGAAGATGATAAAACACCATTATGTGTTTATCATGCCCGGGATTACGAAAAAATTGAAGGTGACCCCTTGTATGATCCAAACAGGCATGCCAGGGTTATGGAAGTGAAGTTTGACAAGGAAGGCAAGCCTGTTTTTGAGTTTTAAATATTATATCTTCAATATTCTGCAAAAAAAATGGCAGAATATTGAAGATGAGTTGAATAAGTAATAATGTATATTTGGTCAATTAGTTACTTCTTAAAGTAAATTGATTAAAGCATAAATTGAATATTTTGCTATCCGCTAGAATTATGTAGAACCCCCGACTATCAGTTGTCCATCCAAATATACCACCCTTGGTTCCGGATCAGCAAAAGGACTTATTTTTATTCTTTGAAAAAGCATTTCTGCAGAAGTTTTTCCTATCTCTAAACCTTTAGGCTGGATGGCCGTGATCACAGGGTTATACATGCTTCGGAAAGGTTCTTCGCAAAAAGCTACTACCGAAATATCATTGGGAACAGGTAGTCCCTTGCTATAAATAGCTTGCATTACACCCGAGAGTGTTAAGTCGCTGATGGCAAAAATAGCATCCGGGGGATCAGGGAGTTCTAACAGGTCAATTGTTTTTCGTTTTGCTTCTTCTGGCCATTCACATGAAATAACATAGTCTTCGTTATACTCAATTCCATAATTCTTCAAGGCGGATTTGTATCCATTGAGCCTGTTTCTGCTAATTAATAAGTTAATGTTTCCTGTGCAGATGGCAATTTTTTTTCTTTGTTTGCTTATTAAATGAGATACAGCATCAAATGCTGCTGAAGTATCGTCAAGCAGAACCACATCAGTGTTTATATCCTGTACCACTCTGTCGTAAAAAACCATAGGTAATCCCATGTTGATAACCTGCTGAAAATGTGTAAAATCAGTTGTGGTTCTTGACACGGAGGCGATAATACCTTCCACATTGTTGGCGATTAAAATATCAAGGTTTTCAACTTCTCGCTCATACGATTCTTTTGATTGTAAGATCAACAGGTTGTACCCGTATTTATGAACCACTTCTTCAATACCCTCAATTACAGAAGGAAGAAAAAAGTGTGAGATTTGAGGAGCTAATAGGCCTATTACTTTACTTTTTTTATGGCGTAATGATGCTGCTACAGTATTAGGAACATAATGTAGTTTCTTTGCCATTCGTTTTACCATGTCCCTGGTTTTCTGACTTACATCCGGGTGGTCTTTTAAGGCTCTGCTAACTGTGGATTTATTTAAACCCAGCTTTTCTGCAATGTCTTTTAATGTGGCAGGATTTCTTTTCATTTTGAAGCTGTTTTATAAGAGAAAGATTAGTATTTGTATTCTGCAATAAAAATAATAAAAAAAGATATTAACAACAACCGGTTGTGCAACCGGTTGTTGTTGTAAGTGTCATAAATACAGGGTTTGAGCTATTGTGTCGTATGTTAACAAATACTAAATTAGCATCATATTTATGAATTAAATACTAAAGCAGCTTCGGTTAATTAAAAAAAATGTTATGAAAAGATCCGTATTAATTATTGCAATGGTTGTTTTTTGCTCGTTGTATACAATGGCACAAAATGGAGTATTGAAAGGAAAGCTCACTGATAAAAATACAGGTGAGCCATTAGTGGGGGCAACAGTAATGATAAAGGGAACCAGTATTGGTACTATTACAAACTACGATGGTGATTATGAACTTACAGATCTAGAATCAGGACTTCAGACATTTGTAGCTGCCTTTATTGGGTATTCAGGTCAGGAAAAAGAAATAGAAATTGAGGCAGGTCAGACGGTAACTTTTGATTTTTTGCTGTATCAGGATTTGATTGGTTTAGATGAGGTTATGGTTACAGGTGTTGTAAACCAGAAGTCCGCATTAGAATCTAGTGTTGCTATGACAACGATCAAACCAAAGTTTATAGAAGAATTTGGAGCAGTTACTACTGCAGAAATGTTTAAGGCCATTCCAGGTATACGCTCTGAATCATCAGGAGGTGAAGGAAATGCCAATATTGCAGTTCGTGGTGTTCCTGTTGCCTCAGGGGGATCAAAGTTTTTACAACTGCATGAGGATGGATTACCTATCCTTCAGTTTGGAGATATATCATTTGGTAATGCAGATATATTCTTACGCGCCGATCAAACAGTAGGTCGTGTTGAAGCGCTAAAAGGTGGTAGTGCATCTACTTTTGCAAGTAACTCTCCTGCAGGTATTATTAACTTTATTAGTAAAACAGGTGATGTTGCAGGAGGTAGTATTGGAACAACCCTCGGGGTTAACTATAACTCTTTCCGTACTGATTTTGAGTATGGTTCTCCTATCGGTGATGATTTGAAATTTCATATTGGAGGATTCTTGCGCCAGGGGACAGGACCAAGAGATCCTGGTTATACTGGTAATTATGGAGGACAGATAAAGGCAAACATCACAAAAAGTTTTAAAAATGGTTATGCTCGTCTCTATTTTAAATATTTAAATGATAAGGCCATTAGTTATATGCCTATGCCTGTAATGGTAACAGGTACTACAAAAAATCCAACATATAAATCAATTCCTGGATTTGATTTGAAGAAGGGAACTTTACAAAGTTCAGAGTTTCTTTTACTAAACAGTACTGATGGTCAGGGAAACGGACGTATTAGCAATATTAAGGATGGTATGCATCCTGTTTCAAGTGCAGTTGGTGGTGAGTTCTCTTTTAATATTGGAGAGAATTGGCAACTTAAAGAGAAGTTTAGAATGGCCTTTACCAATGGAACATTTAACTCACCATTTCCAGCTCAGGTTGGTACTGCAGGTGATATAGCAGAAAGTATCGCTGGATCAGGTTATACATTAAGCTATGCTAATGGAGCTAATGCTGGTATCTCATTATCTTCTTCTCAAATTAGTACTCTTAATGGAAATGGATTATTAATGAGAATACACACATTTGATGTGGAAATGGATAACTTGAATAATTTTACTAATGATGTTTTTATAACACGCAGGGTTGATAAAATGAAAGCTACTATAGGTTATTATAAAGCCTACCAAAAAATTGCAATGACCTGGTTGTGGCAAACCTATTTAACAGATGTGAGCGATGATGGTCCGCACTTAATGGATATTTCAAGTGCAGATGGTTCGTTTAAAAGCGAAAATGGTTTGCTTTCGCACGGTACACCATACTGGGGACATATTACGAGAGGTTATGATATGACTTATAATATCGATGCACCATATGCTAATATTGAATATGAAGTGTCTGATAATTTAAATATGGATGCTAGTATACGTTACGACTTTGGTAATGCAAATGGTTATTATTTAGATAAAAACTTAGCAGCCACAGATGTAAACAAAGATGGAACTATTTCTTCTGTAGAACAGGAAGTTCCTATTCTGGATAACACGAATCCTAATATGGTAGACTATAACTTTGATTATATGTCGTATTCGTTTGGAGTGAACTATAAGTTGAACAAAGATCAGGCTGTTTATGCCAGATACAGCAAAGGAGGCCGTGCCAATGCGGATCGCTTATTGTATACAAGCTTTTTGACAGAAGAAGGAAAGACTATAGAGGGATTAGATGCAGATAAAATTATTCAGGCAGAACTAGGCTATAAATACAAATCGCCTAAGGTAGGTTTAATTGCTACTGGTTTTTACACTAAGATCAATGAGCAGAACGAGGAGTTTGGTCGTGCTATTAACAAAGAATTTCAAACAGTAGGTGTTGAACTTGAGGTTATTGCACAATTGGGTAAACTAAATATCAATTCCGGGGCAACTTATACTAATGCAGAAATTCTTAAGAGTATCAATTCTGATGAAGAAGGCAATACTCCTCGACGAGTACCTGCTTTATTATACAACATTAGTCCATCATATCCTTTAATGAGCAATAAACTAGTTTTAGGATGCAGCTTGATTGGTACATCAAAAGTATACGCTCAGGATGATAATGCAATTGAACTTCCAGGGTATGCTTATTTAAATGCTTTCGCAACGTATAAAATCGCTAAAGGATTTACACTTAGAGCTAATATAAATAACATAACTAACACTTTAGGTTTTACAGAAATGGAAGGGGATGCTTTTGTTGATAACAGCACAAACTATTTAAGGGCCCGACCAATTACAGGAACAGCATCTACAGTTACGCTAACTTATAAATTTTAATTTAAGAATAACCGGGAGTTTGTCTCCCGGTTATAATCCCAGACAGATAATTTTAAAAGGAGATATATGAATCCACATGAAAATGCAGCAAGCATAATAATTCCCAAATTGGTAGATAAGGTTAAAGGAAAGGGCGGACGGTATATTGTTACTTTGGCAGGAGAAAGTGGATGTGGAAAAACTGAAACGGGGAAAGCTTTGGTTAACGAATTTGCCAGACACAACATTAATGCTTTAGTATTGGGGCAGGATAATTATTTTCATCTGGCTCCACTTGCAAATGATGCCCGGCGAAAAGCTGATCCTACCTGGCTTGGTCCCAGAAAAGAAGTGAATTTAAAATTGTTGAATCAGAATTTGAAAGAAGCCATTGGTGGAGCTGATCATATTGATGTTCAGTATATTGATTATGATACTAATGTGGAGTCAACCATTAAAACTGATTTGAGAGGAATCGAAGTGGTTATTGTTGAAGGTACTTATACTTCGCTGTTAAAGAATATAGATACAAGGATTTTTATTGATGCGGATTATAATGATACCTTGAAATATAGAAAAATCAGAAACCGGGGCAATGAAGTGAATGATCCATTTGTTGAAGGAATTTTGGAAACAGAACACAAGATTATTTCAGGGCATATATTCCTGGCCGATTTTATAATCAGCAAGGATTATGAGGTGGAAGAAGTTGAAAGATAAGGTAAAACTCCCCTATTGTAAACATGTATATGATGGACTCATTAGATAATTTAGTAAAAGTTAATGCAGGGCCTATGCTAAATGCATATCCTGATAGCATTGGAGGAACGTTAGGGAATATGGTTAAATTCCTTAAAAGGGATGAGCTTAAGGATGTATTTCGGTCCTTTTACATTTTACCCAGTGTTTTTAACACAGATTTGGATAGAGGGTTTTCTGTTATAGATTACAATTTAAATGAAATATTTGCATCTCAGGATGACTTGTCGGAACTGGGAAATTTGAATATTGCCTTAAAATTCGATTTTGTATTAAACCATTCTTCAGTCCTTTCAAAACAATTTCAGGATATTTTGAAACATGGAGACAAATCTAAATATAAGGATTTCTTTATTCGGTGGAATAGCTTTTGGGATGGCTGTGGTTGTTTAACTGAAGGGGGATACATACAGCCTGATGAAAAGTATCTTAAAGATATGTTTTTCCGTAAGCCAGGGCTCCCGATATTGATGGTTCGTATGCCGGATGGGAAAGAGATACCTTATTGGAATACCTTTTATCAGGAAGTCAAGTATGAAAAGGTTGACGCTCAGGATCTGATGAGAGTTGCTGAGGTACAATATTCTTCGGCAATAAAGCTCGCTGAGCTGATTAATTGTGCTTTAGAAAAGGGGAAAACTCCTTCAGAAATTGATTTCGGCTGCTTTAAAAAGTATCAAAACATTGCCATTAGTTTGCTTGAATCCCGTAGAAAGTATTTGGGACAAATGGATTTGAATATTAAGTCGCCCCAAGTATGGGAATTTTATGAGGATACTCTTAAAAAACTATCAGGTTATGGTGCAGAGATTATTAGGCTTGATGCTTTTGCTTATGCCCCCAAAGAACCTGGATTACCTAATTTTTTAAATGATCCGGGAACCTGGGATTTGCTAGGCCGGGTTAAGAATATTGCCGATAAACACAATCTGACACTGCTACCCGAAATTCATTCAAAGTATGAGGAGAAAATACATGAAAAGTTAGCAGGTGAAGGTTATTTGACATATGACTTCTTTTTGCCGGGTTTAATTATTGATGCACTAGAAAGGAATACTAAAGAGGTTATTGTTCGTTGGATTAAGGATATTCTGGAAGAAAATATCAAATGTGTGAATATGCTCGGTTGTCATGATGGTATTCCATTGCTTGATTTAAAAGGATTGTTAACCGATGATCAAATACAATCGTTGATAAATGTTGTTGTAAATAGAGGGGGCTTTGTTAAAGATTTGCATGGCAAAAAGAATATGTATTACCAGGTGAATGCTACTTATTATAGCGCCTTAGGAGAAGATGATAGAAAAATGTTGTTGGCAAGGGCAATACAGATTTTTATGCCAGGGAAACCCCAGGTTTGGTATCTGGATCTTTTGGCAGGGAAAAACGATCATGATGCAGTCGCAAAGGCAGGCCCGGGAGGTCATAAGGAGATTAATCGCACAAATCTGAATTTGGAAGATGCTTATTTATATTCACAAAAGGACGTTGTAGTCAAACAATTATCTTTACTAAAGTTTAGAAATGTTTTTCCAGCGTTTGGATTTGATAGCAGATTAACGATTATGGACACAACATCGGAAATGCTTAAATTACAGTGGGAGAATAAGGGATATACAGCTACTCTTGAGGCAAATTTAAATGATTATTCATTTGCAATAGAAGCATTGAATGATAAAAATGAAACGGTTTATAAGTTTTAATATGGGAAATTCAATTAGTGCACAGAGAAATACAAACATTGGCCTTATCAAATGGCTCACATTTTTAATGTTTACAATGTTTGCAATGACAACTGATGCTGTAGGGGTTATAATTCCTGAGGTAATGAAACAGTTTGATTTAAGTATGACAGCTGCAGGATTAATGCATTATGCACCAATGATTGCTATTGCCCTGGCTGGAATACTGCTTGGTTTTTTAGCAGATAAATTAGGAAGAAAGAAGACGATCATTATTGGTTTGGCACTATTTGCTCTAAATTCCTATCTTTTTATCATTGGAAATACCTTTGCCTTTTATTTGAGCTTAATGGTTATCTCAGGATTAGCTATTGGTGTTTTTAAAACGGCTGCCTTAGCATTAATCGGCGACATTTCAAATTCAACAGATGAACATACTTCTACCATGAATGCTGTGGAAGGTTTTTTTGGGGTGGGGGCTATTATCGGGCCTTTTATCGTTTCTTACCTCTTAACTCAGGGGGTAGACTGGAAGTGGTTGTATGTGGTTGCAGCTACATTATGTGTAGTTTTAATTGTTATTGCCCTGATGGTAAAATATCCAGACACCAAAAAAACAACAGAAGAACCTAATAATCTCAAGGGAACTTTAAAGATGATGAAAGATCCTTATGCTCTGGGGTTTTCTATGGGAGCATTTTTATATGTGGCAGTGGAGTGTGCCATTTATGTTTGGATGCCTACTTTGATTGAAGGATATCAAGGGGATTTTGAATTTGTAGCAACATATGCACTTTCTATTTTTTTTATTTTGCGTGCCAGTGGGCGTTTTTTAGGGGCCTGGCTAATGGCTCACTTTAATTGGTCATTGATGTTGAGCGTTTTTAGTGTGCTTATTTTAGTTTGCTTCATGGGGAGTGTTGTTGGGGGTATTAATTATGCAGTAATATTATTACCATTGTCAGGATTGTTTATGTCAGTTATATATCCAACAATTAATTCTAAAGGAATCAGCTGTTTTCCAAAAGCAAAACATGGTTCGGTTGCAGGTGTAATTTTGTTTTTTACGGCAGCAGGCGCAGCATTAGGCCCCTTGGCTATGGGTGCTGTGAGTGATGCTATGGGGAGTGATGCTAAATATGGTTTTATTTTGGCAACGGTTTTTGCAGGAATTTTATTTTTAGGAACCTTAATTAATATCATTTACAATCCTGCGGAGAAAAGATTAAAGGAGCTAAACGAATCAGAGTATTAACATACAAAACAGGATATTGTAGAGGGTTTGATGATTAGTATAAGGCTTAATTGTCAAACCTTCATTAATGCCTGGCATCTGACTTTTGCAGTACCTGTTCAACCTTATCAATCAAACCATGATTGTTGATGTATCCCAAAGTTGATTTGGGTAATAGATCATATAATACCTCTGTATTTCTGTTTTTTATCGCCTTCCTAACTTTGCTGGCACTGATATACTCCTTTTCGTTATCTTCAATTTCTCTTCTTTGGACTTCAATAAACTCAATGTTGTAATCAGGAAGTATTTCCTTCATCACTTCATTATAGACTTTGGTAGTTGCACAGTAATTTTCGGTACCCACATATCTTTTTTTTATGCCTAAGGCCGGGGCTAAATGTTGGGCAAAAATATTAATGTCCAGCTCAGCTTGTTTTTTTGTTATGGTATCCACCATTTCGTTTTTAAGGAAATAATTTGGAAAGGTGGCACATGAAACCACGTATTCATCACCCTTTACTAAAACTACGTTTTTAAGGTGGGCAATCCCCTGGCGGATCATTTCAATCCTGTCCTTAAACGAAAAGGCGGAGCGCTCGCTTTCTACCACAAAAACATAAACCAACTGATTTTCAGAAGATGCCCTTTCAATTAAATACTGATGGCCTAAAGTAAATGGGTTGCAGTTCATAACAATGGCTGCTATTTCAGTTTCCTGCTTGTGGCTTTTGACCTTGTGTAGATAGTTTTTATAGTTGTTTATGTTTTTGTATCCAAATTCCAGTACCGATATCATAGGATCGGCTGATGCAATATGGTTGTATCCCAAACTTTCAAAACGGACAATGTTTTCCGGACGGGTAAATACAAAGGCCTGCTGATGATTCACCATAACTTTTTCTGTTAAATGGGTTACCATAAAGGCAAAGGCACCGGATTCCCGGAAATGGGGAGCTACGGCCAAATATTTTAAAATTTTGCCATGGTATGAGCCAACGCCAACAATGTCGTCATTTAGGTTGTATAGCATTGCAGAATATTCCACAGTTTTTTCATCAAAGTCAAAACCTAAAGGGGACATAAAGTCCTTGATTAGCTTTACATCAAATTTGCAGCTTAAATCTGCTTCTTCAATTCTGAAATCTGAATTCTCAATCATATTTACATTGATATAATAAAATAGTTACAGCCAGCAAGTCTGCAGAACCTCCCGGCGATATTCCTTTGTTATTACACCACGATACTAATTTGTTATATTCATCTTTCTCACCTTTTTGCCAATGATCCAAGGCTTTTTGTGACCTTTCTTTTAATTCGGCAAGTGTGTTTATATCTTTTCTGAATATGACATTCGTATCGCTATTTACCGACATGATTTTAAGCAATACAGGTATAAGGGCATCGCTCAATTCACGATCGTTGTATTTTGTAAGATTCTCTTTTAAAAGTCCGTTTAAAAAGGGAAGTGCATGTTTTACTACAGTAGGCATGCCGTTTTGAGCTTCCCCTCTAGCCCCGGCTGCTTCAGGCCCATAATCAAGAAAACACATTTGTCCATGTGATAATTTCATGTGGGTGTTTGTGGTTATTAATTCCCGCTCTACTATACCTTTTGTTAATTCTGAAATGGTATTTGAAAAAGCCTCAACTTCAAATGTTCCCTCGTGCCTGACCACCCGAATGATAGAAAACATACTGATGGCCATTAAAAATATGGCCCCTTTGTGTGTATTTATATTTTGGGTAGCAAGCAACATGGCTTTTTCCATTTGCAACCCGATTTCCCTGATTTGTGGAAGTGCTTTTGAAATATCCTTATCATTAAAACTAATGGCAAGGTTTCCAATATCTTGCAAATAGGGGGAAATCATTGCTGTGGACTGCAAAAAAGAAACGAAATCCATATCGGTATGTGCTCCATTATGGTTTCTGCAAACCAAGCCAGGTTTAGGACTCAGTGCTACTTCTTGTAAAAGTGCGTATGTAATATAACCAGTTACTTTTTTAATAAGAGCATCAGAATTTTCTTTATCCAGATATGATTTCATGTCTGAAAGCATTCTTTCTCTGACCATCATTAAATCATGACGCTTGTTCTTCCTACAAGATTCCGCAGGTTCATTGCAAATAAAACAAGATTTTGCTTTACCTGAAGATATGGGGATTCCTTCAATATCCAATACATCCAGATCAACGATCCTTCCTAATACAAAGGTTTCTTCAAATGCTTCGGTGGTTTCCTTTAAAAAAGAAGCAGTGGTTAATTCATGATCAAATAAATATGCAATCCAGTCACCTGCCTCATCGCAAAATGGAAAATGCTTCTCCCAGGAATGAACACAACATCGGCTTGTATAAAACTTTTGGAAACAAGAGTCTACATGCAAGATAAACTCTTTGACAATTTCAGAAGTTTTTGGCAAGCCAGGAATGTTTAATTGCAAAGAAACCATATGAAACCGGCCTTCGGTTAAGGCCAGTTTCTGTTGCATACGCATTTCCCGGGCTTCAAGTAATCGCTCTATTTCAGTTTTAACTTGTTGCATAATATTATTGGAGTTTTCTTGCGAAGATTAAATAACACTATAATCTAATAACCAATAATTTGTTTACTCCACCACTTGTCTGATCACGTCAATAACAGTTCCGTCTCTATACTCTACGATACCAACGATTCTATCCGTTGTTTCAATCGGCTTCGCTTTTCCGGTAATACCTTCTACCTCCTTAGCCAAATCATGGATGTCTTTTACTTCAATGCCCCCATCAATCAGGTTTTGCTTTAATTCCGGACGATTAGGGTTTACGCAAATCCCTCTTTCAGTAACCAGTACATCAATGCTTTCTCCCGGGGTAACAATAGTGTGTACTTTCTCCTTAACAATAGGAATTCTTCCCCTGAACGAAGGACAAACAACCACTGTTAGGTTTGCACCCGATGCAGTATCACTATGCCCTCCCGAAGCCCCACGCACATATCCTTCAGAACCCGTGATTACGTTAACATTAAAATCCGTATCAATCTCCAATGCCCCCAAAACAACAATATCCAGTTTGTTGGTCATGCAGCCACAGTTAAACGGATTGGCATATACACCAGCCGGAATTTCGATATGATAGGGGTTTTTCATGAGTGAAGAACTCACTTCTGCATCAAAAGACTGCACGTCAAAGATGGAGCTAAACAATCCTTCATTAAGCATGTCAACACCAACCGACGTAACGCCACCAAGAACAAAGCTTCCCTTGGTATTTGTCTTTTTCATTATTTTTCGGATGTACTTTGCCACAGCCAGAGAAGCGCCTCCTGCACCTACCTGAAAACTAAAGCCTTCTTTTAGTTCGCCGGATTTTTCAATGACATTTGCAGCTAACCGTGCAATTTGTAAATCCATCGGTGCTTTGGTAATACGGGTAGATCCCCCTGCAATTTTCGTAGGGTCTCCGATTGAATTCACTTCAACTACGTAATCAATATAGTTTTGGGTAATTGATTGAGGGACACATGGGTAGTCTACAATGTTATCAGTAACTACCACTACCTGTTTAGCATACCATGAATCAATAGTGGCATAACCCATTGATCCAAAAGCTGATTTGCCATGTGTGCCTGTGGCATTGCCTTCTTCATCGGCTGCAGAGGCTGCAATGATGGCCAGGTCAATCTTTATTTTTCCGGTATGAACACAGCGTACACGACCTCCGTGCGAGTGTATTACAAATGGTTTGGGTAAAACACCCTGGGCAATAGCCTTACCTAATTCACCCCTGATCCCACTCGAAAACACCTGAGTTATAGTTCCATCCTTAAAAAATGGCAATAAAGCATCATGGGCAGATGTCAGGCTACTTGATGCTAATGTAATATCTTTTATCCCCAGCTCTGCCAATATGCGAATGGAATTGACTACAATGTCATCACCTCCACGCAAATGGTGGTGAAAAGAAACTGTCATTCCACTGTATGGTTTTGTTTTTTCAATTGCCTCTCTTAATGTTTTGCAAAGTTTGCTTGAGTGCGGCATTTTTGCTTTGTTTGGTGGAGGAACTGTTTTTTCTTCCATCCAGCCTTTTTTAAGTTTAGTAAAAGCCCCTTGAAAAGGTTCTAAACTACCAATACCATTTAAATTATCAGGTATTTCTATATTTAATATGTTTTTCACGACTTTGTTTTTAGACAATTAGATAATAGATTAGAGTATAATAGACTGACTTGCATTATTAATTATCATTATGAGAATCAGCTCATATAATAAGGAGGAGTGCCTTGATGTAGGAGAGGGGAGATGGTTTTTAGCCTTATGCTTTGCAAGCTGTAAATCACTGTAAACTGCTTACTGAATACTGCTAACTATCTTATAACTCACCTCTCACCGTTTTAAAGCTCACTCACTTCAATGTCTGCCATTTCCAGAACCCTCAAAGCTCTTTGTACAACAGGGGCATCTACCATTTTGCCATCTACAGCAAATACTCCAATTCCTTCAGCCTTGTTGCGCTCAAAGGCTTTTACAATTTTGGCGGCCTTCCTAATCTCAAGATCTGTTGGCGTAAAAACTTCGTTTACAATCTCAATTTGCCGGGGATTGATAATGGCTTTTCCTGTAAAACCAAGTTTTTTAATGTATTCTGCTTCCTCTCGTAGTCCTTCTTCATTTTCGGTATCTACATAAACAGTATCAAATACATCTATTTTACAGGCCTTAGCAGCCATTACAATCTGCTTTCGGGCATAGTCAATTCCGATACCATCTGTGGATTTAACCAATTGCATATCTGCAGCTAAATCTTGTCCTCCAATAGAAATAGCGTCAATTCTATCCGAATATTGCGCAATTTCATATACGTTTTGAACCCCAAGGGCGGTTTCAATCATAACGTGTACCTTCATTTTATCATGAGGTAAGCCATGTTTGTCCTCTATTTCTTCTATTACCTTTATAATTCGGGTAATTTCCTCTACTGTTTCAACTTTAGGGAGTCGGAGTGCATTGGGTTGGAGAGGAACTATTTGCTGTAAGTCCTCCAGGCCAAAAGGTGTGTCGATGTGGTTCACACGTACCGTGACTTCGCATCCCTCGTAAGAGATGTATTGTAGCATATGTGAAACAAGGATTCGGGCAGAATCTTTTTGGTTTAAAGCAACGGCGTCCTCCAGGTCGAGTAAAATGCCATCAGCACCATATACACTTCCTTGTTGAAGCATGGCCGGGTTGTTGCCCGGGATGTAAAGCATGGTGCGCCTTTTAAAAGTTCGCTTCTTTTTTGTCATAACTATTTTGTTAGAGTGCCGGCCTGAACCTGAGCTGATCTTTTTAAAGCAGTTTCTAAACGGGCCGAAATTGTAGGTGGTAATGCCCCTTTGTCGTTTACGATGATGCGTATGTCATCAATGTTGTAATGATCTAAATCGCGGTTGATTTGTTGTAATACATCGTCACCAAATTGTTGCATAACGATGGATTTTAGCTCAATTGTCCTGCCAGTGCCTTTGGCCACCGGTTCAACCATAATCAGGATGTCGCTAGACTCAAAACTACCGGCTTGAGCTTTAACTTTCAGTACCATTTTTATTAGATTGAATAAATTATTATTCAAATTTTAAAGTTCTGCAAACATTTTCCTAACATTAAAAATGGTTGTATAACATGTTTGTTCTGAATGGGTGGTAATGTGCAGTAAATCAGATTGAAAGGAAAGGTTGATTTTTGTCAATGTTTCGTTTTAGAGGATAAATATTGAAAATAATTCAGTAGTGTTAGTATTTTTCAATACAATATCATTTGGAAGAAGGATTGATTAAAATGTGAAATAATAACATAAAAAAAGACGCACTTTAATAGTACGTCCTTTATATAAGATATTGCGTAAGCGAGCTGTAAACATTTGCTCATCTCTTGCTTTGTAAGATTCATCCTTGAAGCCTATGCTTCTACCTCCATCTCATGAATAATCTCCATACCTCGGTTGATCGCCTTTTCATTCATAGGAATTAAATGGTGGTGACGTTCAGGCAGGGACTTTTTTAAGCCCTTGATTACATTTTCTATTTTAACTACCGGTTTAACTTTTAAGTATCCACCCAAAACAATCATATTAAATGTTTTAACCGAACGCATACGAGCTGCTTCTTCTGTTGCGTCGATACGATAAACGGTAATGTCTTTACGGGTAGGGTGATGGGTAATTCCATTTCCATCGTAAATTAGTGTGCCGCCTGGTTTTACATGTGCTTCAAACTTATCCATAGATTGTTGATTAAGAATTATGGCAGTGTCATATTCATGTAAAATAGGAGAGCTGATCTTGTCATCACTGATGATTACAGTAACATTGGCTGTACCCCCACGCATTTCAGGTCCGTATGAAGGCATCCAGGAAACTTCCATATCCTGCATTACACCAGAGTAGGCAAGAATTTTACCCATCGAAAGTACCCCTTGTCCACCAAAACCGGCTATAATTATTTCTTCTTTCATTTTTCAAATAATTTAATTGGTTCTTATCGAACTATTCATCTTTAAGGTCGCCCAGTGGATAATAAGAAAACATGTGTTCTTCCATCCATTTGTTAGCCTGAACGGGAGACATTTTCCATCCGGAATTACACGTGGAAACAACTTCAATTAATGATGTTCCTTTATTGGCTTGTTGGTTTTCAAAAGCTTTGCGAATTGCTTTTTTCGCTTTTCGGACGTTGGCAGCAGTATGTACAGCCTGTCGTGTTACGTAGCATGTTCCAGGAAGCTGGGCCAATAGTTCCGAAATCTTAATAGGTGCACCATCGTGACTCACATCTCTACCTGCAGGACAAGTTGAAGCTGGCATGCCGGGTAGTGTTGTGGGAGCCATCTGTCCGCCAGTCATACCATAAATACCATTATTTATAAAGATCATAACAATATTTTCTCCGCGGTTACAGGCGTGTATGGTTTCTGCTGTTCCAATGGCTGCAAGGTCACCATCTCCCTGGTATGAGAATACGTTTTTTTCAGGCATTAATCTTTTAACAGCTGTAGCCAGGGCAGGGGCTCTGCCGTGAGCAGCTTCCTGCCAGTCAATATCAATGTAGTTATAGGCTAAAACAGAACACCCAACCGGTGCAATTCCAATAGTAGTTTCCTGAATCCCCAGTTCGTCAATTACCTCTGCAATTAATTTATGAACAGTTCCATGGCTACATCCCGGACAATAGTGCATGGTATTGTCCAGGAGAACATCTGTTTTTTTATAAATCAGATTTTCGGGTGATATGATTGTATTTGTATCTGACATGGCTTAACCTCCTATAATTTTTTGTTCCAATGCTTCAATTACTTCTCCCGGCGAATGGATTATTCCCCCCAATCGGCCATAGTGTTGCACCGGAATCTTGCACTCTACGGCAAGCTTTATATCTTCTATCATTTGACCAGCACTCATCTCTACGGATAAGATTCCCTTTACCTGTGCAGCCAAATCTTTTAATTGCTTTTCGGGGAATGGGTATAAAGTGATAGGGCGAAGCATCCCCACTTTAATTCCTTTTTCACGGGCAATTTCAACAGACTTTTGGCAAATACGGGCACTAGAACCATATGCAACCAGTAAATATTCTGCATCATCACACATGATTTTTTCGTAGCGAACTTCATTTTCTTCGCAAGCTTTGTATTTTGCCTGTAACCTGTAATTGAAATCTTCCATCACATAAGGATCCAACTCTACAGAAGTAATGATCCTTCTTTCCTGCCCTTTCTTTTTACCGGTTGTTGCCCATGGGAAGTTCTCTTCAATATATTCAGGAGTCCATCTTGGTTTAAATTCCTTAAGCTCAACTTTTTCCATCATCTGACCAATGATGCCATCAGATAATATCATGACCGGGTTTCTGTATTTAAAGGCTAGTTCAAAGGCATCCTCAACAAAATCGGCCATTTCCTGAACAGAAGCTGGCGCAAGGGTGATTAATTTGTAATCGCCATGTCCTCCGCCTTTTACTGCCTGAAAATAATCCGATTGCGCAGGTTGGATGGTTCCCAATCCCGGGCCTCCTCTCACTACATTTACAACAACACAAGGAAGTTCGGAGCCTGCAAGATATGTTAATCCTTCCTGCATTAAACTAACTCCCGGACTCGAAGATGAAGTCATGACTCTTTTACCACAACCGGCACCTCCATATACCATATTTATTGAAGCTACTTCACTTTCTGCCTGAAGTACTACCATTCCTGTAGTATCCCAGGGCTTTTCGGCCATGAGGGTTTCCATAACTTCCGACTGTGGAGTAATAGGATAACCAAAATACCCATCAACTCCATATCGGATTGCTGCATGGGCAATTGCCTCATTACCTTTCATTAATTTTAGTTCTTTCATTTGTCTAAAATTTATTCTTTCAATTGCTATCTGTTATATAGCTTTTTTTAAGAAGATTGTTGAACTAGGCCTTAACGGGCTTTGCTCTGTATACTGTAATACATGTGTCGGGACATATTACCCCGCAATTTGCACAGCCAATACAGGCATCCGGATTTCCCATATAAGCATAATGGTATCCTTTGCCATTAACATCGGCTGCTAAATTAATTACCTGAGTAGGACATGTTGATACACAAACGCCACAACCTTTGCATTTTTCTGTATCAACAACAATCGCTCCTTTAGCTTTTGCCATAACCAATTCGTTTTTTTTAAATTTAGTCGCAATTTATACAATAAAGCGGTTTTTATTTATGATGGGAATCATAACAAAAAGATGTTATATGTCAGCCCCACATAGTGTATTAAGCAATACAAATATTTATTGCTTAATAGCCGCATTTCATTAAAATAAACTACTGTTTTTACCCTGTATGGTAGTTAATGAAGACTTTCGTTGAAGAGTTTTAAACGTTCCTCTAAGATAGGGAATCGTTCTCTCACAGTATGAGACACACAAGCTCTCAAACCTTCTTTTTCACTACCGGTATTTTTAAGTGCAATACCACTGATTCCAAAATACAACAGTTTTTCCAGTAATTCTCCTCCGGTTAATCCCGGATAACTTATTGTAAAATAAAATCCATCGGCAATAGGGGTGTCAATATCTTTATCATAAACTATGGAGAAACCATATTTTATAAATATATCTTTCATTAACCTGGCCCTTATGCCATATTCTTTTACCTCTTCTACGAAATTGAAATCACCGTTGCAAGCTGCTCTGTACATGGCTGCTATAGCGTATTGTGCCGAGTGACTTGCTCCAGCGGATAGCGAATATAGCAATCTTCCGACAATTACACGTCCAAAATTACCTTTTCCAAACCTTATTTTTAATGATTCAAAATAAGAGTTGAATAATTTATTGGAGATACACATGGTCCCAAGTCGTTGACCGGCATACGAAAAGAACTTGGAACTGGATATTAGCAGGGCATAATTATCGGTATAACGAGCAACGGTAGATTGGTAAGGTGGTTCAAAAGGAGTCGAAATGTCAATTCTGAAGTCCATACCAAAATAAGCAAGGTCTTCAATAACAATTGTGTCGTATTTGTTGGCAAGGTTCCCTATAATTTCAAGCTCGTCTTCGTGGAAGCAAATCCAGGTAGGATTGTTAGGATTTGAATATACTATAGCACAGATATTTCCTTTTGCCAAAAAGCTTTCCAATTTTTTTTCGAGCTTAGCTCCTCTGAAATTAAAAACATCAAAGGCTTCGTGCTTGATTCCCAAAACATCTAACTGTAACTTTTGTACCGGAAATCCCGGGTCGATAAATAATATGGTATCCTTTTTTTTGTTTATGTTGGATATGGCCAGAAATAAGATGTAGCTGCCTTGCATGGAACCTACAGTAGGAATACAGCTTTCCGGGGATATGTCAATATCCATAAAGGCTTTAACAAAGCGACTGGCTTCCTCCTTAAAGGGTTTAACACCTTCGAGCATTGGGTATTTTGATGCTACCCCTTTTTTTAGAGCAGCAATTTCTCCCTGAACTCCAAATTTGTTAGGAGGCAGGCTGGGAACCCCCATTTCCATACGGATGAATTTTTCGCCGGAGCGTTCTTCTATTTCATTTACCACGGTAACAATGTCCCTGATGGTGGCATGCGCCAGGTCGCTTAGGTTTTTGTGTTCGAGCGTAGATTTTACTATCTCCTCGTCAATCAAAGTTATATGTTTTGTGTTCATCGTTTTTGTTGATTTTAAGGGTAAAATTCATTTTGGTAATAATTGATGAACAGAAGAGGCAGCGCTTAAACCTGTGTTAGTACTATAAAAAAAACAGGTTATTAGGAGTAGGCTGCCAGTGGCAATAATCAAAAGTTCTCGCTAAGTACACAAAGTTTGTTGCCGAGTGCCCAATGCAGGTGGTGGGATAAACTGATGTGTGCTCTCGTTTTATACTAAGCGTTCTTAGCGAGAAACAAACATTTAAAAGTTATAGTTTTCAATAAGTTCGGATAACCAGGCTGTTAGCCTTTCTTCGGTTTTTTCGCTTTCGTTATCCTCATCTAAAGGTAATCCGGCAAATTTGCCGTCAACAATAGCTTCCGATTCGTTAAAGTTGTATCCATCTTTGTTACAAAAACCAACAATATTGGCTTTTAAAGGATTTAGTTTTTCATAAAGCCAGCCAATAGCGTCAACAAAATGTTCCGGATAATTAATCTGATCTCCCAAACCATAAATCGCAACTGTTTTATTCTCCCATTTCACCTCTTTTAAATGAGTTTGAAAAACATCCCAGTCGGTATCAGTGTGTTCCGAATCCCAGTTGGTGGTTCCAATAGTTGAAATGCCTAGTATTACTTTGTCGTACTTGTCAATTATAGATGCATCACAGTCCTTTACTAAATGCAGGTCGGCTTTTATAGTACCTAGTTTTTCAACAATAAGGTTTGCAATTTTACCAACACTTCCTTTTTCAGGGCCGAAGAATATCCCAATTTTTCCCATAATATTTTTAAATTTTAGTTGTTTCCTTATTTCAAATTTCATGTAATTATATCACTTAAACAATAACATTTCTCAGGTAAAAGTTCTTGCTTTTATTAAATATAAAACATAGGATTCTTATAATGTGGCTTTCGTGAGGAATGAGTTTAAACTTAAAATCAAAATTGTTTCTCTGGTTTTAAACTGATGAATAGTATGAATAACATTAATTTGAGGATAAGATACTTTTGTACTATCCTATAAATCCATATTTTTGCATAAATATTTATTTCATAGACAAAATCAAAAAACAAAAATCAAATGGCAACATTGAATATTAAGCCTGCGTCTGAGTGTGCATACGATTGTATTTCTCTTGGAGAAGTGATGTTAAGGTTAGATCCGGGTGAGGGTCGTATCCGAACTGCACGTCAGTTTCGCGCCTGGGAAGGTGGCGGAGAATATAATGTTTCTCGTGGATTGAGAAGGTGTTTCGGGAAAAGAACTGCTATTATTACCGCTCTTGCAGATAATGAGGTAGGTGCCCTTGTTGAAGATTTTATGCTTCAGGGAGGTTTGGATACCCAGTTTGTTAAATGGGTAGATTATGATGGTTGTGGCCGTACTGTTCGTAACGGGTTAAACTTTACAGAAAGAGGTTATGGTATCCGTGGTGCAAAAGGTGTTTCTGACCGGGGAAATACGGCTGCGTCTCAGCTTAAACCGGGTGATATTGATTGGGAACATATATTCGGAACGTTAGGTGTGCGCTGGATGCATACCGGTGGTATTTTTGCTGCTCTTTCAGTAACTGCTGCTGAAACGGTGATTGAAGCGGTAAAAGTGGCTAAAAAATATGGTACTATCGTTTCTTACGACTTAAACTACCGTCCTTCGTTATGGAAGGCTATTGGCGGAGAGGCTAAGGCTCAGGAAGTAAACCGTGAAATTGCAAAATATGTTGATGTAATGATTGGTAACGAAGAGGATTTTACAGCTTGTTTAGGTCTTGAAATTGAAGGTAACGATGAAAACCTTAAAGAATTGGATCTTGAAGGATACAAAGGTATGATCAAGTCAGCCGTTAATGAATTTCCTAACTTCAAGGTGATTGCAACTACTTTGCGTACCGTGAAATCAGCAACAGTAAATTCATGGGGTGCTATTTGTTATGCTGACGGAGAAATTCACGAAGCAGAACACAGAGAAGATCTTGAGATTATGGATAGAGTTGGAGGTGGAGATAGCTTCGCTTCTGGTTTAATTTATGGTTTCCTTGAGTATAACGATGGAGCTAAGGCTGTTGAGTACGGTGCTGCACACGGTGCATTGGCAATGACTACACCTGGTGATACAACAATGGCTACTTTAGCTGAGGTTGAAAAAATCATGGGTGGCGGAAGCGCTCGTGTTGATAGATAATTATTGATCAAATAATATTTTATAATCCTGTTAACTGTATAGTTGACAGGATTTTTTTTAGCAAAAGCATTTGTGTAGTGTAAAAAACAGGAAGTTTTTCTTTAAACAATTTCTTCATTTTTATGTTTGAACACTATACTTTTGCAAAGCAATGAATAAAAAGCAAGTCATATCTTTATTAACAGGTCTGGTTTTAATATATACATTTATTTTCCAGGCAATGCACGTAGTGGTTCATCATGCCAAAAGTGTAGATACGGTTGCTCATCATTGTTGTTCAAGTAAGAGTTGCGTTAATAACAGTCATGCATTTGTTCTAAAAGAAACAAATTCAAAAAGATGTCCTATATGCGACTTTGAGTTTGCTTCGTATAATATATCCCATAAAATAAGAGTTGAAAAACCACAATTGGTAAATCATAAGCTTTTATTAATCCGGGATACAGAATCTTCAAAACAAGACATCCCTTTAACAACCCAACTTAGGGCACCTCCGGTTATATAGTTATTATCAAATAAAATAGCTTTATAAAACTGCAAAGGGAAATTTATGCCATTAAAAAAACTTGCATTAACCCTGTTGCTTTGGTTTGTTATTGTCTTATCTCAAGCGCAGTACTTTACTCTGAGTGGTGTTGTGCTCGACGAACAAAATAAACCACTGCCTGGGTGTCATGTACACTGTAAGGAGCGATGCCATATTACCAATTTTAATGGTGAATTTGCTCATAATAAGGTTTCTTCAGGAGAAGTAAAACTTACTTTTTCATTTATAGGTTATCAGCAATTAGATACCATTGTAAATATGGATGAAAATGTAATGCTCAAAATTAAGTTGCAACCGGAAAATAAACTGTTAAATGAGGTATATATCAAATCAAATGCTATCAATACTCATAAAACACAAAAGAATGAGGTTGTTAATGCCACTTATATTGAGCAGAACTTATCAGGTACCTTATTAAAAACTATGGAAAGGCTTTCGGGTGTAAACTCAATGGATATTGGGGCAAATGCGTCAAAACCGATTATTCGTGGAATGGGTTTTCAGCGTGTGGTGGTAAGCGAAAATGGTGTAAAACAAGAGGGCCAGCAATGGGGTGCCGATCATGGATTGGAGATTGATGCCTTTAGTATTGAAACGGCTGAGGTGGTTAAAGGAGCGTCTGCAATAGAATTAGGTAGTGATGCTATTGGCGGGTATATCAATATCAGCAATAATTCAGTACCCGAAAAGAATGCTGTTTCAGGAGATGTTACTTTGTTAACCAAATCGGTAAATGCTACTTATGGAGGATCGTTTTTTATTAAAGGAAGAAGCGAGAAGAAATTTTTTAAACTAAGAGTTTCTGCTTTGGATTTTGGTGATTATAAAGTTCCTACAGATCAGATTGTTTATTTGACCCGGGAGATGCCGGTTTATAATGGGAAGTTGAAAAATACTGCCGGTAACGAACAGGATTTTTCCATTCAGGTAGGACATCTTGGTGTGCGTTTTAAATCTACATTGCAACTCAGCAGTGTAAACCAAAAGTCCGGATTCTTTCCTGGTGCACATGGTGTTCCTGATATTAAAAGAATTCAGGATGATGGAGATAGCAGGAATATTGGGTTTCCTTATCAAAAGGCTCATCATCTGAAAGTTTTAAATCAGAATAAATGGTTTGTAAACAATGGCAATATCAGTGTGGATTTAGGTTTTCAGAATAATGTTAGAGAGGAGTGGAGCGAATTTCATACACATTATCCTGATCAGCCGGTACCGGAGATCAATCCAAATCAGGAATTTGATTTTAACCTGAAAACGTATTCTGCCAATGCAAAGCTTACGAAAAAGATTAACGATTATCACAAGCTGTCTTCAGGATTTCAGGTTCAGCATAAGGATAATGATGTTGGCGGGTATAATTTTTTGTTGCCAAAGTATCAAAGTACATCATTGGGCGTTTTTGTCCGGGATGAGATCAATCTTACCGATCATCTTAATTTTAATGTTGGGATAAGGTTTGACCATAGCTCGGTTAAAACCAATGAATATTTTGATCCTATCTTATATGATTATTTTATTTCGGAAGGAGAAGATGCTGAAGGTGCGAATAATTATGCTTTACGAAGTGTTGATTTATCAAAGCATTATGGTGATGTGAGTTGGTTGTTAGGCCTGGTTTATACCCCAAGTGAAAACTTTATTGCCAGAATGAATTTAGGTAAAGCTTTCAGAACACCAACGGCGGTTGAACTTGCTTCTAATGGAATTCACCATGGGTCTTTTCGTCATGAAATGGGAGATGAAAATTTAAAGTCGGAAAAGGGATATTACATAGATGGAAATTTAGAATGGATCAGCAGGGGTTTTAGCCTGGAGTTTAGTCCGTATATGTATTATTTTTCTAACTACTTGTTTTTAAAACCTTCAGGTGATTGGAGTTTATTGCCGCATGCCGGACAGATTTATCGTTATTCTCAGTCTGAAGCAATTTTAAGTGGCGTTGAGTTAAGTATAACCAAAAACTGGTTTAACCAGCTAGGTTCAACGTTTATTTTTGAATATATCTATAACCAGCAAGTTAGTTCGGATAAAACACAACGATATCCGCTTCCTTTTACACCTCCGGTGAATGGATTTATCGAGTTTGATTATAGTCGGTTTAAGCAGGGTAAGGTAGTAAAAGATAGTAGAGTCTATATCAATTCGCGTATAGCATTAGCGCAAAACAGAGTATCCCAAAATGAAGAAATTACAGATGGGTATGTGTTATTGGGAATAGGGGTGTCAACTAAAATTAATTTCCTAAACCAGGAGTGTACAGTAAATATTCAAGGAAGTAATTTACTCAACACAAAGTATTATAATCATGTTAGTTTTTACCGTAAGGTAGAAATACCGGAACCAGGTCGTAATATTCAATTATTACTGAAAGTTCCGTTTTAAAATTAATTAGTAAAAAAATAAAACCATGAAAAAGTTATTTTATATCATACCAGTATTGGCTTTATTATCATTTGTATCATGTAGCGATGAAGATGATATTGATACAACAAAGCCTGCAATTAGTATCATATCCCCTGCTGATGAAGATGGGTTTGAACCTGGGGATGAGATTAGTTTCTCATGTATGTTTTCGGATGATACAGAACTTGCATCTTATAAAATTGAAATACATAGTAACTTTGATGGTCATGATCATGAACATACCGCCGTTATGAAACAGGCATTTGAAGAAGAGGGGCATGAATGGAGCTATAGTAAGACTTATACATTTGAAACAGGTCAAACAGTTGTAAATGTTGAGGATTTGAAGATTCAGATTCCTGCAACAATAACTCACGAAGGAGTGGAAGAAGAAGTTGCAGAAGGAGATTATCACTTTGGTGTCCATGTTGCAGATGTAGCAGGTAATGAAACTTCTGTATTTGTGGCTATAGAAATTGGTCATCACCATCTTTAAGCCAATTGATTTAAAAAAGTATATTTAACTTAAGGGTATGGCTTCTTTATAAAATAGTAAAGGTCATGCCCTCTTTTCTAATTAGATATTTACATCCACCGCAATAGCCCTTTATTCTTAACATGCCTTTCATATTTCCTTACAATCCTGACAAATGTCTTTTAAAATAGCCTCGGAACCCATTAATTTTGTCATCAATAAGCTGCAAAGCAGCTCAGTTTATAAAGAAGAGGGAAGAGACAGGCTCGGTGATCCTCTGGCAACCATAAGGTTTTTTAAAGACTTTTACAGGTGCCAAAACCTGATTCGTATAGTATTAACGAAGATGATAAACTAAAATATGATGCAAGAACATTTCTATCGAATGCCCTGCCGGGCGTAGAATAAATTTCAGACTTTTAGATAATAGATAAGAGGCATTAAACTTTTAGTGTCGATAGGAAGATTAATGTATCTAAAAGTTGAAGTCTCTTATCTTTTTAATATTTTGAGTTGAAATAAGAAGAAAGCATTTGTCACCCCGTAGAAATACGTTGTGTTTACAGTCTTTATCTCTTATCTAAAATCGATTATATATAATTAGCATGAATAAAGTAGTAGCAAAGTTTGGTGGATCAAATCTTAAAAAGAAGGAAGATATATTAAAACTGGTTCAAGTTATAAAAGCCTATAACCGACCTATGGTTATAGTGGTATCTGCTTTTTACGGAATTACGAATCATCTGATAAAATCACTTGAGGAAGTTAAAAAAGATGAATCACATATAGAAAAACTAGTTGTGTTTCTGCGTGACCTGAAGAAAGAAGCTATCCTCGAGAATTTTGACGATAAACAATGGCAAGATAAAACCATGAAGGAAGTGGAAGGCCGTATTCGTGAGCTGAGCAGATACCTTACCGGTATACATTATATAGGAGATGTGCCTGAATTTGTAGAAGATGTCATTTTGAGTTATGGAGAGCGGCTAAGTTCGCTGGTTCTATCCAATATTTTACAGAGCAAAGGTATTAATGCAGAAGAGGCGTTACCTGAACAAATGCCGTTGGTAACAGATGGAGAGTTTGGCAATGCTACAGTAAACTATGATGTGGCTTCATCTCATGTAAAAGAGCGTTTAAAAGAAGATAAAATCTATGTGGTACCTGGATTTTATGGCGTATCTGAAGAAGGAAAGGTTACTTTGTTAGGGCGCGGGGGGAGTGATTATTCTGCAGCGGCTATTGCCAGGTGTCTTGAAGCAGAATCCTTGGATGTTTGGAAGGATGTAGATGGCTTTATGAGTGCAGATCCTAAGTTAGTTCGTAACCCCCGGCGCATTACTCATTTGTCGTATGCAGAAGCAGCAGAGCTTTCTTATTTTGGAGCAAGTATTCTGCATCCCCGCACAGTGGAACCATTAAAGGAAGTTGTGATTCCTATTCATATAGGTAATATCGACGCTTTTAATGGAACTGTTCAACCAAGAACCGTGGTTCATTCGGATGAGACGGTTACAGAACAGATTATAAAAAGTGTTACCTATAGTGATGACTTTTGTATACTTAAGCTCCGGGGTGCTGGAGTGGGGTTGAAAAAAGGCGTTTTGGCCAAAGTAACAGTTGCGCTTGACAGGGCCGGGATTAATATTAAATCGGTAATTACATCGCAGGTGGTAATTAATATATTATTGTCAGCAAAAGATATTAAAAGAGCTTATAAAGCTGTTGAAGAACTTGAACTGTCTGCTATTACAGAACTATCTGCCACAGAGAAGATCTCAACCATAGCTGTTGTTGGGGAAGGCTTATTAGATAAACCGGGTGTTGCAGGGCGGCTGTTTACAGCTTTAGCAAAAAAAGATATCAATATCCGGATGATTGTTTCCGGAGCCTCGGTGGTAGCCAGTTATTTTATGGTAGCCAACGATGACAGGGATGCTGCCATAGAAGCTATTCATCAGGAATTTTTTGGGTGAACTTTTAATAAAACTATCATGTACTGGTGCGAGTATTGATCTCGCACTGGTGATGATGGTATTTGTTAATAAAAATCTTTGAGCAAAGGAGGATATTTAAATCATTCTTAGGAAGTTATTTTAATCTATTGTATGTATTACAATAGTTCGTTAGTTTTTTATAAGTGTTAGATTATGAGATACTTAATAAAATCAACTCAAATTAGGTAAAGATCTTATTTTAAGCATCTTGCAAATAAGTCTCTTATCTCTTATCTAAAATCTAACGATCTGTTATATTACAAACTATTAATAATCCCATCGTAAAACTCAATGTTCTCCTTATTTAAAATATCTATGGGCAGAAAATAGTTGTTGTTGATTTTTTCTCGTTTGAAAAGAGCATTGAATAAGAGTATTACAGCATTGTAGCCTTGGTTTTTCGATTGTTGGGCAATTAAAAACCGGATGTATCCTTCTTTTACTAATTCCAGATTTTCTTCAAGAGTATCAAAGCCTATAACAAGGATATTTTTAATATTGTGTTTCTTTAAAATAGAGGCAATTCTATATGCCCTTGAGTTTGGTACATAAATGATTTTAATGTTTCCAGCAGAGCTTAAAAAGTCCAAAAAGCTTTTTTCATAGTTTTTTTTATCTGCAGAAACTTTTACGTAAAAATGCTCAATTCTGCTTTCGTTAATTCCCTTATCGCCAAAGTAGTCCGTAAATCCTTCAATTCTGGATTGTAAATGTGAATATTCTTGCATTTCACCTGAAATATAGGCAATCAATATTTTATCATTGGCGTTTAGAGCAAGGTCGCACAAGCTGGCAGCTACTTTACCGGCAGAGTAGGCTTCCTGTCCAACAAAAGAAAGAGGTTTTAGTTCTTGCTGGAAAATGTTTAAATGGATAAAAGGAATATTATTCTTTTGTAGTGAGTTTGCAAAAGTTACTGAGGGTTCCCTGAACATAGGTACATAAACCACCCCGTTGGGATTTAAAGCCAATGCTTTTTGACAAGCCTCTTCAAATGAAGTAGCCTGAGAGGAAAAAAATACTTTGCTAATTCTAACCTTAAAAACACTTAGCTCGTTAATGGCTTTTTGTATACCGGCAACAGGTCTTGACCAGTATTTTGTTTCTTCGGGATTGGGTAATAAGCATACAATGTGAAGTTCTTTTTTCATGGCAAGATTTCTTGCCAGGATGTCAGGAGCATAGCCTAATTCTTTCAGTGCTTTTTTTACTTTCTCTTCAGCCTTTTTTGAAACTTTACCCCTATTGTGTAAGATACGGTCAACTGTACCTGTGGAAACTTCAGCCTTTTTTGCTATGTCAATAATCCTAACCTTCATATTATACCATTAATTGGTATTGTTTTTAATAATCTAATGCACAAAAGAAGCAAAATTTTACCAAATCAAGATGATTATTATTAATCATTTACCATAAGATATGAATCCGGTGTATAGAGGATTCATATCTTTATGGTATAAATATTGAGTTGTAAAATTTATACTTTTTAAATTGCAAATTGCTAACTGATCACTTTTGAATTAATAATTGATCATTGTCAAAGCGTTACGCCACTTTTAAATATGGCAATTTCACGATAGCCATTTATCTCGTTTCTTGTTTTTGTTCCGCTGGCAACATCTAAAACAAAATCTATAAACTCATTGCTCAGGTCTTCCATACTCACACCTTCAACCAGTTTGCCGGCATTAAAGTCAATCCAGTTTTCCTTGTGATTCGCCAATTGAGAGTTCGTGGCAATTTTCACCGTAGGTATAAAGCCTCCAAATGGTGTTCCTCTACCTGTAGTGAATAGTACCATTTGACATCCGCACATACCTAATGTTGTGGTTGCAACAAGGTCGTTGCCAGGTGCGCTAATCAGGTTTAATCCCGAAGTTTTTATACGTTCAGTATGTTTGAGTACGTCCTTAACTTTACTATTCCCAGCCTTCATTGTACAGCCCAATGATTTGTCTTCGAGTGTTGTAATACCACCATTTTTGTTGCCGGGTGAAGGGTTCTCATAGATGACCTGATTATGACGTTTATAGTAATTTTTAAAGTCGTTGATCATATCTACGGTCTTTTGAAAAACTTCCTTACTTTCACAGCGGTTCATTAAGATGGTTTCAGCTCCGAACATCTCAGGTACCTCGGTAAGAACACTCGTTCCGCCATAATGAATAACATAGTCGGAAACTTTACCCAGCATTGGATTGGCTGTGATGCCGCTGAACCCATCGGAACCGCCGCATTCAAGACCTAATCTAAGTTTTGACAGAGGCTGTTCTGTCCGGCAGTCTGTCTTCATGGTTTCAAAGAGTTCCGATACAATTCCAACACCCGTTAAAACTTCATCCTTTAATTCCTGGGTTGTTATAAACTTGATTCTTGAAGCGTCATATTCACCTAGTGCTTCCTTAAAAGCACTTACCTGGTTGTTTTCGCATCCAAGACCAATTACCAATACAGCACCGGCATTAGGATGTTGTACTATATTGCGAAGCGTTTCTCGGGTGTTGATATGGTCATCGCCCATTTGGGAACAACCATAGTTGTGAGGAAAAGTGTATATGCCATCAAAGTTCTCCAACTCATCAAAGAATATGCCTGATTTCATACATTGTTCGGTAAACTTTTTAGCTATCGTTTCCGAAACTCCGTTAACACAACCTACAGTTGGAATAATCCAAAGCTCGTTTCTGATACCAACCTCGCCATTGGCTCGTTCATAACCTTGAAAAGATTTTTCCTCCAACTTGACTTCAACATCGCATGAAACAGGTTCGTAACAATATTCCAAAATATCACCAAGGCCGGTTTTAGTATTGTGAACATGAACATGTGATCCCACGCTAATATTTTCCCTGGCTACACCTATCGAGCTGCCATATTTTAAAACAGGCTCACCTATTTTAATAGGTGCAATTGCAATTTTATGTGCTTGCGGAATATCAGATAAAACCGTAATGTTATTGCCATCAACTTCAAAACAGGTTCCTTTACTTACAGGTTCAAGTGCAACTACTACATTGTCACCAGGTTGAATATGTAAATATTTCATGATGTCTTATTAAAATGATTTCTCAATAGCCACTTTTATTCCATCTTCAACAATGCTCTTAACGCAACCAGCTACTTTGTCAGCCAATCCTTCAACTTCGGCAAGGTTTACACCCCAAATTTTTTCATTGTTGATAATTACTTTTGTTATTTCTTCAGGAGATTTGCCTGAATTCCATTCTCCTTGTATGAAATCAACATATTCAGGAGTGTCTTTTATCTCAAATGATAAACCATTATATTCTCCTTTATATAAAACAATAAGGGCAGCTAATGAAAAAGTTATTTTTTCAGGTAGTTTTCCAGTTCTGTTTAAACTATCAAGTAAAGAAGGGTAATCACGGGTTATCCATTTTGAAATTGAGTTAAGGGAAATGTCCTTTAAGAAATGGCGGATGTATGGATTGAAGAAACGTTCTAAAATCTCAGCTGCAAATTTTTTAAGGGCTTCTGTTTCTCCATGTATATTAGGTATCACTTCATTGTCTACCATATCAAGGATGAACTTTGATAGTGTTTTATCATCAAACGCTTCTTTAACGGTTTGGTGTCCACTTAATAATCCTACAGGAACCAGAGCAGTGTGTGATCCATTCAGGATACGGACTTTTTTGTCCCTGAATTGGGTCATGTCATCAAGCCAAACTACATTCAATCCCGCTTTATCAAATGGGAATTGCTCCCTTACTTTTTGTGGGGCTTCAATGGCCCATAGGTGAAAATATTCACCAACAACCACTAAGTTATCTTCGTATCCAAGCTCCTCTTGAATTTCTTTGATGTTGTCCTTAGGGAATCCAGGAACAATCCTGTCGACTAATGTGCTGCAGAAATTACAATTGTTGTTAATCCAGTCTATAAACTCTTGTTCTAAATTGTTTTGTTCAGCAAGTTCAAGTACAATTTCGTTTAAAACTCTTGCATTCTTGTCAATTAATTCGCAGCAAAAGAAGGTAAGTCCTTTGTCGGCATCTCCGTTAAAATGTTTAAATCTTTGGTAAAGCAATTGACAAACTTTTCCAGGAAAAGATTTTGGAGGAAGCGCGTGTATGTCTTCATTTTCTACTCTTGTAATCCCGGCCTCTGTTGTGTTCGATACAACAAGTTCTAATTCTGGTTTCAAAAAGTACTCTTTGTATGCCTCGTAATTACTGTAGGGATTTACAGAGTCCATAATACAATCGATCAGTTCGGTCTCTTTTGCCGGTTTTCCATCTTTAATTCCTTGAAGGGATACATGGTATAGGTTGTCTTGTTTTTGTAATAAATCAACCATTCCATATTCCAATGGTTGAACTACAACAACACCGCTGTTAAAATCAATGGCCTTATTGGCTTTGTGTATCATCCAATCAACAAAGGCTCTTAAAAAATTGCCTTCTCCAAATTGTATTACTTTAACTGGGTATTCAGATCTGCCAGGGTGATTTGCTTTGTTTAATGCCTTCATAACTAACTTGTATTTTGGTTTTTATTATTTCTAAATGCAAATATACAACAAAAATGTGCACGCACACAAATATTATTTATTAAAAGTGTGTACGCACACATTTGTTAAGTTTGTATATGACTTGATACCTGTTTGACTAATATTATTTTATATGGGAATCAATAGTTTTTATCTCTTATACAATAATTGATAAATGCATATTTGCCTTAATTTACGTTTGCTTTGTAAATTTTTAATTATTTTCGTCCGTTAATTCATTAGTTAAGGTATGAGTATTCGAGTTGAAGAGGTTATAAATCAGTCGCAAAGGAAAATATTTGTTGATTTCCCTTACCAATTATATAGGAACAATAAATATTGGGTTCCTCCTATTAAAGCCGATGAACTTAGTTCGATTGTGCCCGGGAAGAATCCGGCTTTTGATTTTTGTAAAGCGAAATTTTGGTTGGCTTATAAAGGTAATAAAGTTGTTGGTAGGGTAGGGGCTATTGTAAACGATTTATGGATTGAAAAGATAGAGGAAAATATTGGGCGAATTACCCGTTTAGAGTTTGTTGATGATTTTGAGGTTGTAAAAGTACTTATGGAAACAGCTGAAGCTTACCTGAAATCTCAAGGTATGACGGGAGTGATGGGGCCATTGGGATTTTCAAATCTTGATCATTCAGGTGTTTTAGTTGAGGGACAGGATTGGTTGCCTAGTATGGCCAGTGATTATCATTTTGCTTATTATCAGCACCATATTGAAAAACTGGGTTATACAAAAGAAATAGATTGGCTGGAGTTTCGGATTACTTTTCCTGAATCGCTTCCTGATAAGGCATTTAAAGTAGCAGAAATGCTCAAGAAGAGATATGGTTTAAAGGTGTTGAACTTTACAAAACGGGCTGAGTTGGAACCTTATCGTGAAATGATATTTAAAGTGTTTAACGAGGCTTTTGCCGGGTTGTTTGGTACTTTCAGGTTGCCGGATAAAATGGTTGACTATTATATCAATAAGTATTTCCCTTCGTTAAATCCGAGATATGTAAAAATAGTTTTAGATAAGGAAGACCAATTAGCAGGTTTTTTGGTTGCAATACCCTCTCTTTCTGAAGCATTGCAAAAAGCAAAAGGGAAATTGTTTCCTTTTGGATGGTGGCATTTGAAAAAGGCGTTGGATAAACCCAAAGAAATGGATTTAATGCTTACAGGAGTGCGGCCTGAATTTCAAAAAATGGGATTGGCTGCCTTGCTGATGAATGAATTATGGAATACTGCCAATAGTGATGGAGTGAGGTTTGTTGAAACAACCGGAATGCTTGAGAACAACCATGTGGCTATACAAATGTGGAAGTCGTTTGATCATATACAACATAAGAGAAAGCGTTGTTATAAGAAAAGCTTTTAGTTGATTGGTCAATGGTCAATAGTCAAAGGTTATAGATGACTATTGACCGATGACCAATGACTTTAAGCTTATTTGGAAGGAGGAGGTGACGGTAAAAAGTGCTTTAATTCGTGCACGGCATCTATTGGATTGGGTGCATTAAATACTGCGCTTCCAGCCACAAGCACATCAGCTCCTGCATTGATAAGTTGTTGGGCATTGGCAATAGTTACTCCACCATCCACCTGAATTAGTGCCCTGCTGCTTTTTCTTTCAATAAGGTTCTTTAGATCTGCTAACTTTTTATAAGTGTTGTCAATAAATTTTTGACCGCCAAATCCTGGATTAACAGACATAAGAAGTACCAAATCAACCTCATTAATTATTTCTTCAAGCAAAAATACAGGAGTGTGTGGATTTAAGGTAACGCCGGCTTGCATGCCCTCCTTCTTTATGGCATCAATGGTTCTGTGTAAGTGGGTGCAGGCCTCATAATGAACATTAAGTAAATCTGCACCGGCTTCTTTAAAATCCTTGATAAACTTGTCGGGTTCCACTATCATTAAATGAACATCGAAAGGTTTGTCAATGTGTGGACGCAGGCTTTTAATTACAGGTATGCCAAATGAGATATTTGGGACAAAAACACCGTCCATTATATCGAGGTGTAACCAGTCTGCTTCACTTTTGTTAATTATTTCTATTTGCGACTCCATTTTAGCAAAATCAGCAGCTAAAAGTGAGGGAGCAATTAAATGTTTCATTTTACATGCAGGTTTATATGAAAATTTTGTGCAAAAGTACTATAAAAGATCAATGTAAAAAAAGGAATAGTCTTAGAAGGACCATTCCTTTTTTATATAATATCTTTATTTGTTTTGTATGTTGAAGTGATTCAGGTTTTTATCCCAGATAAGATCTTAGTATTTTACTTCTGTATGTATGTTTTAGTCTTTTTATTGCTTTTTCTTTAATTTGTCGAACTCTTTCCCTTGTTAAATTAAAAAGGTTTCCTATTTCTTCGAGAGAATAAGGGGGTTCACCCTTTAGTCCATAATACAATCTGATAATGTCGGCTTCTCTTGCAGATAAAGTTGATAAGGATCTGTCAATTTCTCTTCTTAAAGAGTCGTTTAATAATTTATTGTCAGGACTTATTGAATCTGAAGATAATATGGTGTCATACATATTATTGTCTTCATCTTTGCGAAGAGGGGCATCCATCGAAATGTGCTTATTCATGGCACGTAAAGATTCTTTAACTTCTTTTGGTGCAAGGTTTAATGTAGCAGCAATTTCTTCAGACGTAGGTTCTCTTTGGTATTCCTGCTCCAGGATTGCAAAAGTGTTGTTAACTTTGTTCATGGAGCCTATTTTGTTCAGGGGCAGGCGAACAATTCTGGCCTGCTCAGCCAGGGCTTGCAATATTGATTGTCTGATCCACCAGACTGCATATGATATAAATTTAAATCCTCTTGTTTCGTCAAATCGTTGAGCAGCTTTTATAAGCCCAAGGTTACCTTCGTTAATCAAATCGGGTAAGCTCAAACCTTGGTTTTGGTATTGTTTACTAACGGATACAACAAATCGTAAATTGGCATTTATCAGCTTTTCAAGAGCTGGCTGATCACCATCTTTTATCCTTTTGGCTAGTTTCACTTCCTCTTCTGCGGATAGCAATTTAACCTTTCCTATCTCGTGTAAATATTTATCCAGAGAGGGGGTTTCCCTATTTGTAACTTGTTTAGTTATTTTGAGTTGTCTCATGCTGAAATGTTGGTTAGTCCCTAAGTTTTAGTAAATATAACAAAAAAAAGATGCGTTTTGTTTTTAATAAGTAAAAATGTCAATCCATTCCATGAATAGGCCGATTTGTTACGTAAAACAATATTTAATTAAATTTATTTTGTGGAATACATATAATATCATTAAGTTTGTGGCATAATCTTCTGGGCAAGTTTCTTAATTACAAGAAATATAGAGCCGTATCAGGACAAAATCATTATAAATTTTTAAAACAACCAGAACGATAGTTCTTCAAATTATTAATTCCCCCAAGAGAATTTATTGGAAAACATTATGTACGATATTCTTGAATTGAATAAAAAACTCTTAACTGAACTTAAGGATATAGCTAAAGAGTTGAAGATTAAGCGAGTTGATTCGTTTAAGAAACAGGATCTGATTTATAAAATTCTTGATGAACAAGCTATTGTTGCATCAGAGAAGAAAAAGACAGAAAAAACTGTTGAAAAGAAACCAGCAAAAAGAGCAAGGACTACTACAAAGGTTCAAAAAGTAATGCCTGTAAAGAAAACAGAGCAAGCTGAAAAAGTTGCTAAAACTGAGAGGGTTGAAAAGAAAGCAGATGTGGCTCCGGAACCAAAGGTTAAAACAGAAACTATAGCAGAGAAGCTTGAAGCACAAAGGATAAGGGCTGAGGAGGCTGCCAAAAAGGCGCAGGAAGAGAAGCGAAAGGAAGAAGAGGCTGAAAAGCTTGCTGCGCAAAAGAAGCAAGAGGAAAAAGAAAAGACAAAAGAGTCGTCGGCTTTTGAAGGAAAACGTCATCGTCAGGGTGATGATAATGGGAAAAGGCGACAGTTTGATAATAGGGGTAAGGACAATCAGCAAAAAAGACAAGATAAGCAACAGGATAAAGCCTTCGATTTTGATGGTATTATTTCTGCATCCGGTGTTCTTGAAATTATGCAGGATGGATACGGCTTTTTAAGATCATCTGATTATAATTACCTTAACTCACCTGATGATATATATGTTTCGCAATCCCAAATTAAATTATTTGGATTAAAGACTGGTGATACTGTATTGGGTTCTATTCGCCCACCAAAAGAAGGTGAAAAGTATTTTCCACTTATTAAGGTGGAGGAAATTAATGGACGTTCGCCTCAAATTGTACGCGATAGGGTGCCTTTTGATCACCTTACTCCAATTTTCCCAAATGAGAAGTTTAAAATTACCGGAAGTGGAAATGACAGTCTTTCGACAAGGGTGGTAGATATGTTTGCTCCTATTGGTAAAGGTCAGCGTGGATTGATTGTTGCTCAGCCAAAAACAGGTAAAACGGTATTGTTGAAAGAGGTAGCCAATGCTATAGCAGCTAATCATCCTGAAGTTTACATGATTATTTTACTTGTGGATGAACGTCCTGAAGAAGTTACGGATATGGCTCGTAGTGTAAATGCTGAAGTGATCTCCTCTACTTTTGATGAGCCGGCAGAGCGTCATGTGAAGGTGGCGAATATTGTTCTGGAAAAAGCAAAACGGATGGTAGAATGTGGCCATGATGTGGTTGTGCTTTTGGATTCAATTACACGTTTAGCCCGTGCATATAATACCGTTTCTCCGGCATCAGGTAAGGTTCTTTCCGGTGGTGTTGATGCAAATGCCTTACACAAACCTAAGAGGTTTTTTGGAGCAGCTCGTAACATTGAAGATGGTGGTTCTTTAACCATATTGGCAACTGCGCTTACAGAAACCGGGTCCAAGATGGATGAAGTTATCTTTGAAGAATTTAAGGGAACCGGTAATATGGAGCTTCAGTTGGATAGGAGATTGGCTAACAAAAGGATTTATCCTGCTGTTGATGTTACCCTTTCAAGCACGCGTAGAGAAGACTTGCTTCTTGAAAGAGAGAGCTTGAACAGGATTTGGATACTTAGAAATTACTTGTCGGATATGACTCCTATTGAAGCAATGGACTTTATGCAGGACAAGATGAGGAAAACAAGAAGTAATGAGGAATTCTTGATTTCTATGAATGATGATTAGATTTTTGTAATCAAAATAATAAAAAAATAAGGCTGCTCTTTTTGGGCGGCCTTTTTTTATTGTGTTTCGGTGGTGTTGGATTTGCGAGAATATTGAAATGCGAATTTTTGAAAGAGAGGGCTGGAGATAAGTGCTGTTGTTCGTGTTTGTTGCTTTGGAAAGAGAAAATCTTTTAAAATTGTTAGCTGTGTTTTATATTTATCCACTATTTTTAATAGGTATAAATTACATCTTAAAGATGAAATTGTAATGTGGAGATTGCAATTATTGTAATTCAAATTGTACATTTGTTGCCTAAAATTATTGAAACGGTAAAGTGCAATCATTTTTCGACACACATAAGTATCTCATTGATAATTTACAGGTTCCTATCCGGCGAAAGCTGATGGATGAAATTGATTGGAATCACCGCCTGATAGGAATTAAGGGAACAAGAGGAATTGGGAAGACCAATTTTTTGCTGGATTTTGCTAAATCAAAATATGGTACAGATAAATCATGTTTGTATGTCAACTTAAACAATCTTTATTTTTCAGAACATAGTATAATTTCTTTTGCTGATCAGTTTAGAAAGACCGGAGGTAAAACTTTGGTGCTGGACCAGGTTTATAAGTACCCGGGTTGGTCAGAAGAGTTAAAATATTGCTATGAGAATTTTAAGGATTTGCAAATCGTGTTTTCTGGTTCCACAGTAATGAGACTAAGGGAGGAGAATCCCCATTTAAGAGATGTAGTTCATTCGTACAAATTAGAGGGTTTTTCTTTTCGTGAATTTTTACAATTGAAAACAGGGAAGGTTTTTGATTCATATTCATTAGATGAAATATTAGCTAACCACCAACAGATAGCATCTGAAATAGTAAAAACAATCAGGCCGTTAGCCTTTTTTGACGATTATCTTGAGTATGGCTACTATCCTTTTTATCTGGATGAGCAGCATTATACCGAGAATCTGATGAAGAGTGTTAACCTGATTTTGGAAATTGATATAAGCTTTTTGCGACAGATAGAGCTAAAATATTTGCCCCGTCTTCGTAAGCTGTTGTTTAGTATAGCTCAGGAAGTCCCTTTTCAGCCTAATGTAAGTAAGTTAAGTGGTCATATAGGTACCTCCAGGGCTACAGTAATGAATTACCTGTATTATTTGCGGCAGGCCAGGTTGGTGAAATTGTTGTATGATGGACCAGAGGATATGCAGAAAAAACCATTGATGATCTATTTGCATAATCCCAACTTAATACATTGCATCAGCAGAGGGGCTGTTGATAAATTAAATCTGTTGAAAACATTTTTCTATAACCAGGTTGGGGCAGCACATGAACTGAGTTATTCAAGCCGTGGAGATTTCCAGGTGAATGATGGATATGATTTTGTTGTTGATGGATTTGGGAGAAAAGGGAAAGTGAAAGAGGATGTATTGATAGCAAAGGATATGATTGAAGTAGGAGATAAGGGAGTGATTCCTTTGTGGTTATTTGGATTTTTATATTGAAGTTATGCTTCAGATTATATCATAAAGTTGTAAATTTAATACTTGATTATCAGAAATATAGATTAAGTCTAAATAATAGTAGTTAAAACTTAAATAGTAAACAAATGGCAAAAGAAAAGAAGTTTATTACCTGTGATGGTAATTATGCCGCTTCACACATCGCTTACATGTTTAGCGAAGTAGCAGCAATCTATCCAATTACGCCTTCTTCTACTATGGCAGAGTACATTGATGAATGGGCTGCAGTAGGTAGAAAAAATATTTTTGGCGAAACAGTTAAGGTAGAAGAAATGCAGTCAGAGGCAGGTGCAGCAGGAGCTGTTCATGGTTCGTTGCAGGCAGGTGCTTTAACATCTACATTTACTGCTTCTCAGGGATTGTTGTTGATGATTCCTAACATGTACAAAATTGCTGGTGAATTATTACCTGGTGTGTTTCACGTAAGTGCCCGTTCTCTTGCAGCTCAGGCTCTTTCTATTTTTGGTGATCACAGTGATGTAATGTCTGCTCGTCAAACTGGTTTTGCTATGTTGGCAACAGGTAGCGTTCAGGAGGTAATGGACTTGGCGGGTATTGCACACCTTGCTTCTATTGAGTCAAAAATTCCTTTCCTACATTTCTTCGATGGTTTCCGTACTTCTCACGAGATTCAGAAAATTGAGTGCATGGATATGGAAGACCTTAAAGGTTTAATCGATCAGGAAAAACTTCAGGCATTCCGTGATAATGCATTAAACCCAGAGCACCCGGTAACACGTGGTACTGCTCAAAACCCTGATATTTACTTCCAAACACGTGAGGCTGCTAATAAATATTACGATGCTATCCCTGATATGGTAGCTAAGTATATGGATGAGATTAGCAAAATTACAGGTCGTAAGTATGCTCCATTTACATACTATGGTGCCGATGATGCCACAGATGTGGTAATTGCAATGGGATCCATTACTGATACAATTAAAGAATCAGTAGACTACTTAAATGCTCAAGGTAAAAAAGTAGGTTTGATTTCGGTTCACCTATATCGTCCTTTCTCTGTTGATTATTTCTTAAAAGCTGTTCCTGCTACTGTTAAGAACTTATGTGTGCTTGACAGAACTAAAGAGCCGGGAGCTAACGGAGATCCATTATATTTAGATGTTGTTGAAGCATACTGTGGTAAAGCTGATGCTCCAAAAATTATTGGTGGACGTTACGGACTTTCTTCTAAAGATACTACACCAACACATATGATTTCAGTATTTGAAAACTTAGCTGCTGCAGAGTCTAAGAATCAATTTACTGTTGGTATTGTTGATGATGTTACATTCAAATCTCTTCCATTAAAAGATGAAATTTCTTTTGCTCAGGAAGGAACATTTGAAGGTAAATTCTATGGTTTAGGTTCTGATGGTACTGTTGGTGCCAACAAAAACTCAATTAAAATTATTGGTGACAATACGGATAAATATGCCCAGGCTTATTTTGCATATGACTCTAAAAAATCGGGTGGTATTACTATTTCTCACCTTCGTTTTGGAGATTCGCCAATCCGTTCACCTTATTTGGTAAATACACCTGACTTTGTTGCTTGTCACGTTCCTGCATATCTAAATCAGTATGATATGCTTAAAGGGTTGAAAAAAGGTGGAACTTTCCTTTTGAACTCAATCTGGGATGCTGAAGAAACAAAAAATCGTTTACCAGAAAATGTTAAAAAATATCTTGCTGCAAACGAAATCAAGTTCTATATCATCAATGCAACTAAAATTGCAGAGGAGATAGGATTAGGAAGTCGTACTAACACTATTATGCAATCTGCTTTCTTTAAGATTGCTGAGGTAATTCCTTACGATTTTGCAGTAGAGAAAATGAAAGAGGCGATTGTTAAGTCTTTCGGAAAGAAAGGTGAAGACATCGTAAATATGAACTATAAAGCTGTTGAAAACGGAGGGGCTGTAACTCAGGTTGAAGTTCCTGCAGAGTGGGCTAACCTTGATGGAAAAGTTGCTGAAACAGCAAAAGATGTTCCTGCATTTATTAAGGATATTGTATTCCCTATTAATGCACAAAAAGGTGATGATCTTCCGGTTTCTGCATTTAATGGTTACGAGGATGGTACATTCCCTGCAGGTACTACAGCATACGAAAAACGTGGTATTGCCGTTAATGTTCCGGAGTGGGAAGTAGATAACTGTATTCAGTGTAACCAGTGTTCTTATGTATGTCCGCATGCTGCAATCCGTCCGTTCTTATTAGATGCTGCTGAATTAGAAGGTGCTCCGGAAGGAACTACATCTAAAAAAGCTAACGGTAAAGGTTTTGATGGCTTACAATACAGAATCCAGGTTTCTGCTTTAGACTGTACCGGTTGTGGTAACTGTGCTGATGTTTGTCCTGCCAAGACTAAGGCGCTTGTAATGAAGCCTCTTGATACACAACGTGATGAGGTAACTCGTTGGGAGTATATGTCTGAGAATGTATCAATTAAAGATACTATTATGCCAAAAGCACAAAATGTTAAGGCGTCTCAGTTTGCTCAACCATTATTCGAGTTCTCTGGCGCTTGTGCTGGTTGTGGTGAAACTCCATATATTAAGTTGATTACTCAGTTGTATGGTGACAGGATGATGGTGGCTAATGCTACAGGTTGTTCTTCTATCTATGGTGGTTCTGCTCCTGCAACTCCATACTGTAAAAACTCAGAAGGTAAAGGTCCGGCTTGGGCTAACTCATTATTTGAAGATAATGCTGAGTATGGTTTGGGTATGGCTACAGGTGTTAATAAACTACGTGATCGTATTGAGCGTTTGATGACTGAAAACCTTGATGCTGTAGGTGCTGAGACCAAAGCTGCATTTGAGGCTTGGATCGAGGCTAAAGAGGATGGTGATAAAACAACGGCTGTTTCTAAAGCTGTAGTTGCTGCCCTTGAAGGAGAATCTGCTCCTGTTGCTAAAGAAATCCTGGCTCTTAAAGATTACTTGGTTAAGAAGTCAGTTTGGATCTTTGGTGGTGACGGATGGGCTTATGATATCGGTTACGGTGGTGTTGATCATGTATTGGCTTCTGGTCAGGATGTAAACATTTTAGTAATGGATACTGAGGTTTACTCTAACACAGGTGGTCAGGCTTCAAAATCAACTCCGGTAGGTGCTGTTGCTAAATTTGCTGCATCGGGTAAAAGAATCCGTAAAAAGGATCTTGGCTTGATGGCAACTACTTACGGTTACGTTTATGTAGCTCAGGTTGCTATGGGATCAAACCAGGCTCAATATTTTAAAGCGCTTAAAGAAGCAGAGGCTTATCCGGGACCTTCTTTGATTATTGCTTATTCTCCTTGTATCAACCACGGTTTGCGTGCAGGTATGGGTGCATCACAAAACGAATCTAAGAAGGCTGTTGAGTGCGGATACTGGCACTTATATCGTTACAACCCAATGTTAGAGGATGAAGGAAAGAATCCATTTGTATATGATTCAAAAGAACCACAATGGGATCTGTTCCAGCAATTCTTGAAAGGTGAGGTTCGTTATACTTCTCTTCTTAAATCATTCCCTGCTGAGGCTGAGGAATTATTTGCTGCTGCAGAAGAAAATGCTAAATGGCGTTACAGTACATATAAGCGTTTGGCTAATGTAGAGTATGAAGTGGTTAAGTAAGGTTTAATATCTTAATAAATATAAAGGGTGTCCCATAGTGGGATGCCCTTTTTTGCTTTTAACCCGACCGCGTTTTAAATTTCTCCTGCCCCGTACCCACTCATATCCTATTCTGCTCCCAGGCAACTCCGTACCAACTTCGGGTTTTTGTCGACTGCTATTCGTCTCCTGTTCGCATGTCTAAGGCGAACCGTAGTCGAAGCCTACCCGAACACTTCCCGAACACATCCAGACTCTTTCCCGAAGCCGTGTCGAAGAAATGTAGGAAAAAGCTCGAAAAAGACCCGAATCCGGATAATTTTTTCAATTAACTCCCAAAAACGTGATAATTTTTCGCATTAACTCTAAAAATCGTGACAATTGCCCTCTGTAGAACATAATGTTTGCATGTGATATTGATGGTGGTAAAATGAAAGTAATTGATATATATGTGTATATGTACTATAAAAAGTTACGGTAAAATTACCGCTACTTTTAGGAAGCTATCTGTGTGCTAAAACAATTAGTTAAAAATTTTAAAACAATAGTTCGTTAGTTTTTTATAAGTGTTAGATTATGATATACTTAATAAAATCAACTCAAGTTAGGTAAAGATTTTATTTTAAGCATCTTGCAAATAAGTCTCTTATCTCTTATCTAAAATCTAACGATCTGTTATAAAAGATATGTTTGAAAAACTGTGTTTTCGAACCCAAACTGTTATATTTACGTGTTTTTGCAACTATCGAAAGGGGTATTTAATAAACATTAAACATTACACAGTGGAAAAATTATCGTATGAAAATGGAGTATCTGATATTCCGTTATTAGGAGTTACTATTGGGGAGAAGCTAAAAGAAATTGTTAATAAATATCCTGATAATGAAGCATTGTCTGTCCCCTACCAAAACTATAAAGTTACCTATAAGGAGTTTTGGCATCAGGTAGAGGAGGTTGCTAAAGGAATTTTAAGTTACGGTGTTAAAAAAGGGGATAGGGTTGGTATCTGGTCTCCAAACCGTTTTGAATGGGTGTTGGTACAATTTGCGACAGCCAGGATAGGGGTGATCATGGTAAATATTAACCCTGCCTATAAGGCTGCCGAATTAAAATATGCCTTGAAACAATCAGAAGTAAGTCTGCTTTTAATGTCAAAAGGTTTCAGGAAGACAAATTATATTGAGATACTTGGCGAAGTCCGTTCGGCCTGTATTCATTTGAAAAACATTGTAGTGATTGATCACGACTGGGCTACCATGCTTGGTGAGGGGAGAAAGGTTTCGGATGAAAAACTGGCAGAAATCGAAAGTTCACTCCAGTTTGATGATCCTATTAATATTCAGTATACCTCAGGTACAACTGGCTTTCCAAAAGGGGCAACATTGTCGCATCACAATATCTTGAATAATGGTTTCTTTATTGGCGAACGATTAAAATATACTGAGAAAGATAAAGTATGTATCCCGGTTCCTTTGTATCATTGTTTTGGAATGGTGTTGGCCAATCTAGCATGCATTACCCATGGATCATGTATGGTATTAACGGGCGAGGCTTTTGATCCGGAAGTAGTGATGCAGACTGTTCAGGATGAGAAGTGTACTTCGTTATACGGGGTGCCTTTGATGTTTATTGCGGAGTTAAACCACCCGGATTTTGATAAATTTGATTTTTCGAGTCTGCGGACCGGGATTATGGCAGGAGCTTCCTGTCCGGAATCTGCAATGAAGGCAGTGCGGGAGAAGATGAATATGAAAGATGTGGGTATATGTTATGGGATGACAGAAACTTCTCCTGTAAGTACACAGACTTTTGTTGATGATAGTGAGTATTACCGATGTGCTACAGTGGGGAAAGTGCACCCTCATTTAGAAATTAAAATAATTGATCCGGAAACAGGAAATATTGTTCCCAGGGGAACTTCCGGGGAGTTTTGTACGAGGGGATATTCTGTTATGTTGAAGTATTGGAATAATCCTGAGGCAACAGCTTCAGTTATTGACGAAGGACGTTGGATGCATACAGGCGACCTGGCCGAAATGGATGAAAATGGATATGTTAAAATTGTAGGAAGGATCAAGGATCTGATTATTCGTGGAGGAGAAAATATTTCGCCGTTCGAAATTGAAGAATTTCTCCATAATCATGATAAGATAAAAGATATTCAGGTAATCGGGGTTCCGGATGACCGTTATGGTGAAGAGGTGATGGCCTGGGTAGTGCTAAAAGATGGGGAAAGTATAACTGAGCAAGAATTAAAAGAATATTGCAAAGGGCAAATCGCAACCTATAAAATTCCAAGATACTGGAAGTTTGTAAGCGAATTTCCCACTACAGTAACAGGCAAGGTTCGTAAGGTAGAGATGCGTGAGATTTCGGCTCGGGAATTAGGACTGGAAGCCAGAAAATAATTAGGATAGGATTTAGTATAATTCAACTAAAATAATTTTGAGGAAGAAAAAGGATGGCTTATGGTCATCCTTTTTTGCTGTATCCATACCCATAACCATACCCGTATCCATATCCAGGGCCATATCCGTATTTGTTGCTTTTTACCTGAATATCGTTTATTATAATCCCACAGTTCTTAATCTGTTTTTTATCCAATTCATTTAACAGGTGAGATAAGTGTCTGACTCTTGTTTCGTTGTGTCTTGTAATAATCAGGTTCAGGTCAGAATAGTCCAATAGCAACATGGCATCAGCTACCCTTCCTAAAGGAGAGGTGTCAAGTATTATTAAATCGTAATTCTTTTTTAAATAATCAAATAAGCTGGTGTTTTTACCAGCTCGGGAGATTAATTCAGATGGGTTGGGTGGTATTGGGCCCGAAGGAATAAAATCAAGATTTTCCTGGTTTGATTTGTAAATCAAATCCTTAATGTCAATATGGTCACTATAAAAGGATGATAACCCCGATTCTTCATTATCAATACTAATGTATTTGTTAATCATAGGTTTTCTTAAGTCAAAACCAATAACAATGGTTCTGTTTCCTTTTTGAGCAAAACTGGCAGCCAGGTTTAAAGACACAAAACTTTTTCCTTCAGAAACATTGTTGGATGTTACCAGAACAACATTTCCCTTATCTTTAATTGAAAATTCAATGTTTGTTCGTAATGATCTGAATGATTCTGTTATTAATGATTGCGGATTTGAATTTACAATGAAGTCAGAGTTGTATTTGTTGTGCAATATGTGTCCTAAAATTGGGAAATTTGTTATGGTTTCAATGTCTTTGTTCTCATAAATTTTGTCGTTAAAATACAGGAGTAAGGCAATGATTCCAATGGCAACAGCCAGTCCGAATCCAATTTGTTTAGGAATGATTTTAGAAGCTATCGGCTCAAGTTTGATGGCGTATTCGCTTCTTGCCTTTTCTAATATTTCGCTGGAAGGAATATTTGAGGCCTTCATGATTTCCATTTCTGCTCTTTTGGTGAGCAAAAAAGTATATAACTCTTCGTTAATGTTGTATTTCCTTTGCAGACTTACAAATTCTTGCTGATCCTGAGGTAAAAAATTAAGTTCAGACTTGATTGTGTTAATATGACTGTTTAGTTCTTCTTTTTCATGTTTCAGATTCATTTTAGAAGAAGCGATATTTTCCAGAATTGCTTTTTTAAGGTTGTTGGATGTTAGTTTGTTTGATAGTAATATAGGTGTTTCCTGGATAGTTCTGCTTTTTATTTTTTCCAGTTCAAACAAAGCTTCGTTAAGTCTGTCAAGTAGTTCGTTTAAGTAGGGATTGTCGATCTTTAAAGTTGAAGGAAGAACCATTTCATCCAACGATTCGCTGTCTGTCATAAATTTTTCCAGATAATTATAATATTTAAATTGAATGTCAATTTCAGACATCTGGCTTTCTAAAGATCCTAGTTTATTATAAATATAATTGGTTTTATAATCTATATCCAGCCCTCCTTTTGAATGGATGAATTCTTGTATTGTTTTTTCACTTTGATATAAAGAATCGTGAATGTCAGATATTTGAATATCAATAAAATTAGTTGTGTTGGCTGCGATCTTGTTTTTCCTTTCAATACCCTTTTTCAGGTATTCGTCGGATAGTTTATTTAAAAAATCTATGCCTCTTTCTTTATTGTCGCACTCAAGGGATATGTTTAGTATTGAAGAACCATCCTGGTCGGTAATAGCAATGTTTTTAAACTCATTAATCAGGCTATTATATGAATTAAACTGAATAATAAATGTTTTGTTTGAAAGTGACTTGGGGTTTTGGGAAATGTTTGTGATTTTAAATTTGCAGGCAGGTGTGAGTAATGGCTGGTTTATATTTAATAATGTGTCAATGTTATAGTTATGTAGGGTCTTTATGCTTTTTGAGTAGGTGTAATTATACAACGAAACAGAAGAAGGGAGAGACTCTGTTTTATATGTAGAATCATTTACAAAGGTGAGTTTTATTGGGTGGTTAATTGGTTGTGCGTGTAACCTGTCCCATTCTACAGTAAAATAAGGATTAGGGTACAGGCGTGTGTTTTTATAGCGTCCTTCTTCAAAAACAGATACTTCAAAATTGAGTTTGGAAATAGCCCGGTTGATGAATTCATAGGAATTTAAAATGCCTATTTCGTTGTTTATTTTGTTTGAGTTTCCAAAAGCATTTCCAAGACCTATTATGGCTTGAGGGTCGGTTTCTTTATTGTCTTGAATCAGTAGTTTTGTATATACCAGATATTTTGGCGTTGTTTTTAATATGGTGTAGAATATACAGCTACTGCTAATAAGTAAAGCAATGACTAGTATGGGCCAATATTTCAGCCCCTTAAAAAGTAGCCCGAGATAATACTCGGGCTTATTATTGTGGTTTACTTTATTCAAGATGATTTGTGTTAGTCGGTTACTGCAATTATTGAAACAACCAATGATAGAATACCAAATACCATTCCATATGGCATCTTCTCAAATACAAATGATTTTGATCCTCTGGGTGCAACATAGATAACATCGTCCGGTAAAAGGAAGAAGTATTCAGAACTCAAAAGACCGTTGTCAGTAAGGTCAATGTGAGAAACTTTGTTTCCGTTTGCGCTTTTTCTTACAAGGGTAACCTGGGTTGCTTTACCAAAATCGGTTATTCCACCCGCCATACCTAAAGCTTGTAATATAGTAACCTGATCCCTGTCTATATTGTAGGTTCCCGGATTATTGACTTCACCTAAAATTGAGATATTAAAGTTTACCAACTTCACCTGTACTTTAACGTCTTTAAAAAACTGGCCAAGGGTTTCTGTAATAGCGCTTTGGGCTTCTTCGATACTTAGTCCTTTTACAAGAGTTTTTCCGGTAAATGAATAACTTACATATCCTTCAGAATCTACTTTATAGGAGTTTAGATATATGTAAGAAGAGTTCATTAATTCAGGGAAGTCGGTCTGAAAATAGCGACTTGTCTCGGCATCAGAACTGTAAATTTTTATATATAAGTGGTCGCCACTGTTGATTTTATATGCATTTGTTTGTGCATTAACTATTTCCTGTGAATAGTCAGAATGAGATTTTTTCTGTATTAACTCCACTTTTTTTAGGTTCACACACGACGAGGCAAGCCCTGCTATGATGAGGAGTGAAAAAACTTTAATTATACTGCGAGGAAAAAAATTCTTCATAATTAGTTTGTTTTATTGCTATTATAAATTTTTATTGCTTTTGACATTTCAATTTTTTCGTTGTTAAGGTAAGCTACCAAAAAGGAGGTTTTGGAGCCAATTTGCTTCCATTTTTGCAGAGCATCCTTGTACGACGGGCCAACAACGTATTGGTATTTGAACCATCCGTTTTCTTCTCGTTCCCTAATCTCCCCATTCGCTATTTCCTTAAGCCTGTTAAGCTGTGTGTTATTTACAGCTACTTTGTTTGCAGAAACCTGAACAACGAAGATTAAGCCTGTATCCTTTGGGTGGTTTTGTTGTTTATGCAAGGTTTTCCAAAGAACTTGTTTCTCATTGTTTTGGTAAGCTACAATAAATGCTCCTTTTACATTTAATTGTTCTGACTTTGTTAATGCTTCTTTGTAATTAGTGGTTTTGTTTATTTGATATTTGTACCACCCCTCTTCATTCCTTACTGTAATTGAATCATTATATTCGTTTAATGAAGAAAGTAAGGATCCTTCAATAGGGGTACGGCTTGCTGCAAGCTGGATGTAATAGTAAGTATCTGTATAGCTATAGTAACTTGCCGGATTCTGATCAATATTATCTGCTTTTATATTTTCGCCTTTTGTGTATGTAATATCAGGCGTTGCTGTATGTAATGGCGTGTTATCCACAGAATTGTTTCCCGTAATTGTTTTTCTTGAATCCGTAACAACTACTCTGTTTTTAGTTTTGTGGTTTACAATATTTTGATCACTTGAGGAAGTGGTTGGCGTTGAAATCAGGTTGGCGTTAATCTGTTGGGAGGGTGTAATTTGCGCAAGGGTTTGTGCTTGCATGACTTCCGGATTCCATTGATTTTTATAAATGGACCAATATCTTTTTAAAGAGGCTTTGTCATATTTTTTTATTAAGTCATGAGGAAACAGGGAGTCTTCTATCGCTACTGCAAATAAACTATCGTTTGCCAGGTTGTTATATTCGTTTATGTTTTTATGTATTGTATTGCTTTCAGGGGTGTGAGTTGCATTATTGGGAGATTGTACTTTGTTTTTGTCTTTATTTTCAGACTTTCCTATTGAATCAGCAAAGTATATAAATTCATCGTAGGTATTGGTGAATGGGCTGTGCCCTTTTTGAATAGTCTCAACCTTATTGTTGGGTGTTGTGTTTCCAGAAGATTCAGTAATCAGTGTTTGCAAAGTACCTGATGCAATATCATAGTGTTTGCAAAGTAATTCGCTATTGATTGGTTGATTAAACAAGTGTTTTGATTCAGGATTGTTCAGATTAAGATCCTGAGCCATCTTTAAAGATTTGGTACAAATTTCGGTTTTATTTAAGATGTCCTTACAAACCGCTATGGTGTCGATGGGTTGTTTATAGGTTTTGTTTGCTTTTAATATATCTTCAGAATTCAATAAAATATTAGATACCAGATTGGTATTGTTTGTTATTTTCTGAGAAGAAACAATGTTGTTGAGAATTGTTTCATGGTATTCTGTGGTAAGGTCGTATAGTTTTTGTGCTTTTTCAAGAATGTCTTTAGGAATTATTGTCTTGTTTTGCTCAATAGAATCAATCGTTGCCCATAGATTCTTTTTACAATTGTTTATTGTCTTAAGCTGAGAGGTGACGGGCGTCTCAGTGCTATACTCTTGAGTATAAGATGATACATAAACTAAAAATATAATAAATATTAGAAAAACTGCCCTTTTTAAAACCACGGTAATATTAAGTTAATTGTAAAAAAGAATGATATTAGACGTTAGATACGGATCTTTTATCAAATGGTTTCAGAGGTTTGTCAAAAAAGATAAAATTTTATTCATGTTGTTTTTGATATAACTACTGTATTATAATAGAAGGAAGGGTATGGCAAGTTTTAACAGGTTTCGATGAATATGTAAACAATACTTCGTTTATATTTTGGGATATGCTTTTTTAATTCTAAAAAAAAATGCTTTACTTTATTAGCACAGTGAAATGAATTATCCCAAAATTCAAAGAAATTCTAACTTTTAAAAATTCCTTAATTATGGCTGTAAAAAGAGTTTACACCTTCGGAAACGGAAAAGCAGAAGGTAAGGCAGATATGAAAAACCTTTTAGGAGGTAAAGGTGCTAATCTGGCTGAAATGAATCTAATCGGTGTACCTGTTCCTCCAGGGTTCACAATTACAACAGATGTTTGTACAGAATACAACGAAAAAGGAAAAGATGCCGTTGTTGAGCTATTGAAATCTGATGTAGAAGCTGCAATTAAAAATATAGAATCACTTACAGAAACTTCTTTTGGAGATAAAACCAATCCTTTGTTAGTGTCAGTACGTTCGGGTGCTCGTGCCTCTATGCCGGGAATGATGGATACGGTACTGAATTTAGGATTGAATGATGATTCTGTAATAGGGATAGCTGCCAAATCGGGCAATGAACGTTTTGCGTGGGACTCCTATCGTCGTTTTGTTCAAATGTACGGAGATGTCGTTTTGGGGATGAAACCGGAATCCAAAGAGGAAATAGATCCGTTTGAAAGGATTATGGAAGACGTGAAAGAGAGAAAAGGGGTGGATTTGGATACCGATCTCGATGTTGATGATTTAAAAGAACTGGTTACCTTGTTTAAGGCTGCAGTAAAAGAGCAAACAGGCCATGACTTCCCGGAAAGTGCATGGGAGCAATTGTGGGGAGCTGTAATGGCAGTTTTTGACAGTTGGAATAATGATAGAGCCATACTTTATCGCAGAATGGAAGGAATCCCTGATGAGTGGGGGACTGCAGTAAATGTTCAGGCCATGGTGTTTGGTAATATGGGCGATAACTCAGCTACGGGTGTGGCCTTTACACGAGATGCTGCTACGGGTGAAAATGTATTTAATGGAGAATATTTAATAAATGCACAAGGGGAGGATGTTGTTGCAGGTATTCGTACTCCTCAACAGATAACAAAAGATGGTTCTTTAAAATGGGCCGATTTGCAGGGTGTTTTGGAAGAAGACAGGGTGGATATGTATCCTTCGTTGGAAGAGGCCATGCCTGATGTATATAAGCAACTTAATGAGGTTCAGCAAAAGTTAGAAAGTCACTACAAAGATATGCAAGACCTTGAGTTTACGGTTCAGGATGGTAAGTTATGGTTGTTACAAACTCGTAACGGTAAACGTACAGGTGCTGCAATGGTTAAAATTGCCATGGATCTCTATCGTGAAAAAGTTATCGATGATAAGATGACCTTAATGCGCATTGAGCCAAATAAATTGGATGAATTGCTGCATCCTGTTTTTGATCTTGAGGCCATTGGCAGCGCAAAAGAGCTTGCCAAAGGGTTACCTGCTTCACCAGGGGCCGCTTCAGGACAAATTATTTTCTTTGCAGATGAAGCCACAAAATATCCGGAAACTATTTTGGTTCGTATTGAGACTTCACCGGAAGATTTAGAAGGAATGTTGGTGGCAAAAGGAATCCTGACAGCCCGTGGCGGTATGACTTCTCATGCAGCTGTTGTTGCCCGTGGAATGGGTAAATGTTGTGTGTCGGGAGCGGGAGCTTTGAAAATTGATTATAAGGAGCGAACGCTGCGTATTGATGGAAATGTTTACAAAGAGGGTGATTGGATTTCTCTAAATGGTTCAACAGGTAAGGTGTATGATGGTAGGGTTAAAACGCGTCAGCCAGATTTGGATGGGGATTTTGGCCAAATAATGGATTTTGCTTCAAAATATACACGAATGAGTGTGCGTACAAATGCCGATACGCCAAAAGATGCCGTTGTTGCCCGTGAATTTGGGGCTCAGGGGATTGGTCTTTGTCGTACAGAGCATATGTTCTTTGAAGGAGAGAGGATTAAAACTGTTCGGGAAATGATTCTTTCATCCGATGAAGATGGTCGTCGTACTGCATTGAATAAGTTGTTGCCTTATCAAAGGGGAGACTTTGAGGGTATCCTTGAAGCTATGGAAGGATATGGTGTTACTATTCGCTTGTTGGATCCGCCTTTGCATGAGTTTGTTCCACATACTGAAGCTGCTCAGCAGGAGATGGCAAAAGAAATGGGTATTAGTTTGGCAGAAGTGAAAACTAAGGTTTCAGACCTGTCAGAATTCAATCCAATGCTTGGGCATCGTGGTTGTCGTTTAGGGAATACCTATCCTGAAATTACAGAAATGCAGGCCAGAGCTATAATTGAAGCGGCGTTAAACCTCAAAGCCAGGGGAATTATTACAAAACCTGAAATAATGGTTCCTTTGATTGGAACAGTAGAGGAGCTTAAGATGCAGGCCGAGATTATTCATACAACGGCAGAGTTGATCTTTAAAGAAAAAGGGGAGAAGGTTGAGTATTTGGTTGGTACAATGATTGAAATACCCCGTGCTGCCTTAACTGCAGATCTGGTTGCCGGAATTGCAGATTTCTTCTCGTTTGGTACGAATGACTTAACTCAGATGACTTTTGGGTATTCTCGTGATGATGCGAATAAGTTTTTGCCAATTTATCTTGAAAAAGGGATTCTTAAAAATGATCCTTTCCAGATTCTGGACCAAACAGGTGTTGGCCAGTTGGTTGAAATGGGAACACAAAAAGGACGTTCTGTTAAGCCTGAACTAAAAGTTGGTATATGTGGAGAACATGGTGGCGAACCTAGTTCTGTGGAATTTTGTGATTCAGTTGGTATGAATTATGTTTCTTGCTCTCCGTTCAGGGTTCCAATTGCACGAGTGGCTGCTGCTCAGGCAAATATTAAAAAGAAAGGATAGATCTTAATTTATACGTTATACTTTTTAGGCGGTTTGTAATACTTTATTGCAAACCGCTTTTGTTTTTAATATAATCCATTAGGATTCTTGTTACTTGATCCTTCCGGATTATCCAGGGTAGGAGATGAAGAGGTGCGCGAGGGAGATTAATATGTAAAAGCTAATTCCCAGATATAGTCCTTTAATACGGATGAAATATAAAAAATATAAATATGTATATTTATTTATGGATAAAAACTTGTATATGTAAAAAATATATTGCAACTTTGTAATACTCATAGTTTAGGGTTAGGTTTGGTTAAAGATTGGAAAGCATCTGTATAAACGTTTTACAGATGCTTTTTTTTTGTAAAACCCGAATATGTATTAATTACATATCCGGGTTTAATTATTGAGAAAATATAGTGTGCAATTTAATTTGTATGTGCTCTTATCAAAAGCCTGATGCTAGCTTTTTTACATCTTTTAAGTTTAGTGCTTTGTTGTGGTTACAGACTAATTTGGATTTCGGATATTTTAGGATTACCATTATGTTCTTTGAAAAAAAGACTAGCCGCCAAAAGTAATTTTGACGGCTAAGATTGGAGATAATAAGCACAACATTCCCCAAATTTTCATCCTATACAATTACATATAAAAGTTATCTTCTATAATACCCACAAATTCATAATCTCTCTTTTTTATATTATTTAACGCATAATGTTATTCAATAGTGATGCCAAAATATGTAACTGATAAAAGAAAGAAATGGTTGTTGATATAATAGATTGAGATTTAGTTTGGTATGATGTCAGATTGTTTTATTATCGGACTATGGTGGTGAGTAAGTTGGTGTTCGTAATTGAGCGGCAGTTCAGATTTGACTGTTCAAAACGGCACGTATGTTCCATTTTGAACAGCATTGCTGTTACTTTGTTAATTTGTTTATTCTGCTTCTTAGGGCACTTCTGGAAATGCCTAAGTATTCGGCGACGTGGGTTTTGTTATTGTTGAATTTTTTGAGTGCCTTTGATACTATTTCAGTTTCTAAATCTTCAAGATATAAAAAGTCATCAGGAAGATTAACTCTGCCATTTTTTAGCACGTTACCTATAATTGGAGTTTCTGTACTGTTACTTATAAGATAGTTTATGTGGTGTGATGTTAGGATTTCTTCATTATACAGTAATACAATTCTTTCAATAGTGTTTTGTAATTCTCTTACATTTCCTGGCCAATTGTATTGATGCATTATTTTCCTTGCATCTTCGGATATAAACTTAAATGCCTTTTTTCTTTTCTGAGCATATTTTTCAAGGAACATTTGTGCTAAGGGTATGATGTCATCTTTTCTGTCGCATAAAGGAGGTATGTTAATTTGGCCCAGGTTCATTCTGAAAAACAGGTCGCTTCTGAACTCGTTTTTCTCTACCATCTCATTTAAATTCCGGTTTGTGGCAAAAATGAAGCGAACATCTAACTTAATTAATTTGTCGCCGCCAACCCTGTATATTTCACGTTCCTGCAACGCCCGTAATAGTTTGGGTTGAAAACTGAGAGGGAGTTCACCTATTTCATCCAGGAAAATAGTTCCCCCCTGGGCTAATTCAAATTTACCGGCAGCTCCTGTTTTTTTTGCACCAGTAAAAGCTCCTTCTGCATAGCCAAATAATTCACTTTCAAATAAATGAGAGGCGATTGCTGCACAGTTTACCGGTACGAAAGCTGAGCTGTTGGTGTTGTTTATCCCATTGTGAATTAGTTTTGCAATGACTTCCTTTCCTGTTCCGGTTTCTCCCTGTATAAGTATTGGGATATCCCTTTCATTGTGAAAGTTATTGCATAGGTTTACGATGTTTTGCATCGAAGAAGAAAAAATACCAATGTCGCCAGAACTTGAATATTGTTGAATGGTTGAGCGCATGGCTTTAATTTGCGCTGTTTTTTCTTTTGATTCTATTTCTTTCGTATTAATGGTGCTTTTAAGAAGCTGGTTCTCTTCCTGGAGTTTTAGGTAGTCTTCAATTTTTTTTAGAGTAGCTGCTAATTCTTCTATGTTAACCGGCTTTAGTAGATAATCGTTGGCGCCATACCTAAGGGCTTCAATGGATGATTTCATGTCGCCAAAGCCTGTCATTATAATGACTTCAGTGTCTGGGTTTATGTTTTTTATCTCCTTTAGTAATTCTATCCCGGTTAACCCAGGCATTTTCATGTCTGTAATAACCACGGGGGTTGTGTTTTTTTTGAATAAGCCAATGGCTTCATTTCCGTCTTTTGCAGGAATAACATCATAGTTGAGATTCTCAGTTAAGAATTGAACTATTGAATCCCTGCTTAAATCATCATCATCAACAACTAAAACTTTCACTTTGCTTGCAATTTATTGGCCTTAAATATAGTAATATAAAATGTTACACCACCATTATTGTTATTTTGATAATTGATGTTGCCTTTTATCCTGTCCACAAATGTTTTTACTAAGGCAAGCCCTAATCCGGTTCCTTCTTTTTTGGTAGAATAGAATGGGTCGTACAATCTATCCCCTATGGTTGAATCTATTCCTGTCCCGTTGTCGCTAACCATGAGTATTGCACGATCTTCATGGTTTATAATGCTGATGTCAATAGATTTGTTTTTTATCGAAGTTTTGTCGAGGGCCTGGATGGCATTAATAACCAGATTGATTAAAATTTGTTCTACCTGGATGAAATTTGCCCTGACTAATAATTCTTCCGGGGGTATATTTATGGTGCATTTAATGTGGTGTTCCTTAATTTGTCTTTCAATAAGGGAGTAGGCGTTTAAAATAGCCCTGGTTAAATCTATTTGTTCAAATAAATCATTTTCGGTTGGGGCTATCCAAAAGCTTCGCATGTGCTTTATGATTTCATCAATCCGGTTGATTCCCTTTGATAGAGTGCTGAATTTATTTGTGACTATTTCAGGGATCTGTCCAGTGTTTCTTTTGTCCCAGAATTTAATGCTGTCTACAGTAACCCGGAGCGCATTTAAAGGCTGGTTTATTTCGTGCGTAATTCCCGAAGCCATTACTCCAATGGAAGCCATCCTGGAAGCTTGTGACACCATTTGTGAAGCCTTGGCAATCTTCTGTTCGGCTTTTAAGTGTTTGTTCATTTGGAAATTGCGTTCCCAGGCATTGGATATAAGGCGAATTAAAATGGTGATCTCATTGATTTGTTCGTCTGACCATTTAATTGGGCTATGGTGAGCCAAGGCTGCTAATCCAAACATGTTTTCTCCAATTTTAAGGGGGAAAAGTGCAATTGCATTGATAACCCTGCTTCTGTAAAATTTCTTTTCTTCGGCAATAAGATTGGATAAGTCGGGCGATATAAACAAGCCTTCATTATTTACTATTTTGATAAAGCGTTCCAGGTGAAAATACTCATCCTTGTTTAATTCTCTTATGCTGCTATTGTTTATAGTTTTGCTGCCAATTACATTTTCAACTCTGGCTTGATTGTTTAGGCTATATAACGAAACTTTGTCAATCAGGTAATTTTCAGCAATTTCTTCAAGTATTTTGTCAATTACAAAAGTGAAATCGTTTGTGGAATTCAGGAGCGATACAATTTTGGCGTTTACTTTTTCAAATTGATATCTTTTTTGCAGGTCTTTTTGCTTTGCCATTAAAGACTTTTCTGCATTAAGGGTTCTGATAATGGCCTTGGTAAGGATTAAAATAATAATGATGGTTGCAGTGAATATGATGGCAATTAAAAAAATGATCTTCTTGTTTATGGTGTAAAAACTTTGTGGCTCTCCCAATATTTGAGAATTTTTTGGAATTGATCGTTTGTTAATATTGAATTTTTTCAGCATTTCATACGAAAACATATACTCGCTTAGGCTGCTTTTGTTAATGGGGATGCTGTCTGCATTTACCCCATGTACTACTTGCAGGGCTTTTAAACCAGCCCGGTATCCCTGATCTTCTCCGCTTATTATTTTTCCTCCAATAACAGAGCCATACAAAAAGAATTTCCAGGTAGTATATACCGGGATAGAGTAGTCTTTAGGGATAAACTCCCGGTTTTTTTTAAAGGAAATGAAATTTCCATCTTTGTCTTTGTTGTAGGTTGATAAAAGTACTGCGTCTTTATAAGTGAGTTCTTTTAAATTGTTGGCAATTTCATTTATGGATAGATTTTCCCAATAATGAAAATTAAGGGAGTAAGGGAATTGTTTTTCTATTTTCTCCAGTACTTTTTTGTTTTCAATGGCTGTTTTGGTCTTGTTGTCGTTGATAATGTGAAGGTCGGTTACTAGTGGGTGGTTCATTTTGATTAACGAAATAGTAGCCATAAAATCGGGATCTTCAATTATTCCGGTAATGTTTTTTTGGTTGGTTATCAGATCGTCAGAGTAGTTGTTGATTCCACAAAATATGATAGGGGTATTTTTAAAATATGTTTCTCTGTGTTCAAGGGTAAAATCCAATGCAGCATTATCGCATGCAATTATCGCATCATAATCCCAGTTTTGTGTTTTAATAAGATATAGTTTTTCTAATTGAGCGTAATATTCATCTCCTAAATTTCTTTTACGGTCAAGGTATTCAAAATACAATTCAATACTGTCGTTGGCAGAGGTAAAAGCTTTTTTAATTCCCTTTGTAATATTGTCTGTCCATTCTAAACCAGAATGGTAGGAGTGAAATATGAGTACGCTTTTTCTTTGGGCAAGAGTTATAATGTTTATAAAAATAAAAACTGTCAGAATGAGTTTTCTCATTTATTGTTTTTGTTTGAAAATTGATAGTTCAAAGTTACAGTCTTTTTAAAAAAGCACTATCTCTGTCAGAGGTGAAATTATAAGGAATGAAACTGCAAGGTAATTGAACTGCTTAATGCAGTTTTCTTTTTCCCGCTCCAGGAATTTTTAAAAAGGCAATAATGGTTATGAATACGGTTATGACTAATACTGCCAAAAATACCATCTTTGAATTAAAGGTTCCTTCAATTAGTTTAAAAAGACCCGCCGAAAATAAAATGGCAACAAAAACCATTTGGTTGTTGTATGCAATTACCGGCCCCAGTTCCCGTCCTTTTACCCTATCCTGCATAAAGGCGTTTAAGGGGATTTTAAACAATCCGGCAAAAAATGCGAAAGAGATTATGGTGATCGTAAAAACAGTAACCTTTGGACTGAAAATATAGATAATCAACATGCAAATAATCATACCTAAACCTCCAATGGGTACCAGGATTGTTTTTACTTTGTGGTTGGAAATAACTCCCGCAGCATAACATCCTGCTCCAATACCAATTGCAACTAAGGCCATAATAGTCCCTGTTGCCGTGTTTGAAAGATTAAGGTATTCTTCGCAATAAATATAAAGGTTCATTTGTATTAAGGAGCCAATGAGCCAAAAAACAGAAAGACTAAGGACGATATAGTTGAGGCCAATAATTTTTTTACACCATTTAAACCACCTAATGGGGAACAAAAAAGGATTTAGCGTGTCCTCCGAGTCGTCTTCTGGTTGTGATTCTTTGGGATGAATCCCCATACTTGTTATCCAGCCAATAATGGCCAAAAACATCATACAGGCTGCAATAATGATAGTTCCCATTTTGGGGTTGTTAAAATATTGGTCGGCATCCGAAAGCAATCCGCCAAAAAAAGTCCCAAGTAAAACCGCAACAAAAGTGATCATCTCCATTGCCCCTGTTCCAAACGAAATCAACTCTTTGCCCCCAATATCTCTGATAATGCCGTATTTACTTGGTGAATATAAGCAACTTTGCAGTCCCATTAAAAACATGGCAAAAAGAACTACATAAACATTTTGCATAAAAAAGCCGGTAATGGCGATTACCATAATTAATATTTCTGAAAATTTTGCCCATTGAATGATAAGTGCCTTGGGGTGTTCTTTAGCCAGCTTGCCTGATAATGGGGACAGAAAAATATAGGGTAAAACCAGTAAGGCTGCAGCTGCAGAAACCAGGGTTGCTTTGTGTTCTCCTCCAATCCATACTACACATACAAAACCAATTAGGGTCTTTAGGAGGTTGTCGTTTAATACTCCTGCAAAGTTGGTGCTAAATAAAGGAAACCATTTAAACCTATTGCTTTTTTCCATAGTTGTAATTTTTTATGTTTCTGCAAAACAGTGTGCTAACATACAATTATTATTCTATTTTATGCAGATACCATGCATTAAGTTTTTAAATTCTTGATTTTTTTGCTAAGGAATTATAGCTTTGTGGGTTCAAAAAAAGTAAGTAAAGTTTTTAAATATTAAATAATGGGACGCGCGTTTGAATATCGTAAAGCCACAAAGCTCAAAAGATGGGCAGGGATGGCAAAAACATTCACCAAGTTAGGTAGACAAATAACAATGGCAGTTAAAGAGAGTGGTCCGGATCCGGATGCAAACCCTCGTTTAAGAATGCTTATGCAGAATGCAAAGACTGCCAATATGCCAAAAGATAATGTTGAACGGGCGATAAAAAAAGCTACTGAAAAAAATAACGAAGACTGGAAGGAAATTGTTTATGAAGGTTATGGTCCTTTTGGTATTGCTGTTTTGGTGGAGACAACAACAAATAACAACACCCGTACTGTTGGTGCAGTAAGAAGTTATTTTAACAAAGCAGGTGGTTCGTTGGGAACTACTGGTAGTGTTGATTATATGTTCGAGCATAAATGCCACTTTAAAGTTGTTTCAAAAGAAGGATTAGATTTAGAAGAGCTTGAGCTTGAGATGATTGATTCCGGGGCTAACGAAATATTTGAGGAAGAAGGTAATGTTATTATCTATGGAGATTTTGAAAGTTATGGATCGATTCAATCTTATCTGGAAGAGAATGAATTTGAGATTGTAAGTTCTGAATTTGAGCGACTTCCAACTACAACTAAAGAATTAAATGAAGAAGAGGTGGTTGTGTTTGAAAAAATGCTCGCCAAGTTTGATGAGGATGAAGATGTGTCAAATGTTTATCATACAGCAACGTGGTCGTAATTTATTAACTTGAGTTTCGATTTAACAATAGATCGTTATATTTTAGATAATAGATATTAGACTGATTTATAATTTGCTTAAAATCAATAAGATAATAATTTTGTCGTAAATTATTCAATGTATTTAGAATCAGTACATTATAAAAAATTAACGAACTAATGGATTTAAGATATTGAATAAAAAAAGCCTCTTCCAGTTTTGGAGGAGGCTTTTTTTTATTCGTTTATTATTTGTCCACTCGGCATCATATTGTCCGGTGGGGGAGTGCCGTGTTGCATTTTATATTGCAATCTTTTGCAATCTTTCATTTTATTGCCCTTGCAATACATATTAATAAATCCTTTGCAGGCTAAGTTTTTTGTTTCCTGATATTTAATAAAGAAACCACACTTGGCTAAATTATCACATTCAATACTCATAATCTTTAAAAATTTAAGTTAAGATGCTAATTTATAGATAATTTCTTTTTTTTACTAGAATAGTATCTTAATTCTTTATCATCGACAGGCTTTTAACTATGTATTTTTCTTTTGAAGCCGACTTGGTGTTAAACGCTAATCCTAAATCAGTTTCTAATTTTTCTCGGGTAGTATCCCAATCACTTCTTTTTAGTTTTAAATCTATCCTTTGAATCTCTTTTGAATCAAGCTTCAAAACCTTATTGAAATCACCACCTAAATGGGTCAGGATCTTTTCTAATTCAAAATTTTCAAATATTACTGAATCCTGTGATACGATTGATTTGCTTACAATGGTATCGCTAATTACCATATTCGAGAACCTTGTATATTTTTCTTTATCATTCACTGTGACCATTATAGTGTCAATAGTAAAAAGTTTTTTTTCAATGGTAATTAAAAGAGCGTCAATAATTTTCTTCTTAATCAAAGTGTCTTGCATTTTACAGATTACTTTCTGGTCAATAAATGCGCTGTAATATGGATGGTTAAATTCATCGTTGTCTATTAAGATAGAGGTGCTGTCGGTTTTTTTTATAATACTAAGTAATTGTTTTAGTGAAATGCAATCAGCTTTCATTCCCAGGAATGGTTCGCTACAGTAACTGTTTTTAAAACTCGCGAAGTCCTTTTTGTTTACTTCTTTTATTGTAACCTTACAGCTATCATTTTCAAAATCTAAAACATATTTATTTGTGTTTAATACAACATTATTATTATGCCCTGTTGTTTCTGAAATATTCTTACAATTTGTTAAGATTAAGCAAATTGCAAACGAAGTTAATAGTTTAATATTCATTGAGTTTAATTGTTAAGTTAATAATGAGATTATTTATAATATTCAGGAGTCTGCATTATTTACATATTACAACCAAATCATCCTAAGCACTCACCAAACAATTATGAAACAACTCCGACTCTCATAAACTGATACCTACCATTTCCCTACTGCATATATACAGGTTGTTCGCAAAAAAAAGTAACAGAATAATTCCTGTTACTTCTTGACTTTCCTTTTTAATATATTTGGGCAATTACAATTAACAATGAGCACGAATTGGTTATTGATAATAGAAATTAGCTGCATCCCCCGCTTACCCTTTTGGCTTTTTTTACCACGGGTTTATCCAGATTGGCTACCGCCTCACCAATTTCTTTCAATTTTTTACCTGCCTCTATCCTGAAATTTTGAACATCAACACTTTCCTTGGTGCCATTGGGATCAACCTCTGATATCAGGAAATATTGTTGGTTAAACTCATCAGCAGTTAATTCCAGCGAAAAGTTATCCGATTTGCCAAAATATTTTGATATCATACAAGCTCTTTGCGATTGCATGATATCCGCTCCGTAAAATACATTGATCTTAATGTTTTGGATGATTGTTCCCAGATTTTCTGATTTGTGCATGGTTTCCAAAGGAATATTTATGGCTGTTGGGATATGGAATTTTTCATATTCTTCGGGAGACCGAACATCAACTACGTTGAATTTGTAATATTGATTCATTAATTCGTAAGCAAGCTTGTCGCCTTTCATTATTTTGGGATTACATTCACCAGCAGCAATCTTCTCATTAATACGTTTGTCCATTACTTCTTTTTTAGTAGGAGTAACCATCACAAACAAAACAATGATAATTGGTGTGGCTATGGCAATAGTGTTTTTAATAATGGTTGGTTTAAACCATTTTGTTTCTTTATTATTGATGCGGTTTTCAATAATCTGGGTCATGATAAATGCAAAAGAAGCTATTAATATCATGAGTAGCCCAAAGGTTTCGCGCGATAAGTTCAGTTGATCAAACATTAAAACTGCCCCCCAGTTTTCAGAAGTATAAATTCCTTCCCAAACAGGGTATCCTTCGCCAAAAATAAAGATACCGATTACGCTTCCGAATAGGAAGGCCATTCCGTCAACTCTTCCTGTAGCAGCAGCACAGGCGCTGGTTCCGGGACAAAAGCCGCCAATGATAAAACCCAGTCCCATAATTCCGCCGCCAATAAGAGCCGACCATAAAAAAGTAGGGTTGATGTAAATAATATCAATGTCCAGCAAATCCAGGTGATTTAATACAATTATACCTACCATAGCAGTTATACCAGCAGTAAAAAATACCCTGAGTACGGTAAAATCGTATCCGTAAAACAAACCAACTAATTTTTTTGTGGAAGCAAAACCGGCTTGTTCCAATGCAAAACCAAACCCAATCCCAACAATCAATGCAATAATATAATTAAGCTCTCCACTTATAATATCAGGTACTAAAGGTCCCATAACTATTGTTTTTTAATCCATAAGTTTCTAAAAAAGTAAGCAACCATATAGGCTGAACCAAAAATGGCCAGCATGGTAATTATTCCGCCGAACGACATAACGGCCATCCCGCTAAGTGCCGAGCCTGATGTGCAGCCTCTTCCCAATTGGCTTCCAAAACCGAACAGGGCACCTCCAACAATAGCACCAATAATTCTGGTTGCATTTCTTACACCAGGGCCTTTTTCCAGTTTTAAACCAACCCTGTTGGAAGCAACACCTGATAAAAAGGCTCCGATAAATACGCCTAATACCTCAAAAACCAGCCATGATTTCATCGGGCCTTCAGGGTGAGAGGCCTTGTAATCTGTATAATAGTCGGTGTTGGCAGCGTGTTCAGGAGCAAGGGTCTCTACCGTTTGAATGGCTACACTTTTAAATGCTCCGCTGGCCCCCAATCCGCGACCTGTTATATAAATTGTTAACAGGAGCACAAAGCCCAAAAAGAATCCTGCTAAATAGGGATTCATATATTTTTTAGGAGTTTCTGTTGTCATGATTGAGATTTTTTAATTTTACCTTCTTCAGTTATATCTTCAGCATCTTCCAATTCTTCCCAACCGGTAATCATTGCCTTTATGTTTGTAGTGATTGTATGGCCAGTTGTAGTCATATATACATGCACTACAACAAAAGAAATCAATAAAAAAGCACCCAGTGTATGTATTACTGCTATCCATTCCAATGGGATGTTCAGGGCAACAACCATGTCATTCACATCAAACGATTTGTAATACATGTACAGTAAGCCGGAAAGTATTACCATTGGAGCCATTACCAGCTTAAAGCCTAGATATACAACAGCTTGTAATGGGTTTAGTTTTTTACGTACCGACTTAATTGTGGGATGCGGTTCTCCTTTGAACATTCCTATTGTGTAGTATCTTATTTGAGCCTGTAACTTTGAAAAAGTTGGGATATACTGTTTCCATTCCCCGGTTGTAAAATGCCAAAAGATACTAAATGCAATCAGCCCGAGCAATAAATACGAGGCAGACCTATGGAATGCAACAGCTTTTTCGAACCCAAACAAGTGGAATGAATCATGAATTTCGAATCCGGTAAGGGCTAAAAAGAAAATTAATGCAGCCTGGCACCAGTGCCAGAATCTTTCAAATTTTTTGTATATATATACTTTTTGCATAGTTCTAATGTTTTGTGAATCAATTTGCAGTTATATTGAAATTTCTTCTGATTCAACTTCGTTCTTTCTGATTGAGTTAATAAAACGTGCAAGGGCATGTATCAAAACGCCAAGTATAGATCCCCAGAACATTAATTTTCCAAATAAATCAATCCAGTTATTATTGTCTCTTCCCGGTATATAAAAACCATCCAGAGATGCCAGTCTTCCGTTTTCGCGGGTATGGCATTCTTCGCAGCTAAGGGTTTGGTCTTTGGGTGCAACCATATGGTTTACGGGCCAGTACATTTCTGTTTCTATAAAATCATGCTTGCCGCTGTATGGAAGCCCCATCCTTTTCATACCGGCTTCGGCAGCCAGGTTCCAGTCAAAGTCAACCCAATAGGCACTGTCGCCTTTTTCTGGTGCATATAGTTTGGGTTGAATCAGCACATTGGTTTCAGGATCGTAAATCTGATCTCCTCTGTGAACTTTTACCGGGTAAATCTTAGAGTATCTATCGACAGCACTTCCCAGTAATTTGTTTATCTGTACCGGAACCGAGTCAATCTTGTCGCCTATAACATAATGCTGTGCGTTGCCATTGAACCACAAGTATTCTGGTTTAACATTGGTTTGCCAGTCAAATTCTCCTTTAATGGATAGGTAAGTGTGATTTCCTAATGAATCTTCGGTGTGGTATGGTTTTCCTTTTAGAAGCTTTCCGGCTTTTGACCATTTCCACGACATTTTGGTGGCGTTTGCTTTGGCATAAGTTGGGATATGGCATGTTTGACAGGCAATTTTTGAATAGTGGCGATTTAAAAGGTCGTCGAGGTGTGGGCGTGAGCTATGGCAATCTTCACAGTTTAATCGGTTAACATCCGTAGAGGATACCGAATATAGCTTTCCTTTTATTTGGTGCTTGTTGGCAGTATGGCAATCTACACAAGTCATGCTAAGGCCATTTTGAGCCATGTGAACATCGGTGTTCCTGTCGCAGGCTAACAGGGCCTCTTCCAAATCACCATGTTTAACATTGTTTCCTCCACCGCTATAAAAATGACAGCTTCCGCAATTTACATTTGTAGGGCGGCCTACACTTTGGGCAACTTTATTAAAGTTTACTTTCCTGTCGGGATATCCTGCCATAGCTGCTCCTTTGATGTATTCTTCACTATTATCGTGACACACCATGCAATCCACATTTTTGGCATTGTTAAAGTCAAACTTGTTGCTGGTCATCCCAAATCCAATATGGCATTTAGCACAGGCTTGCTCGTTTGTATTGGATCCAATACAGAAGTTGTTAAGCACATTCTTCTTCCCAATTTTTGAAATTCCTTTGCCTTCAACATAAGCTACCCTTTCCCAGTTCCAGTGACTTGAATGGATAATTTCTTCGTGTCGTTTGTTGTGGCAGCTTAAGCATGCCAACGTAACATCCTGGGGAGTTTTGAATTGTTTTTGAAGAATGGTGAATTTTGAATGGTCTACTGAAGAAGTGGGTTTTGTAGCATATTTCTGCTTCAGTTCGTACTGCGAAAAATTGAGGGGTTCTGTTTTATGGAGCAGGTTTATCCCTACCAAAACTAAAACAGTTACTACAATTGAATAAATGATGACCTTGTTCATAGGTAATTATTTAAATTGTTTGCCGGATTCATTTTTCTTAAAGTTATGGCAATAAATTTACTTTTAAAAACATTTAAAAGTATGTAAAAATATAGATATGTCAAGTCGGAAATATATAGATTTGTGTAATTTGAATTTAGTCTATATATGCGGAAGTGTGATAATCGGTTTATTAGCAGGAGAAAAACCTGGTTTTATGGTGGGTGAGAAATATAAGATGTGAGGGATATGGTTAGTTATGGATAAAAAGTAAATGCAATTCAATCCGTTATGCAGAAACAAACCGATTTTGTTTGTTCCTGCACGTGGATGATTGATTTCTAATTTAAAGTGGTAAAAGCTTGATTATTACTTGATTTTGCAAATAATCTCAATGTCTATATCTTCACTAACCAGAAAAGTTCCAATTTCCTTGCCTACCTCGTAGTCAAAGCGGTTTAAGGAAAACTCGCCAATAAAAGTGTTGTCCTTAAATGAAAAAGGAATTGCTACAGAATTGGTGACGTTCCTGATAGTAAGGTTTCCCATTAAAATATAACCATCTCCCTTGTTAATTATTTTTGTTGATTGTATGCAGATGGTTGGGTATTTTTCTACAAAAAAGAAATCCTCAGTTCTTAAGTGTTTGTCTCGTTTTTCACTTTTTGTAGTTACTGAGGCTGCATCGATACAAACATTGAAAGAAGATTCTTTGATGTTATCCTTATCAAATGCAATATTACCTTTCATTCCGGCAAAAGTTCCTTTTACTGAACGGATTTTCATTTTCCCAGCCTTAAAGTTTACAATTGACTCATCGGTGTTTATTTTTTGGGCATCAATATTAAATATTGAGATTAGAAGTACTGCTATTAGTATGACAATATTTTTCATAGGTTTTATGTTTTAATAGTTTAAACAAAACAGCATCATAAATGTTTGATTTTATCCTGAAGCAGGCGGTAATTTATTTTTCCCGTACCCAATAAGGGGATCTCAGGAATTATTTCTATACGTGTAATTTTTGCAATTAATGGGGCCTTTTTCTCCATTAAAATTGTGTTGGCTTCATGTGTTGAAATGGGTTTAGTGGTAAATAATATAATCTGAGGTGGGGATGTTTTGTCTGTTCCGGATATGGCTATTGTTTCTTCATCTTCGCTTCCAAAATGATCTTTTAATATCTTTTCAATAAAAGGTAAACTGATCATTTCACCTCCTATTTTAATAAAGCGTTTGAGTCTGCCGGTTATATATAAATAACCTTCATTGTCAATGTATCCTAAATCTCCGGTTTTATAATATGGTTTGTTATTGATTTCAATAAAAGGGGATGGGATATTGGGATCAACATAGCCATCGAAAACATTGTTTCCGCTTACGCATATCATACCTGTTTGCTGTGGTTGTAGAATGTGGTTGTTTTCAATGTGTATAATTTTGCAATCTACCCCCTTAATAATCTTTCCTACGCTTCCGGTTTTTTGTTTTTGCAAAGGGTTTAACGATAGAACAGGTGAACATTCTGTTATCCCATATCCTTCAAGAATAGTGGCCTGGGGAGTAATATTTTTAAATGTGTTTGCCAGGCTTTCGCTAAGTGGCTCTGCACCCGATACTACATATTTTAAACTAACCAAATCCTCTTTTATAGCGTTGTTTAGTATTATCTTTAAAAAACTTGGGGCTGTCACTATTATGGAGGCTCCAGTGTGTTTTATCATCCTGACGATCGCCCTGCCATCAGTAGGGTCAGGGGAATAAACAATGCGTGTGCCGGTAAGTAAGGGAAGTATTGATAAAACACTGAATCCAAAACTGTGGAAAGGGGGCAAGAAGCCCATGAGTATTTTATTTCTCTCCAGATCAACTAATTCCAGTGTGCCTTTTAAATCGTGGATAATATTGTCGTGCGTAAGGACAATTGTTTTGGGCAAACTTTCACTGCCTGATGTAAAAAGGACTACCGCTTGGTTATTAATGTTGTCAAATTTATAGAAGCGTTTAGGGAGTTTGCTTTTAATCAGTCCTTTTAGTTTGGTGTGGACAGGTGTTTGTGGAACTATCTTGTCTAAGAATACCAGTTTTTTATAGGTGTTCGCAGAGAGCTGGCTTTTAATTTTTTCAATAAACGACCCTGCTGTAAAAATATGGTTTACCTGAGTATCTCTTATGCAATGGTCGAGTATTTGTTGTCCTGTGGTCCAGTTGAACATTACAGGTATTTTTTTTGCAAAGTAACATGCCATAATTAATAGTGAAGTACTTTGCAGGGCTGGCAACATAATGCCTACATATTTTTCGGGACAATGTTTTTTTATGATCTCGGCTACCACACATGTTTTCAGAAAAAAATCTTTTCTTGAAGTTTCCCCTAATAGTAAATCATAAGTAAAAGGGAGGTGGTTTTTTGATGTAAACCTTTTTAAAAACTGTGTAGGTATATTGTCGTACGAATTGATTTTGATATAATTATTAAAAGGGTTGCTCCTTTTAAACGAACAGGGAGGAAATACTTGCCTTTTCTCAAAGTCTCCGTTAGCCAACAGGTATAAATCTCCTACTGTTTTTATTGTTGATATGTCGTTATGGGTTTCTACATTGTACTTTTCTTCAACTTTGTTGATGAGATCCACAAGACTTATAGAGTCAGCTCCCAGGTCGTTAGTAAGTAGTGTTTTATGGGATAAGTTATCATCTTTTATAGCTAAAGACTCCTTGATGATAGCGTGTACGCCAGAGGTAATTGCCTGGGGGAAAGCTTTTGTACCGGCAGAAGCAATTGGTTGTTCTGTGTAGGCAGAAGCTAAGGAGTCTGGTAGTTTTTTATTAATAGGGTAGCTGAAAAGGAAATGTCTTAAATAAGAAACTTTTTCCTCTCCATTCCTGTTGTAAAAGTTTTCGAGAAATAGGTTGAAAGTGTTTTTGTCAACCTGTGCATACTTTTTGGCATCAGCAGTTATGTCTTCAAAGTAAAAGGATACCTTTCGGCGAGGGATAAAAATAAATAGGTTGCAGATGGCGTATAGTATCCCGCGTAATATATTTAATGCAAAATTTGGAGAATTGCCGTTCCAGGCCTTTGACCATTGGCTTCCCCACAGACCGTTGATTCTCACACCAATTACCTGAACGTTATCGGGGATGTTCTTTATAATTTCATGTGCGCCTTTCTTGTTCTGAATCCTTTCAAACCCTTGGGAGGCAATTTTTCCTGAAGGATATATGACTATGCTTTTGTTATGATTGAATGCTCTTATGGCTGCAGACGTAATATCCTTTAGAACATTCAGGTTTCGACTGCCGTTTTCAAGGTCGCTCACCCTGACGGCACCCCAGTTTTTAAAGAATATTTTTATCACGGGAAGATCATAATAAGAGCTTGTAATCATCGGAACCACATTTTTATGCGGGTAAATATGGCTCACAAGTAACATGGGGTCAACAACAGCCTGATGGTTGGGTAAAAAAAGAACCGGTCTATTAGGATCAATATCTTTGGTTCTTTGCAGGCTGACTTTGTAGCGTAGCGACAAAAACGAGCGGCCTATAAAAAAAATGAAACGAGCAATAGCCTTAACTATAGGATGTTTTTCTTTCATTTATGAAAAATTGGATTGTTACAACGGAGAAGATAAAAAAAATATAGGCAAAAAAAAAGGGAGCCTTTCGGCATCCCCATTTTAACCAAACCTAACCCTATATTTTGAAACTATATTGTTTTCTGTGTTAATGTGTGTTAATGTGCTGCAAATATAAAATGTTAGAATATATAATGCAAATATTTAGTATTTTTTTATGGTATAACATTGAATATGCTATTTGTGATAATTATGTTATTGATTATTTATGTTGTTTATATATGGGACAGAAATATTCTCAAAAAACAACTTATTGATAACAAAGCAATTATTAAAAAGCTGCAAAAAAAAGTTTATTTTTTTTCGTTTTTTGCTTGCAGGTAATGTGATTTTGTCTACATTTGCATCCGCTAAAGCACGGGTAAGTCCTGTACGACCAGCTCCTATTGAATTCCCCCAGGGCCTGACGGCAGCAAGGGTAGATGGTTGAGCGGTGCGATATAGGTAGCTTACCCACCCGCCAATGTAGCTCAGCTGGCTAGAGCAGCTGATTTGTAATCAGCAGGTCGTGGGTTCGAGTCCCTCCATTGGCTCTATAGTTTTCATAATGATGAAAACTTTAATGTTGAAATAATGATTTTTGGGGAGATACCAAAGTGGCCAACTGGGGCGGACTGTAACTCCGCTGACTTTCGTCTTCGTAGGTTCGAATCCTGCTCTCCCCACAAAACCA
>NZ_JAPDPI010000023.1 GCF_026013615.1 Plebeiibacterium marinum
TAGTTAAGGTACTCAGAATAAAGAATGTTAATAAAATCTGCTCCTCCCATGGCGCCGCCCGGGTGTCCTGATTTTGCTTTTTCAACCATTGCTGCCGCTAATAACCTGATATTATCAGCCGCTTTGTTTGCTACATCTTGCATCATTGTTTATTAGTTTGTTATTTCTATTTTTTCTATTCGTTTTTGATGTCTCCCACCTTCAAAACCTGTTGCCAAAAACACTTCGATTATTTCAATCACCTCATCTTCATTCAAAAACCTTGCAGGCACGGTGCAAACATTAGCATCATTATGCTGTCTGGCCAATTCTGCTATTTCCGGTTTCCAACAATAAGCCGACCGAACATCTTTATGACGATTCAGAGAAATATTAATACCATTTCCACTACCGCAAAACGCCAATCCAACTTTTAATTCTTTATTTTCTATGGCATTTGCTAACTGGTGAGCATAGTCTGCATAATCGCAGCTTTCAGGAGAGACCGTACCAAAATCTTTAGTAACAATACTTTTTTGATTCAGGTACTCAATAATTCTGTTCTTCATTTCATACCCTGCATGATCTGAAGCCAATCCAATAACCATTTCCATGATTCAAAATATGGGAAGGAGAAAAACAGTATCCTTCTCCAATCCCATTAATCGTCTTAAATATAATTACAGTTCTTCTTCTGTAAACTTTCCTAATTTTATATACTTATCATACAATGACTTGTATGCCTCTACATTTTCAGGAATCGGATCATATTCTTTCTCAAATCCTTGTCCCATTGCCTTTTGTGCTTCTGCAATAGTGGCATGCGCCCCTGAAGCAACAGCAGCAAACATAGCAGCTCCTAAAGCAACACTCTGCTCAGAACGGGCAACTTTTATTGGCATTCCAAGTACATCAGCCAAAGTTTGCATTACAAAATCTGATTTTTTTGCAACACCACCAATAGCAACAACCTGATCTACTTTTACTCCGTTATCAAGAAAACGCTGAACAATAGCTTTAGAACCATAAGCTGTAGCTTCTACTAAAGCACGGAAAATACGAGGAGCTGAAGATCCTAAGTTTAATCCGGTAATAGTACCTTTTACGTTTTGCGTAGCATCCGGAGTACGACGGCCATTTAACCAATCCGTAGCTAAAATAGTAGACTCTTCCAATGGAATTTTAATAGCCTCCTCTGATAACGCAGGGATAATTTTATCTTCAATTGCTTTAGCCTGATCTTTATCATCGATAAACTGCAATGGCCAGGCCAATACATTTTTAAACCATGCATATACATCACCAAAAGCAGACTGACCAGCCTCTAATCCAATCATACCAGGGATTACAGAACCATCAACTTGTCCACAAATACCAGGTATCAATTTATCACCCAACTCTTCTTCAGGCGACACCATAATATCACAAGTAGACGTACCCATGATTCGCACAAAAGTATTTGCTTCAATCTCGGCACCAACAGCCCCCATGTGTGCATCAAAAGCACTTACACCAACAATCACATCAGTAGAAAGTCCTAATTTTTCAGCCCACTCAGCAGTTAAAGTTCCAAATGCCTCATCACTTGTATATGTTTCTTCAAATAAGTTCTCGCGCAATCCTTTTAATTCAGGGCCAAGTTCTACTAAAAACTCTTCAGGAGGAAGTCCATTCCAGTCTGTGTGCCACAACGCTTTGTGTCCTGCAGCACAACGGCTTCTCTTCAATTCTTTCAATCCTGTTTTACCAGTTAAAACAGCAGGCAACCAATCACAATACTCAATCCAGGAAACAGTTGCTCCCTTAACCGCATCATCTTTACGCAAAGTGTGAAGAACTTTAGCCCACACCCACTCTGAAGAATAGATACCCCCTTCATACTTTGTAAAATCCACATCCCACTTACGTGCCAATTCATTAATTTCATCAGCCTCTTTAACAGCAGTATGGTCTTTCCATAAAATAAACATGGCATTAGGATTCTCCTCAAACTCAGGCAACATGGCCAAAGGAGTTCCATTGGCATCAGTTAATGCAGGTGTACTACCAGTAGTATCAAAAGATATTCCCACAACACCTTCTGCTACTGAAGCATCACATTTAGCTAACGCCTCTGTAATAGTAGCTTCCATTACCTCCAAATAATCTTTTGGATGCTGACGATACTGATTTTGAGAAGGCACACAGTATTTACCTTCCATCCAACGAGGATAATATTTTACAGAAGAAGCCATTTCTTCACCTGTGTTTACATCAACAATTAATGCCCTTGCTGAGTCAGATCCATAATCTAACCCTATTACATATTGCTTTTTCATTGTTTTCAATTTAATAATCGGAACCAGGAATAAGCATTTTGCCTACCCCGGTTCCTTATTCATCCTTACCCAATTCTATGTTTATTGACCGTAATAGGCATTAGCACCGTGCTTACGGTTAAAATGTTTCTCAGTCAAATGCTCGTTCATATCTGCATTTGGATTCACCTGAAGTGCAATGAAATCCATTTTTGCAATCTGCTCTAATACCACAGCATTATGAACTGCATCGTCAGCATTTTTTCCCCATGAAAAAGGCCCATGGTTTTTAACAATAACACCCGGCACATGATTTGGATTACGGTCAGCAAAAGCATCAATAATCACAGTACCAGTATCTTTTTCATATTCACCAGCAATTTCCTCCTGGGTCATTGACCTGGTGCAAGGAACATCTCCATAAAAATAATCAGCCTGCGTTGTTCCCAAAATAGGAATACTTTTCCCGGCCTGAGCCCAAGCCGTAGCATAAGTAGAATGGGTATGAACCACACCTCCAATTTCAGGAAAAGCCTTATATAGCTCAAGGTGAGTTGGGGTATCAGATGATGGTTTCATGTTGCCATCAACCACATTGCCATCCAAGTCTACCACAACCATATCAGAAGCTTTCATCACGTCATATTCCACTCCACTGGGCTTAATCACAACCAATCCCTTCTCTCTGTCAATGGCGCTAACATTTCCCCAGGTAAAAATAACCAGGCCATGTTTAACCAAATCCAGATTTGCCTTAAAAACTTTTTCTTTTAATTGCTCTAACATCACTTATTTTTTTACCAGAAATAAATATAAAAAGCTACTGTAAATCCAAGAATTACGACAGTATGAAATACATCCCAGGCATTCCAGCTTGCTCTGGAAGCAGCTCTTTGCTCAGGAGTTGATGTGCCGAAAACCAAACCTTGAATTTTCTCTGCACTTGGCGCTTTGGTATACATACTGACAATAACCACTACTGCAATACATACTAATAACATATATCCACAGAAGAACAACCAGTTGGTATCAAAAAATACTGCTTTAAACAAGCTGTCCTGAGCATTAGGCACAGAGTTATAATATACTTTAGCACCCAATCTGGTAATACCAATGATAAAACCAGACATTAAGCCCCAGTATCCACCCTTAGCAGATGCTCTTTTCCAGGTGATCCCCATCAAGAACGCTGCTGCGATTCCTGGAGCCAACACCGACTGAACATCCTGTAAATATTCGTAAAGAACATCTCCAATACTACGCATGATAGGAATCCATAAAATTCCCAGGGTTACGATTACCACTGTAGCCATCTGACCAATTTTTACTAACTTATTCTCAGGCGTTTCAGGCTTGAATCGTTTATAGAAATCGATAGTAAACAACATTGCCGATGAATTAAACAAGGATGCTAATGAACTCATCAATGCCGCTAATATACCACATACTACTAAACCTTTAACACCGGCAGGCAACAACTTAGCAACCAATGAAGGGAAAGCAGCATCAGCACTTGGCAATACATATAATTCACCATTTAGCATTACATCTCCTTTTGCTCCCATAGCGTATGCAATCATACCTGGAATCAGGAATAAGAATACAGGTAATAACTTTAAATAAGCACCGAAAATAGTTCCACGACGAGCATGTGTTTCGTTTTTACCCGACAATACCCTTTGTACAATAAACTGGTCAGTACACCAATACCAGAAACCAATAACTGCAGAACCAATTAACGCACCTAACCAAGGAAAATCTGGATCACCATTATCACGAATCAGATTTACCATGGTGTCACCATATTCATTCACTTTAGTAGCACCACAAATTTCCAACATTTGTTCCCATCCACCAACAGCTTTTAATCCAAGCACAAGAATAATTAAAGAACCTCCTAACAGGATCGGAGTTTGAAGTACAGAAGTATACAATACCGATTTCATACCACCAAAAATGGTATATAAAGCAGTTAACAATACCAAGCCTATTGCAGAAATCCAGAAGAAATCAATTCCCCACATTTCTTCAATACCAAAAACCTGCTGAAAAACCAAACCTCCGGCATAAACCGTAACAGCAACCTTTGTCAATACATAACTCACCAAAGAAATCAACGACAATACAGTCCTTGACTCTTTGTTATATCTTCGTTCAAGAAACTCAGGCATAGTCAATACCATACTCCTGGAATAAAATGGTACAAAAACCCATCCAAGGATCAAAATCATCCAGCCCTGGATTTCCCAGTGAGCCATTGCCATACCACTTGAAGCTCCGGCTCCCGCCAAACCGATCAAGTGTTCCGAACCAATATTGGAAGCAAAAATAGATGCCCCAATTGCAATCCAGGAAGCATCACGACCTCCTAAAAAGTAATCTTCTGAGTTTTTATTCTTTTGGCTAACTACCCATACAATAATGGCAATTAAAACAATAAAGAATACTCCAATAACAATCCAATCTAATGTAGTCATTTTGTCTAAACTGTTTAGTTAACAAAAATGGCGTGTGAAACCACACACCATTTTTTTATATAGATATTATATTCCTTTTGCTAAGTGATAATAAAGATCATTCCACTGAAGTTCTTTCTTGAATGCAGGGATAGTAGTGCTATTATCAATAACCACTGCTTCAATACCAGCTATTTCAGCATAATCAAGTAAATCCTCTACTGTTAAATCATACGAGAAACTAGTATGGTGAGTACCTCCTGCTAAAATCCATGCAGCAGCTCCAACCTCAAAATTTGGTTGAGGAATCCAAAGAGCACTTGCAACCGGAAGTTTTGGAAGATCTTTTGATTCGATACAATCAACAGCATTAATAATCATACGGAAACGGCTTCCCATATCAACAATAGTAGCTGCTACTCCTGGTCCGGTTTTACTTGTAAACACTAAACGAGCAGGATCATTTTTGCCACCTATTCCTAAGGGATGAACTTCCAATTTTGGTTTACCATCAGCAATTAAAGGACAAACCTCTAACATGTGAGCCTGAAGAATAGAACTATTCTCACCATCAAAGTTTAAAGTATAATCTTCTAAGAAAGAACATCCATTTGGCAATCCTTGTCCCATATACCACATTGTACGGCATAAAGCAGCTGTTTTCCAGTCGCCCTCAGCACCAAAACCATAACCATCAGCCATCAAACGCTGAGAAGCTAAACCTGGTAACTGATCTACACCTTCTAAATCATCAAAGTTTGTAGTAAATGCTTTAGCTCCTTTTGCTTCAAGGTATCTGCGAAGTCCGATTTCAATACGTGCAGCTTTCACAACCTGGTCACGATCTTTTCCACCTTCTTTGCAGTTATCAGCCAAATCATATTCAGCCTCATATATTTTTACCAATTCAGCAACATCCTCATCACTTACGTCATCCTGTACCTTTACAAAATCAGCAATTGGACTATAATCAACATGATATCCGAATACTCTTTCAGCATCCACTTTATCTCCATCTGTTACAGCCACGTTGTTCATCTGATCACCAAAACGTACAATCAACATATCCTGAGAATCAGCCCAACCAGCAGCAACACGAGACCATCCTGCAACTTTTGATACGGTTTTAGGATCTTGCCAGTGTCCAACCACTACTTTTCTGTTCAAACGCATACGTGCAGTAATGTGTCCAAACTCCCTATCCCCATGTGCACTTTGGTTCAGGTTCATGAAATCCATATCAATATCATCCCATGGAATCTCCTTATTATATTGAGTATGTAAATGCAATAAAGGCTTATTCAATTCTTTTAGTCCATGAATCCACATTTTAGCAGGTGAAAAAGTATGCATCCATGTAATGATTCCAATACAGTTTTCAGCGCTATTAGCTTCTTTACAAATGTTATGTATTTCAGCAGAACCTGTTCCTGTTGGTTTACAAACAACTTTAACAGGAATTTCAGATGAAGCATCAAATGCTGCTGCAATCTCTTTTGAATGTTCAGCTACCTGATCTAAAGTTTTTTGACCATACAAATGCTGACTTCCTGTCACAAACCAAACTTCTAATTGATTTAATGTTTTCATAATTAAACTGATTTTTACTTCTACCTTTTATATATACTGCCCTACTATTTTGTATATACCTATTTTTCAATACATACCCCCATAATATTACAGCACATCATTAATTTTGTAGTACTTTGTACTATTATTAACCCTAAAAAAAATGCAATCTTTATTGCATCTTATATTTTTACAATTCTATCGAAGGATTTTTCCTTAGCTCCTTCAATAAATTTAAAATAATAAGCACCACGCCTTGATTCCGTCGTATTTTTTTCATCGAGACGTTGCAGAACTTTTAAAGACAATACTTTTTTCCTAAAATTACCGGTATCCAATTCTTTCTGAAAAATTGCTTCGTATAACCTCCTTAGTTGCAACAGAGTAAACTTATCGGGAAGCAACTCACTTCCTACCAGTTCCATTCCTGCTTTTAACTGGAGTTTTTCCAGCGCCTTATTCACCATTTCCTTATGGTCAAAAATAAAATCAGGTAACGACTTCATCGACCACCAATGTGCACCATTTTCACGAACCTTATCAGAATTATGCTTATCGATCCTTATCAATGCATAATAAATAATACTGACAACCCTGTCTTCCGTATCCCTTTCCGGTTCAGTGAAAACCTCCACTTGTTCAAGAAATATATCTTCTAATCCGGTAATATTTTTTAAAATCCGTCGGGCAGCTGTATCCGACGATTCTTTCTCGCCAACAAATCCTCCCATCAAAGACCACATTCCTTTTGCAGGTTCAAAACCCCGATGATAAAGTAACAATTTTAAATCACCATCTTCATAACCAAAAATCACGCAGTCAACAGCTACAAAATATTTTGAAAACTTGTTGTACTTTTCGCCCATGTAAAACATCAATGCTACAAATATAATAATAGTATCTATTACTATTATAATTTTTCAATTACTTTTTTTTGATTTTTTTACATTTCTTTAGAAATGTACATATGAAATTGCAGAAAAAACCTGTTTTTGTTACTAATTTTAAGAAACTTACAAAGTTTAAACCTTTACACCTCAACTAAACACTTGTTTGCATAAATAATAAAAGTACAAAGTACAATTATAATTAGAGATTATCGGATATATATGAAAGAATGAAGTTTGTATGATTTGGTTACTAATAAGATTTGTTGCAGATTATGATGTTACTTAAGGTACCGAGGCTCAACCGTGGCTATAATATTTTTTACATTACCGCTATAAACTTGCAAACATGAATATTCTTCAGCTTTCTTTGCAGTGTTTCCGGCAACCAATTTCAAACACTTACTACCTGATCCTGAAACATATGAGTATAGAATTCCTGTTTTAGTAATAACTTTAAACTCTCCCTCTGGCATAACTATTTCATCAAACCATAAGCATAGAAGATCTTGCTGATACTCTACTTTTTTGATATTCAACTTTGATGTATCCATTGGATCCCAAAGTCTGTCAAAAGTCCACTCTGGAGTTATCCTATCCGGATGAAGAGAAATTGAATCAAGGTTATTGGCAAACCATTTATAATTTCCGCCCTCTCTGGAACAATTATAAAAATAATACCTGTCGCCATAAATATATGGCCTGTTCTTATAAGGCTTATCAGGATAGGTTACATGCTGTATACTCTTATCCCTCATGTATGAAGAGAACCTACAGTTTAATAAATAAAACTGCGCATCATAATGGTGACGGGCCAAATAAAAGCTATCCACCCCAAGAAAATCACAATTTCTTAAAACAAATTTCTGGTTTGGGTTAGTAGGTGCTGCATGCCAAATGGCTGCGGTGTTTTTTAACTCTTTAAATGTGGAATTTGAAATATAACACCAGCCCCTTGGACAAACAAAATCAACAGCCCCTTCAAAATAACAGTTGTCGTGATAATACATACCCGTTTTATAATCCCACAACGAAACTGTATCTCCACCTTTACTTGTAACATTACAATTAACAATGATGGTGCGGGTACCATTCCCCAGAATAGTAAAGGCATGTGGCCCTATCCTGGGCTGGGTATTTTTAATCGTCAGGTTATCCAAAACAATATCATCAGCTTCTATATTAATCACCGCAGGGCCAATATCATCTTTGTTTTCCTGCCAGTCCTCACGGAGCTGGGCATATTGTATAACTGTACTATCTCTGCTTTCACCTTTGATAGTAATATAGTCACACCTTATTTTAATCTTTTCGTTATAAACACCATTTTTAAGGTAAATAACAATCCGTTCATAATTATAGTATGGCAAACTGGCAATAGCTTCTGTCAAGGTTTTAAAATCACCGGAACCATCTTTTGCCACTACAATATCATTTGCAGCCTTTAACGATATTGAGCCCAACATTAACAATCCTATAATTATCCTGAGAACCATACTTAAAAAATTTTGTTCAAGAACTTAACCACATATTCCTTAGCCTCATCATACCACGGATAAAACAGCCAAAACGGATGTGGTGTATTCTTTATCTCATGCACTTGGCTATATACACCGTTTGAACTTAAAATATGGATAAATTTATCTCTTCCGGCATGAAAACGAGGAAGGGAACTATTAACAAAAAGAGTTGGCAAGGGATTGGCACAAACATGATTTATAGGAGATGCCTCTTTCCATACCTGAGGATTTTCATTGAATGTTTCCCCAAAAAACATTGCAGCAGCAGATGGTTTGTGTGGATCCTGATCTTTTCCACTTTCAGAAGGATCTGTAAAATCCAACACCCCATCCATATCTATATACGCATGAACGGCAGAGCTGGAATTAGGAAAAACAGAGTTGGGATCATCAAACTTTGCCATACCACACGTTGTGGCGAGCAGTCCGGCAAGGGTTCCACCTGCTGAAGTTCCCAAAACTGCAATCTTTGATGTATCAATTTTATAAAGCGCTGCATTATGCTTTAAAAACCGTAATGCTTCCTTTAGGTCATATATTGCAGCAGGATACCTGGCTTCTTTTGACAAACGATACTCTACCGGAACTGCAACATAATTATTATGTGCCAAAAACATGGCCAAAGGTTTCAAATGGGATTTATCTCCCGATCGCCACCCTCCTCCATGAATCATTAAAACAACCGGACGACTACAACTATCTGTTCCTGGCTTCATAAAAATATCCATATGCAACATTCGGTTTCCCCGAACACGATACACCTGATTGGAAAGTCCAATAATTTTATCCGATTTGGTTGATGTAACAGGTGAAGTATATGGATATTTCTTTTTTACTTTATTCCAGGCTGAATTTACAGTAAACGAGGTATCCCTTGGGTAATCGGTTTGTGCAAAATTATAATTGGCGACAAAAAGAAATAATATCAAAATACTACATCTAAAAACCTCCAACTCGTGCCTTATTTTACAACAAACCTCCATATATTTTCTTATTCTTCTTTATTTATAATATGTTCTGCCAGCTTCTGGTTGATTTTAGCCAGTTCAATAACTGCTAACCTGGCAACTTTTTCGGCACCTTCTGTGCAAAGGTGTGTATCATCTTTTCTTCCCTCAGGGAATTGATCATCCGGATCAGTCCACAAATACAATTCCTTTGATTCTTCAGTCCCCAATGCTTCCACCATGCTATGCGTTAATTTTTGGAGGTCAACAACAGGTACTGTTAATTCCTCCGCCACCTTTTTCATGGCCTGTGGGTATTCACCATGGGTATCCACAAGTTTTCCATCAACATCAAATTTTCTGCGGACTATCGAAGTGAACAAAATTGGAACAGCCCCTTTTTGTCGGGATTCCTTAACATACTTAACTAAATTGCTTGTATACTCTCCATAAGGCTCAGTATACCTATCGGGCGATTTAACTTTTTGATCATTATGCCCAAACTGGATAAAAACAAAATCCCCGGATTTTAAGCTATCCAATACAACCTGCCACCTTCCTTCGCCTATAAAGCTTTTTGAGCTCCTTCCATTTACTGCATGGTTATCAACAACCACCAGCGAATCAAAATAGTTGGGAAGAACCATACCCCAACCTGTTTCAGGAAACACTTCTGCTCTTTTTATGGCCATAGTTGAGTCGCCAATCATAAATATGGTAAAGGGCTTTTCTTTTTTACATGAGAACAAAGCCCCCATTACAATCATCGCCAATAATATCTTTCTCATAATAGAATTTTTTCGGAAATAAATTTATTACTTTTTTGATACTTTTACAGATTCTTTATTGACCGATTCATCCAATACTAAAACTTGTTCTATGTCGGCTTTTGATGTAAATCCGATGGACACATTCTCTGTTACACTTCCACTTATGGAAACCATCGATTCATAAGAATCACCCAGATCTAAGCCTTCTATTTCAACATCTTTTGCATTTATAAAATTAACAGCTGGTTTAGCATCTGTAATAAGTTTCATATCCTTAATCCTTACCCCCTTAGCATCCATACACAACAAGCCATTGTTGGCCACCATATTAATATTTTCAAGGTATACATTCTCCAGGTTCATTTCGGGTAAACCTTGCAAATAAACAGCAGTATGAGCGCCTTTACATGTTACATTTTTAATACTAATATTTCTAAACTGAGGAGTTTCTTCCGTTACCTCACGTATCTCCTGTACGGCATTGCCTTCCTTACTTTTTGCCAACATCTCTGAGACTGATAATCCTCCGTAATACATATTAAAAGAAATAGCATTTGCCGGAATATTAATCATATCAACATCCGATATGTAAATATTTTCAACAATTCCTCCCCTGCCTCTTGTACTTTTGAACCTTAATCCTACATCTGTTCCAATAAAGGTACAACCAGAAACATGCATATTTTTAACTCCACTGGACATTTCACTACCAACAGTTACACCTCCGTGACCGTGATAGACTATACAGTTTTTCACAATCAGGTTTTCATTGGCAATGCCCCTGTCCCTTCCATCTTTATCCTTTCCAGATTTAATGCAAATTGCATCATCGCCCACATCAAAAGTAGAATTGTATAGCAAAGTATTTTTACAAGATTCAATATCAATTCCGTCACCATTTTGGGAATACCATGGATTTCTAACATCAATATTTCTAACCGTAAGGTTTTGGCACATCAATGGATGGATATTCCAGGCCGGAGAATTTTGGAATACAGGCCCATCCAACAGCACTTTATTACAATTAACCAAACTCACCATTACAGGCCTAAGAAAGTCTCTTATCGCAGTATAGTCTTCTAGTTTATCAAAGTTTTTAGGAACATTCATATCACTTATTTCCACTCCTTTTTTAAAACTCTCTGAAGGGTACCAGATTTTGCGTTTTTCATCAACAAACCCACCTGTTGCCACCAACCTTTTCCATTGGCTTTCTGTGAGTTTTGATTTCTTCACCATTCTCCAAACATCACCGGATCCATCAAAAACCCCATCTCCTGTTATAGCAATATTCTCTAGGTCTTTACCATAAATTGGTGACTGGCATCGAACAGTATTCAGTCCTTCAAAACTTGTTTCAACCAATGGGTACAGATCCTTATTTGTACTAAAGATCACCAACGCCCCGGCCTCTGCGTGCAAGTTCACATTGCTCTGCAATACAATAGGCCCTGTCAACCAAATTCCCCTTGGGATCACAACCTTTCCTCCTCCATGGGAAACAACATTGTGAATGGCATCTGCAATAGCTTTTGTATTGAGTACCTGACCACCAGGCACTGCATTAAACTCTGTTATCGAAACTGTATATTCCGAAAACCCGGGCTCAATTACTTTTGGCATTTGGAATTCAACACCACTATAAATTTCATCTCCGATTTCTACTTTATCCTGAGCTGAATTACAAGCTACCAGAGTCAACAGAAACACGAATAACAAATTTTCAATTACTCTTCTACTGCTTAACATACTATCTTTATTTATTAACATTTAACTTATTAAGTCCATCATATACCAACTGTGCATCACACAAAGCTCCTTCTGGCTGAAAAACAGCCACTCTCTTTCATTTCCTTATTTAATAGTTGAACAATCCGGAATCCAACCCTTAAATATATTTTCTAATGTATAATCTTCTTTTTGCTTATCACTTAATTGCTTTGACCACCCCACACGCTTATCAGGGGTATATCCTTTTCCTGAGTTTTTATACTCAGCGTAAAATGCGGTTTCCTCTGCATCTTTTTTATTCCAGTTGTGCCAACCTTCATCCTTAATTACTTTACCCAATTGGCATTCAATAAAAACTGTTTTAGCATAAAGCCTCCATGGCCTGCCCAAATAAACACTCTTATCTGGAGCATTTCCGTGGATTTTACATTTTATAAAAACAAAACCATAAGGCGTTTCTTCTGTTGTTGATGCTGCGGTTACATAGCCTTTGCTTTTACAGAATATTTCACAATCCTCAAAAACAGCAGTTGACCATCCAAAAATAAAATCGACAGTCCCTTCTATATAACAGTTTTTATAATATTGACGACTATTTTCACCATGAGGATATAATGTATCCTGATGCCCCAGAAAACGACAGTTGACAAAGCTTACCTTATCTCCATCTACCCTTACGGCCACTGCCTGTCCTACCGGGCCTGAAGAATTCTGAAATGTGATATCCCGGGCTGTAAATTCATCAGCAAATACAAAAAAACCAGACGAACCCGTTGTTCCCATTTCTTCACCAAAACTATTCTTTTTTGAAGCATAATCATCATACGTAATAATAGTCTCCTTATTGTTCTCTCCAACAAGGGTTACTTTTGTTTTTGATGCAGGCAATATCAGTTTTTCCTTATATATGCCTTTTTTGACATATATGGTTGTTGTTGCCTTTCGAAAATCCGGCACAGCAAAAATAGCCTCCTGAACAGTCATAAAATCCCCGGATCCGTCTTTTGCTACAACAAAGTCGTAATTACTGGCATGACAAGAACAACAACCTACAGTTAAAAACAAAACAATAAAAATTAAAACCTGCTTCATCATATATTTTTATATGCAGCGATATGCTACTTTTTAATAATCTTATAATTACCAGTACCTTTTGATGAGCTTACCGTCATAATGTAAAGCCCGGAATTAAGGCAAGAAACATCAATGGCGCTTACATGAACCCCGCTGTTCAAATCAACCAAAACTTCCTTTTCTACTTTTCCAGTTATTGAAACAAACCTGACATCAACAGATAATCCTACACTTACATCTGTTTGCAGGTTCAATTGAGATTGAACAGGATGACCAATTATTACAGCATTGTATATATCCTGATTTTTTTGTTTCGTGAATATGCCGGATGCGTTATAATCAGACTCAAAGGCTCCAAGATCCGGCGCATCGCCATAGTATGCATAACCAAGATCAATCCCTTCATCTATAAAAGAACTTGTGGATGACAATTTAAACAGATCCAGGTCAGGCAAACTTCCATCTGCATTTCTTGGCCCAGACACCCCTGTGGTATCCAAACTTACAAAATCACTATTATCAAAGGAAAAACCATTCCAGCTATTGTATTGGTCATCAACAAAACTTCCCAGACTAACTTTTCCATCTATGGCAATACAGTTAATCACCTCTGCAGTATTGCCCACATTCAATTCCATGGGAATTGAAAAATTATTTCCTTTATTTCTATATCCCGTACAATTATAAAACTTCATTGTCCCGGTATTATTATTTTGATCAAATCCTTTTGATTTATTATCAAACGACACACAATTTATCAATGTAAAATTGTGATCCATATCTTTCTTATCACTACCCCCAACCTTAAAACCATTTCCGTTAGCACTGGCACCACCATCTGTCCCGTCAAGAAAGTAACCGTTCATCCAGGTCCAGCAGTTTTCTAATATTGTATTTGGCTTAGTATCCACTTTCATGTATCCATCCCATCCATCGTCCACATTTAACCAGGCCCTGCAACCATAAAAATAATTATTAACACCAACATCTATCTTACACGCAAATCCATCAGCATCGCCATAATCAGTTGGATCAGCATTTCCATAGCTGTCACAATTAATTATATTGTTGTTTGAGGCCCCATTTCCTAACTGTAACCCGGTATCCCTATTGGCAAAAAACACACAATTTTCAACTGTATTATAGTTTCCTGAAATATGCATTCCATTATCACCGGCTTTAATAACCTTAATACCTTTGACTACCCAATAATCTCCGCTTAAACTAAATCCACGGTTTCCACTATCTAAACTCATAGATGAAAAATCGACTACCACAGTTTCATCTTGATAAGCTTGCATTACAATAGGGTTTTCAGAAGTACCGTTACGACTTAAACTAATTTTTGCCGAATAACTATATGATCCTTCCAAAATTAAAATAGCATCACCTGCTACGGCCACAGAAACCGCCTTTGTAATTGAAGCAAACGCTCCCGAAACTGAAGTCCCTGAATTACTATCATTACCACTTGTTGACACATAGTAATTGGTTGTATAGCCAAAATTCAGCACAAAAGCCCATAAAATAAAAGTAAATAGTACCTTAAAATTGTTCATTACTTTAATTATTGAATTAATAATCTTTAAAGACCGGTTCTTTATATAAGCAATAGATATGGCAAACCAATGCCATATCTATGTGCTTTCTATTTAAATTATTCAAATACTACTTTAATATTTTAACGCCATCTCAAGGCTCCAATCGCATCATCAATTATTGCCTGAGTTGAAACTGAAAAATCATTATTTGCTGCATCTGCAAATCCCGGATCCAACTCTGAGTGTGTTCCTGAATTATCATAAACAGACTTGCTTGAATCTAAGAATCCTGGTGCATTAAAATAATTGTTTTTACTAAATGTAGCCATATCGGTATCGCTGTCTGAGGAGTAAATTGCAGTACTATTCACAAATAGGTTACGTTCCACATTCAACACTTCCGGACTATTTTGCCATCTCACATAGAAGAAACGTTTTCCTCCTGAAGCATTATTTTGTACATTATAAAATGTATTAGCTGTAACTGTAATCACAGGCGTATGAGCTCCATCATCAAAAGCATTTCCTTTTGCAAAACCATCTAAACGGAAGAAATCACGATTGTTGGCCGTAGCACAATTTACAAATGAGGTATTTGTAACTGTTATTGCTGCAGGGAACGATTTTCTAAAGTCGATAAAGTCTCCACCGTCATTTAAAATATCAGCAATCATACAATCATCGAAAGTAATTGACTCAACGGTAAATGCACCGCTTGAAGCCGACACCAACGATTTGTTATAATCATGGATATTACACGTTGTAAGAGTTATATTACCAACAGCTGTTGCACTACTTGAGTACTGAATTGCATGATCCAAAATCGTTTCTACTTCTAACTCATCTGTATATTTACCATCCATTTCAATGTTAGACAATTCTACATTTGCTGCACCATCTGCAATAACAAACTGAACATTAAGAACAGGCATATCCTCTGATGATAATCCCTTTAATACAATAGACTTGTCAATTGTAATCATACCTTTATAAGCAGTATACTCACCACCTTCAAGCAAGAATATCTCACCATCAACAGCTCCGGCAATTGCAGCACTCAGGTCATCAGCAGCAGTTAAAGTTATACCCTCAGGTAACGTAGTAAAAGTAATATCACCACGTTGTTTTGGGTTAACTCCATTAAACATGATTACAGTATACTCGGTATCAAAATCTAATCCGGTAACAGTTGCTTCTCCTGCTGCAATTTCATCATCACTCAAATCTCTTCTCACATCACCAGGTGTTATCATAAAGTGTGTTACAGCACTTCCTGCCGGCCAGCTTAATATGGCTTCCTGCTTTCCAATATTTTCATCCGTTAAAGGATTGAAAATATTCTCTTTACTGGTTTTAAATGCAATACCGCCCCATTTTGATTCATCCTGACCTTCGGTAGTACTAACAGCTTTAATCCTAACCGAGTATTGTTCTTCACTCTCCAGCTCTATAGTAACCGGAACTTCAGCAGGCAACACATCCTGGGTAACAACTAAACTTCCAAATAACATGCTATCATTATGAATTTCGAGCACATAATGATCAATATTCTGAGATACGGTCCATGTTACCTCAGCATTTAACTGGTTACGTACTTTTACATCCAGGTCAAGCGGAGTAAAAGCTCTTTCAAAGTTTAATTCTTCGATGATGGGATCGATATCATCATCACATGCTTGGAAAAACACAGCCAGTGCAAATGCCAATATTAATCCTGGTATTTTATATAATTTATTCATCTCATTATAATTTAAATTTTCAACGGTATTTGGAAATACTAATAATCATAATCGTTTGTCAATGTGCCATTACTAGCATCAATAAACACTTGCCATATAGGCCAGAACTGTTTTTCGTCGGGATTATAGTAATACATTGATTCAATTCTTTCATCAGGTAGTTCTTCTACATCAACCCAGGTTGAATTAAATTCGTATTCAGAAGACTTGTCTTCTGTTTCGCCTCGGTTTAAACCATATATTTCCAATGTTTCACCATCATCAGCAATATTATAATACAATTTTTCAGGAACATCAGCATACTCACCAATTCTCTCTCTTAGATTGTACATTTTTTGTTTGGCTTCATCAATTTTTGATTTCAACAAATTCCAACGAATAAGAGCCTGTTTACGAACCATTTCTCCACAAAACTCAAATGCATGCTCATCTACAATAGCATCAAACATATCTGCTTTGGTTGACAAACCATCTACATAAGCATCCACTTTTTCAGACCAATCAGCCTGGTCAAATGCCCTGCGACGAAGTTTTTTAAGATATGGAGCTGCAGCTGAAGCACCATTCAATTCATTTTCAAGTTCTGCTGCCATTAAAATAACTTCGGCATAACGCATATAGTTTTTGTTTATACCATCATCACTCGATGAAGTCTGACGAATCATCCACTCGTAACGCAACTTACCAAAATATAAAGTTTCAATAGTACTAAGTTCTTGTGTGGCAAATCCATCTACTGCTTTAGCCCATTTGTAAGGAACGATAGATACATCGCGACGCTTATCTTTTACATCATAATCGTAAAATAAGTGAGGATTAGGGCCTGCACTTCCTCCACGACCTGTTCCGGTATATTGATCAGAACTGGTATGTTTCACACCAAACGACGACACATAACGCCCACGGTTATTGGCCCATGGAATTTCCCAAAGTGATTCACCGCCTGCATTAATATTGTCTTCACAGTTTTTACGGAACACGGTTTCAAACTCATCTTCCAATTCAACCGAAAAACCTTCCTGTGCAATAACATCCTTACATTCCTGTAATGCTATCGGGTACATTTTCTCTACTGTCAAATCAGGATCTGTACTTCTTCTGATTCCATCAGGATATTGTGAGTAACCTGCAGCAACCATACACAAACGTGCTCTGTAAGCTTTAACAAATGCCTTATTAACGGTTTCAACTGTAGTTGTTGCACTTGTTGCATTTGGCCAAGGCACTAATTCGGCAGCCTCATCAAGGTCACGGATAAGTTGTTTATAAACAGAATCGCGGCTTACCTTAGGCATATAAATTGTTTCTGAGGTAATTGGCTCAAAACGAGGCACCACATCTCCCCAGGCTTTTAACAAGTCACCGTAATAAATTGCTCTTAAAGTTAAGGCTTCACCCAATAACCTGGCTAATTCCTCATTGTTCTCTACATTACCATAGCTACGTAAACCTTTAATACAGATATTAGCCCGCTCAATACCCTGATAAATCATTGCCCAGGCATTGTTTGATGAATTCATACGACCATTTTGTGGAGTGGCACTGTAAGCTACCAATGCAGCATCATCATTAAATTCACCTTCTGTTGACTTGTAATGAAATTCGATATCGGTATTAAAACCATAATAGGGTACAAAACGTGCCCTGTGGCTATTGGTTTCAGTAAATGCAAACTTGATTCCATCCACGGCACCTTTGGCCAAATCCGGAGTCGAGAACAACACAGACTCATCAATAGTAGATTTTGCCGGTGTATCCAGATAGTCTTCACATGATGCAAATGACACCAACAAGACTAAACTCAATATATATAGTAAACTCTTCATATTACCTTTTTTAATCAATTAGAAATTAAGATTCAAACCAAAGATTAACTGACGGCTCTTTGGATATGCAGAATAATCTACACCTGGTGTCAGGGCGGTTTTTCTACGAGTAGACACTTCAGGATCGAAACCTGAATAATTTGTCAGGATAAACACATTATTACAAGTTGCATAGAAACGAAGTCTGTTAACACCAATTTTTGACACTATTGATTTTGGCATGGTATAACCTAAAGTCAAAGTATTTAACCTTAAGAAAGATCCATCTTCAACAGCCCAATCAGTAAAGGCATATCTGCTCATATAAGGAGACCACATGGTAGTATTGGCATTCATTGCAGCCAAAGTTTGCGGATCATTTACAACTTCACCGGTTGACCAATCAATGTTATTCCATCTTTTTCCTTCAGCCATCATATCAATCATATTTCTGTATTGATATTTACTGGTTGATGTATATTGAATTTTATTGGCATTGTAAATCTCGTTACCATAGCTATAGCTGAAAATTGCAGACAAATCAAATCCGTATGCTCTGGCTCCGATATTAAAACCACCTGTATGCAATGGATTAGCATCACCAATAATAGTGCGGTCTTCAAGAGTAACTTCATCATCCCCGGTTAAATCTTTTAGTTTCATTGATCCAGGTCTGATTTCACCAATAATGCTGGAATTATTAGCTACACCTTCTTTAAGAATCCAGGTTTCACTGGCCTCGTCGTAACGATCAAAATCAGAAACTTCATATCTTCCATCAGAAACATACCCTTGCATTTCTCCTACAGATCCTCCTTTATAAATCCAGAAATCATCGTTAATCTCTGTTGAAGCCCAATTAGAGTTGGCTCCAAAATCTTCCATAATTCCTAAAGAATTAATTTTGTTTCTATTGAATCCAATATTAAAGCCAAAGTTTAATCCAAAATTCTTTTTGTCAACAGCAATCCAGTTTACAGCAAACTCAATCCCTTTGTTCTCTGTTTCACCCATATTACGATACTGACTATTATAACCAATACCCGATACTGGAAATTCAATTAATAAGTCCTTTGTTGTATTATAATAGGCCTCAATAGTACCTGTCAATCTGGTTCCCAACAATGCATAATCCAAACCTAAATTCCTTGTATAGGTAGTTTCCCACTTTAAGTCAGGGTTTGCAAGGTTTGATGAAGGACTCCAGTAATTTGAAATTTCATTCACACGTCCTTCCAAAGTTTTTGATTCAAATGATTGCACAATCTGGTTAGAAGGAATATTGTTGTTACCCGCAGAACCATAACTCAAGCGAAGTTTCAAGTCATCTAACCATCCAGATGTTGATTCCATAAAGTTTTCTCCTGAAATACGCCAAGCAACCGCTGCAGAAGGGAAATATCCCCACTGGTTTCCTTTGGCAAATTTACTCGAACCATCAGCCCTGAATGTAGCGGAGAAAATATACTTACTCTGGAAATTGTAGTTAACACGACCAAAGAATGACAATAAACGAGTATCCGGATTATAGAAATTATCCACAGATGCATTCTGTCCCTGCGAAGTAAGTTTAAACGCCTGGTTTGACGTAAACAAGGTAGGAAAGCCCTGAATAGTCGAAGTATTAGTAACTCTTTCTGAATGAATAATTTCCTGACCCAACAACGCCGAAAGGCTATGATCTCCATTGGATATCAAACCTTTAAAATCGTAATTCAAAGTATTTGTATTCCTGATTTGCTGTGTTTTTCTATCAATCAACCTAACAGCAGGTTGACCTGTATATTCACCAGCCTGCTCTCTTGAATAATATGTTGACAAACCATAAAAACGGGCATCATTGTAGTAATAATTATCTAAACCAACCTCTGTTTTAAATTTCAGGTTGTCGATAATTTCCCAGGCAAAACTGGCACCTGCATTCAGGTTTCTTCTGTTTTGCTCCCTGTCGTTATCGGCAACAGCTACTAAAGGATCAACCAATTCACTTGAAGCCACTTCTTCATCAATATCAGACTCTAAGCCATTTAATGGAATTGGTGTATAGATAACACTGTGACGCAACCTGGCATCTGCCGATGAAGTTTCATTTTGCTCATTAGCCCCACTACCATTTATATCAGTATCTGAATAACGGATAGAGTAGTTAAACTCGATTTTATCATTTGGCGTATATTTCATTTTCAAAGAAAAGTTATTACGCTTAAAATCAGAACCCAGCATAATTGCCTTTTCATTGTAATGAGCAAAACCAAAAGCATAATTCATTTTTTCGGTACCTCCCGTAATGCTCAAGTCATTACTAAATACCTCTCCTGTTCTGCCATACACTTGTTTCTGCCAGTTATTACCCTTCATGCCCTGGTATAAATCTATATCCTGAAACTCACCAAAGTAATCGGTATAAGAAGTCATGTTATCTTCACCTTTTGAAAGCAAAGTGTTTTCATACTGCCATTTTACGTAATCTTCCGGATCCAGGACATCCAATGTTTTGGCTATTTTCTTTGCCCCGTAATAAGCATTATAGGAAACAGAAACTTTACCTTCTTTTCCTGATTTTGTTGTAATAATAATTACCCCGTTAGCACCCCTGGCACCATAAATAGCTGTTGACGAAGCATCTTTAAGTACGTCCATAGATTCAATATCTGAAGCAGGGATATCAGAAATAGATTCCACAGGGAAACCATCCACAATCAACAAAGGAGAATTGTCCTGGGTAATAGATCCACCACCACGAACGCGGATTTTAATTTCTGCATCCGGTGCACCATCTGTAGCAGTAACCTGTACCCCTGCCATTCTACCGGTAATAGCCTCGGCCGCAGAAGATACTGGTATAGCCTGTAAATCATCCCCTTTTACAGATGCTACAGAACCTGTTATGTCGCGTTTTTTAACAGTACCATAACCCACTGCCACAACCTCATCTAACTGCGTATGTGAATCAAGCATTACAATATTAATAGTGCTTCTGCCCGCTATTTTTATTTCCTGAGATTCCATCCCAATAAATGAAGCTATAATAACATCATTCTGAGAGTTGCTAACATCTAAACTATAGTTACCATCAATATCGGTAATAGTACCGGTTGTAGTACCTTTTAACATTATGGTTACTCCTGGCAACGGTTCATTTGCAGAATCGGTCACCTTTCCTTTCAACTGTTGTGCTAAGCCACTCATGCTACAAAGCAGTAACATTAAGGTAGCAAGCATAAACAATTTGCTACTTCTTAATCGATTTTCATTCATTTCACTAATTTTAAAGTAAACTGTTTAAATAGTATTCAATATTTGTATAGTCTTTATCCAAACCATAGTCCGATGCATCAGAACTATCATTTGGATCCAAACGGTTCCTGGTTTCCCACTCATCCGGCATCCCGTCTTTATCGGAATCCTTTTTCGCCTCAGCGCTTTTTATCACTATCCATCCGCCCACATCTTCAGGCTTATCAATTATCCCTTTCAATGCACTATGTGCCACACCTTTTCTTACCTCTTCAACGATTCTCTTGTCGATAGCATCCCTGCGTTTGCTGGCTCCGGCACCATTCAGCACCTTTTCATAAGCCTTTTGTGCTGATTCAACTTTAAAGTCAGAAGCAGCAACCAGCGATTTTTTAAAATATTTACTAATGGTATCTATATCCAGCAGAACTCCTTTAAGATTACTTTTTGATATATCTTCATTTCCTTCCAAAAAGTTTTTACTAAACTGAAAATCTGCGTAGGGCGCATAAGGTTCGAGCAACCTTACTTTGGATGCTTTTTTAGTAGCAGGACCTGGCTTAAAGTAATTCCCTGATATAATATACCTTCCCTGCTCTCCTGCATAAATACACTTCGATTCCCAATTATACATCACATTGTTTACAATCTCGGCATGCTCTGTTTCCGGTGTAGAAAGTTTTCTGCATCCCTGTAAACGAGGATTTCGGCTGGTATGGTGGGCCAACAAATTATGATGGAAGGTAGCTTTCATTCCACCCCATATCCCTCCATAACCATGCTTGCCTTTTGAATGAAAGCTTTGGTTCAGGCTTTCGCTGATAATACACCATTGTACCGTCATATTTTCATTATCGTACAATGAACAAACCTCATCAGTAGCCCAGCTCAAACTACAATGGTCTACAATAATATTCTTGTGTTTCATTCCGGTAAGGGCATCCAACTCTGTTTGGGCAGCATCGCCGGGCCTAACCCTTAAATACCTCACAATTACATTATTGGCATTAATCCTTAATCCATGTCCTCTTAAACAGATCCCCATACCCGGAGAGGTTTGCCCTGCAATGGTAATATCATCATTGTTTATTACCAGTTGCGATTTCAGGTCGATATAACCATTTACAGCAAATACTATGATCCGTGCACCATGTTTTTGAATCCCGTCCCGTAAGCTACCTGGGCCATCATCATTCAGGTTGGTCACCGTATAAACTATACCGCCCCTTCCGCCTGTTGTATATTTACCTGCTCCCTCTGCTCCCGGAAAAGCAGGAACACCTTTATTTTTACAAGCAAATGCTGTAGAAACAACAAGACTTAAGACAAGTACTATATTCAATAATCTCTTCATATTAAAAACTTTATCGATCTAACTCTATTGCTGCCAGAATAAAGGGAGCTACCCCCTTGGTATCATTAGTAACCTTCGTTTCTGTTATGTAATATTCAAAAGAACCATCCCTATACGGATTCCCACCTAATCCACAACCTCCGCATATGTCTTTCATCTCAATCTTACCATCTGTACCTTCCGTAATCAAATGATTAATGATTCCATCAAAAGTTTCGTTGGCAAGGTTTAAATAGGCCTGATTTAAATACCCTTTATTTGCCCCTTTGGCAAAAACATAAGCAAACATAGCCGATCCGGAACCTTCCAGATAATTGCCTTCGCGATTTCCCTGATCTAAAACCTGATACCAAAGCGCCGACTCGCTATCTCTTACTTTCAGCAAAGCTTCACAGGTGTTATTAAGAATTGCAATCAACTCTTCCCTGTCGGGGTGACGATCAGGCAAAAAATCCAAAACATCAACAATAGCCATAACATACCAGCCCATAGCCCTGCTCCAGAAATGAGGCGATAAGCCTGTTTCCGGATCACTCCATTTTTGCTGTTTGCTTTCATCCCATGCATGATATAGCAAGCCCGATTTTTCATCACGCGTTTTACTATAAATCAGTTTAATCTGGTGAGTAACCACATCAAACCACTGAGGTTCATTAAACTCTTTGGCATATTGTGCTAAAAAAGGAGAAGCCATATAAATACCATCCAGCCACATTTGGTATGGGTATCTCTTTTTATGCCAATACCCATCACTTTTTGTTTTTGGATGCTCTTTCATTTGAAGCACCAATTGGTCTATAACCTTTTTATATTTTTCATTTCCGGTGCGTTTATATAATGTAATTACATTTTTTCCCGGGTTTACACGGTCAATGTTATAATCGCTGAGTTTATATTTATATATACTGCCATCTTCACGAACAAAATAATCAATATAGGCTTGCATATATTCTGAATACTTAGGATCCAAATCCCCTAAACGATCGATTGCCTGTCCTAAAAAAGCATAATCATATTCCCATTTAACTTTTTGTGGGTTTAAATAATAAACAAGGCTATCATATTCCTGCATTACGGCATCAGCCATTTTAACCGACCATTTCCGGGTTGTTTTTTGATGTTGTTGAGATTTGTTAGATGGCGTATTATTACATCCTAACAAAATCACTAAAACTATTATGTATATTATCTGTTTCATAAAAAACACCTTTACTTCCGATAACGTTTTTAATTATATTTTAACATTTATAAAATTATGACATCCCTATTTTACCCAAGGGTACATTTCATCATTTTATGGTAGACAAATTGTTACTATTTAGGGTAGTCATTTGTTCTAAACCTTGATTTTCAACACTTTCTATATATTACAAAAATTCTTATTTTACCAATTATTCGTAATTAAATGAGTTAATAATGCTATATTTGTTTTGAAGCAAATAGTATGGAAAATCTTAAAAAATATATATTTCTTGTTTTACTGCTCTTATCGCCTTTGTTTTCAAAAGGGCAGGATATTTACCGATTTGAACATTTTGACACTGAAGATGGCTTATCGCAAGGTACCGTATCCAGTATGTTATGCGACAAAAAAGGTTTTCTATGGATTGGAACCAGGGATGGGCTGAACAGGTATGATGGAAATAATTTTAAGGTATACATACAAAATACATTTGCCAACAACCGCATTATTAAATTATGGCAGGATAGCTTAGACTATATTTGGCTTGAAACATATGACCATTATTTGCACGCATTTAATCCACGAAAGGAAATATTTAAAAGCGTACCTGACTATAAAGCACCGGATTACAACAAGATAAAGGAATCATCTTGTTTCCGGCAATACTCCAACAATGAAATTTGGATAGGCACATCGGGAAGGGGAATATATTATTTAAAACACGACCCGAAACAAGACACGTACAATAATACTCAGATTAGTGATAAAGGAAGGTACACTATTACCAATAACACAGTCAGGTTTATTATAGTAGATCAGGACTCTTCGGTATGGGTAGGTGCACAGAAAGGGATTAACCTGTTAACAAAAAAAGATTTTAGAAACAACACCTTTAATTTTCAGCACCTTTTTATTAACTACTCATTTAACTCTGCTGTTGAAACAGATAAAGAAATATGGTTTTCTACTGAAAGCAATGGTATTATTACATACGACAAAAAAACCGGATCCTATCATTTCCTCAATGCTTTCAACGCTCCTTATATATCAACAAACAACATTTTAAAACTAATAAAATCGCAAAATGGCAAAATATTTATTGCTTTAAAAGACCAGGGGGTAATAGCATTTGACACACATTCCAACCAATGGGAAAACATTGAAATACATGGCAATAATGTAGATCAGATATATTTTGACCGATACAACAATGCCTGGGTAACATCGGATCAATATGGCGTTACCCGGGTTGATATGAACAGTTATGAATCTGAAACCTATTTAATAAAAAAGCACAAAGCCATTACTGATTTAGAAAGGCATGTATTTTATGAAGATAAGGATTCAAATTTATGGGTTGGATTGCATGGCGGGGCGTTGTCTTTTTACGACAGACAACGCAATACCTTTGTAAATTATTCCAACGACCCAAACAATAACTACTCCATTTCTTCAGACATAGTGCATTGTATTACAGAAGACAAAACAGGATTGATGTGGGTGGGTACAGGTCAATACAAAGGGGGATTAGAAAAAATCATTAAACGCAACCCTGCTTTTCAACACCTGCTGCTAAAGGAAAATATAAGCCAGATAACTGATAATCTGGTCAGATCCATCTCTGAAGATCGCAATGGTTGCATTTGGTGTGGAACAAAAAGCGGAGAACTTTTTATACTTGACAAGCAACTAAATATAGTCCATCAATACGGATATAAAAACCCACTGTTTAAAGATATTCTGAACACAAATATTTACTCTATATTTTTCGACAACAACAATTATATTTGGCTGGGAAGCAAAGGACAGGGATTGTTTGTAAGCACCTCCCCCTTACCCAACAACATAAACCAATACCAAAATATTGAATTTATAAACTACAAAGCGGAACAAAACGACCCTAGCTCACTATGCAACAACAACATATACAGCTTTGAGCAGGATTATATGAACAACATCTGGATCGGAACATTCGGCAATGGGATAAGTATTACAACCCCTGAAGACATAACTTCTCTCAAGTTCAAAAACCTTAACTCATCCAATAGCCAGTTATCCAATAACCTGGTACGTCAGGTTAAAACAGACTCTGATTCAAACATATGGGTAGCTACGTCTTTCGGGTTAAATGTATTGTTTGCAGACAGCCTTTCATCAAATAATTTTTCGTTTAAAAAATATTTAAAAAACATTGAATCAGTTAATTCAATAACCTATAATGATATTATAGAAATATTTGAAGATTCAGAAAAACAAATATGGTTTGGGACATCCGGAGGGGGAGTTAGCAGAATAAAGCTACCCCTTACCGATTCAATTCAGTTTACAAATCTTACAACCAAGGATGGCCTCTCTAACAACGCTATTTTTGGGATACAGGAAGATGAAAACCAAAGTATCTGGTTTAGTACCGAATATGGATTAAACCGCTACGATAAACACAATCAAAACTTTGAAATTTTTAACGAATCCAACGGACTGTCGTTCAATGGATTTTCAGAAAACACCTCCTATAAACAAAAAAATGGCTATTTACTTTTTGGAGGTGCAAACGGCATTGAAATAATAAAGCCACAGTTACTTCAAATCCCGGATATACAAAACAACATTGAGTTAACCAATTTTCAATTATTTAATAAAGATGTTGTAATAGGCGACAAAAATTCTCCGCTAATGCAGAGTATCACTTTTACTGAACAAATAAAACTTACCTACAAGCAATCGAGTTTTAGTATTGAATATTCAACACTTGATTATTTAGATCCCGGAAAAATCCAATATGCATTTATGCTGGAAGGATTTGAAGATCAATGGAATTATGTTGGCAACCAAACCAAAGCAACTTACACCAACCTACCTCCGGGAAACTATACATTTTTAGTTAAGAATACAGACCGTAAGGGACAATGGAAAACCACTCCGCAAAAACTTATGGTAGAAATCCTACCCCCCTGGTGGAAAACCATTTGGGCCTATATTTTATATGCCCTTTTACTTATCGGATTACTCCTGATTGTAAGAACCATAGTTACACAAATAAACAAATACCGTAATGACTTAATACTGGAGAAAAAAATTAACGAATTAAAACTCCGTTTCTTCACCAATATATCACATGAAATCAGGACTCCTCTAACCCTGATATTAGGGCCATTAGAAGATATTCTGGAAGAAAATTCCCTTTCTGACAACATCAAACAACAAATGATATTGATGCGCAAGAACACCAAAAGGATGCTTCATCTTGTAAACCAATTACTCGATTTCAGGAGAATACAAAACAATAAGTTAAACCTGAAGGTACAAGAAATATATCTAAACGAATTTGTACAAAACATATACAACAGCTTTATCCCTTTGGCAAAACATAATGGGATTACGTTCAAATTTCACCCTTATAATGCCGATATCCCTATTTGGGCAGACCCCATTCAGTTAGATACTATTTTATATAACCTGATCAGCAACGCACTTAAATATACACCACGGGGAAAAAGTGTAGCCATCACGCTATCTGAAGACAATGATTTAAATCTTGCAAAAATTAATGTAAGTGATGAAGGCCCGGGTATACCTAACGAACATATTTCCGACATCTTTACCCGCTATGTGATCCTGAACAACAAAAATAATATGAGCAGCGGCATTGGTCTATCTCTTGCTTTTGAACTGGCAAAGCTACATGGAGGAAATATAGATCTGAAATCAGAACCTGGACAAGGAAGTTCATTCTGCCTGACCTTGCCATTAGACAAGGAAAAGATTATTCAACAGGCCAATGTTACAGCTATACAGGATGGGCAGAAGATTCAGATAGAAAGCCACTCCGAAGAAATAACGTATACACCTGATTATCTGAACAAAAACGCCATAGACAAAAACAAAGCCACTATTTTAATAGTTGAAGACAACGCTCCAATTTTAAGCTACATAAAAAGCAAATTATTAAAAAATTACAATTGCCTGGTTGCCAACAATGGTATAGAAGGCCTGGAAATTGCTGAAAGAAACAATCCGGATATTATTGTTACTGACATAATGATGCCACAGATGGATGGTACTGAAATGACTAAAAAATTAAAAGAGAATTTTAGCACTTGCCATATCCCTGTAATCATGATGACGGCAAAAAGCGATATTCAGGATAAAATTTCGGGTTATGAAACAGGTGCTGAAGCATATATTACAAAACCTTTAAATTCGAGCTATTTAAAAGCTGTTATAGAAAGCCTTATAAAACAACGAAAGCTTGTAATATCAAAATTCAGGGATAACAAAACCGTTGATCCCAAAACCCTAAAGGTGAATTCAAAGGATGAGGAGTTTCTTCAAAACCTCTTAAAATTTGTTGAAGAAAACTATTCTATGGATTTAAGTATAGAGAAAGTAACAGAATATTGCTGCGTTAGCCGCACTGTTCTCTATAACAAAGTTAAAGGACTCACAGGATTAAGTCCACTTGAGTTTATACGCCAGATCAAACTAAAAATTGCACATGAGTTTCTTGTAAAAGGATACCCGGTTGCAGATGCCGCATTCAAAATTGGGTATACTGACGTAAAATACTTTTCACGCCAGTTTAAAATGATGTATGGGTATCCCCCCAGCAAGTTAAAGAAATAATTTTGTACCTATTTAGTAATGCCACAACCCCACATTTTGATTATTACAAAAATAATGTGTGCGTACACATTATTTTCATTATCTTTGCAAATACAAATAAACCAGAAGTTTCTTTGACATTAAAAATTAAAACATAGAGTACTATGAAAACAATTATCACTGATGACTTTTTATTATCGAACGATGTAGCAAAAAAGCTTTATCACGATTACGCAGCAAAGCTCCCTATTATTGATTATCACTGCCATATTCCACCCCAACAAATAGCTGACGATGTAAATTTTAAAAACCTGACTCAAATATGGCTATATGGCGACCATTATAAGTGGCGTGCCATGCGTACCAACGGAATTCCGGAAAATGAAATTACAGGAGACGTAAGTGACTGGGACAAGTTTAACAACTGGGCAAAAACAGTACCCTATACATTACGTAACCCATTATATCACTGGACACACCTTGAATTAAACAAGCCCTTTGGAATTAAAAAACTTTTGAATGCAAATACTGCAGAAGAGGTTTGGAATGAATGTAACGAAAAACTTCAAACTCCGGAATTTTCATGTAAAGGATTAATCAAACAAGCAAATGTTGAAATCATCTGTACTACTGATGATCCTGTTGATTCACTGGAATACCACAAAAAAATAAAGGAATCGGGTTTTGAAACAAAAGTACTTCCAACATGGAGAGCTGATAAAGCAATGGCCATTGATAACCTTAACGACTTTAATGCTTATGTAAACACTTTAGCTCAAGTTGCAGGTGTAACAATTGAATCATATGATGACTTATTAAAAGCGCTGCAAATCCGTCAGGATTTCTTTGCCGAAATGGGATGTAAATTGTCTGACCATGGTTTAGACCGATTCTTCTGCGATGATTACACCATTGATGAAATTAAAGCAATTTTTTCTAAAGCAAGAAAAGGAGAAGCTTTAACCTCAGAGGAAATTAACAAATACAAATCGGCTGTTTTATACCAGTTGGCTGTAATGGATCATGCTAAAGGATGGACACAGCAATTCCACATTGGCGCTATCCGAAACAACAACACCTTTATGTACAACAAATTGGGTGCTGATACCGGATTTGATTCCATTGGTGATGATTTGGTTGCCAAGGATATGTCGAAATTTTTAAATAGCCTTGCCACAGAAGAAAAACTTACTAAAACAATTCTGTACAACTTAAATCCAGCCCATAACGAAGTTTATGCAACAATGCTGGGTAATTTTCAGGACGGAAGTATTGCAGGAAAGATACAATGGGGCTCTGGATGGTGGTTCCTTGACCAAAAAGATGGAATGGAAAAACAAATGAATGCACTTTCAAACCTTGGTCTGTTAAGCCGTTTTGTTGGTATGCTGACGGATTCAAGAAGCTTTTTGAGTTATAGCCGCCATGAATACTTCAGGAGAATACTATGTAACCTGTTAGGACAAGACGTTGAAAAAGGATTAATTCCAAACGACATGGAGCTCTTAAAGGAATATGTTGAAGGTATCTGCTATTACAATGCAAAAAATTACTTTAACTTCTAGTCCTTTCTTGATTTATCATTGACATTATTTAAAAATAGGTACAGCGCCGGCTAATAATAGCCGGCGCTGTTTTTTTATACAGTATAATTCAGAAAAAAAGACTTATTCATCACAATTGGATGTTAAAAACCATTAAATGTCATTGTCAACAGTTGCAAATATCAACTGTTGTGCTTTATTTTGCATTTGTTTTTAAGTTGCTCTGGATATTATTTTAATAAAAACATATAATACATTACATATCAATATGTATCAAATTTAAATGACAACAAAATGAAATTGAATGTTAAACCATTAGGAATGACCATAGGATCCATAAAAGGAGTATTTCCCAAGTTGATGGCTGATATGCTTAAACAAAAAGGAATAGAGTACAGCTTCGATCAAATGGTTGTTTTATTGGTTGTAAAATACTGCGTAAAAACAGCCCCAGTACAACAAGACATTGCAGAAATCATGAAAAAGGACAAATCAGTTGTACTACGAATGATTGATGTACTGGAAAAAGATGGCTTATTAATACGTAGTACTGATCCTAACGACCGTAGAAGAAACATTATTACGCTTACAGAAAAAGGATATGAATACACAGAACTTTTCACCGAATGTGATCAGGAAATTACAATAAATCTAATGGAAGGATTAAATGAAACAGATGTAGCTGTTTTCTTTAAAGTATTTGATCATATTCAAAATAAACTGGGATTAAAATAAAAAAATTTACCTCAATAGTTGCAAATGTATACTATTGTTAAAAACAACGATAAAAATAAATAATAAATATACTATGAATTTACAGAAGATTATGACAGGAGCCTTAGGGCTTCTACTAATGGTTTCTTGTGGAAAAAAAGAACAGACAACAAGCGCTGTGAAATCCACAAAAACCTACCCTGTTGCAGAATTGGTTGCAAAAAATGTTGAATTGCATTCGGTATACCCAACCGTGCTACAAGGACAAGTTGATATTGAAATTAAACCAAGAGTGGATGGTTTTATTGAAGCCGTTTTTGTTGATGAAGGCTCGGTAGTTACCAAAGGAACCCCTTTATTTAAAATCAACTCGCCCTCATCAATTCAGGCTTTAGAAACAGCTCAGGCCGGATATAATACTGCTCAGCTTGATGTGGAACGTATGCGCCCATTGGCTGAAAAAGGGATTATCAGTGAGGTATTGCTAAAGACGTATGAAAATGCCTTTAACTCTGCCAAGGCTAATTTAGATAAGGCCAAAGCTTCATTAAGCTGGACCACAGTAACGAGTCCGATCAACGGAACCATAGGAACCTTACCCTATCGTATAGGAACACTGGTAAACAGCTCAAGTATATTAACAAGCATTGCGAACACCGAAAAGGTGGTTGCTTATTTTTCGATGAATGAAAAAGAGTTATTAGAGTATATGCGCAAATGGGAAGGCGATACTCAGGCCGAAAAGATTGATAAAATGCCGTCTGTAAAATTAATATTAGCAGATGGAAGTGAATATGAAGAAGCCGGGCGCATCGAAACCATTTCGGGTGTTGTAGATGCCAGTACCGGAGCTGTAAATTTCAGGGCAGTATTTAGTAATCCCCATGGTTTGTTACGGAGCGGAACAAGCGGGAAAGTGGTTATTCCTACATTACTTAAAAATGTTGTGGTTGTACCTCAAAAAGCAACCTTTGCTCAACAAAACAAAGTACTGGTTTACACTCTGGATGGGAATAAAACAGCACAAAAAGTGATCACCGTAGAATCCACCCCTGACGGCAAAAGCTATGCTGTATTAAATGGGGTGAATGCCGGAGATAAAATAGTTGTTGACGGTATTTCAACACTCAAAAATGGAATGGAAATCCAGATTCAATAATTAGTATAAATGACTGCTCTTAAAACTGGCATAACACTATTGTCAGAGTTTTATAACAGTCACTAAATTAAAAGAAAAAGCTAATGTTAAAAACATTTATAGAACGTCCCGTACTATCTACGGTAATATCTATATTATTTGTAGTGTTGGGCGTTATTGGTATTGCTACCCTGCCGGTAGAACAATACCCAAATATTGCCCCTCCAACAGTTAGGGTACAAACAACCTATAGTGGGGCCAATGCCGAAGCGGTATTAAAAAGTGTAATTGTACCCCTTGAAGAATCTATTAATGGTGTTGAAGGAATGACGTATATGACTTCAACGGCATCAAATGGTGGTTCAGCACAAATAGAGGTATATTTTAAACAGGGAATTGATGCTGATATTGCTACAGTTAACGTACAAAACAGGGTTTCTCAGGCAACCTCTTTATTACCTTCGGAAGTAACACAGGTTGGAGTTACTGTGCAAAAGCAACAAAGTAGTACCATATTGTTTATTGCGGTATCTTCTACTAATCCGGATTATGATGGTGAGTTTATTCAAAACTATGCCAATATTAATATTATTCCTCAAATTAAGAGGGTTACTGGTGTTGGTAGTGCAACTGTTTATGGGGCACGAAATTATTCTATGCGTATCTGGCTTAAGCCTGATGTTTTGGCTGCATATAAAATGAATCCAACAGAAGTTATTGCGGCATTACAGGACCAAAATATTGAGGCAGCACCTGGTGAATTGGGTGCCAATAGTAATCAAACATTTCAATATTCTTTAAAATATACCGGGCGTTTAACAACCGAAGAGCAGTTTGAAGATATTATTATCCGTTCTTCAAATTCTCAGATATTAAGACTTAAAGATGTTGCTGATGTTGAATTAGGTTCTTTATCTTATTCCGTAAATACTTTAAACCAAGGTAATCCGGCCATCGTTATGGGTGTTTCGCAAACTGCGGGATCAAATGCCCAGGATGTTATCAGCGAAGTTAAAGAAGAATTGGTAAAGGCTGCAGAGTCGTTTCCTGATGGTATGAAATATACTTTTGAAATGGATGCCAGTAGTTTCTTAAATGCCTCTATCGAAAAAGTGTTGCATACCTTATTTGAAGCATTTATTCTCGTATTTATTGTAGTGTTTTTATTCCTGCAAAATTTCAGGGCTACTTTAATTCCAGCCATTGCGGTTCCTGTTGCAATTATTGGAACCTTCTTTTTCCTGTTGGTTTTTGGTTTCTCCATAAACCTGTTAACCTTGTTTGCACTGGTGCTTGCCATTGGTATTGTGGTAGATGATGCCATTGTGGTGGTTGAGGCTGTTCACTCACATATGGATGCAGGAGAAAAAGATCCCCGTAAAGCAACTCTAAGTGCATTAAGCGAAATTGCACCTGCTATTGTATCTATTACTTTGGTAATGGCGGCTGTATTTATTCCGGTAAGTTTTATTGGAGGAACCAGTGGGGTTTTCTTTAAGCAATTTGGTTTAACTCTGGCCATCTCTATTGTTATTTCAGCTATAAATGCATTAACGCTAAGTCCTGCATTATGTGCTATATTCTTAAAAGCCCATCATATTCCTGAAGCAAAGGATCGCAATTTTATGCAACGTTTTTACTATGTGTTTAATGTTGGATTTGATGCTGTTACCAAAAAATATGGTAAAACATTAAACTTCATGGGTAAAAAGAGCCACCGATGGATTACTGTTGTTATTATTGGTGTATTCAGCTATATCTTTTACTTCCTTATCAATATGATACCTGCCGGATTTGTTCCTCAGGAAGATAGTGGAGGTGTAATGGGTTTTGTTACTTTGGCTCCGGGATCTTCGTTGGAAAGAACCGATAGCATAGTTGAAAAAGTAGTAGAAATAGCCAATGAAATCCCTCATGTACGCACCGTAACCAACCTGACAGGAATAAGCTTTTTAAGCGGTGCTGGTAGTTCTTACGGATCAATGATTATTAAAATGGATGATTGGAACGAGAGGGATATTACTACCGATGATGTAGCTGCCATCCTGAAACAAAGAACCGACAGTATAGCCAATGCCTCGTTTATGTTCTTTGGTATGCCAACGCTCCAGGGTTTTGGTATGAGTAGTGGTGTTGAATTAAAAATGCAGGATAAAACAGGTGGTGATATTAATAAATTCTATGAGGTTACTAATGATTTCCTTGATAAAATCAGGGCGAGTGGTACTTCCATGATGATCATGAATACTTTCGATCCCCGTTTCCCTCAAAAGGAAATTCATGTGGATATTGCCAAGGTTAAGGATGCCGGCATGACCTTGAGTACTGTTATGACTACCTTGCAGGCTTATATTGGAAGTATGTATGTATCTAACTTTAACCTGTATGGTAAGCAGTTTCGCGTTATGGTACAGGCTGCTCCTGAATATCGTTCTAAATTAGAAGATTTAAGTTATCTGCAGGTAAAAACAGGCAGCGGATCAATGGCTCCCATCTCTGAATTTATCACTATTGAAGATGTAACAGGCCCTCAGGCGTTAACCCGTTTTAACCTGTATTCTTCAATGTCGGTAACTATTATCCCTAACTATTACGAAGGGAAAAGTTCGGGTGATGTGTTGAAGTTTATTGAAACTATCGATATGCCTGATGGTTACGGGTACGACTTTTCAGGTATGACCCGTGAAGAGGTTAACAGCAGCAGCACAACGGCTATCATATTTGTGCTTTGTTTGGTGTTTGTGTACTTATTACTGGCCGCGCTTTATGAAAGTTATATTTTACCATTGGCTGTAATATTTTCTCTCCCTGTTGGTTTGGCCGGAGTGTTTATGTTCATCTTTGTAGCTATGGTCAGCGGTACAGGTATTATGAATAACATTTATGTACAGATTTCATTGATCATGCTAATCGGTCTGCTGGCTAAAAATGCCATTTTGATTGTAGAATACGCATTACAGCGACGAAAACAGGGCATGAGTATTGTAAAAGCTGCTATTACTGGTGCTGTGGCCCGTTTACGACCAATTTTAATGACCTCGTTTGCATTTATATTTGGGCTATTACCCCTGGCTTTGGCAAAAGGTGCCGGTGCTATTGGTAACAAATCGATTGGTATTAGTGCCATCGGGGGTATGCTTGTGGGTACTCTAATTGGGGTTATAATCATTCCAACCCTGTTTATCATATTCCAAAGTTTACAAGAAAGGGTAAGTAAGCATAAGATAGTTACTATTGATGACGAGGAAATTAAAGAAATTCAATAATACGATGCAAAAGAGATTAAAATATACAGGCAAAAGTGCCATTCTGATAGCTGTTTTTATAGCTATTGGAATGAGCTCATGCCGTACAAGCAAAAATGTATCTGATTTAAATGTAGATACAAAGGATTTAATCAGAGATGAGAATTTAAACACCTCTGATTCGACTACCATAGCTGATATTCCATGGCAGGAATATTTTAGCGATGACATACTAAAGCAATTGATTCAGGAAGCTTTAGATAATAACCTGGATATGAAAGTAGCTATTGAACGCATAAAACAGGCGGAGGCGAATTTTTCGATGGCCAAGGCTGCCAAGTTACCAACATTAAGTATTGCTGCCCAGGATGATTTTACTTTATACAGCAATAACGGAAGTTCAACAAAGGTTTTAGGCTACAATGCAAATACACTTTCATTGGGTTTAACTACTTCCTGGGAAGTGGATGCATGGGGTAAATTAAAGAGTACAAAAAAGGCCCGTTATGCCTCTTTGTTAAACACAATGGAGTATAAAAACCTGGTTCAAACCAATATTATTGCCGGTGTAGCTCAATTATACTATACTTTACTGTCATTAGATGAGCAACTCAGGGTAACTAAAGAAACCATCGGATTGCTTTCTGAAAGTGCTGAAACAATGCAAGCCTTAAAAGATGCAGGACAAACCAATGGTGCTGCCGTTGAGCAAAGTAAGGCTTTATTATACAACACTCAGCTATCTGTATATGCCATAGAAGATCAGATCCAACAACAAGAAAATTCTCTATGTGTTTTATTGGGAAAAACGCCGGGAACAGTCACTCGCAGTGCCATCAATCAACAAACGGTTCCGGCTGAGTTAAAGTACGGGGTTCCGGCTCAATTATTGTCAAAACGCCCCGATGTATTGAGTGCTGAACTTTCTTTCAGAGCGGCCTTTGAAGCAACAAATGCAGCACAGGCCAGCTTGTACCCTGGTATTAATTTAAGTAGTGGATCTATAGGTTTTAATGGTACAGAGCTTTCTGATTTCTTTAAACCTGAAAATATAGCCGCAAATTTTGTGGCTGGAATAGCACAGCCTGTTTTTTATAAAAAACAACTGCGAGGAAGTTTAGCCATTGCTAAGTCCCAACAGGAAGAAGCATTGTTAACTTTTAAAAATACAGTACTGGAAGCAGGCCAGGAAGTGTCCGACATCCTCTTTAGCTTTAAATCATCAGTAAATAAAAACGGTTTGCGCAACAAACAAATTATCGCATTAACCAATGCTGTTGATTTTACACAGGAACTATTAAAAGCAGGCGAAGCCAATTACGTTGAGGTATTAAGTGCTCAGCAAAATTTACTCTCAGCTCAATTAAGCCAGGTATCAGATAAGTTAGAGCAACTAAATTATTCAGTGGCATTATATAAAGCCTTAGGCGGAGGCAAGAACTGATTTATTATTAGATATTGCTTACAATAGATCGTTAGACTTCTGATAAGAGACGTAAGAGTTGTTCTCAAGATATTTAATGATCAAATTAATAATCCAACCATCGTGCACTTTCCAATGTGCACGATGGTTGGATACTTTATCATTTCCAAATAGTTTCTTCCTGCAAGGTTTTAACTTGTTCTTTTAATAGCTGATCAGGGATCTTAGGCTTAAAACCTTCCAGGTTTACTTACATAATGTAAATAAACCAGGAAGGTTTGGATACTGGTTCTACCAAGTTACTGCCCCCTTCTACCAAGGCATTGACCTGTTCTACCTGCTCACAAGGCCGTTCTACCCATCAATATAGGGTTCTACCAAGCTTCATGGTTTTTGCTGAAGGTTAATAATCTGTAAGATTTATACGCGAATGGAACGGATCTGATTTTCACGATGTCTATACAGATCCGATCCTCATGTAAATAGGTGCTGCAAAAAAACTGCTAAAATTTTTGTTGGCCCTCCCACACCCCTATGCCTAAAGGAAGTTACTTCCGAACTGTGCGTTGGAGTTTACTCCTTTAGAGCTTGTCCCGATCAAACGGGAGGAATCAAAGGGGTGAGCTTAGGAACCATGAGTTTTCTGGTAGAAACTAAACCCTGGCACATTTAATCTGATATAACGTATCATACCTATTTTTTTTATTTAGTTCCTGCAAGCTCTATTTACTTCTTAATAACTTTAAATCCAGTTATCTTAACCTTATCAACATCAAGGTTTATAAAATAAATCCCTCTTTGCAACTGTTCAACAGGTAAAACGATATCTTCCCCACCCTTATATATTTGGTTTAACACCTCTTTACCCGTAGCTGTAACTAATGACAATTGTACTTCTGCATAATCCGGTCCCAAATCAATATGTAAAAGATCCTGAACCGGATTTGGGTAAATATTCATAGAAGAAATGCTGTTCTCGTAAACTGAAGTAGCTGCCTCCACACTAAGAACTCCGTTGGTAAAATCCCATTGCATTCCATCTCCGGGAATGGCCGGCACAATTTCCTCGAAACTACCGGTATGGCCTGATGCAGAAAAGAGCGTAAAGGAGTCACCAATCTTTAATTCTCCGGTAATGTTCAAATTCAATATACCATTATATAAAACGCCGGAAGTAGAAGACACTTTATCATTTGAGGTGTTTGTTGCGTCCAGATCCATATTAACATAACTACCGCTATTCAGGGTTAAACCTGCCACAGATAAAGTGGAGATGCCTCCATCCCCGGGTTCGAGCCCTGCACCTGCCTGAACCGTTACCCTACTGTACAAGCGCCCTTGTCCAGCCAGCATACCCCCTTCTACTGTGGTTGCGGCGGTAGAGGTATTTGTTCCGTTCACGATAAGTTTACCATCAGTAATACGCGTTGATCCGGAATAAATATTATAACCTGTCAATCTCCAATAACCGGTTCCCTCTTTTATTATGGAAGTCCTTCCGTTGTAGTTTCGGTTAGAACATTCATTATTAATTACACCATGAAATGTTTCATTGGTACCTGCACCACCTACAACCCAGGTCATTGTAGCCGAATTATTTTGCTTGTCGGCTCCTGCCAGCATTGTTCCGGAGGTTCCGGACAAACCGCCCAACCACATGGTACTGGCATTTTTCCAGCATATAATCTTTGTTGTTCCGGAGGTGACTACCCTGGCGTTGGGAATACCTTTGGTATTGTTTAATAAAAACTGGTTACCATCACTTGTTGTTCCCAGACCATTTGCATTTATGGTTCCACTAAATAACGACCAGTCTCCTTGTATATACTCCCTGACATAATAGATATCGTAATCCAATGTTCCTTCTCCACTTACATTACCCTTCAGGTAGCAAGTACGGTCCACTTGAAAATAACTATGCTTACCGGCAGCTACTTCCATTCCAAAAGTATAAGTTTCGTAATTGGCACTTTCACCACCTGACAGTTTTAACCTGCCTCCATTCATTACAACCTTGCCAGAAGTTCCCATTCCTGCAGTATTTGTCAGGGCAGTCATTCCATTTAATTCCAGAGTACCCTGAGACACCGTTGTTTCTCCTGCGTATGGATTTTCGTTAGTTAAAAATAAATTTCCTGCTCCGGCTTTGGTTAAACCTCCCTGTCCGCCAATATTGCCTGTTATGGTAACTGTGGCATCTGCTTCCTGAACAGAAAACGCTGTTGTTCCATCCAGGGCAACACTTCTGTCGGTGGATACTGTAGTACCGGTATAATTGATCATTCCCCCTAACCATACCCAATTGAAATCGTAATTTTGGGAGGCTCCTATAGAACTTCTTGCCCCACCATTGGCCAGCCTGCTAATTTGCAGCACCCCATCATGTATTACCGTTGCCCCTGTGTACGAGTTATTGGTAGCCAAAGTTAAAGTTCCTGTACCGGTTTTATTTACAGAAGCACCTCCTGCTATACGATAACTACCCGAAAAAGTATAATCGTTATCCGCATCAACAACCATAGCCGAAGGCTCTACTTGCTCAGCCAGAGTAACACTCTGATCTCCTTCCATATTCCCAAACAACACGGCACTGTTCTCTGAATATGTAGTTGATTCACCTGAAGCCAGCCAGTTAGCGGTTGTTTCATCCCAATTATAATTAACGGTGGCATTCCAGCTAAAGTCTTCAACAAAACTCTCAATATCCAACACTTCCACTGGTACCGGCAAGGTTTTACATGTTAATGTTTCTGAGTATTCTGACTCTATAGAGGAGTTATAAGCCTTTACCCTAAAAGTACCCTGCTCTTCAGGAGATAAATCTGTTACAGTAAAAGTATAAACATTTGCTACAGTAGAACCAATTGGGGTGAACACTCCAGAAACCTCACGTTCGATAATATACCCTTCTTCCTGTTCGGTATAATCATACCATTCAAGCGTTAAGGAGGTTTGGGTGGATGAGGCCAGCCGTAAATTCAAAGGTTTCCTGAGATAGGCCTGTGTATTTTCCTGGCTGATACTATTAATATAGTTTTCAATATTTGCATAACCGTTTGAAGCTATTGCCATGGCATCTGCAGAAGATGAAGCATTTAAGCCATTGTTATTTTCCCATTCATCAGGAATACCATCATTATCACTATCTACACGGGCTGTTCCCGACCATAAAAGCCAGCTTTCGGGGGCTCCAAAAGGAAGCTCCTCCTCTGATGTAATGATCTTACCATTATTACCCAATGACTTAACCTCATTTACAACATAATAATCCACATAATCGCGACAAGGCAATGAAGCACCTACTCCAGGCAAGACAGACTCAAAAACTTCATCAGCCCCAACAGTTGGCAACAATGGGTAATCATAAGGCTCATCCTGGAAATCAGGACCTCCGGAATAATCACTGAATGGCACTTCCGATCCATTCAAAGAACCATCTTTATTACCATCATACCAGTTATCATCTGCATACAGATGAAAGTTTTCATTTGCACCACTCAGGGGAACACTACCATCATCAGGCCCCTTAATAAAATAGTTACTCACGCAATTGGCGTAAGAATGCCCCTCCGAATCGCCTCCCATGATATAAGCAGCACTTCTCCAATTGTAAACAAGGTTATTCACATACTGATTAACACCTTTAACCTTATTATTCCGGGTGTCATTATCCACATACAGATTGCGATATAAAGTAACGCCTCCATTGGTTTGAATCAACCCTCCGGCAGAGTGGCTCATCAGCCCCTGGGCTATAATACAGTTTTGAATAGTAATGTTGGCAGGTTCAGTTCCTTTCCCATCCCAATTAATAGAAAAGGTTTCATCGCGTCCCCAGGATATGGAACAATGGTCGAAAATCATATTGACACCATTGGCCACACCCAAAGCATCTTTACCACTATCGCCATATTTTTCGCCCATACGAAACTTCATATAACGGCATATACTATTATTTGCACCGGAAAAAGACACCCTGTTACCATAAACGGTAATACCCTCGCCAGGAGCTGTTTGCCCCGCAAGGTAAATATTTGACTTTACAATTAGGGTGGAGCCAATTTTTATAACTCCTCCCACATCAAATACAACTATTCGATTACTCTGACTAACCGCATCTCTTAAAGATCCCGTTCCTGAATCATTAAGGTTTGTAACATGATATACCGATCCATATCGGCCTCCTACGGCATATTTTCCGAACCCTTCGGCTCCGGGAAAAGCCAATTGCTGGCCATTTATTTGCATTGCCAATTGAGAAATAAGCAATGCAACGACTAAAAAGTAGATTTTATTCATTTATTGATTTGTTTAACTATAGCTGATTGTTATCAAAATTAGCTTTTCACCCTAACGATTGATATAAACCATAGTACAAATCAATGGAATTTTGTACGTATATAGTGTTGGTATAAAATATTATTACTGGCCGACCAGTTTTACATGAAGAGAACAGGGATAAGAATTTCCCCATTTGGTAGTTGGAGGGTGCAGGTTTGGATAAAATCAAGTTTCTAAAATAAAAGAAATGATAATCTATCAGTATTACTCTTTAATTGCAGCAACAATAGCTTCGGCTATATCCGGGAATATCCATATATAATCATTTCTGTTAATGATGCCAAACTCACCTGAATTGCCATTATCCCACCAAACCGGACAAATACCTCTACTTACACATCCACTGGCAAAGTACCCGGCATGTTGCACCCTATCGTCCAAATTATTGTGATGCAAACTGCCCCACTCTCCCATTACCACAGCAACACCATTAGCTATAAACTTTTGATATACTCTATCCAGTTCAGCATCCATGGCTTGTTTTTCTTCTTCCGTACCCCATTCGGTAACATAATCATTGGAAGCAAGCGCAAAATTGTATGGATAATAATTATGTACTGATACAATAAGGTTTGAAGAAGAGGGTAACTCAAGACCATCTATGGCTACCTGTGCTGAAGATGCAGCATATGGTGAAACCATGATATAGCGTTCCTGATTATTACCTCCTGTTGCCCTAATGGCCTCCACATTGGCCTGATGGAATTGATTGATACAATCGCGTCCCTCGGCCGTGCCCCCGGTCCATTCGGCAGATGAACCTATTAGTCGTGGTTCATTCAGACTTTCAAATATCAGGTGCTCATCATAATCTTTAAAACGGGTGGCTATTTGAGTCCATACTTTCCCCAATTGACCTTTTACCAGATTAAGCTTTTCGTAAGAAGGGATAATCCACTCTTCATCGTGATGTATGTTTACGATTGCATACATATTATTATCCAATGCATAATTTACTACCTCCTCAACCCTGTCGAGCCACTCGCTCTCAATTAAATAATCAGGTTCGCTACCCATATGGTATTGCCAGGTAACCGGAATGCGCAAAGTTTTGAATCCCTTAAGGCATATTGCATCAATCAATTCTTTTGTAGCTTTGGGATTTCCCCAGGCCGTTTCGTCATCGCCTTTTGCATCCAGGGTATTCCCCAAATTCCAGCCTACCCCCATATTTGAAACAAATTCCATTGCCTGCTCATTAATAAGCGGTGCTGTTTTGGTGGTAAATGATATTTCAACAGCTTCCTCTAAAGGGACATTAAAAGTATTGATAACTCCACCCTTTGGTATCACAATAGTATAATTTGTATTGTATTCCAGATTGATATTAAAAATCAGTTTGGTGAACCTGGATTCTACCGAAGCCGGAGTATTGTTAACCGTAATCCCATGATCAGGTGCTAAGGAAACCACCTCATCAAAAACAATTTCAATAATGGAAGACAAGTTAACATTGTGATCATTATTGGCCGGGATGCTTGATTTAAATACAGGTGCCGGCTTTGATGCCCCTTCTGAACTTGAACATGCTGTACAACCAGCAATTACCCATAAAATGACAATAATATGTTTTATGCTTTTCATATACCTTAATATAATTTTCATTCAAAAACTGATGCTATTTTAGAGCTTGCTTTAATCCCATTATCTGAATTCAATAATTCTTCACCCCACCAGGTCAACGTTTCCCAATCCTGAAAAAGTACCATATCAAGCCAGTTATTTTCTTCATTATTCCCAGTCCAGGACCAAGCCAGATAACCCATTCCCAAATTATTACATGTTTGTATAATCTGATTATGGTTTACCTTGCAATTTAAGTTATTGTCGCCACTATTGTAATTATATCCAAACTCTCCTACAATAACAGGAACCGACATCTGATTTAAATTAGATAAGTCGTCTCTTATTTTTGCTTCATCATTCCACGAACCATACATATGAATCGAAAACAACAGGTTATGTTCCGCATCGCTATCTATTAAATCTTGTCCATATAATATCACTGGTTCGCTATTTTGTCCCCATCCCGGGGCATCAATCACAATTGTTGATTTATATCCTTCATGACGTAGTAAAGAAACACATTTTTTATATGCATCTCTCCAATATTCTGCTGTTATATAATGGTCGCCCCATTCGTTAGCAATATTTAGCAAGATGTGTTTTTCATACTTTTTAATGATGTTTTTCATTTGGGGCCGTACAAAATACCTGGCCAGTTGATAAAGCTTTGTGCCTGTAGAGTCGCCGGTAGCATCATGCAGCTCAACCATCGGAATCATTTTTAACCGGATGCACTTTTGCAAAACACTATCCAATCCTGATGGATCTAACTGACTCTCCCATACAATTCTTACGCAATTTATATTGTAAGCAGCAATTTTATCAAGGGCTTGGTAGGATTGATTATAATGCCAGGCAAAGGGAACATTTACCCCTTGCATCACAAATGCATTTCCGTTGGCATCTAAAAGCTGATTCCCGACTGTTTTGAACCCTTTTATTTGCTCCTTTTGCTGACAAGAAAATAATACAAATATTAATCCTGTCAGAAAAGCAAAAATATTTAAACTATATCTCATGCTTAATTCTTCTAATTGATTCTATTAACGCCCTGGAATTGTGATATGGGCATTTCCAAAAACCTACCTTTGGCGGAACAGGGTCGGCAATACCTTCTTTATTTACTTTCCAGAACCACTCACCTTTTTCCTTATCTTTTATATGGTTTAGAATAAAAGTCCAGCTATTTTTTGCTGCTTCAAGGTATTTCATATCAAAAGAGTTCTGGTAAGCATCTAAAAATCCCACCATCGCTTCTGCCTGAGGCCACCAATGCTTATCCGTATCCAAATGGTTCTTTTCCTTCTCGTAAAAAATTCCACCATCCATATCTAAGCCTTCCTGTATGGTAACATCTGCCATTTTTAGCGAGATATCTTTCATAATGGTTATTAATTCCTCATCTTTAATAACCTGAACTGCCTCATTTAACAACCAGGCTCCTTCAATATCGTGGCCATAAGAAACTATATCCGACTTCACTGCCCAGTCTACATCAAAAAACAGATTAAAATGATACGAACTACCATCGATTATTCTATCCCGAAAAGTTTTTAAAAGATCTTTGATTTGCAATTTTAATCCCTCATCTGGCCATACCCGATAAAGGTTGGTATAGGGTTCAATAATATGCAGGTGGGTATTCATAGATTTTGGCTCATTGGCATCCTTGGCACTTAAACGCATATCCTCCATGGGCAACCAACTACACGAAAGAGCTTCAATATATCCACCATACACCTCATCTTTAAAGTTGTTTTCAATCAAATTATACAGTTCAATTGCATACTCAAGGCTCTGCTTATTTTCTGAAGCCATATAATATTCAGAAAAACCATAAATACCAAAGCCCTGGGCATAGGCTTGTTTATGACTGTCTTTAACTTCTCCTTTATAATCTACAGACCAAACCAGTCCTCCATTCTCTTTGTCCCAAAAATTGGCAACTAAGTAGTCATAGGCCTTTTCGGCCATCTCCAGATAAACAGGATTTTTATATAAGTTATAGGCAGCGGAAAAAGTCCATAGCAAACGCGTGTTTAATACAGCACTTTTATCTGCCTTGTCGTTACGACACCCATTACCATCTATCTCACCTATAAAGCCACCATGATTACCATCCTGAACGTTAGAAATCCAAAAGTCCAAAATACTTTGTAATTCTTCCTGTAGTTGCGGAACAACATTATTTTTTAATTCCTCTATCATGGCAATTCCTTATTTTAACGATGGCATCATATCCCGGGTAATTACAAAATCCTGTTGCATTGCATTTTGCCACCATGAAGCATTGGCATGTTCATGAGCTGTTTCCTGAAAGTCAGCCTCGCCCGGATCATTAGTCCTTGCATAATCATACCAGGGCATAAAATACGACCACTGAGCACCTTTGCCCCACTGGCTGGACATCTCCGACACAGAACCCATTTCACTAAGGGTGACTATTTTATCAGTATAAATCTTCTGTATTTCAGTAAATTGTGAAGCTATTTCCTCAGCATCACCGGTATTGTATATATCCCGACCAATGATATCAACATATTCATCACCCGGATAAAATGCATCATCGTTAGTCTGCGTTGTCCATACCCAAATCAAATTATTTAACCCTTTATCTTTAAAATAGCTAAACATCAATTTCCAAAGATCCTTGTAAACACTTGCACCGCTATCGCCCCACCAAAACCAGGCTTTTCCATTGGCATAATTATATATATTACCAGAAGCCTCATGCAAAGGACGCCATATGACAGGTATGTTTTTTTCTTTTAGCAGAAGCAGATAACCGGCCAGTTTTTCCAGGTCGGCCATTGCCACTTCATTTTCCCAGGTTCCATCCACTAAAATATTTTCTGCACTAAAGATGGTTTCTTCCGGTTTATAAGTAAAGTTATTGGTATCCGTATCTCCTTGGTAACGCGGTACAATCCAATGCCAATTGGCACAAACAATACCATTGTTACTCCACCAATCCTCAACAAAGGATGTTTGTGAATAATCAATCCAGTTGGCCGGGGAGGCAGGAAGATGCACATAATCCACCGTTGTCATTGCCGGGTACTTTCCGGTTTGTTCTTTTACCCATTCTGCTTCATTGCAATTCCATGCAACATTGGCATGGACTGCCGAAATGGTTTTTACCCCATAATTATCCTTTAAAAAACCATATACATTAATCGCTTCTGGCGATGGATTTTGAGTTACCAGACTTGTTTTAATATTTATTATTGTTTCTTCTATTGTGGAAAAAGACAGCTGAATTTTACCGGCCAATGGCACATTAAAAGTATTTATTACAGCACCTGCCGGAATAATGATTTCGTATGTTGTGTTATACTCCAAACTGACATCTAACTTAAGTTTTGTTAGAGACGATGATACATCAGCAAGTTCCCCATTAATGGTAATCCCATGATTTTGAACCAAAGAAATTACTTCATCAAATACGATTTCCACCTGAGTATCCAATGTAATACCTGTAGCCCCATTTTCGGGAGTGCTTGTTTTTAACATTGGTGGTTCATGTTCCTCACCCCCACTTTCACCTGTGCAACTTGCAAGCACAAGAAATATCAATAAACCCAATATTTTATTCATAAATATTCTTTTGAAATTAAGACCTGCAATAACCTGCAGCAATAATTTTTAACCTTTAAACCAGGATCAAGCTTTTAAAATTTTGTAATAGCTAAAACGAGGTTGTAAACACAACCCCGCTTAAGCTAAAACTCAAAAACAATTCTATTTATTTAGGATTAAATCTTAGATTGGCAATCATTATACCTTGAAAATTCAAGAGGATTATTTAAGCGCCACCTTAGTCAAAGTCAGGTTTGCTCCTGTTATCACAAGGCCTCCATTTGCAACCAGGTCATCAATGTCAGCTTGTGTCAGTGTGTAGGTTGCCTGCGTATCAGATGGGCCAAAATCAATTTGACCAGAGCCCTCGGTAGGCAGATTTCCCCAACTATCACCATGACGAAGCGATAGACAACCCCAATCATTACCTTCATTCATTGTGAATGAGAAGTACAGTGTCTGACCTGCTGTAACGGTTGACCAATCATAATTTCCCCAGGCCAAATCCTGATTTCCCTGCCAGTTACCCAAATCGAATAAACCTTCCCAAATAGGTTTTGGTGCAGAGAAGTCCTTTACCCAGGAAATAGATGAAATAATCATACCATCGCCCTGAAGGATAATTGAATAACCCCAATCGCTAAATGGGAACAATGAAACTGGCAGATCAATATAATCAGAAGATGCCAGGATGGCTAAATTCTCATCAGTTGTACCATCATAAACATTACCCCAATGACCATGGAATATTTTCATTTGAGGATTATCGTTGGTCTTGGTGTATCGGATGCGCACATATGAATCAGCCGGAGCACCAGAAAAGTCAACATTCAATTCATAATTCGCACTCCAATTGGTCAGCTCAACAGGAGTATTATACAATACCGTTTCAACCAAACCTGAGGCTTCAACTTTTATCGTATAATCCACATTTGTTGTGCCCGACACCAAGGTAATTTTATTATCCCCTACATTAGTTCCTACAGCAGCATAAAGTACTGTCCCAACCAATAAATATGGTGTATCCTGATCGTTAAGAAGCACATTGGTAAGATTTTCGCCATTAACAACAGCACACTCCAATAATTCTCCAACAGTTGTTGATTCTGAAGCAAATTCAGAAACAGCACAAAAGGTAAATGTGTTAATTGTAATACTTCCTGCAGCAACAGTTTCTCCATTGTCCATTACCATGGTTACACTGCCCGTCTCTGCCTCAAGGGGAACTACCACATTAAAACCATCGCCGGAAGCAGTTGCTTCAGCTTCCAGGTCACCAAACATAACTGATTTCACTCTGCCTCCTAAAGTCGATACAATACTTAATTCATCCAGCGGTGTAGCATCGGATGGGAAAGTGGCAACAGGCTTAGTTGTCACAAAACCATCAACCGTAATTGCAGTACCATTGGCGGTGGCTAATGTAATTGCACCGCTTTGGGCAGCTTCTGATACTTCCAGATTTATCTTTCCATCTGTTATTGTTACAGGAGTAGCCTCTGCCCCTGTAAATGTAGCAGTGGTCACTAAATCCAAATCTGTTCCTGCAAAAACAACCATCTCACCAACACCATAGGAATCCTTTATTTCATCAATGGCGGCAGTAGGTTCAATAAGAGCGATATCACCAACTTCAATTTCAATGCCTGATGGTAACACAGATGTTACTGCTCCACTTTTTGCGTTGGTTGGTACTGTCATCACTATGCTTGTAGCACTTTGACTTTCAAACTCAGTTACATTAACATCTCCACCCAAAGCAAAGCCAGTTACCAGATCAAGATCTGTTCCTGTAATAGTTAGTGCAGTACCTGGCTTAACCGGATTTGGTGTTACTTCGGAAACAACCGGAATTACAATATTAAGCTCCTCTTCAGAATAAATAATGATAGGATCTTCAGCTCCATTAGATACTGCAATTTTACCAGTTTGAGCTTCTGCAGGTACAATTAATTTTATCTCCTTACGGGATTTACTAACAAAATCAACACTATCCACAACTACCCTATCGGTAAAAATAACCTCAGCAACTCTGTTTAAATAATCCCCTGTTAAAGTTAATTCAGCACCCGGTTTAATACTTGAAACCGCAAATGCTTCCAGAGATATTGGTTCACTAAAACCAATTGGAGTCTGAGTAGTAATGGTACCTTCTGAATAATTCAATACCAGAAGTCCTTCGATTGCTTCCTGCGGAACAATTAGCTTAATACTTTTGGCTGTATGCTCAGTAAAGTCAGCACTAGTTAACTCTATTCCATCAGGAATTATGATAGAAGTAACATCATCTAAATTATTACCTATAAACCTTAGTTCTGCACCACGCTGAATAGGCATAGGGCCATAACTTAACAGCTCGGTTTCATTACTTACTCCATCATCATCATCCTCGCACGATGTCAGAGTAAGTGTTAGTCCAAATAATCCTATAAAAAACACAAGGATAGCAGACTCTATCTTATTTATATATTTTGTTTTCTTCATAATTAATTTTACTTAGGATTACTACAAGGGAACAATTCTGATATTATCAATACACATATGAACTGTACAATCTGAACCATCAACACCTCCATGGTATACAAAGAATGTAAGACCTCCTAACATATCCGTTGTCAAAGTAGCCTCAGATGCCTTACCATCTTTATCGTAAACAAATTCACTTAATGGTACTGTAACTGTTGTCCAACCATCCGTCATATAACTACCCGAACTAACCCAAGGCATCCATAATCCACGGGGGAAGTCTTTACTCAGATATGTTTTTGTTGCATCATCATTTGCAACATATTCATTATTCCCTGAAACTGAATAAGGGGTAAATATCATTTGCAAAGCAGCAGAGCTCCATGACTCAGGAATATTGACTTCAAATTTTAAAGCTGCGGCACTCAAATCCCCATCATAGAAAGGAACATCAGCTCTACCATTAGATTGATTCCAAAGGTTGAAAGCAAACTTATCCTCATCCCAAAGATCGCCAGCCTTCCCTGGCATTTCTCCATAAAAGCGAACATAATTACCGTTGATACCTACAGGATCTGAATTGGCAATAACTCCAGACCTCCAGCCTCCGGAAGCGTCCAGGTTGTCCCAATCTAAAATATAATTCCTGTCGTCGCGGAAAAAGAAAGAAGAGCGAGCTGATCCGTAGATCGTTTTTACGGTAACTTGCCCAACACTTGCCCCGGAAGGAACTTTCACCACAACTTCATCATAATCATCACTTACACTAACCACTTCTCCTTCCAGCTCTCCCGGAAAGAACACCTGTAAAGGAACATTAGGGTCATTGATAAAGTAGTTACCATAGATAACAGCCTCTTCTCCATCTGCTACAAATTCGCAAAGCATTGACTTGGGAGCAGGTGCAGGAACTACCACATTAAAATCATAAGATACCGTATCTTTCCCGGCCACCATGTATATCTTGTCTGAAACCACATCCGGAATTTCATTTGGGATGGTAACAAACAAGGTATTATAAGTAATAAAACTGGTATTTAAATACGCTTCTTTATCGTTAAACCACATTTCTTTTATACTGGTAAGATTCTCACCAATTAAAACTATTGTTTGGTTCAGCGATGCACTTGCTATTAAGGAATCTGATTTCTCCGGGTCTGATACTCTTATGTAATCAACAGTAGGAACCCCTCCTGTTATTTCATATTCATCTGGATATTCTTCGCATGATTGAAAAATCACTCCGATGCTTGATATTGCCATAACAACCAATGCTACGAATATGCGTTTTATATTATTTTCCATTTGTATAATTTTTATTTCTATAGGATAGATAAGATTGTATTGTTTTTCCTACCTAAACCATATTAAGAAATTAATAACCTATTGAACTAAAATCAAAATCTACCGGCTCATTCATCAAGCCCGGATTTAAAGACAGATCCACTTCCGGGAAAGGAATGGTAAAGTCATCATCCGTAATTCCGGTAGCTTTAAGACTGTTTATTTCAAGATTAGATGCATCATCATAAGTATATAAATCATCCAAACCAGCCCAGTAACCCCTTTCCTGACTTGTGATCATTGTTTTTGCTTTTTCAGGCATATAATAATGGAGTCGTACAATATCGTACCATCTATCGCCTTCCAATGCCAGTTCTAATCTGCGTTCCTTATAAATATCATCAAAACTAAAACTTGCAGCTGGCTCGTAAAAGCTATGCAAAGCCCTTTCTCTAACCGCATTGTATGCAGCTAATGCCCCGGCATCTGTAGTTGAGCTATTGTTGCCTAAAACAGCTTCTGCGTAAACCAGGTATACATCTGCTAAACGAAGAATGTGTGTACTCAATGGGGTATGCATCCTGTCTAAAGCATCATAGCCTTGGGCCTCAGCATCAGCCAAGCGACCAACAATATGCTTGGCACAGTTTGATCCTGTTCCACTGGCAAAAGCTAAAGCACCTTCATATTGTCCATCGGCATCATTATCCCAGTTATAATCAAAACCACCAAATTCTACCCAGAAATAATCATAATGGTCACCCACCATCATTATTGTGGCTTTACGGCGTGTATCGAGGTTATTTCGTATTAAGCTACCGGCACTTTCATCAAAAGCCGTTTGCAGGTCGATGGTTGGATATACCCAGTTACCCCATGACTGAACCGCATCAGAAAAATTTGTCATGGACAAATCTGATTGTAAAGAGTTTTGACTAGTCCATTGCGACCCAACTGTCCAGTGCCATGCAATCAGGCTCTCATCTGAAAAATTGCTTTTTAGCTGGAAGATATCTTCGTAATTAGGTTCCAAAACACGGCCACTCTCATCGATAACCATTTTTGCATAATTTGCCGCATTAGTAAGGTCACTTTCGTTACGCGACCCGCTCATACCATAACCCGATTTTGTCAGGTATACTTTTGCTAACAAACCGCAGGCACTGTACTTATCTATTCTACCGGTCCTGTTTTTTTCCGGCAATAAATCTATGGCATCTTCAAGTAAATAAATGATATACTGGTATACATCTTCCACTTTGTTTCTTCTTAAGGTAGTTGATGTATTATTGGCAATAATTTCAGCATTATCGTGAATAATGGGCACGGCACCAAAACAACGTACCAGGTAAAAATACGACATGGCTTTCCATACCATTGCCTCACCTTTTACCGTGTTTTTAACCGTTTGAGAAACATCGGCGCTTGATTTCATATCCACATTTTCAATAACACCATTGCAATAAGCATTTACCGACCATAACGAAGCGGATGCATTGGCAATATCAGCATCGGAATTGTTTAACGTAAAGTTGGTATAACCATCACCACTATCGAAAATGATGTTTCCTGCCAATACATCACCAATTTTCATAAACCCACGTTGAAAATCGTACCAGGGCGAATTGTAGATAGAGTTTACAGCCTGATATATCTGTTCATCGTTTTGATAAAAGGTATCGATGGTATAGGAATCTTCAGCCGGTTTGTCTAAAAAATCATCACATGAAACCGTTAATCCAACACCAATAAAAACTATTAATAATTTTATTATATTATATTTTTTCATCGTAATTACTTTTTAGAATGAAACATTTAAACCGAAAGTAAATACCTGAGGTGAAGGATATCGGCCATTATCCAATCCAAAAACATTAGGGCTTTGTGTACTCGCCCCTACTTCCGGGTCAAATCCTGAATAGTCTGTAAATGTTACCAGATTCTCTATACTTGCGTAAATTCTTGCATTACTTAACCTGACTTTTTCAATCAAGGTTTTAGGGAAAGTATATCCTAACGTGATATTCTTGATTCTGATAAATGAACCATCCTCAATATACCTGTCCGAAATACGGTCATTATCATTTTGGTCCTGTCCGGTTGCCCTTGGGATGTTTGTATTCGGATTAATCAAACGTACATTCGAAACATCGTTTAAACTAGTTCCTTCAATGCTTGGATCTATAACCTCTAACCTTGCTCTGTTATTTACAACAGCTAACTGGTTAGAAAATTCACTTTTCATATTTGACAAGCTGATGGCGGTATAATTCATTACATCGTTTCCATATGAACCATTGATAAACACGGCCAAATCAAAGTTTTTATAAGAAAAGGTATTGTTTAACCCAAAAGTAAAATCAGGCATTGGAGAACCTATGTTAGTACGATCGTAAGAATCTATGATTCCATCAGGCTTACCATCGGGCCCGCTAATATCTTTAAACTTTAAATCGCCTATATAAGTAGTGTTGGTGATATGGAATGATTCCCCATCGCTTGGGTACCCTACCTGTACAGGACTACTCTTTAAATCCTCCAGACTTTGAAAAACCCCGTCTGTTACATATCCATAAAAATTAAAAAGAGGATCGCCCACTTCTGTCAGTGATACCACATCGCTCCATTGTCCGTAACCTTCCAAATGAGCAGATGGAGTTCCATCTAAAGCCACCAATTTGTTTCTGTTAAAAGAAATTTGAAAATCGGTATCCCAGGTAAACGCCTTTTTAATATTATGCGTTGTTAAAGAAATCTCTAAACCTTTGTTTTCAATTTCACCAAAGTTACCCCATGGAGCTGCGAGTGCACTTGATGAGTTTCCTCTTGTACCCATATACGAAGGCAACTGCATATCCATTAACATATCATTCGAAATCTTTTTATATACTTCAACAACAACATCAGCTACATCCATTATCGACAAGTCTAAACCAATATTGTACTGTTCCTGCTTTTCCCATTTGATATATGGGTTTGAAATATTTGTCTGGCGGTATCCTGCACCTAAGCCTGTTTCCATTTTAGAGATACTGGCACCCCATAAATAACCATCAATATCCTGGTTTCCTACTTGTCCCCAACCGAAACGTAGTTTTGCATTACGTAAAACAGGTTCTGACCATTTCATAAATGATTCGTTACTCAATCTCCATGAAGCAGCGAATGAGTTAAAACCGGCCCACCTGTTCTCCGGTCCAAAATTTGAAGAACCATCACGACGATAGGTGTAAGTTAGCATATACCTATTGTCATAATTATAATTGAAACGTCCAAAAACCGAGGCATTAGACATACTGTTAAAGCCGTAATTAATTTGTGGCGTTCCGTCGCCGAGAGCCGGGTTTTGAATATCGTTACTTGGTAAGTTTGTGTTATAAACACTTTCATAATCCAATGAAGACTCAAACATATCCTGACCAACCATAGCTGTACCGCTATGCTTACCAAATGATTTTGAATAGGTCATGTAGTTTTTAATCTGCCAGAAAGTGTATTTGTTATTCTGTGCACGCATTGAATTTATTGACCGATCCCAATTACCATAGGTAACAGCAGGCCTGAACACTTCTGCTTTAGAATAATTCAGATTTAAAGTTCCTTCGGTATGAAATTTCAAATCTTTCAGGATATCAAAATCAAAAAATACAGTACTACCAAAAGCCGTTTTTTCCAGGAGATTATCATCATCCAAAGCTAACCCAATAGCATTTGGGTTTGAGGGCTGCCTGTCTCTAAAAATAGTGGCATAATTACCATCCATATCATAAATAGGCATATCAGGTGTAGTTTGCAGTGCAATACGGATAATACCCGATTCAGAATCTGCAAGCCCAAGTCTTTCATCGGTTTGAGAATATTTAATATTCACCCCCATTTTCAGCCAGCTTTTCAGCTCTGCATCCAGGTTGGTACTAAACGACATACGCTCAAACTCTGTCCCGATAACGGTTCCTTCCTGATTCATATATCCACCCGAAACATAGTATTTCAATTTTTCGCCACCACCACTGGCACTGATTTGATGTTGCTGAACTGCTGCCAGTTGAAAGATGGCATCCTGCCAGTTGGTTCCTTTGCCTAATAAAGACGGATCCTGAAATTCAGCTCGTGGATCATTAGAATTTAAATCTGAGGCTACTTCATTACTGTACTCGGCAAACTCCCTAAGATTCAAAATATCAATCCTGGTATCCTGGTGCTGAACACCGTAAGAACCTCCATAAGTAAACTTGGCATCACCTTTCTTACCTCTTTTTGTAGTAATCATGATAACTCCGTTTGCCCCCATTGATCCGTAAATAGCAGTTGCTGAAGCATCTTTAAGGATCTCCATAGAAACAATATCATTAGGGTTAATTGTTGACAGTGGAGAAACCCCTGTTGTTGGTGAGTTACCCAATGCATCTCCCAAACCCAAATCATGACCACTTGAAGTATTACTGGTCATTGGCACTCCATCAATAACATAGAGCGGTTCTGCACCTGCATTAATGGTACTCTGGCCACGCACCCGAATACTCACTGCACCACCAGGCTGACCCGTAGTAGAAACTGCAGAAACCCCGGCAGCTCTTCCTTTTAGTGCCTGATCAATGTTAGCAATACCGGCTCCTTTTAGTTTTTCTGCCGACAACGAAACCGATGCTCCCGAAAGGTCACTCTTTTTCATAGTTCCATATCCAACCACAACCACCTCGTCAAGCCCCTCAACATCGGGCACCATCTGTACATTTATTACTGTTTGGTTACCAACTTCAATTTCCCTGGCTTTAAAGCCGATAAAAGAAAAGGTTAACTTCACCTTCTCCTGAGGAATCACCAGGCTGTAATTACCGTCAATATCAGTAATTGTACCTGTAGTTGTGCCTCCTATCTGGATAGATACTCCCGGTAAGGGTTCATTTGTATCATCCTTTACCGTACCAGTTATTGTCCTGTTTTGCCCTATCATCACCTGGGCTACAAAAAACATAACAACAACGGTAAAGAGTCGTAGATTTGTTTTCATATAAATTGATTTAATTTGATAATTATTTAAACTAATTGTGCACACATTCATTACATGTTAAAAGAACCATTATTCAAAAATATGTTACTTAATGTAAAGCATTGTGTTGATTTGTTAACTTGTTATGTACCTAAAGTTAACCCGCTTCGTATCCACTGAATATAAAGACTTTACAACCCTAACTTTCTTTATTCCCCCAGGTAACAAATCAAAATAATTGTCATCAAGGATGAGTCCGGACCTGTTATCATACAAGTATAAACCCCTTACCAACGTATTTGATTTAACTACAAGATAAAGTCCTTCTGCTGATTCTTCAAATGAAATATCTATTTCCGGTGATTGAAGCTTCTGTTCTTTCGCAGTTGTAAAAAAATGGGTTTTTGTACTTATTTCTTTCCCGTCTTCGCTTAGGGTCAGAGCCAAAACACAAGACTCCTTTGTAAAACCGTCTATTGATTCTGGGTTAAAAGATTCTAATTGAGTGCTTGTATTTTCCATTATATCAACATTTCGCACTTCACTATACAATATGTTTCCCTTAAAATCCATGAGCTGAATATTCATTTCTGCTTTTTTGTTTTCCTGAAGATCAGAAACAACATATAACTCCACCTCATGTCCTTTATTTACTGCACTGATCATTACTGGCTCAAAAGCCTTTTTTACGGCATAATGAACTGCTTTCCATTTATGATAATAATCGGTACTGCTCCAGCTGGCCACAGGCCAACAGTCGTTTATCTGCCAATAAAGCGATCCCATGCAATAGGGCATTGCCCTGCGGTGCGCCTCAATAGCCATTCGTATACCATGGGCTTGCAAAACCTGGCTCATATATAAAAACTCCTCAAAATTATCAGGGACTTTGTAATACCAACTCAGGTATTCTTTAATGCGCAAGTTTCCAATACCGCTCCGCTGATGGGCAGCCATTACCTCTGATTCAATATCATAGTCTTCAGGCTTTGCGTAAGTCTGTACCGATTCAAAATCAGGAAACGACTGAAAGCCATATTCACTCATAAAGCGCGACTTGTATTTGTCGAAATCTTCAAATGGGTGCAATGCATGCCAAACTCCCCAATAGTGCGTATCTCCTGATGTGGATTCATAGCTGGCGTGATTATTGGGTTCATAACCTGACTGAGGTGAAGAAGGCCAATAATCCGTTTCTGTTAAACTATCCACTACCTGAGGTAGTATATCGTGAAAAATATCAGTATAAGCCCGGTGTATTTCTTCTTGCTGTTCTTTATTATAACGTTTTTTCCAGCCCCATCCTCCTTGTCCGTAATGATGCCAGGCTGTATTTATTTCATTATTACCACACCATAGAACGATTGAAGGGTGGTTGTGTAATCGTGTTACATTATCAATTGCCTCCTGCTCTATATTCTTCAACATGGCCTCATTTCCCGGATACATGGAACAAGCAAACATAAAATCTTGCCAAACCATAATACCATTACGGTCGCATAATTCATAAAAATAATCATCCTCATATATGCCACCTCCCCATATACGCAACATATTCATATTTGCATCAGCAGCATCGGCAACCACTTTTTCGTAATCAGATTTTGTAACACGAGGTAAAAAACTATCGTTAGGAATATAATTGGCTCCCTTTGCAAATACTCTTACCCCATTTAATTCAAACAAAAAAGTCTCGCCTTTATCATCTGCCTCCCTAACCAACTTAACAGAACGCAACCCGGCAGATACCTTCTTATTTGATACCACCATCCCACCAACGACAACCTGCACATTAAAATCATACATTGTGGGATTTCCCAAACCATTACTCCACCACAATTTCGGATTGACAATTTCAAAAGGTACTGAAACCAAATTCATTCCTTTTTTTAACAGCACCTTTTTTACAGCAACAGCACTTTTCTCTTTATCACTGTTTATTACCAATTCTGCTTCAAAACCATCGTTGGCATCTATATTGATTTCGGCAGTTAATTTGGCAAGCTGCTTTGTTACTGAGGGTTGCCTGATATAAACGGATTCAATATTTAAGTCATCCCAGCATCTTAGTTCTACCGGACGCCAGATACCCGAAGTTACAAACCGGGGGCCCCAATCCCATCCATAATGATAACCTGCCTTTCGTGTAAATACCGATATCTTTTTATCTCCCAATCCTCCATTCTCCGATTGGTCGTTTGTTGCCGGGTATGCATAAGGAGAAGCATTGTACAACTCCAGCCCCTTTTTAACGGGGGAATGCAAATATACCTTCAACAGATTTTCTCCTTCCATCAGCATTTTTTTTACATCTACCGACCATTCCCTATGCATATTAAATGCCTCTAATATGAGTTTCCCATTAATAAACACATCCGCATAAGTATCCAATCCATAAAAATGTAAAACTACCTTATCTTTATCCAGTATATTTTTACCAACCGTAAATGTCTTCTGATAAACCCAGTCTTTTTTATCTATCCATTGCAAATCCTTTTCATTGGTCCTGTAAAAAGGATCTTCAATCTGGTTATTATTCAATAAATCGGTATGGATTGTACCTGGCACAATAGCAGAACCTTTATGCTCTCCCTCAACGTCCTCATACGTCCAGCCCTTATTGAGCCTTACTACAGTGTAATTATCAATCGGTTTTTGCTGACAAGCACATATGCCCATAACCCAACATATAAATATCCCAAAATTCTTTATGCTCCTATATATGTTCATCTTGCACTGAATTTTATACCTTATTAATCCTTTCGTTAAGTTCATCCTTAACTTTCTTCATATAACTCTCGTTTAATTTGTATACCAACAAAAAAACAACAGAAAGGCCTGCTGCCACAGCAGGTACAACGCTCATCATAAACCTGATTCCGGTTTGGGATTCTGCTGTTACATTGTTAGGAGAATATCCTACAGAAGCCAATATATATCCGGTTAGAGCAATACCCAAAGTGCTTCCCAGTTTTTGCGACATACTAATTGAAGAAAAAATAAGACCTGTAGCCCTGCGTCCGGATTTCCATTCTGAGTAATCAGCAATATCGCCAAACATAGCAAGCATTAACGGAATTGGTAAACCTGCGGCAATACCTACAACAACCTGAAGCAACAATAACATATAAATATCATTTGGCGATATTGGGTAATATAATAAACTGGCAACTAATGATATGATCATAAATACCATATAAGCTTTCTTTTTTCCCAATGTCTTTGCCATCCAGGTTGCCATAAAAACCCCCAGTATATTTGCCCCTGTCCACACCGGAACCAAAATGCCGGTTAAAGCCTTATAATCAAGATGCCATACATTGCCAAATAGCATTAACTCCTGCTCCCCAAAATAATACTTTAAATAATAAACCGCAGCTCCTTCCCTCAACTGGTTAAATATCACAGTAAAAACACCAACTGCTAAAAGGATAAACCATTGTTTATTATGCAACAAATCTTTCAGGTCTTCTTTTATCGATGATTTTTCTTGCTTTAAAGGTTTTACACGTTCCCTTGTTAAAAAGAAGGTCAACAAGAAAAACACTACAGACAATACGCCAAATATTCCTACTGCCATTTGCCAGCCCAACTGTTCATTATCCCCTCCGAGCACACCTGCCATTTTAAGCAAGGTTGCCTGAACCAAAATACCACCTCCAAATGCAAATGCATAACGATATGAGGCCAACGAAGTTCTTTGAACTGAATCGGAAGTTATAACCCCTATCAGTGATGAATACGGAACATTTACTACTGTATAAATCATCATCATTAGCGAATAACTGACATAAGCATAAATAAGCTTACCGTTTTCGGCAAATCCCGGGGTTGTAAATGTAAGAACTCCTATAATTGCAAAAGGGACTGAAAACCACAGCAGGTAAGGCCGAAACTGCCCCCATTTTGTTTTTGTACGGTCGGCAATTGCCCCCATAATCAAATCATTAAGCGCATCCCAAAAGCGGGTAATCAAAATCATGGTACCTGCCGCAGCTGCCGAAATACCAAACACATCTGTATAAAAGAATATCAAAAAAGTTGTAAACAACTTATAGAACATGGAAGATGCTGCATCTCCAAAACCATATCCTATTTTTTCTTTAAAGGAAACTTTATTTATCATAGATTTTATTTTAGATTTTAAACTCTTTCAATTGCTACCGCATAATATAATTAGTGCTTGCAAGAAAACTGCTGAAATTTATGTTAGCCCACCCACACCCCTCAGTCCCCTAAAGGGGAAGTTGCTCCCGCACAGCGCGTTGGAATTTTCCCTTTTAGGGGATCAAAGGGGTGAGCGTAGGAATCACGAGTTTTCTTGCAGAAATTAATCATGCGGTTACCATACCTTTATCACACAAAAAATTAGTGCGGCAGCAATTAACCTGATATTGCACCAACCTGATAGATTTAATCAAGCAAATGCATAAAATCTTTATTCTGATCAACCAGCTTGTTAATAGTTTCTACACTCAAATGCGAATGCAGCTGATCCTGAGGTGAATTGATACAATAATCTACCAGCTGATCAATTGTAGTTGTAGCCACATGCATGCGTGTGTCTGATGAAGCGTAATAGATAAAAACTTTCCTCTGCCCCTCAGGCAGGCTGGCATCTTCATCAACAATCCAACCATTGGAAAAAACCACATTGGAGACATCCCCTACCCGCTCATCTTTTAAGGGTGCGATAAAATGACCATGAGGTTTATGCGTAATAACCCAGGGTTTCTCCAGATCAGTCATAAACATATACAGCGTATACCTTAACCCTGCCGCAGTATTCCGCACGCCATGAGCCAATTGCAGCCATCCTTTATCGGTACGTATTGGCGCCGGCCCCAATCCATTTTTTACTTCGTAAATAGTGTGATAGGTTTTCGCATCAACAATTACCTCTTCCTTAACTTCTGGATGCTCTATGGAATCGGACAACCCAAATCCAATCCCCCCTCCATTTCCGGTATCAATAAACCCATCTTGCGGGCGGGTATAAAATGCATATTTGCCCTCTATTAAATGTGGGAAAAGTACCACATTACGTTGTTGACCTGTCGTTGATATTAAATCAGGCAAACGTTGCCAGTTTACCAAATCCTTTGTCCGTGCAATACCTGCTGCAGCTACAGCGCTACTGGTGTCACCCTCCGGGGCTTCGGGATCTTTTCGTTCGGTACAAAACACCCCGTAAATCCAACCATCATCGTGTTGGGTTAAGCGCATATCATATACATTGGTATCCGGATTCTCTGTTTGAGGCAGTGTTATGGGTTTATCCCAAAACTTAAACCCATCAATTCCGTTATCACTTTCGGCAATAGCAAAAAAGGATTTCCGGTCGTTACCTTCAACCCTGACAGCCAATAAATATTTTCCATTCAATTTAATTGCACCGGCATTAAATGCAGCATTAAACCCAATACGCTCCATTAAAAATGGATTATTCTGCTTATTTAAATCATAGCGCCAATGCAAAGGCACATGATTGCGCGTTAGCACAGGATTTTTGTACTTGCAATATATTCCATTACTACTGAATAGTTCTTCATTTGGTTTTTGAACCAATTCTTCATGTTCTTTTTTAATCTTTTCTAAACGGGTATTGAAAATATCTTTGTTCATAACTGTATTTTAAGTTTACATCAATGACTACTATTTTTAAACTGCACCAAATCATTTAACAACCAAACATCCTTTCTGGAAAGAAACTCTTTTGCATATTTAGCCGAAGCATGTTCCGGATAAGGAAAAAAGAAATGTTTTAAAGGATCGTTACGCCATACTAAGGCATAACTGATATTTGCAGCTACAATACTGTCGCTCAGCACCCGCCCTAGTTTACTTGTATACCAGGTTGGATCCGGTATGTTTTCATACCCACTTTCTGTTAAAGCAGATACTTTTCCCTTTTCGTTGGCATATTCAATTACAATATGTAATTTTTTTACGGCCTCATCAAGCAATCCTTCAGTATACAGGTCGTAATAATTATCCATTCCTATAACATCTACATACTCATCTCCCGGATACCAGGTAAGGTATTCCTCTCGGGTATAAAAGTTCCTGTCGGGAGAATAAGCAACCAGCATCTGGTCAAGCCCTTTTTCGTTGCGTAAATATTCCACGGTAAAGCGGAATAATTCCTTAAACTCTTCAGGAGTGCAACAGGTGCTACCCCACCAAAACCATGTTCCATCCATTTCGTGCCAGGGGCGAAAAATAAAAGGAACTTTAACTCCGTTGGTAGCAATTACACTGTTTAAAAAATCAGCCAGTGCATCTAAATCTTCCTTAAATGCCTCATGAAACTCACCTCCAGGAATAATCTTATCAACAACCCGTTTATCAGTATTCCAGGAATCAACACGGTCAATAACCGAAAAGGGATGCCAGCTAAAGGTATTTATTCCCCCTTGCCCATAAGCTTTTACTGCGTACTTTCGGATATTATCAAAGGTAATTGTATCAAGATTGGCTTCCACACCTTTTTCAATACCTCCTAACTCCCAACCAAACACAGCCGGATAATCACCAGCAACCCTTTTTACATCTGAATTCCCTTCAACATCCTTCCAATAGTAACCATATGCATAAGTGTCCTGATGTCCAAATAAAACACCATTCCCTTTAACGGCTTTCAGTACTTCCAGCATTTTTTCTTTCTCAGTCACTTTAGCTTTTGGCGCTTTGCATCCTACAACTACGACCATAATAAAAGCAATACAAACAACAATTCTCATAATAATTAATATATTACTCGTTATCAACATTATACCCTAATATCCCCAACATCATTAAGGCGTACCTTCTTCCTAATTCTCTATAACCTTCGGAGCTAAAGTGAACCTTGTCACCCTGATCTGTACACCCACCAGAGGATACAACATGAGCTGTTTTAACAACATCGGGCAACGTTGCTATAATCTCATTCATACTGGCACATTTACCTTCCTGATCTTTATGCACAACCTCTCCTACAATTATCGGCACCTGTTTTGGCTTTAAATGCAAATCCTTCATCATATCCTTATAAATCTTTTTTACATACCCGGGCCATTTTTCATCATCAGTATTTGTTTCTCCCTGATGCAATAATATTCCCTTTATAACGCCGTCCTTTTGCGCCAGTTTTGCCAAATCAATTAAGTGCTTGTATGGATTGCCACCGTACGATTTAATCTTTTCCACAAACCATTTATCAGTGTATGTCGAATCATAGTCCTGATACAAATCCTTATCAAACAACCTGATGTCACAACCTCCAACAGCCACATGAACCACCCCAATGGTTATGTCTTCCGGCAAATTTTGAATCATTGTCCTACCAAAATAGTCAGCTGGCGAAAGCCCCGAGAAACATTGGCATAAAGGAGCTACTGCAGGATACCAGTTCCCTTTCATTCTGTTTAAATTAGGACAATCAACAGATTGCAGCACTTTAAATCTTGATTCAGCAATTTTATCTTCCTCTTCTATTTTCCCCTGTCCTTCCATATTCGATTGTCCGAAACACAGATAAATATGAAAATCAGAATTTTGCGAAAACCCGGCAAATGGTATTAAAACCAAAGCCAACAATACTATTACTTTTATATTCATAACTTGTATTTTTAAAATAATATGGAATGGTGCGTTTAATACATGATAACCTCAACCTGATACACCCCTCCGGCTTTTTGAAGAGGAATCAGGTTACCATCTACCTTATTTCCATTTATGCTTAACGCCTTCACCCCATGTCCCCGTTCTCCATTTACAATATTAATTTTATAGGTAGCTCCCCTAAATTTGCGTGTAAACTGATATTCCTCCATCGCCTTTGGCAAACATGGATCTACAAGAAGCCCTTCATATTCTGGCCTGACACCTAAAATAAATTGGGTGATGGCATAAAAGTTCCATGCCGCGGTTCCTGTTAACCAGGAGTTTTTAGCCTCACCTGGAATATATGCATCTTTACCTGCAATCATTTGTGCATACACATAGGGTTCTGTCCTGTGCAAATCACTGATTTCTTCCAAATAGGCCGGACAAATTTTTTGGTAATACTCCCATGCCCTATCCCCTCTTCCAATCCGGGTTTCACCGATCATAATCCAAGGGTTGTTATGACAAAATATCCCGGCATTCTCCTTATATCCTTTAGGATAGGTTGAAATTTCGCCGTATTCTACTACATACCTGGTAAAAGCAGGATTATTTAGCACAATACCATATTCGCAATCCAAACGCTCTTTTACGGCATCTAAAGATTTTTCACACATCCCCTCATCCTTACCTATACCAGCCATGGTACACCAACCTTGAGATTCTATAAATATCTTACCCTCCTCATTTTCATCAGAGCCCACTTTGTTACCATAAAAATCATAGGCTCGCAAAAACCATTCTCCATCCCATCCTTTTGATTTAACAGCCTCAGCCATCTTGTTGACTTCAGATTTTGCCCTGGCAGCCTCATCGGTTTTACCCAACTTTTCACAAAGCTCCACATAATCGGTTCCGTATACCACAAACAACCCGGCAATCATAACCGACTCTGCCTTTGAGCCTTTCGTATTATTTTCAGTAGTTTGAAACGACTCGTTGGGATTTGTAGAAAAACAGTTCAGGTTTAAACAATCGTTCCAATCTGCCCTACCTATCAATGGCAAACCATTTGGTCCCAAATTTTTGATTACATGATTAAAAGAAATGGTTAAATGATCAAATAAGGATTGCGCTATACTTTCATCATTATCAAACGGAACCATTTCATCCAATATCGAAAAATCACCGGTTTCCTTAATATAACTAACGGTGCCCAGTATCAGCCAAAGCGGATCATCATTAAAACCGCCACCAATGGCATCATTGCCTCTTTTGGTTAAAGGCTGGTATTGATGGTAACATCCTCCATCAGGAAACTGTGTTGAAGCAATATCAATAATCCGCTCCCGGGCACGTTCAGGTACCTGGTGCACAAAACCTATCAGATCCTGATTGCTATCCCTGAATCCCATTCCCCGGCCAATACCAACCTCAAAAAAAGATGCAGAACGCGACATATTAAAAGTAACCATACATTGATACTGGTTCCATATATTCACCATTCTATTTAGCTTATCATCCTTGCTTTCCAGGTTTATAATGCTCAATAAATTCTCCCAATATGATTTAAGCTCAGCTAAAGCATTTTCTACTTTTTCGGCAGTATCAAACTTTTGCTGAATAGCCAACGCCGGCTTTTTATTGATTACCCCTTTGCTTTCCCATTTATCCTCTTCTGGGTTTTCAACATATCCCAACACAAAAATAAAATCCTTCGCCTCTCCTGGCTGTAACTCTACTTCGATATAGTGCGAGGCAACAGGCGACCAGCCATGTGCTTCAGAATTATGCGGCTTTCCATCAAGCACTGCCTGAGGGCCGGAAAGTTCATTGTATAAACCAACAAAGCTTTCCCTGTTGGTATCATACCCATTTATTGGGGTATTTACACTATAAAATGCATAATGGTTCCTACGCTCCTTATACTCTGTTTTATGGTAAATTGTAGAGCCCTCCACTTCAACTTCTCCGGTATTCAGGTTTCGTTGCAAGTTATTCTGGTCATCCTCGGCGTTCCAAAGGCACCACTCCATAAAAGAAAAAAGCTTTAGCTTTTTTACTGAGTCACTGTCATTTGTTAATTTCAGATGATGGACTTCGGCCCAGGTTTTTAGCGGAATAAAAAAAGTACTTTCGGCACTTACTCCATTTTTGACACCTGTTATTTTTGAATAGCTTAAACCATGCCTGCACTCATATTTATCCAGCGGTGTTTTTACCGGTTTCCATCCCGGACTCCAGATTGTATCTTCATCTTTGATATAAAAATATCGGCCACCATTGTCCATGGGTATATTATTATACCGATAACGAGTTAACCTGCGAAATTTAGCATCTTTATAAAAAGCATACCCGCCTGCTGTATTTGAAACCAGACCAAAGAAATCCTCATTCCCTAAATAATTTATCCATGGAAAAGGAGTTTGAGGATTTGTTATCACATATTCCTTATTGGCATCATCAAAATGTCCGTACTTCATTTTTCTATTTTTAGCTATTATTTATATCCAAAAATAGAATACAAGTAACTACGACAGGTGTATGTAATGTTTCTGAAGGGTGCTCAAATGTTAAGCAGCTTACATTTGCCCCATTTATTAGGTAATTAGAAGCATTGCGGGTTGGTTAAAAGCGATCAAAGGTCAGTATCAATGAATATTATTTTAACTTTGATTACTGCCAAATCGCTTTTCTTTTTTCAAAAAAATTATTCTGCCTGCGCTGCTTTTTGTTTAACGTAAGCAGTAGGTAACATTCCGTATTCTTCTTTAAAATATTTGCTAAAATAACGGGGACTATTAAACCCGACTGCGTAGGCAACTTCAGCAATAGTCATCTGACTTTTTTCCAATAGTTGAGCGCCCCTTTTCAGCCTTATGATACGCATAAACTCAATAGGTGATTTACCGGTTATTGATGTCAACTTTTTATAAAGATAAACTCTACTCATACCCAACTCCTTACTAAAATCCTCAACACTAAAACCAGGATCTTCAATATTATCCTCAACAATTGCAATGGCCTTTTTAATCAATTTTTCATCCATAGAAGTTATTTCCACTTCACTTGGATTAATCTCAACATTTTTTTGAAACTGCTTTTGCATCTTACTTCTTTTTTGAAGCAGGTTATTAACCCGTAACAACAACAATTCCATATTAAACGGTTTTGTAATATAATCATCGGCCCCAATCTCCAGACCCTTAATTTTATCTTCATCAGCAGTTCGGGCGGTTAATAAAATCAGGGGTATATGCGATGTTCTTATATCTTCCCTAAGCTTTTTACACAATTCCAAACCATCCATATTGGGCATCATCACATCACTAATTATCAAATCGGGCAAAACATTATGCACCTTATCATAACCTAATTGCCCATCTGCAGCTTCATGAATAACAAAATCGTCATCCAGCGTTTCTTTCATAAAGGTTCTAAAATCCTCATTGTCTTCAACCAATAAAACAACTGGTTTTTCTTTTGACTTATGCTCCCTATCTGGTTCTTTCTCTGATTGGTCGTTTAATGGTTTGTCATGCACTTCAGCTTTTTCGCTTACGGCACTTTCAACAGGAAGACTAACTGTAAAAGTTGCTCCTGCCCCCTCTTCACTCTCCACCCTGATGGTTCCGTTGTGCAGCTGAACCATTTCATGTGCCAGATTCAGACCAATGCCACTACCCGACAAACCAAGTTTTTTATTATTTTCTGCCTGGTAAAAGCGGTCAAAAATATTATTTAAATCTTCCTTCTTAATTCCAATCCCGGTATCAGTAACTGATATATGTACCAAATCTTCCTTTTTGTCAACACTTAATTTCAGAGTAACAATCCCCTTTTCAGGAGTAAATTTTAAGGCATTCGAAAACAAATTCATCATTACTTTTTGAAGTTTGTCACTATCGAAATTAAGCATAAACTGATCAACCTCATGAAGAAATACAAATTCTATATTCTTTTTGCGGAAACCTTCTTCAAAATTCTCCATCACCTTGCTAAGAAAGGCAACAATATTGCCATAAGATGGGTGATATCGCATACCATGAAGCTCCAGCTTCCTGAAATCAAGCAACTGATTCACAAGCCCCAACAGATTCCTCGCATTGCGATCGATTACTTCCAGTAATTTTTGATCTTTCTCAGATTTAACCTGCTCAAGCAACCTTTGCAAAGGTGTTAAGATAAGCGTCAAAGGAGTCCTGAACTCGTGACTCACATTGGTTAAAAAACGCAGCTTCATTTCATCCATCTCATGATTTTGTCGCGCCTGCAACCGTTCCTGCTCCAGGGTAAATTTCATGCGTTCCTTACGCAGCATAGAATACCGATAGTACACCAAAAGCAATATAATAATAACACCATAGAATACAAATGCCCAAGGGGTTGCATAAAACGGAGGTAGCACGGTAATTATTAAAGCGGCATATTCTTCATTCCAAACCCCATCATTGTTTGAAGCTTTTACCTTCAAAATATAATCTCCTGCATTTAAGCTGGTATAGCTCACTTTAGGCTGAGTATTATTCAGGCTCAGCCATTCTTTATTAAAACCTTCAAGTTTATATTTGTACTTTATTTTGTCTGGTATCAAATAGTTTAAAGCAGCAAAATCTATTGAAAAAACATTCATCGAATGCTTTAAAACAATTTTTTCAGTAGTGGTTATTGATTGATCCAACAACTTTGTGTTTTTAATACTTACATCTGGCAAAACATCCTGATTATAAACCTGCAACCCCGTAAATACAACATTTGACAAGGCCGTATTACTTTTAATATCTTTCGATTTAAAAAGGTTAAAGCCATTTATCCCACCAAATATTAATTCGTTGTCATTGGTTTTTAACCCGGCGTTTGGATTAAATTCATTAGCCTGCAAGCCATCTTCTTCTGTAAAATGATAAATAGTAAAACCATACTCTTTATCTCTGGAGGACTTATTAACAATTATTTGACTTAAACCGGTTGATTTACTTACCCATATTGTTTGAAACTCATCCTCTTGTATACAGTTCATAATATGCTCTGGCAAACCATCCTTGGCGGTAAACAGTTTTACATAGCCTGTTTGTGGATCGACAAAAATCAAGCCCTCGTTAGTAGCGATCCAATAGAGTCCCCTTGAGTCTTCAAATACGGCATTTACCGATTTATTCACAAAACCCAACCCCTCTTCAAAGCCTGGAATACGCTTATATCTTTGCTCCTTTGTATCGTATAAATAAGCACCATAGGCTGTTCCAATCAAAACATTACCGTTTGACAACCTGTGTAAATCAGATATATGCTGGGTTGGCATGGTATACTTCCCTTTATTGGGTAGTTTCATGAAACAATCGTTCTTACTATCATAAATTTCAATACCTCCCCCATTGGTGCCTATCCAGATAGTATGTTTTTGATCTTCGATGATTGACCAAACATTATTATTCGTCAATCCCCTGGCCCAATCGCTATTAAACTGATATCTTATAAAACGCTTACCATCAAACCGGCACACTCCTCCAGCATAAGTCCCTATCCACAACCTTTCCTGATGGTCAATAAACAAGCTCATCACCACATTACTGCTTATGGAGGAAGGGTTTTCTTTATGGTGTATAAATGTTTTGTATGTTTTTAAAGTTCTATTATAATAAATGAGCCCTCCTCCGTTTGTACCAATCCACAAATTGCCATTTTTATCCTCAAGAAAGCAATTTACATCATTAAAAGGCAAGCTCTTCTTATCCGATTGCAAGCTCCTGTAATGAGGAAACTTATGAATGCTCTCATGATAATAGCTCACTCCATTTTTATTGGTTGCTGCCCATATAATATGGTCGTCATCTACATACAGATCTGTTATTGAGTTATCGGCTATGCTTTTATCATTATCCGACTGGTATTTAAGACTAACAAGCTCTTCTGAATACTTATTAAGTATATTGATCCCTCCATGATCTGTGGCAATCCATATCAACCCCTTATCATCTTGAATTACCTCATAAATAATATCACTTGTAAGGCGAACTTTACCCATGTTTTTGGAGTAATGGGTCCACGTAGCGGATAAGGAATTATAATGAAACACACCGTTATCATTTCCATAGAACCAAAAATCATTTTCCTTGTCTACAAAAAAACCAGGGGTTAAACTACCCCCTTCTATTTTTCCTGACAAATAAGAATCTTTAAATTTCAGATTATATACCGAATCATCATAACACTCCAGCATCCCATCGCCAAACAGATAATAATATTTATTGTTTACATGCGAAAAATCAACCAATGCCTCTCCTTCAGAACCTTTTTTTGGAAAAACATCTTCCAAAACCCCATCCTCTTTATTCCATTTTTGATAATATCGCTGATCGTGAGTCTTTATCCATATTCCATCTTCCCCATCGCAATATATCCTCTCGATATAAAACATGCCAGGTTTTATCCCTAAATATTTATTGATATCTGTACAAAACTTTTCCTTATGAATGTCATAAACATAATAACCTGTGCCCGTTTGTATCACCAGATTACCCTTTTTATCCTCCTGTATTTTTATAATATGATTATTGGGTAACGAAGTTGAATCAGTTGAATCATGCTTGTAATTAACAACCCTAACGCCATCATACCTGCTTAACCCTGCTTTAGTTCCAATCCAAATAAAGCCTCGTGCACCTTTATGAATACATGTAACCCTGTTGCTAACCAACCCATCAGCACTATTAACCTGTAAAAAGGAATATTGCTGCTGAGGGCGCAACTCAAAAAGAAAAACAAATAATACAACACAAGTAATTACAACTCTATTCATATTTGGAACATTAAAGCAGAAAAACAGTTTTAATAAGTATACTCAAATTTACTTAATATCCGGCACAAGACGAAGCATTAACACATCATGGCTTCCAATATCTGATTTTAGATTGGTTTTTGTAGTACCTAAATCCTTATGGTTATACAAATCCCTTATCTTATAAACGATATGGTCAGCCTTTAATTCTCGGTTCGACAAATCATCTTTAACCGGATGCCTATTCCATTCATAGTCAACCTCAATACGCTCCTTGCTCATATTAACAAAAGCAAAAGCCCATTCTCCATTATGTAAAGGCTTTACCCAGATCTCCAATTCTCCCTCATCGGAGTGGCAATAAGCCTGTATTCCCAACTCATCCTGATTAACAGCAATTACCTCCTTATTAGTCAATGTAACAATCGTTTCTTTTGAAGCAGAACGCAAGTCATTACCCATAATCAATGGAGAAGACAACATTGACCACATAGCAAAATGAACACGGTCTTCGGCAGCTGTCATCCCATTGCCTACCTCCATCATATCAAAATCATTCCAATGGCCAGGACCTGTATATTTCCGAATCTCTTTTCGCAGTTTTATAATTGGCCATACCCCAAGAGAAGACCAGGTACCATGACCCACTTTACAATCCCAACAATTTATAATATCTCCGGTAACCCGCCACATGTGTCCCATTTCTTCACCCCATTTCCAGGGATCATTATCACCCCATTCGCAAATACTGAACAAAATAGGCCTACCTGTTGCATATAAGGCATCACGCATGGTTTGATAGGCCCCTTTTGCATTCAGGTTCTCAGTATTGCACCAGTCGTATTTTAAAAAATCGACTCCCCATTCGGCATAAAGCTTTGCATCCTGATACTCAAACCCACGACTCCCAGGGTATCCGGCACAGGTTTTATTACCGGCACAGTTGTAAATACCAAACTTTAATCCCCGCGAATGCACGTAATCAACAACATCTTTCATCCCATTGGGAAACTTGTTTGGACCAGGAACCAAATTGTTGTTTTCATCTCGCTCTTTGGCCATCCAGCCATCATCAAGTACAAGGTAATTATATCCGGCATCCCGTAATCCCAAATCAACAAAAGCATCTGCTATATCCTTTACCAATTGCTCATTTATTTCAGTTCCAAAGGTATTCCAGCTATTCCATCCCATGGGAGGGGTTGTTGCAACATCTTTAGCCTTTTGACTAAACGTTGTTATTGAAATAAAAAACAACAATAAAATACTTATATTTCTCATCTTACTTAAAAATAAATTATAAAATATATACATTAACAAAACTACATGATAAGTAAGGAACACGTATACATACAATGTTTCTGACATGTGTTCAAAATGATAATTCGTATTAATAAAGAAGCCTCTCATAACATGAGATACCAAACACATATCATTGATTATATGTACATTAAAAATACACTCGCGATTTAATATCAAAACTATTTTGAAACTTCAGAAGTTTTAACGTACTTTGTACGCAAACGATTTAAATATGAATATGCACTTACCAATAGGAATTTCTGTAGACTGTACCATTTTAGGTTATGAAGATGGAAAAATGAAAGTGCTGCTCATCAAAAGAGATAAATTCCCGGAGCCGGAAAAATGGTCGCTTCCCGGTGCATACATTTCAGAAATTGAAACTATAGAAAACTCAGCAAAGCGTGTTTTAAATGAGTTAACCGGTATCCAAAATATTTTTCTTACCCAGGTAGGAATATTTGATGAACCCAATCGATACCCGGATCACAGGGTAATATCTGTTTTATATTGCGCTTTGATAAAACCAGAACAATTTGAACTAATTGCGGGTTCGCATGCCAAACAAGTTAGCTGGCACAATTTAGATGAAATTAAGACCTTACCATTTGACCATAATAAAATGATAGAACATTCTTTAAATTGGCTAAAGGAAGAAATATGGAGAAAGCCTATTTTAAACAGCCTGTTACCAGATAAATTCCCATTAAACCAGATGAAAGATTTATACCAGTTGATTTTGCAGGCGGAAATTGACAACCGAAATTTTAGAAAAAAAGTGATTAGTCAGGAATTGGTAGAAAGGTTGGATGAAAAAACAAAGGGAGGTCAACAACGTCCTGCATTTTTATATAAATTTAAAGAATAGATTAAAAAAATTTGCACAAATTAGTTTACGTACTTTTAACGCTATATAGTTATGTTTGAAATTAAAGATAAAGTAGCCGTAGTAACCGGCGGAGGAGGAGTTTTGGGCGGAAGCATTGCTAACAGCCTGATTGAAGCAGGTGTAAAAGTTGCCATCCTTGACATTAGAGAGGAAAATGTTAACAACCGTGTTGATGAGTTAAATCAAAAGGGAGGTGAAGCCATTGGTTTTGTTTCAAGTGTTTTGGATATGGACGACTTGAAACAGACCAGCAAAAAAATCATTGATCAATGGGGACGTATTGACATTTTAGTGAATGCAGCCGGTGGTAACTTGCCAGGGGCAACTCTTACTGAAGAACAAACCGTATTCGACATGAAGATCGAGGACTTTAACAAGGTTAATGATTTAAATATGAATGGTACGGTTTATCCATCACTGGTTTTTGGTGAAATAATGGCCAGGCAAGGCGAAGGTAGCATCATCACCATTTCATCTATGGCAACCTATTCAGCAATAACCAGGGTTCCTGGATATTCTACAGCAAAAACAGCCATCAATATTTTCACACAATGGATGGCCATGGAAATGGCAACTAAATTTGGAGAAAAAGTCCGCGTTAATGCCATTGCTCCCGGATTTTTTATTGGCGACCAAAACCGAAAAGTTCTGATTAATGAGGATGGAACATATACCGAGCGCAGTAAAAAGGTACTGGCCCGAACTCCTATGAAACGCTTTGGTGATATAAAAGAGCTTAATGGAGCTGTTCAGTTCCTATGCTCAGATGCAGCATCTTTTATCACAGGTGTAATCCTTCCTGTTGACGGGGGCTTTAGCTCATTTAGTGGAGTTTAAGATCACGCAAAGTACATAAGCACATAAGTGCATAATAAGATTTTATATAAAACTATTGTTAAATCAGTATTTTTATAAAAAAAGAAATCTTATGAATGAGAATGAATTATCAAAAATTGTAGTCAATACATGTTTCAAAATTCATATTGAACTTGGTCCCGGACTACTGGAATCTGTATACGAAGAAATATTGTATTACGAATTGTCGAAACAAGGATTGAAAGTAGAGAGACAAAAAGCAATCCCTGTAATCTGGGACACTCTAAAAATGCAGCTTGGCTTCAGAGCTGATTTAATTGTTGAAAACAAACTTTTAATTGAATTAAAGTCTGTAGAAATTTTAGCTCCAGTAGCTTACAAACAAGTTAAAACCTATTTAAAGCTAACTGACACAAAACTAGGTCTGTTAATAAATTTTGGCGAAAGATTAATAAAAAACGGAATTACAAGAGTAGTAAACGGATTGGATTAAAGTCACATTTAATGAACAATTAAGGATCATTAGTCTTATGCCCTTATGTTCTTTGCGAGAAACATCCATTTCCGTCTTGTTCAAAGAATTTCATAAACTTTTTACATGGCATAAACAATTAAAAATATGGCTTTAGAAAAAACATGGCGCTGGTTTGGCGAAAAAGATAACATCTCACTGGATATGCTTCGGCAGATGGGAGTTGAAGGGGTGATAACAGCCTTGCACCATATACCCAATGGTGAGGTGTGGACAATAGAGGAGATTATGAAAGTTAAAAATGCCATTGAAGAACATGGCATGCGCTGGAGTGTTGTTGAAAGCTTACCCGTAAGCGAAGGCATAAAAATTTGCTCTGAAGACCGCCCCCGTCTTATTAAGAACTATCAGGAATCGGTTAAAAACCTAGGTGCTTGCGGTATAGATACAATATGCTACAATTTTATGCCGGTTTTGGACTGGGCACGTACCAACCTCCATTATAAGCTTTCAAATGGTGGTGAATCCATGTACTTTGATTTTCCAACCTTTGTAGCTTTTGATGTTTTTATTTTGAAACGCCCCAATGCAGAATCTGATTATCCTGCAGAGGTTGTTAAAAAGGCTAAAGAGGTATATTCCAACATGTCTGCCGAGGAAGCGGAAAAACTAGCTTACAATATCATTGTGGTCACCCAGGGTTTTATTGACGGAGTGGTTGATGGAAGCATCCCTGACTACAAGGGCTTATTCCTTCAGTTTATTGACCGATACAAAGGATATGGCAAATACGAGATGCGAAAAAACCTTAAAGCCTTTTTGGATGATGTAATTCCAATAGCAGAAGAAGCTGGAGTTCGCTTGGCCATTCATCCAGATGATCCACCATTTCCTGTATTGGGACTACCCAGAATTATCGGACAACTTGAAGACTACGAATGGCTGTTCGAGGCAAACGCTTCGCCCAACAATGGCATCACTTTTTGCGCAGGCTCGCTTTCCGCACGAAAGGAAAATGATTTAAATGAAATAATTAACAAAACTGCTGAACGCATCCATTTTGTACACCTGCGCAACACACTTCTCTTAGAGGATGGTAGCTTTTATGAATCCGGGCATATTGTGGGAAGCCAAAACATGGTAAAGCTAATCACTGCGTTGCTCAAAGAACAAAAAAGACGCATTGCAGAAGGAAGAAAAGATACTAAAATGCCGGTTCGCCCCGATCACGGAATTAAAATACTGGATGATTACAACAACGATTACAATCCCGGATACCCCTTAATTGGAAGACTAAAGGGTTTGGCTGAACTAGATGGACTAATGACAGGAATAGAGTCATTTATATAAAAAATATAACCTGGACAAGCCAAATAGTTCTTTTACAACTTGTCCAGGTTAGCAGTTAAAACTTCTCTTTATTCAGATTAAAGGGGCTGTTTTCAAATTCAAAAACACCCCTCTATTTGCTCTATAATTAAAATGCCATTATAATTTCATTTTATTACATATTTCCTCTACTAATTTCTGAGAATCAGAAACATCCTTACCCTCTGCATAAATCCTGATAATAGGCTCCGTATTTGATTTCCTTAAATGAACCCATCCTGTTGGAAAACTAATTTTTACGCCATCAATAGTGTTGCATGGATAATCTACATATTTTTCAAGTACACCTTTTAAAACAACGTCCAAATCAAGATTTTCATCCAGCTCCAATTTATGTTTCACCATCTTATAATCGGGATATTGCGCTCTTAACTCAGAAGATGATTTCTTTGATTTTGCCAGGTGAGTTAAAAATAATGCAACCCCAACCAAAGCATCTCTCCCATAATGAAGTTCAGGATATATAATCCCACCATTTCCTTCACCTCCTATAACTGCGTTTTGCTCCTTCATTACATTTACCACATTTACCTCTCCCACAGCCGATTCAAAAAACTCAACCTTATGTTTTTTTGCAATATCCTTCAAAGCCATAGTTGAGGATAGATTAGCAACCAATGCCCCTTTTGTGTTTTCCAGAATATAATCTGCAACAGAAACCAATGTATACTCTTCACCAAAAGGCTCTCCATTATCACATACTAGCGCAAGGCGATCCACATCAGGATCGACAATAATACCCAGATCATACTTATTATCCTTTACCAATGAACAGATTTCTTTTATATTTTCCGGCAACGGTTCCGGGTTATGAGCAAAATGGCCATCTGGCTTACAATTGATTTCTTCTACAGTTGTTACACCTAAAGCCTTTAACAACCTTGGTATGGCCGTTCCTCCAACAGAATTTACTGCATCTACTGCAATAGAAAAACAGGCTTGTTCTATAAGTTTATTATCTACTAAAGGAAGATTCAATATATGCTCAATATGCTGATCTAAATAATCACAAGTATCATATGAGCCCAATTCATCAACTTCATTAAATTGATAATTACTATCATCAGCCATTTTTAGCAATTGCTTGCCATCAGCATCAGAAATAAATTCACCTTTACCATTTAATAGTTTCAATGCATTCCAGTTTTTTGGATTATGACTGGCAGTTAAAATAATTCCTCCTCCGGCATTCAAATCCACTACAGCCATTTCTACAGAAGGTGTTGTTGCCAAGCCTAAATCCACCACATCTACACCTACAGAAAGCAATGAACCGACCACAAGATGATTTACCATTTCTCCACTAATACGGGCATCGCGACCAATAACTACCTTTTTATTGGCCCCACTATTTTTTAACCAAACTCCAAACGCGCTTGAAATATTTACAATATCAGTAGGGGTTAGTGCCTCTCCAGGCCTTCCTCCAATGGTACCTCTGATTCCTGAAATTGATTTTATTAATGTCATTTATTTTGATTGTTAGAAAAGATTATTCACAATAAAGAGCTGAAAAATAATTTTCAACTCTTTATTCTTATTACATACATTACGATATCACTTTTATCAGACTAATTGCCCCACAATTGCTTTGGATAAACACCCTGTGCTATTAAATTATTAATACAGTTAACAGCCTTTTCTTTATCTTCTTTATAGGTAACACCAAACCATTGGGCATCTGATTTTAAAACTCGTACACTAGTATTTCCTTGATTTATAACTTCACTAACAACCGAAGGTATATAAAATTCAGAACTCATTTCCTGACCATGTTCCTTTAAAAATTGAACAAATAGCTCTTCCAAATGACTAAATACCAAAGGTGTAAATCCCCAAAAATTCATAGAAACAGTTGTTTGTGTATCTAATGTAACCCATCTCTGAAAATCCCTGTACACAATCCTATTATCTATCTTTTCAATTTGAGTACGTTCCACAACAGATAATAAATGGCCTGTTTCACTAGTTGAACACACGCCACGGGAAACTGAACCATTTTCTGAAATTGTATTCCCCAAGTGATAGCCAACCATACCAAATTCTTTATCAGAAGATTGATTTGATAAAAAATCTGCCATTGTAAAAAAAGCTTCCCTTCCATAGTAATCATCAGCATTAATCACGGCAAAAGGCTCATTAATACAATCCTTAGCCATCAAAATAGCATGTCCTGTACCCCAAGGCTTGGAACGTTCTGAAATAAAAGTACATCCTGCTGGAATCGTTTCTATTTCCTGAGTTACATACTCTGCAGTAATCTTACCCTCTATTTTTTTATTAAAAAGAAGAACAAACTCCTCTTTAAAACTCTCTCTAATTACAAACACTATTTTTCCAAATCCGGCATCAATAGCATCGTTTATTGAATAATCGATTATGGTTTCTCCTGCTGGACCAATCGGATCCATCTGCTTTAAACCTCCGTAACGGCTTCCCATTCCGGCAGCTAATACAAGTAATGTAGGTTTCATTATGATAATAATTAATTTTAAATGGTCATAAGTAACTCACAAACAAATCAAATCATCCTCCTTCGTGCGAATTTGGATAGTGGAATTTATTTGCTCATTTCATATGGTTTTTAACTATTTAAACACTGGTAGTTTTTTGGTACTTTTTTTCGGGTAGTATTGGGGCTAAGTTTGGTGAGTTAACATATAATATCGGTTATACAGTTTTAACCGAACGCAGTTATTTAAAATATCAAAGACTGCTTTTAACAACTTCTTTCATATCCTCATATTGATTTTCAATACTCTGCAATAATTTATATTGTGCATGTGTACGAACCAAATTATGATCAGGATACTTTGTTTTATAGTAATTGTCTCCGTCTATGTAATCCATTAAAAAACGAAGAACCTGTTCATAAGTAATATACTTGGCAGAAAAAGCGAGGTTATCTATTTCTGATTGAGTAAGAAAGGTTTTTGTTTCGGAAATATATCCTTTAGTATAAGCAGTAAAAATATCCAGATCCATCGACACTTTATCCAAGTCCTTATCATCTTCCAACCCGGTATTGGTATATGAACGAATTGCATCACCAAAATCATTTAACACAGTACTACTTAATACAGTATCCAAATCAATAACACACAATACATCTCCTTTATCATCAAAAAGTATATTATTGATTTTCGTATCATTATGTGTTACTCGTGTTGGAATAATACCATTTTCTACCTTCTCCCAAAATTTCAACATTTCATCCCGGCGATCTTCAATCCAGGAAATCTCAGAGGCCAACTCTTTACTTCTTCCTACCGGATCCTTACTCAACACATCATCCCACTGTTTAAAACGATAGCGTATATTATGAAATCCAGGAAGAATATCGGCCAATTTGCCTTTAAAATCAGAAGTCATACATTGAAACTTACCAATACCTTTTCCTCCGGCATATGCAAGCTCTGGGGTGTCAGCAGCTTCGTAAGTAATACTTCCGGCAATAAACAAACATACGGCCCAATACTCACCCTCATCGTCTACATGATACAAAGAGCCATTTTTTGTTTTAACAACCGTTAAGGCCTCTCGCACTATATCACCACCCTGAGCCTTAATTTTTTCTTTTAAATGTAAAGTAACCCTTTCTATATTATCCATCATGGCAGGCACATCTGTAAAAATATTTTTATTTTTGCGCTGCATCAGGTAATTGGGCATATCCTCAGCTTCCGTTTCTATTATGAAGGTGTCATTGATAAATCCCTCTCCCAAAGGTGAAATATTAGCAACCCTACCTTCCAATTGAAAGCAATCTGCTATCTTATATATATTTGTTTCCATTTTCAATATATTGAAGTTATTACTTTCTTATTTTATAACCTTTTACAGCAAAGAAAAGGATATAGAAATAACATGGAATATAAACCCAGAAAGCACTCTTATAATTTGCTACAGTTATTACTTCAGTACTTTTTACTAAATCAATGATAAATCCAAAAACTAGTGGAATAACTGCACCTCCGACAATACCCATAACCAACAAAGAAGCTCCTGTTTTGGTGAATTTCCCTAAATCGGCAATAGCCAATGGCCAAATAGCCGGCCACATTAATGAATTAGCAAAACCTATTAACGCCATAGTGTATATTCCAAATTCACCTGGCAAAAAGATTAACAACAAAGCTGAAAAAACTCCTATCCATGAAAAGATTTTAAGTGCAGTGGTTTGTGATAGGTATTTGGGAATCATAATCACTCCAAACAAATAACCTGCGATCAATCCCAGAGGGACATAAATAGAAAAACTGTCAAAATTGACTGATGAATCAACAAATACTGCTTTTGCATACCCTATAACAGATACCATTGGTAAAGTTTCAACACCCACATAAATAAACAACGCCAATACTCCTAATAAAAGGTGTGGAAACTGAAACACGCTGGTTTTAGCAGTTAACTCAGCATTTTCCTCTCCACTTTCTTCCTCTCCTTCTGCTTTTACTTCAGGAAGTGGAGCAAAGATCATAAAGATGCCCAATCCGACAAGTATTGCAGTAACGATATAAAATGGAAATATGATATCATCCAACTTTACATTTTTCAAATCCATAAACAATCCCAAAAACAATGACGATAGCCACCATGCTGATTTATTCATGATTCCCATTAAGCTCATACGCATAGCTGCACTTTCTTTTGGACCTATAATGGTTACATATGGATTTACCGATGCCTGCAAAAGAGTATTTCCAATACCTCCTACAAACAATGCCAAAAGAAACAATGGAAAACTTAACTGATTAGATGATGGAATAAAAAGGACCATTCCCAATGCCATTACAAAAAAAGCAAGAACCATTCCTTTTTTATACCCAACCTTTTTAATAATAACACCAGCTGGAGCACCAAATATTACAAACGCAGAGAATATTGCTGCAGTAACTAAATAGGATTGTGATGTAGATAGTTTAAAGGCATCCTGCAGAAATGGGGTTAAAAATCCGCTGATCCCTATTCCAAAACCAATAACAAAGAATAAGATGCTAACAATTGCAAGAGGTAGTATATAGCTACCTCGATTTGACTTCACAGATTCACTCATAACAAATTGATTTATTCAATATTTGGTCAACCTTTAAAAGATTGACCAAACGTATATCACAAAAAACTTATCCTTCCATTGATTTTTCAAGCTCTCTGGCCTGTTTCAAAAATTCGTCAACATTCATTTCTTTAAAGAAAATTAGCCCGTGACTGGCACGAATATTAGGATCCTCATTTGTATAGAAATAATCCTTACCTAACAAGTACTGAACATTTTCCAACTGCTCTGCCCAGATTCTTTTAGCCAGCGTACTAAATTTACCATCATGTTCATGACTTGGGAATGAAGCATTTACCTGACTTAAATAACAATCGCTAAATGACTTATCTAAAACATCCAGTCCATTTATGCTCACAGGTACCATTACATTTATCTCTGATGGTGCAAACTTAAACCATACGTTACGATATCCCCAAATTCTTAAGTTACTCAAGTCTTCTTCTTTACTCCACAAACGAACCGCATCAGCAATTGCCTGCAACACTTTATAATGCGTATCCGGTCCACTTCCTTCCGGATCTAACGCCAGTGATATAACAGTAGGCTTTTCTTTTCTAAGTTCTTCCAGGATCGGAGCCACATCTCTTTCGCGATTTGGCTGCTCAGTAAAGATATCCCCTGTATAAAAACCTAGTCGTAAGTGACGAACATTTTTTACCTGAACCCCTGAATGCGCCCATACCAACTCTTCCTCAAACTCACGGATCATTCCTTTCAGCTTCTGGATTTTTGGAGGATTCTTTTGGCCATCGTAGCTTTCCCTGATATTAGCCAAAATAGCGTTAATTGTATTTCGCAACCCATCTTTATCCTTAACTTCCCAAACTGCAACAATGGCACGAACCACTCTGTGGCAAAGTCCGCGAACTCTTTCCAAAGGTTCCTCTGATGCCACATTCAATAGAAAATGGTATACATCCTTATCCCATTTATACTGATAACCTGCCTCAAAAAAGTCGGGGAAATTAACCATCTGAATACGGTTATCATCCAGTAGTTTTTTTGTACTATTTAATGTTTCAGTTACAAAATCATTGGTTACAGCAGTAAAACCAGATGTTAATACAGAGAAAACAGATTTATTTGACTTTTCGCGTAAAATACGGTTTACATGCGGTTGAATACCCAATTGAATATCATCGTGATGGGGACCAGTATGATAAAACGCCTGGTTAATCTCTGGCTTTAATCCATTAGCCAATTTACCCTTAACCGAATCCATAACCTGCTGAACGGTGTCTAATGAAAGTCCCGGTATCAAACTACAATATGGGTCTGATTTTAAATCGGACAATTCCAGTTTTGGTCCAAACTTGTTAATGCGCTTACATAAATCAATAATAGCACGCTCCGTTTTTTCCTGCGTCCACTCTCCGGTTTTATAATAAGCATCAACGCTATCATTTAGTTTTACGCCAGAACTCTTGGTGATGTAAAAACGACTGTTAGGCAGTTTCTGTAAAACAGTTGCCGGATACATTACGGTTGGTTTTGATTCCAACGCATTTTTAACAACCCCGGCTTTGGCCTCTCCTGCTGCAAAGATCAAAGCTACCGCATCTTTATTATAGGTAATGGATTCTAATCCAATAGTAATTACCAACCTATTCTTCGACACCTCTATCCCTCCTAAATCACCTGCAGCCTGCGCCTGAGTTTCAAAATTTGTTTTTGTTAAACGGGTTGTTGAAAAGTGATCCGATCCTCTGGTGTTAAAGGCAATGTGTCCATCAGGGCCTATTCCCCCTAAAAAGAAACCTATACCTCCTTTTTCTCTGATCTTAGACTCATACTCTACACACCAGTCATCTATCATAAAAATAGATTTCTGCTGTTCTTTCTCCTTCTGGGTTTTTGCCTCACGATAGCGCAATGATAAATCGACAATACTATCTGGAAATACTTCTGAAAAATGCTTTCCATCCACTAAAGGAATCTCGTCTGAATTGATTAACAATGCACGTTCCGGATCCAAACCAAACCCCTTAATGTAATATTCTTTTACATAGTGGTAAAAACTATTGTGCTGACTTGAATTAATTGGATAGAACTCATCAATTTGAACAAAGTGCAGCTTGCTTAAATCAGGTTTTTTCTCAACTTTTAAGCCGTTCTCTTCCCTAATCTTTTTTCCTTTTGCATTGTTCCAGTTCTCAAGCAAATACTGAGTCCAACGTATAAAATACTCAGGTGTTTTTCCTGTAGGCAAGCTAATTACACCTTCCGGATTATCAGCCACCCACTCTAAAAATCGTAAAGCGGTAAACATTCCCAACTGAGGAAAATTATCAACTGGAATATAAGGAACCTGTGTTGATACTGATCCAACATTTGACTTCTTAAAATAGTGTTTCTCTACGCTTGAAAAATTATTCTTCTCCATTGCTCTTCTATTTAATATTTCTAATATTCTTTTCCCAATTCCAGGCCGATGCCAGAGTTTCCTCTAATGCCACCTGAGCCTTCCATCCTAACTCTTTATTTGCATAAGTTGTATCGGCATATATTTTTTCAATATCTCCCTCCCGACGGTCAACTATAGTATAATTAAGATTAACATTATTAACCTTTTGAAACGACTCTACTATTTCCAATACTGACAATCCATTTCCTGTACCAAGGTTAAAAACCTCGTAATTAGTTTTATGATTATCATTAATTAATCTATCAACAGCTACTACATGAGCTTTTGCAAGGTCAACCACATTAATAAAATCGCGAATTGCACTACCATCCGGGGTGTTGTAGTCATTTCCAAAAACTTTCAGTTCTTCCCTGATACCAGCAGCAGTTTGAGTAATAAAAGGAACCAGATTATTAGGTATTCCTACAGGTAGCTCACCAATTAATGCAGATTTATGCGCTCCCACGGGATTAAAGTACCTTAGTGCAATTCCTTTCATCCCAGCATAAGCAGAAACCGAATCTCTTAAGATATCCTCACATACCTTTTTAGTGTTTCCATAAGGTGATTCAGCTTCACGACGGGGTGTACTCTCTGTTACTGGTAACTTTTCCGGCTGCCCATATACTGTACAGGATGAAGAAAACACGAGATTAGAAACCTTATATTTATTCATACACGACAGTAAATTCATTAACGAACCCACATTGTTGGAATAATATTCTAATGGTTTTTCCACTGATTCCCCAACAGCTTTATATGCTGCAAAATGAATAATTGCATCAATATTTGGATATTTCAGGAACAAACTTTCTGTTTGTAGAGCATCCGACAGATCCAGTTTCTCAAACACAGGCCTAAGTCCTGATATCTTCTCAATGTTCTCGAGCACACTTATGTCGGAATTTGATAAATTATCTACTATTACAACATCAAAACCTTCAGAAAGCAACTCCACTACTGTATGCGATCCAATATATCCCGTACCCCCTGTAACTAATATTTGTTTTTTCATCTGTTTAAATTTTTTGTCTTTAGAAAATGCACCAAAAACTTCTGCACATTCAGGAAATCGCATTAACTTTTTTAATCATAACCCTGTATATACTTTACAACTAATAAAGTTAAGGATAATTTCATATACTCTGATTCTAAATCAATTGTCTTAATTTCCAAACACAACTTCTCCAAAAAATTCAGGCAAATGAAAATCTGGATTTTCAACACTTATCGGACTCCATGACAAATAATGAGGGAATGCTTGTTTATCGCCACATTTATAAAAATTACAAGTAGTTTTGAGTCCTTCGAAAGTTTTGATTTCTTCATTTTTAAAAACCGCTTTAGGGATCACAACTTCAAGGCTCCACTCGGTTTTCCGATCGATAATATTGATTCTATTTTTCCCCAGCGAAGGTTTTGTACTAATTTTTGTAAGCAATTCCGTAGCTAATCGTTCTCTATTATTCCTATTCGCACCATAACCGCCTAAAACATTCCCTATACAATTAAATTCCAGGTTATAATACTTTTCTCCATCAAACGAAACAAAGAACTCAACACAACTATCTTCGTATACAGGTTCATTGTATTTTGTATTTACTGCTTTAGTATTAGATTCCTGAACAAAAAATTTCAGATAAAGATTATCGCAATCATAACCAATCACAAAATCAGCATTTACATCACTTTGGTAATCCCAGTTATTACACGAAATTGAATTTCTTTCCAACTCCTTAGCTGCAAACCACCCTTTTACATTCTCTATTCTATCTACAATAATTTTTTCCATAGTTTTTTTCCAATAAACACATTGCAAATATATGGAAATATTTATCGTGCACGTGCACCCTTGGTTGTTATTAGCATTTTTTAACATTTAACACAACACACCATCCTACACAATATCAACCCCTACAACACTCATTGCCTGCTATTTAAATCACAGACACAAAGATTCACATCCTGTTATCAAGGGTTAAAAAATCAACCAAACTCAATAAATATTCGTGCACGTGACTACAATACATATCCACAAACATAAATTTTAGTGTACTTTATATTTGAATAGAAAAAAGAAACATATACTCTGGAAGTTTTAAGAAGTTGCAAACCCGGGCTGGAGCATAGCTACCATCCCTAAACGCTTATAAACAAAGGATTGTAGCGAATATTTACAACAAATCAATGCATTTTTAAATGCTGCACATTGCTTGTAAATGTACAAGACAACACCATAACGTATAACATCGCTTTTTATACTGTGAGTTGCATTAATGTATATCGAGCACGCAAACAAAAGATGCGGATAGGTAAAGATGAGATGCTTGAGAAATATGTGGTAGTTTTATGGCTGACTCTACATGGCTGTATAATCCCTATAATTTTCTTTGATTACAATTTCAATAGGCAGAAGCTTAATTTTGGGAACTTCTTTTTTAAACGCCAGGTGATCCAGGAGCAGTGTTATAGCTGAACTGGCTTGCAATCCAGGATTCTGATAAATTAGGAACTCGATATTCCCCTGTTTCAGGTGCTTCCTGTTTTCATCAATAAGATCATAACCAATAAGTACCAAATCAAGCGAATACGCTTCAATTACATCTGCCACATAATGAACTTTAGATGTTGTTACGTACACTCCCCTAACCTCAGGAAACTCATCAAGCATAGCTATCATCTGTTTCTCGATCATCTTATGATTATTCACTTTTAAAATCCTGATCTTACTCTTTTCAACCCCTTTCCCGGTTAAATAATCAATAAAACCGTTTTCTTTCTCTTCTATATGTTTGGCATTAGTAATATCCTCATGAATATGAATAATTAAATATCCATCATCTTTACCCAATACTTTTTTGAGCAAACTTGCCGCCGTTTCACCACTTTTAACCAAATCCTGCCCCACGTGGCACAATGTGTTTTTCTCTTTTATATCCGTATTAAATGTTGCATAAGGAATACCTTGTTTATGACATTCTTCAAAAAATTCAATGGCTTCTTTATAAAATACCGGAGCTACCAATACGCCATCGCACCCTTCCTTTAAAACCTGTTTGGCATTATAAGAAAAGCTAACCTCCTTAAATGAATTAAACAAATGCATACTTACATTGATTCCAATGAAAGACAGATCCTTGATGGCTTTTTCTATACCATCCATCGCTCGTTTCCAAAACTCGTCAATGTCCCCATCCGGAACCAAAACTGCAATTTTAAACAACTCTCCCTTACGTAAAGATTGTGCAGCAAAATTGGGCTGATAATTTATTTTATCCAGAATCAATTTAATCTTATCATAAGTCTCCTTTGAAACAACCCCTCTGCCATGAATAACCCTGTCTACAGTACCCCTGGAAACACCGGCCATCTGCGCAATATCCTTTAGTGTATAATTTGTTTTAGAATTCACTTTTCAATACTTATTCATTATGCTGACCACAAAAATGAAGAAAAAAAACAACAATGACAACATTTAGAACGTTCACGTGCACACCAAGGATAGATCAGTATAAAATTTATAACATCAATCCGGTATGTCACAATACTAAAAACCTTATATAACACAACCTGCTTGCACACCTGCTGAGTAGCAATGGCACAAGCAGGTTCCCCCTTGTAATTTACATCATATAATCACCCGGATGAAAGCCAAGATATGTATGACACATTATAGTTATGGCTCATGATACACAAAATAATATTAAGCTTCAATAAAAGCTATGTAATGCTCCCCCAACTATCTTAACCATTCCGGTATCCAATATGGATTATTTTTCCATTGGTCAACCCTTTTCTTATACGAATTAAATTCTACATCATTTGACGTAGGTGTATAAATATCCTGGGGCAAATACTTTTTCATTTTAGCGATAATTGCCTTATAATCCGGATTTTCAGCCAAATTATAATGTTCGCCATAATCGTTATCTGCATCATACAATTCCTCAGATCCATCATAATATCGAATATAATGCCATCGTTCATCTCTGACAGCATGACTACCATACGTCCAGGTTGTAACAGCAGGCTGACTCCTTTTTTTGTTTACATCTTTCAACTGGGGAAGCAAACTTATGCCATCTGATTTTACTTTTTCATTTAAACCACATAACTGTATTAATGTAGGGTAAATATCCAACAAACTTGAAGGTTGCTTACATATCTCTCCCTTTGTTAAACCAGGCACAACCCAAAGCATAGGACTATTGGTTGATTCCTGCCACAGGCACTGCTTACGCCAACTGCGCTTTTCGCCTAAATGCTGCCCATGATCAGACCATAATATAATAATGGTATTATCAGCATAATTACTATTATCCAGAGCATCTAACACTTTTCCTAATTGGGCATCCATAAAAGTTACACAAGCCAAATACCCCTGAACCAACTCCTTGCGGTACTCACACCCTAACTCACGTACCATACGCTCATCTCCTGGTTCAAAAACTCCATACGCCATAGCTTTACCATACAATGGAATATCATCCATCTCTCCGATAGGATCTGTGGGAATGTAAATTTTATCAACAGGATACATATCAAAATATTGCTTAGGTGCGGTATAAGGAACATGAGGCCTAACAAACCCAATTCCTAGCATAAACGGCACGTCGTACTCCCGTTTTAAACGTTCAACAGCCCAATCTGCGGCTAATTCATCAGGCATTTTACCGCCCGGTATTTCATCAGGGTTAATTGGACCTGCACAAAGTGAATGGCCTTTATAAGACGCATTATGATTTCTAATCGGCGAACCACCTTTGGGGAAAGGATAAAAAATTGTTCCTCCATATCCTTGTCCGTCACGTAATGTTTGTTCGTCCATTAAAAACCCCCGGGGCAATCTTTCATCCCATAATTTTTGATGCGGATATTCTTTTTCAATACCGTGGCATGCGTGACCTTCGATCTTTCCACAAGCCATGGTGTAATAATTATTTTGACGAAAAAAAGCAGGCAAAGCCAAAACTTCATTCCATAAATTTTGGTTTTGCACACCACTCTTATTGGTATAACAACCTGTACTCACCGCACTTAAACCAGTCATTACCGACAAGCGGGAAGGCGTACAAGCTGTTGTGTTTGCATGGTTATTGGCAAAATAAACCCCTCTTGCAGCTAACCGATCCAGGTTTGGCGTTTTCACATCAGGGTGCCCTGTTGCGCCCAACATCCCAATCCAATCATTTAAATCATCTATTGATATAAACAAAACATTGGGTTTACTGCTCCTTTCTTTAGCATTAACACTAAGCGAAAACAGAAACATCACAGCACAAGCGAATACTATTTTGTTCTTTATAAATCGTTTCATTTAATCTAATATTTAGAAACTATTTCTTTATAAACTTTAAGGTTTCTTTTTTCCCTTCTCCCAAAATAACTTCAAGGTAATAAACCCCACTCGTCAAGTTTTTTATAGATAACTGATTTTGTTTATTTGGCTGAATATTATGTATTGATCCATCCACCCCTATGATCCTAAGCGAATCTACCTGCGACTTTGTATCAATATTTAATATTTCATTGGCTGGATTAGGAAAAATAGTTACCTCATTTTTGTCATTAACCTTATCTCCACTATTTGATGTATCATCCGGAATGAGATCTATTTCTACACCCAAACCATGAATACAGATAAACTCAAGTATTGTAGTATTATTATCGTTTGAAATAATATTACATGAGGAATTTGGCGATGCCAATTGATAAGAACCTTTTATTGTAACCTGAACTCTACGCTCCCTTACTTCTTCATAACTAACCAGTGCATCGGGTGTTGGCATGTTTAACGACGGATCTGTCATAACAAGTTTTACCTTGTTATCTTCACCTTGCTTTGTCATTATAAGACATGGATAAGATGTTTGGCTGATCAATAAATCTGATATATCTACATTGGGCTCAAAACAAACATAGCCATATGTATCTGTTTCTTTATCATAAACTATGTGAGCAACGTTATCTTTCCTGATAACACTATATGGCGCATTATCCTGTTGCATCAGAGTTGAGAAATTTTGAAGAGCTGAATGATTAGACTGAACTAAAATAGCATATTCATACCCTTTGTTTACGGGTGCTTTACCATGATTAAGCCATGCTGTAGCAAAGTCTCCATAGTTTACCGTTTTATTGATGTTATTGCGCGATTCCTGATTCATTTTTGAAACAGTTAAGGAGCCCGATGGGATATAATAACCATTTCCTTTAGTATCCATTAAGGTTACTGGTGAACTGACCACAACATCTTTTTCAAGCGGAAATGATGACAATGCATTATTGTCCATCATCACACTTTCGCTTGTATTGCTTAATGCAACCTGAAACAAGGTTGTTTCGGTAGGATATTGAGTATTACCGTTGCTTATTCCACTTCCTAAACAAACAATACGGTTATCAAATGCAAACACTGACTTTCTGGCTACAAAATCATCGGTATAGTTCACATGGTTGTTTTCATCGAGTATCATCCCGAATATGCCATTATCGCCCATGGTACATGCACCTGCAAATGTTTCTTCATCTGATCTTTCGTTAATATTACCTCCGGCATAATCAAGTAACTCGTATGGTAAATGTATTGTTGTTGCGCCCGGAAACCGATTCCAGTCCCAACCATTTAACGAATAGCCACTGGAAACTGCATCCACGGGAGAGCCTGTCCCCAGAATCTGAATAGTTCCATAGCTTTGATATCTACCATACCGATTATTGGACGTATATATTTCTGTTCCCGTAACAATATTATTAAATCCTTTGATGGCTGCCATCCAATTATCACGGCGGTGGATATTCAAGGCTCCATAATTAATACTCTTGTTGCCTTGCGGAGCCTGGGCTGCTGTAATACCCAAAGTAACAAACTCATCATAAAGCTCCTTTTTATACTTTGTAAGACGCATATATTGAGCAGCGGCATCCCTGTCAACCGGATCAGATGCTTTGGCCAGATATGCATATGCATTAATTGCTCCTGTACCCAAATCCTGGTTCATTGGTTTCCGTCCGCATACACTATTAACAATAGAGCGCAGGTTTGAATACCACATGTGCACATCAAGAGCCTTGCGTAAATTATTGCGCGACTCAATGGATAAGTTAAATGGGGTATTTCCCAAATAACACAGTATTTCACTTAAACCACCAAAACCACCATTCATATATCCTGCATATATCATTCCATGATGAAATCCGGCCCCATCAGGTTTAAATCCTCCCATAAGTCCAACACTCGGTTTCATTACCGCATCCATCCAACTAACATACGACTGCATGTCGCGAACCAGCTCGGGAGAGTCGTCCCTTAGCATAATAGCCAACAAACGCCCCGGAATAATAGTATTCCAGGCATCCACAATCCCCTGGAAATTTTCAACCTCAGGCAATTGCCGCACCTCCTGAACTCCGGTCCAGTATTGAATCATTTCAAATGCCTGATCAAATTTTCCTGATGACTTTAGTACGTCCTGCATTAACCATATCGATTTTGGGAAGCCACGGAACTCATAACCATAATGGTGGTTGGTACCCAAACCGCTACCCACAACCAGCCCCTGATCGTACAGCCAATCCAATATATCGATAAAGTATTGATCAAACCCGTTTTCTTGAGTATGGTACCAGGCTTTAGCAATATCATACACCAAAGCATCTAAATCATTAAACCGCTTATCGCCATTAGCCTTTACATATTCATCAGCAGAAACAAAGGCGGCACCAGATATTACGCCATCTTGTTTTTGGATATTTAAGTCGGCAAACTCGTTTCTTATCTCGGTAATACGCGAAGCTGAAACAGGGTTTCCTTTTATATTTGCGGTAATTCGTTGCCTGATTTCACCAAACGCATCCTTTTGCTCTGAAGTTACCGCCTGGGGTAAGGCCAGTTCGAATTGATAATTTGAGTACCAATGCCAAAGTGCCGACCAATGGTTGGCATTCATTTCCGGATTAATATAATCAAGCTGTGCATCCGGGGTAACCCTGTCGTTTATCCTTGTTGCAGGAAACTTCATCCTGTCAAAATACAATGTTCCTCCTGAGCTTGTATTTGGCGCAACAATACGGAGCGAGGTAAGGTTTTTATCTTGTTTAACACCCAACATATCCTCATCAAAACGAATCCAACAAGCCCTCCAACCAACAAAGTCAATATGATACGTAAAATAATACTGAACCACATCAGCGCTATTCATAAACTCAAAAAGCAACTCGTTGTTTTTGGCGTTTTCATTATAAATCCACAACATCATTCCTCCTTTATAGGTATTACAAGCATTTGCCAAACCCAAAGGGGATTTTATAGAGATATTACTGTTGGGATTCCATTCCCATTTTACTGATTGGGAACCCAGTTTACAATGTGTTGTTGAAATACTTAATGTATTATCGGAGGATTCCCAATTTGATGGAACCTCTCCTTCTAACTGAAGGTAATCTTGTGCATTGGAATTCCAAAACAACAAACTTAATACTACTATTAAAATGCGGTTCATCTTATTTTTAAATAATTAGTGATCAAATGAAAATAGAGTGGTTACATGGTTCTATAAAACAGCACATCCCTCTAACCTGGGGGTTAAAGGGAATGGTATGCTGCAAGGTGCCTTATAACACTTTGAATTTTGTTGATGTGTTATGGTACTATTGTTTAATAAACTTGTTAACCTGAATTTCTCCCGAATCCAGCTTTAGTTTAATAACATATATGCCTTTAGTCAGGTCGCTTATATTTTGGTGCTGCCCGGGATTTACCAGATACTTAACCATTGAACCATTCATGTTATACAATTCCACACTGGCAACCTGGCTTGTAAAGTTAATGATATCATTTACCGGATTTGGGTAAAAACACACTTCATTTTCGTGTTTGCTTTCTTCAAAGTTGGTAGGTAGGGGCTCAACATCTACTTTAACATCACCTATTTTCCATGTAGAAGCTCTATAATCTGAATTTACCCCATTTACATCTTCGTATGTATCGGTACACTTATAAACAAAAGCAAATGTTACATCCGGATTATTGGAATCCACAGAAACCTCTCCTATACTTTCTGTCCAGTTGCTATCATAACCCAACGACTCATCAAGCACAAATGCATTGGTTATATCGGCCCATGTTGCAGCACCAACTGCCCCTTGCGGATCTGATTCATTTGGTACATAATCTGTCGACATTTTAATTGTCATTTCTGAATCGCCCCCAATTTTATATTGACTGATATTCCAGAACGACAAATATGCTTTTTCATATCCTGTTAAATCAACCGTGTTCAGAACGGCCCATGTTTCTGTTGGCGAAACATTTTTTAAACCATCGGCATCGTAAACCGCTGATGCCTGAAGCGATTTATAATCTTCTCCTACCGGCTCAACCAAACCAGTCCTTAAGGCTTCTGTTCTTTTCCAGCCTTGAGCGTTTGCGCTGGTTACATTGATCATCTCAAAGGTATTGAAATCATCAAATTGCCAGTCCATCACGTTGGTTAATTCCTTAGATGTTTGAGTAAAACGAACTTCGGCAACCCTCCAAATACCAGGCCTGTCGGTTGATGAATCAACTGTACCTGTATTGGCAATTTTATATTTAAAGGCTAATACCACAGCACTTTCACCTTTCCAGGCATTTAAGCTTAATGTTGATTTTGTCCAGTTGCTGTCATAGTCTACATAATCATCCAGCTGATCCAGTTGATCTGTTACATCGGTCCATGTTGTTGTGGTGGCGTCTCCCGTGAAGTTGGTTGTGATTAACACGGAGAATTCGGCAAAATTTACCTTGCCATATTGCGCCATATTAAAAAAAGTAACCTGATAATCATTAATTGCGCTATTAGCACTCAAATCAACCGAAGTGATAACTGCATAAGTTTCTGTTGCATAATAATTAGTGGCATCATACCCTTTTACAGCAATACTTGTTTGCTCGCCGGTACGTGTATATCCCAATTCCGATTCAGCAGGAATATAAAAAGTAGAACGTTTCCACAATTCAGCCTCGATTGAAGACTCAAAAGTTACGTTGTGGATTGTAAAACCCCTGGCCTCGGTGGCATAGCGCAAATCAGGATAATAAATTTCAGTTTCCTGAGCTTTCAGGTTTAAAGAAATGAATAACAGTGCTACTAAATTTATAAGTAAATACTTTTTCATAATGGATTGATTTTAATATTATTTCTATGTGCTAAAGTATTTTAACCTGACTGTTTTGCGGTGCACATTAGTTCAATTCAAGTGTAAATAAATTCATCCACTCTTTTAGTAAAACACTGATTCAATAGCATTTAAAAACTATACGTATTATTTTTGCACTCATATTAATGTATAGCTCGTTAAGTTTTAGTGATAGGTTAACATTACTGACCGTTAGGTTTATTTACAAAACATTAAAACTCCCCGACATATCAAAACCACTCTTTCAACATCAAATGATTGTATTTTAAAAACTATGCCGATAACCATATCTCAAAATTGAACATTGATTTTAACCAACGGATGGCATTTATCAATAAAAACATGGTCTTTACCAAAGGCTTACCCTATTTCGTCACAATATCCAAACGTTTTACAACAATAATTTTACATTTGCCCACGATATTTTTATTATTAATTACAATTGCTTTAATCTGAACCGGCTTGCGAAACACCAAAACTAACATATACTATTATCTACTGCTGTGTTTTATAGCCCATAACGTTCTGAGCGTTATAACAAACCAAACAGTTATAATCAAAACCTAAAGCAATTCTTAAAATTTTATTTATTATGGAAACTCCTTTGGAATTAGAATCCTGGAAGGATAAAATTGATGCCGTTACGCCGCAAGAAATCCGTACCATCAGTACTCCGGTTGAAGTTCAATGCGGCGAGGCAGAAGCTACTGCTGTTGATGCCAATAAAGATGTTGAAAAATTTGCCAAAGCAGGTATGGATACCAGTTACATACAGGCTTTAACTGATTTAGCTAACATTACCCGATATTTTGAAGCTCAATGGCAGTCGGAATACCAATCAAAAAAGGAAGCTGAATTAATTTGGAAAAATGAAGCTCCTGCTGCCTATGAGCTAAGAAAAGAAATTCTGCATCATATGACTTTTGCCTATAGAAAAGACGCTTCGTTAATTAAAAAGCTAAACCGCATAAAAGAAGGTAGCGGCAGTTACGACCTGGTGCAGGATTTATTGGAAATACATACCCTCTCTGAAAAATATCCTGAACCCTTAAAAACTATTGATTACGATTTTGAATTATCAACAAATGCTTTAGCCAGTTATAACAAGCTAAAGGATATTTTGGCTAAAGTTAACGGAGAAAAAGGCAATTACAACGAAGATAAAATCCTTAGGGACAAAGCCTACTCTCTTTTAACATTGCACTTAAACGAAGTGAGGGAATATGGCCGCTACGTTTTTTGGAAGGATGAAAACAGAAAAAAGCGTTATGCCAGCGATTACCGAAGAAATTAATTGGTACCAGCAAGAGGCATTAGAATAATTGCGATGGGATACCAAACTGGTATTACTCATTAATGTTATTTTTTTATGGCAACTGTGGATACATGATATAGTTCGATAAGGCCTGAGTTTCAGACTTACATTCTGAATGTCCATTACGTTCAAGATCATGGAACGATCGATGCCTTTGGGTGTACGGAAAGATAAAACCTAATGTGATTTAAGGTTTTGCAAGCTGTAAATCGTATTCCTTCTTGCCAAGGAGGAATACGAGGCAGGAAAAGGGAGGTGGTTTTTAATACGCATAAAACCACCTCCCTCGCCTTTGGCGAGGTACTCCTCCTTTTACAGGGTGTGTAAAAACTCTTTTAACGAAGAGTGGTTACTTACAAACTGAAAGTACTTTCTCGTTTTACTCCTCCATACATCCTCCCGTTTGATCGGGACAGGCTCTGAAGTGGAGACTACCCTTGTGGAGATTTATTTACAGCTTGTATAACCCCAAACCCTAAAGGGCATAGCCGTCAGGCTAAGGTTCTATTTTATTGGAATAATGTTATATATTTTAGGCTGAAGATTTTTTGTAAAAGCATTTTGTATATCGTGCTGAAAGCACAGCTTATCCTAGCCCCATGCAACGCAT